>JAEZRV010000070.1 GCA_023444055.1 Bacillota bacterium
TTTCAGTCCCCTGCTCTACCGACTGAGCTATCTGGGCAAATTGGCGACCCGGAACGGGCTCGAACCGTCGACCTCCAGCGTGACAGGCTGGCATTCTAACCAACTGAACTACCGGGCCAATTTGTATGTCTTTCACGGAGAATGGTGGGAACTATAGGGCTCGAACCTATGACCCTCTGCTTGTAAGGCAGATGCTCTCCCAGCTGAGCTAAGCTCCCAAGGCTTAACTCCGTGAGCGACAATTGATAGTATACAAGACAATGTTATTAAAGTCAACAGCTTTTTTAACAATTTTTCAAAAATATTTTTATTATACTTAACGATACTCACAGATGCTTAATAAATCTCACAATTTCATTTTATTTTTTATGTTTGAAGCCCTTTAATAAGCTCTTCTAAATCTTCATGAGTAAAGTTATATTTTGTATTGCAGAAGTGGCATTGTAGCTCAGCACCTTTACCATCTTGAAGTATTTCGAGCAAATCATCCTTTCCAATACTAATTAAGTTTCTCTCCATTCTATCCCTTGAACAGTTACATACAAAACTACAAGGAACCTTTTCAATAACTTTAGGATTCATGCCGTCCAATAAACGCTTTAAAACCTCTTCTGGCGTTGTTCCTTCTGATAGAAGCTTAGATATAGGAGGAAACCCTATTAATCGTTCCTCGAGCTTTTCAACAGTCTCCTCGTCAGTTCCAGGCATAAGCTGAACAATAAATCCACCTGCCGCTTTAACACCACTTGCATCTACTAATACTCCTAAAGAAACCGTTGATGGCACTTGTTCTGATGTAGCAAAGTAATACGTTAAATCATCAGCTATTTCACCAGAAACTAAATCAGAAAATCCGATATATGGCTCTTTAAGACCCATATCCTTAATAACATTTATATATCCGTAACCCACAGCCGTTCGTATATCCAATTTACCACGTTCATTCAGAGGTAAATCTACAACTGGATTATTTACGTAACCTCTTACATTCGCATTCGAGTCTGATGCTACCACTATTCCTCCAAGTGGACCATCTCCCTTAATTTGAATTGTAAGCTTGTCTTTTTCACCTTTTAACATCTTCGACATCATTCCAGCTGCCGTAAGTGTTCTACCTAATGCAGCTGTAGCAATTGGTGATAGTCCATGTACCTCTCTTGCTTTTTCTACAAGATTAGTAGATACTGCCGCAAAAGCACGTACTGTTCCTTCTGCTGCTGTTACTCGTATGATGTAGTCATTCATTATTATGTCCATGTCCCGCATTCTACACAAAACCACATGAAAGAAATGACATGGACTCGGCACCTCCTTTTTTTATTTTTTTAATTTCTTTCAACCTTATATTCCCCTTATGCATATTGAATTCTGTTTATTAATTACATTTCTTACATTCCTTTTCTTTAGAAATATTGAAAACCCCGATATATATAATATATCGGGGTATTAATGGCTACTTCAGTATATAGTTAAAGCATTAATTATGCTCTCTGAACGTTTGCAGCCTGAGGACCTTTAGCTCCTTCAACAACATCAAATACTACTTCTGAGCCTTCCTCAAGTGTTTTGTATCCATCCATTGTGATTGCTGAGAAATGTACAAATACGTCATTTCCGCCATCTCTTTCGATAAATCCAAAGCCTTTTTCAGCATTAAACCATTTAACTCTTCCCTTTTCCATTGTTCAATTCCTCCTGAAATATAACTAAACTTATTACGCGATATTTTCGCGTTCATTTAACAACATATAGAAGTTTAACATATATCTTGCTAACTGTCAAATGAATTTATTTTCTTCTTGTCTATATGACACTAAAAAAAATAATCATATAACGCTTTATTAGCTATTTTTCCTTATTTTTCAGCAATTAAACCTGTAAAAATAATCTAGTAATTAGACAAATTTTTTTTGCATATATAGAAACTTCTTTTACTTTTTTCTGATGGTTTTCTCAATTTTAGTTCATCATATACAGATAAACATTCTAAATCTGAGTCTTTAATGAACTCCATTATTTCATCATGAGAATATGCTCTCTCAAAGTGTGTTTCATCAAATCTTTCATAAGTTATACCACTTTTCACAAAAAATGTTAAATCAAATCTGGCAATTTTTGTTTTATTATTATACTCATTCTCCCAAATATATGTAATATCATCACCAATTTCATAATACAAATTATCTGATAAAATGTTTTCAAATTTGTACTGTGTGTTAATATCGAAAATAAATAATCCATTCGGATTTAAATAATTACAAACCAGCTTAAATAGTTTTTGTACCTGAGATACTTTTGTTAGATAGTTAAAGCTATCAAGTAAACATACTATTACATCTACAGTACCATATAGCTCAAAATTACACATATCCTGATTAAGGAATAGTATATCAAGCCCTTCCTTCTTGGCTTTTTCAGTAGCACAGTCTAGCATTTCGGTTGATAAATCCAAACATATCATCTCATAATCGCGTCTAGCCATTTCAATACCAAAACTGCCTGTCCCACAACCCAGTTCTAATATCATTGAAGCCTTGGCCTTATTCTTTGCCAATATACTTTCAACATAATCTGCCCATTTCTTATAATCTATATCAAGAGTTAACTTATCATATACATACGCAAAATTATTATATATATTGCACACATCCTTATTCCAACTATTGTACAAGGTACTCAAAACCCCTTGTCATGGTTTTTTCAATAAAAATGCTACACTTAATAAATGTAGCCTATAATAATATATCACTTTTTTATAATTTTAAATATATAAAATTACTACAATATTATTTTTTCAGATTAAAAGCCAGCAAATCAAATCTGCTGGCTTTCTTGTATTTGAGCTTTCTTTCTTTTATTTACTAATCCACCAATTCTACCTGTTTCTTTTGGACTTAAGCTTTTCCAGCCATCCTTCATAACCTTCTCTATCAAACCAAGTTCACGAGCAATCTCGTATTTTACCTTCTCATTTTCATCCATATTAGTTCCCATGCCATTTTTTATGTTAACTGAGTTTTCTGACTTCAAACAGAGTTCTTGACTCAAGATGAAATCCTCGGCTTTAAATGAAGTTCTTGACTTCAAATGAATTTATCAATTTCAAAATGTAGTTTTTGACTTCAAATAGAGTATCGACTCCAAATAGAATTTTTTCATCTGAAAACATCCAACTTAATGTGAAAATTAGAAATCGTTTATCCAGCGTTTTTACCGTCGCTTATTTCTTTAAAGAGCTGATATCGCGACAATTTACATCGGATAAAACCAATGACATGGATTAAGCACCTCCCTACAGTTTTTATAATTTAGTTCAGACATAACCTCAATAATCTGTTATACCCCTAATTTAAGGTAAAAATTTATTCCTCATTGCTATCAAGCCATAAGGAATAAATTAGATTTCTAAGAAATAAATATCTAATTGGTATTATGTGGCTAAAAATCAAAAATTATACCTCAAATTCATATTATTTATTTGTTAACACCTCAATAGCCTTCTGAAGCTGTAAATCGTCTTCTCGCGGAATAGCCGAAACAGATGTATCTTTATACTTATCATCGAGTTTAACCTCTATATCAGGCTTTATACCATCTCCCTGGATGCATATACCTGCCGGAGTAAAATACCTAGCTATAGTTACCTTTAACCCTGTTCCATCACCAAAGCCATATGTTGATTGAACCAAACCCTTCCCAAAGGTTTTCGTTCCAATAAGTGTTCCCTTTTTGAAATCTTTAATAGCACCAGCAAGTATTTCTGATGCACTAGCACTATTTCCATTAGTTAAGACTACAATAGGTATATCTAGTGCTTTATCATCTGATGGTTCTATCTCTTTTTTACCATTTCTATCTTCAGTATAAACAATTGTTCCCTTTGGCAGAATTCTGTCTGCTAATTCAACAACTTCTTTGTACAATCCACCCGGATTGTCTCTAACATCAATTATTAGCGATTTTGCTCCGTCATTAACAAACTTATTTACTTGACTAATAAAATTTTTGCTTATATTTTCATCAAACATTTTTAGTTTTATATATGCGATGTTACCATCTATCATCTCACTTCTAATATTTATTTTTGCAACAATCTTCTTTCTAACAACTGTAACATCCATTGTACTATGCTGCGACTGTCTATATATCGTCAATACAGTTTCTGTATTTTCCTCACCTTTAATCATACTAGCTATAAGAGAATCGTCTTTAATGCTAGTTATGTCTTTACCATCAATCTTTAGTATTTTGTCGCCCTGCTTAATTCCAGCGGCTTTTGCAGGTGAATCATCATATGGTTCTAGCACAGTGGCTATCCCATTTTTATCAAGTATTATTGGTAATCCAACACCTACATACTCATTCTCAGTATTTTTTTGCATATCCATAAACCACTTCATTTGTTCCTTATCATAATAAACCGTATAAGGATCTTTGAGAGAATCAGCCATGCCAGTAATTGCACCTTCTATAAGCTTGTTTGTGTCAACATCTTCATAATACCTGCCTTGGAGAATACTTCTAGCCTCATTAAATTTTTTAATGGTCTCCCTGCTTACACTATCTTTTTTGAAAGATAACGAATAACTACCTGAAAAGTAACCTAACGCCATAAAAAATAAAGCACATACTGTAAAAGAGATTACAGCTGTCATTGCAATAATACCTATTGGATATTTAGAATCTAACTTCTTATTTTCATAATCCAAAATAATTCACCTCTTATTTTTATTTAAACTTTTAATTAAGATTTATATTCTTATACTTAATATCACGTTAGTAATTAATATTGAAAAACTTAGATATAGATATTATATTTTAATTCCGCTTAGCTTAATCTTATACTATTTCGTATTTAAAAATGTGGTATTACATTTTTAAATACGAAATAGTATTATGCCAATCGCTAAGTTAATTAAATAAGTATCATATATATTGATATGCTTAAAGTTGCAATAATAAACCCGCATTTTTTATGCGGGCTTAAATTTATCAATTTAATATGATATTTTTTTAACTATACTCAACTTTAAGTATAATAACTCATCGGATTCTTTGTTTCGCCATTTACTCTAACTTCAAAATGCAAATGAGGTCCTGTTGACAGTCCAGTACTTCCGACCTTTCCAATGATATCTCCCTTATTAACTTTATCTCCAACACTAACAAGTAATGCACTTTGATGTCCATATAATGTAGCTATGCCATCTCCATGATCTATTATAATACAATTCCCATATCCACCATTCCAACCTGCTAAAATTACTCTGCCACTATTTGTAGCAACTATTTTAGCTCCTGAAGGAGCATTAATATCAATTCCCGCATGGAATTTTCTTACTTTATAAACTGGATGAATTCTGTATCCATATGGTGAGGAAATACCAGTATATCCAGGAGTAGGCCACTTCATAATACCACCAGCATATTTAGCAGTCTTATCCTGTAGTTGAGCTATTTTACTTTGAAGCTCTTTTGATAGAGCAATCATTTCATCTTCTCTCTTCTCAGCTTCCTTTAGCCTAATTTTCTGTTCCTCAATATCGGATTCTATTTCTGCTCTTGAAGCTTTAATATCAGAAGCCTTAGCATTAAGTTGCTCTAGCTGTACTACTTTTTTCTCTAGTTCATTAAGTTTTTCCTGTTTTTCTACATCTGCATTTTCTTTACCTAACGCAATCTCCTTTATTAACTTTTCATCATTCTTTTTAACCAAGGACATAAGCTCAGTTCTAGAAAAAAATTCGCTGAAGCTTTTGGATTCAATAAAAACTTCTAATGGAGATTTGTTCATATTCTGATACATAACCCTCATTCTTGTTTTAAATAGCTCAGTCTTATATTCATAATCCTTTTCTATAGCATCTATTTCTTTATTGATAAGTTCTATATCAGCTTTCACTTTTGAAATCTCTTTTGACCTTTGCCGTTGAGTATTCTTAGTTTTTTCAGCATCAGCCTGAAGCTTCTTTACATCAGCAGTCTTTTGCTTTATCTCACTTTGTAGCGCTTTTTTTTCTTTTGCCAACTGATTTATTTTACTATTTACTTGTTGTTGTTCATTCTTTGCGCTTTGCAATTTTGATGTTGCATTTACAGGTATAATAATGCAAGAAAATATGTATACAACTACCATTAACACAGATAATCTTTTCTTCATTTTACCCTCCCCTTTTTGTCCTTAGTATAAAAATCCAAAATAAAAACTAAAACCCACATTATACTTTAAGATGTTTCCTTATTGACATAGCACTTCCTGCCGCACCTATAACTGCACTAATTCCTGTATAAATTAACGCTAATGTACCCCAAACAGTTCCAAACTTAACAGTAGCGAAACCACCTCCAAATGATGTTAAATCGTTGCTCAGCCTAGGTTCTGCCAGATTATATATATACATAATTAGCATAAATGCTATTATTGCTCCAATAATGCCAATCAAAATCCCTTCATAAATAAAAGGCCATCTTATAAACCAATCTGTAGCACCAATGTACTTCATAATATTGATTTCCTTGCGCCTAGCGAAAACAGTTAGTTTAATGGTATTAGATATAATAAATAATGATATTACTAATAGTAGTCCAATTAAAATTGTACTAATTATCTTGACCCAATTTGATATATTTTGAATTGCATCAATAGTCTTCTGTGAATATTCAACATTTTGTACCCCTGGAAGTGCAAGAAATTCCTTTGCAGCCAAATCGCTGTTCTCAGGGTTTTTAACCTTAACAACGAAAGAAACATTTAGAAAGCTCTCATCATATCCCTCTAAAATATCTGCTCCGCCGTCTTCCGTCTTATTATCATCAAGGTATTTTTTTAACTGCTCAAAAGCCTCTTTCTTAGAGACAGTAGTAAACTTTTCTACATACTTGTTACTAGAAATCTCTGTTTGAACTGCATCAACCTGTTCATCTGTAAGTTCTGGAAGGCAAAACACCTGCATTGTAGGTTGCTGTGATAATATATTTATATTATGGTTTAAGTTTACTAATATTAAGTAAAACACTCCAAATAAAATCAAAGCTGCAATTATTACACTAATAGATGCCAATGACATAAGTCTATTTCTGGTAACATTTAAAAAACTCGTTTTAAGAATATATTTTATACTCCGTATCTTCATCCCCATAAAGCCCTTTCTGTTGATCTCTTACTATACGTCCCTTATCAATGGCTATTACTCGCTTCTTCATAGCATCAACGATACTTTTTTCATGGGTAGCAACAACAACCGTAGTTCCCCTTTGGTTAACCTCAGTTAAAAGTTTTACAATTTCCCATGAATTCTCAGGATCTAAATTTCCCGTAGGCTCGTCTGTAATTAGTAAAGCCGGGCTATTTACTAAAGCTCTGGCAATGGCGACACGTTGTTGTTCACCGCCCGACAGTTGATGAGGGTATGCATTAGCTTTTCTGCTCAAGCCAACTAACGCAAGCGACATAGGTACCTGTCTGCGGATCTCTTTTGGAAGACATTCAGTTATCTCCATTGCAAATGCAACATTTTCATAAACGGTTTTATTTGGCAAGAGTCTAAAATCTTGAAAAACCATACCCATTCCACGGCGCAAATATGGAATTTGCTTGCGCTGAAGGGTTGATAGTTGATACCCGTTTACAATTACTTCTCCCTCAGTTGCAGTTTCTTCTTTCATTAAAAGTTTTAGTAAAGTTGACTTTCCAGAACCACTTGAACCTATTATGAAAGCAAAGTCACCCTTATTAATTTTTAAATTGACTCCTTTTAAAGCAATAGTTCCATTAGGATATCTTTTACTGACATTAATAAATTCTACCACTTTTCAATTAACTCCTTATCAGTTTTTATAGCTACTATTGTGAACTTATCCATTTATACTAGACAAATATTTTCTAACTAAAACAGCAATTTTAAAAGTAACAGCATCTTCAAAACTAGTAAGTTCTAGACCTGTCAATCTCTTTATTTTATCCAACCTATACACTAAGGTATTTCTATGAATGTACAGCTGTCTTGCAGTTTCACTAACATTTAAATTATTCTCAAAAAACTTTTGAATTGTGAGCATAGTTTCGTTGTCCAATGGCTCAGTAGACTTATCTTGAAAGACCTCATCTAAAAATAATTGACATAATGTTGTTGGAATATGATAAATAAGTCTTCCAAGGCCTAAGTTGTTATAGTCATAAACTTTCTGGTCACCACTAAAAATATTACCTATTATCATTGACATTTGTGCCTCTTTATATGATTTAGTAATATCTTTTAGGTTATTTATAATAGTTCCTATACCAATTTGAGCTTTTACCATTAACTCAGAATTAAGAGTATCAAGAATTATTTTAGCAATTTTAGAGGTATCTTTGTAGTCATCTTTACTCTTAACCTCTTTGACCAGAACTATATTTTCATTGTCAATTATAATCACAAAATCCTTACTCTTATTTGGGAATAAGCTTTGAATTACTTCATGTACATGAATATCTTTTTCACTGGCAACATTAATTAAGAATACAACCCTAAGCGAATTGTAATCAATATGCAGTTCCTTAGCTTTTAATAGAATATCACCTGGTAAAATGTTTTCTACTATTATATTCTTGACAAATGTATTTTTGTCATATTTTTCATCATAAAAGCTCTTGAGATTTTGAATATTTAATGTAAATAACTCTAAGTACTTTAAGTCTTGAGCTTCCGTTGATTTTACAAAAGTTACAAATTCCACTTTATTTTTAATCATAACCTTATAGTATATTTTATCCTCTATTGCTTCGTCGTGGTTCTTTTTTTGTATGAAATCAACGGCATTGTTATCCAACACACCTATTTTATGGAAATTAGAATGAGCTATAATAATCCCGCTCTCGTCAGTTACACCTATCTCTTTGCCTATAATTTCGCTATATTTTTCAGATAGCGTCTGAAATAATTTTACCGACATATCAAGCCCCCTGCTAAAAAATATGTGAATCCATTACTATAACAATCCACAATCTAAATAGAATTATACACTAAAACATCCTTTATTACCACATAACATATTGTAAATTTATTTTAGTAACTTTTTCAATAGCTTAATAAAAATAAGCAATAAAAAAGGAAAGCTAAGCGCTTTCCTTTTTTTATTAAAATTATTAATTAATAATTGTACGTTCTGTTTCTTTGTCAAACAAGTGAATCTTATTTGCATCAATAGCAACCTTGATAACATCACCAGTCTTAGTTTTTGATCTAGCATTAACTCTTGCAGTAACTGCTCCAGCAGAACCTTCAACAACCAAATATAGGTAGGTTTCAGCACCAAGCATTTCAACTAAGTCAACCTTTGCTTCAATAACACTATCTGGCATTGACTCCAAGTACATAGCTTCATCACGAATATGTTCTGGTCTGATACCAACTAAAACTTCCTTACCTATATAATCTGTTCCTTCAAGCTTCTTAGCTTTTCCTTCTGGAAGTTTAATATCATTCTTACCAAATACAAGGTGTAAATCGCTTCCTTGCTTAGTAAGTTTTGCAGTGATTATATTCATTTGTGGGCTACCGATAAATGTAGCAACAAACATGTTGTTTGGTCTGTCATAAAGTGAAGTTGGTGTATCAACCTGTTGGATATAACCATCCTTCATAACAACGATTCTAGTACCCATTGTTAACGCTTCTGTCTGGTCATGCGTTACATATATAAATGTTGTATTAAGTCTATTGTGTAATCTACCAATCTCAGTTCTCATCTGAACTCTGAGCTTAGCATCCAAGTTTGAAAGAGGCTCATCCATTAAGAATACTTTAGGTTCACGTACTATAGCACGACCTAGCGCAACTCTCTGTCTCTGACCACCTGATAAAGCCTTTGGCTTTCTGTCAAGTAAATGCTCAATATCAAGTATCTTTGCTGCTTCATGTACACGCTTCTTGATTTCATCTTTTGGTGTCTTTCTTAATTTCAAACCAAAAGCCATGTTATCAAAAACTGTCATATGAGGATACAAAGCATAGTTTTGGAAAACCATTGCAATATCTCTATCCTTTGGTGCAACATCATTCATTAGTTTGTCGCCTATATACAATTCACCTTCAGTAATCTCTTCCAAACCAGCAATCATTCTGAGTGTAGTTGTTTTACCACATCCAGAAGGACCAACAAAGACAATAAATTCATTGTGTTCAATATCGAGATTGAAATCATTTACAGCTGTAACTCCACCTGAATATCTTTTATAAATATTTTTTAATTTTAAACTAGCCATTTTTTACCTCCTAAAATACTCGAAATTATTTAAATGTTATTTTCGATACAATTTCTATACTTAATATAATACACTTCATTACTAGTACAAACCATATCGCTTTTTAACAAAATTGGTTTTTAGCTTTTAGTACATTTGTATACTACACTTTTATAATATATATTTTAAAAATATATATTAAGCAATATTGTATTTTTATGCATACGAGTGTATAATTATAAAATAATAAATTCAGAAAATAATAAAATTATTTGATATCAATAATTTTTTATAGGGAAGAAATAACTGTTCTACTATTGAAAGGAATGAGTAAATATGAAATATAAGATTTTTGTTGATGGAAGCGAAGGCACTACAGGTTTAATGATTAACGAGAGATTAGCATCAAGAAATGATTTAGATATAATTAAAATTGATTCGGATAAGCGTAAAGATATTAATGAAAGAAAAAAATATATAAACGATGCAGATATTGTTTTCCTTTGTCTTCCTGACACAGCCGCAATAGAAGCAGTATCTCTAATAGAAAATCCAACCACAAAGGTAATAGATGCAAGTACAGCCCATAGAACTAATGTTAATTGGGCATATGGATTGCCTGAATTAAGCAAGGAGCATCGTAACAAAGTAAAAAGCTCAAGCAGAGTAGCAGTTCCAGGCTGCTATGCTACTGGTTTCATAAGCATAATGTATCCTTTAGTGGCTGGAGGAATTGTTCCAAAAGATTATCCTGTTACAACTTACGGAATTTCCGGTTATAGTGGCGGCGGTAAGAAACGTATTGCTGAATTCGAGGATCCAAACGGCAACCCATTTGAGAGCCCACAGCTTTATGGTTTAGGGTTATCACACAAGCATATTCCTGAAATGACTAAAATAAGCGAACTAAGCTGCGCACCTTTATTTTCCCCTGTTATAAGCTCATATTACAAAGGTATGTCAGTATGTGTCCCATTACACACACGATTGCTTTCAGGTTTAAATTCAAAAGAGAGTATTCATGAATATATGCAGAATTATTATAGTTCTGAAAAGTTTATAAAGGTTATGCCACTAGGCTGTGAAAACGACTATCCAAATAGCTTTTTAGGAGCAACAAGAGTAAATGATACTAATTATTTAGAAATATATGTTGTTGGAAACGACGAACAAATCATGCTTGTATCAGTTTTAGACAACTTAGGCAAAGGCTCTTCAGGCGCTGCTATTCAAAATATGAATATTATGTTGGGAATTCAAGAAGACTTTGGTCTATAATTTTGACACTGCTAAACATTAGATAAAATTATTTTACGTATAAAAGAGACTAAATTATTTTATCTATACATCATATAAAAAGCTTAAAAGAGTTAACAAAGTTTTATTAAAGTATTAGATTACAGGAGGCAATTATGAATTTAGAAAATCAAATAAAAAAAGCTGAAATACTTATAGAAGCTCTTCCATATATCCAAAAGCTCTATGGCAAAACTGTAGTTATTAAGTACGGCGGAAACGCGATGATTAATGATGAGCTAAAAAATTCCGTAATGGAAGATATTACACTTCTAAAATATATAGGAATGAATCCTGTCTTAGTTCACGGCGGAGGTCCTGATATCAATAAGGCTCTGCAAGCTTTTGATATAAAGAGTCAGTTTATAAATGGACTCAGGGTAACAGATTCACAAACTATGGAAGTAGCTCAGATGGTTTTAGTTGGCAAAACTAATAAGCAAATTGTTTCGATGCTAAACCATAAAGGCGGTAAGGCTATCGGTTTATGTGGAATTGACGGCAAGCTTATAGAATGTGAGCAGTATAAAACTGAACTAGATGGTGAAATGAAAGATATAGGGTATGTTGGAAATATTACAAAAATTAATTCAAAAGTATTAGAACTAATATCAAAAGATGAGTATATCCCTGTTGTCGCTCCAATAGGCGTTGGCCCAGACGGTGAAAGCTACAATATTAATGCGGATACAGTTGCAGGTGAAATCGCCGCAGCATTAAAAGCTGAAAAGCTAATGCTTCTCACCGACGTTGAAGGAGTAAAAGCTTCAAAGGATGGTGATTCAATAATACCAGCTCTGACTATTGATGAGGTGCATGAGCTTATCAACAACAAAGTTATAGACGGTGGTATGATTCCAAAAGTTCTTGGTTGCGTGGATGCTCTTGAAAAAGGAGTTGGCAGAACTCATATTTTAGACGGTAGAATTCCTCATTGTATCCTGCTTGAAATATTCACAAACAAGGGTATTGGTACAATGATAATGAAAGAGAAAAAATTATATCACGAGAAAGAAGCTCTGTATTAAAATACGCATAACTTTGGTTAATTTATTCTATCATTATATTTAGTTACCAGTCTGAAAAGCCTTGATATAGCACCACTAATAGTACATACGTAATTTAAACGTCTATGAATTAGGATAAAAATACTATTTGTATTGCATCTTTATACACGATAATGTATAATTATAAATTATATATTATCGTATTTTTTACTAAATTCAATAGCGATTCAATCGTAAAACAAAGCATTCTCTAGATAATAGATTTTAAGTCGTTAGTAATTGAATTTAAGTATTTTAAAAGGAGTGATTTTATGTTTTTGAACGAAATTCAGGATACTGATAAAAAATATTATATGAATACTTTTGGTAACAGAATACCTGTAGCCTTTACAAAAGGTGAAGGAATCAATCTTTGGAGCACTGACGGTGAAAAATATACAGATTTTTTTGCAGGTATTGCTGTTAATTCTATCGGCTATGCACACCCTACCTTCATTGATATGGTTACTAAACAGGTTTCTAGCCTAATACACTGCTCAAACCTTTATTATATTGAATCACAGGCTCTTTTGGCAAAAGAACTAGTTGAAAGCTCATGCGCAGATAAAATTTTCTTCGCCAATAGCGGTGCTGAAGCAAATGAAGGTGCTATTAAGCTAGCTAGAATTTACTTTAAAAAACAAGGAAGCCCAGAAAAGTTCGAAATAATCACTTTACAAAAATCATTTCATGGAAGAACTATTACAACTCTTAGTGCAACAGGACAAGAGAAGTATTCAAAACCTTTTGAGCCACTTACTGCTGGTTTTAAGAAAGTACCTATTAATGATTTTGCTGCTTTAGAAGCTGCAATTACTGAAAACACCTGTGCTATTATGCTTGAGCCTGTACAAGGAGAAAGCGGTGTATATCCATGTGATCATGAGTACTTGCAAAATGTAAGAAAACTATGCGATGAAAAAAAATTGCTTCTTATTTTTGATGAGGTTCAGACTGGTGTTGGCAGAACTGGTAAGCTTTTTGGATACCAAAATTATGATATCGAGCCCGATATATTTACTTTAGCAAAAGCACTAGGTGGAGGAATTCCTATCGGAGCAGTATGCGCTAAAGATCATGTAGCAGAAGCATTTACGCCGGGAGAGCATGGTTCTACCTTTGGAGGTAATCCACTGGCTTGTACAGCAGGTTTAGCTGTTATGAAAATAATGAAAGACGAGCATCTTCCTGAAAATGCTGAAAGCCTTGGTAAATATATTAAGTCTCAATTGGAAATTCTAGCTTCCAGTTCCCTCCCTGTAATATCTGAGGTAAGAGCTGCAGGATTAATGATTGGAATTGAACTGCATAAATCTATCGCTCCTATTGTTAAAACAAAGATGTTTGAAAAGAAATACTTAATTGCAAATGTGGGAGAAAATATACTCAGAATACTCCCACCACTTATTATTACACAAGCTGATGCTGATGAATTTATTTCAACATTAAAATTAGCTATCAACGAAGCACTTTAGGAGGCAAAAACATGAAAGCAGTATTATTACTCGAAGATGGAACATATTTCTCAGGCGAAGGCTTCGGTAAAAGTGGCGAAACAGCAGGAGAACTTGTATTTAATACAAGTATGACTGGGTACCAGGAAATAGCCACTGATCCATCCTATAATGGTCAGATTGTCACTATGACCTATCCACTAATTGGCAACTACGGATTTAATGAAATTGACACCGAATCCTATAAGCCTCACGTACAAGGCTTTATAGTTAAGGAGCTATGCACAACTCCTAGCAATTGGAGAAACACAATTGATCCAAATCAATACTTTTTAAAACACAATATAATTGGAATCAAAAGTATTGATACCAGGGCATTAACTCAGCACATAAGAAAATATGGAAGCATGTATGGAATTATTTCTACAGAATGTGGAAACCTTGATATACTACGCCGAAACTTGGAAGCCTACAAAGCAATTCCTAGAAATTTTGTTATGGAGGTTACTTCAAAAACTCATATACATGTGCCGGGTTCTGGAAAAAAAGTTGCTCTTCTGGACTTTGGAGTTAAAAGCAATATCGTTCGCTCTCTTAAGAGTAGAGATTGTGATATTCACATATTGCCTGCATTTAGCTCTTTTGAAGAAATAATGGCATGTAATCCTGATGGCATTTTGCTATCAAACGGACCTGGTGATCCTAGAGATTTACCTGTAGCTAAGCAAACTATACAAAAATTGTTAGGTGTGAAGCCAATTTTAGGTATCTGCCTTGGACATCAACTTTTAGGTCTTGCATTGGGTTGCAGTGTTAAAAAGCTCAAGTTTGGTCATCATGGAGGCAATCATCCTGTTAAAGATAATATCACAGGCAGATGTTATATTACCTCACAGAATCACAACTATGCTATAGATGGCAGTTCAAACGAAGATATTGAAATAACACATATTAATGTTAATGATAATACTATAGAGGGCTTTAGACACAAAACTCTCCCTGTTATCAGCGTACAATATCATCCTGAAGCTGCGCCTGGTCCTAAGGACTCAGCATATATTTTCGATGATTTCGTAAAAATGATGTAAAGATGTAAATGCGATTAGTAAAAATTCTATTATGCAATATTTGTGTAATTTAATGGAGGTAACAATACATGCCCAGAAATTTAAATATAAAAAAGGTATTGGTGATTGGTTCCGGTCCTATAATTATAGGTCAAGCAGCCGAATTTGATTACTCAGGTACACAAGCCTGCAAATCTCTTAGAGAAGAAGGCATTGAGGTTGTACTAATAAATAGTAATCCAGCCACAATTATGACAGACACCCAATCAGCTGATAAGGTTTACATTGAACCTATTACACTTGAATTTGTTAAGAAAATCATATACAAAGAAAAACCTGATGGAATTCTTGCATCTCTAGGTGGTCAAACAGGTCTAAATATGGCTGTTCAACTTGCCGAAGACGGAATTCTTGACGAAATGCATATAGAGCTCTTGGGGACTTCCCTTTCCTCTATTAAGAAAGCCGAAGATAGAGAACTTTTCAAAGATACAATGGAAGAAATAAATGAAAAAGTAGCTCCTAGCAAAATAGTTACAACTTTACAGGACGCTATTGAATTTGCAGAGGAAATTGGTTTCCCTATTATTATCAGACCTGCTTATACCCTTGGTGGCTCAGGCGGTGGTATAGCAAATAATATGGAAGAATTTAAGTATATATGCGGTAAAGGCTTGAAATTAAGTATGATTAGTCAAGTTCTCTTGGAGCAGAGTGTTGCAGGTTGGAAAGAAATAGAGTACGAAGTAATGCGTGACAGCAACGACAACTGTATCATCATTTGTAATATGGAAAACTTTGACCCTGTTGGCGTTCATACCGGCGATAGTATTGTCGTAGCTCCAAGTCAGACTCTATCTGATGTTGAATATCAAATGCTTAGAACTGCTTCAATTAAGATAATTCGTGCACTTGATATAAAGGGTGGTTGCAATATTCAATTTGCATTAAATCCTAACAGCTTTGAGTACGTTGTAATTGAAGTAAATCCTAGAGTTAGCCGTTCCAGTGCTCTTGCATCTAAAGCAACAGGATATCCTATAGCTCGTGTAACTGCGAAAATAGCTATTGGAATGACATTGGATGAAATCAAGAATTCTGTTACAAAAACTACAAGCGCATGCTTCGAGCCTGCTTTAGATTATGTTGTTACAAAGGTTCCACGCTGGCCATTTGATAAGTTTGCAAACGCTGACAGAAGCCTAGGTACACAAATGAAGGCAACCGGAGAAGTAATGGCTATTGGTCGTACCTTTGAAGAGTCTCTGTTAAAGGCAATAGATTCACTGGATATTAAGTTCAATTATCAGCTTGGTTTAAGCCTTTTTGATAACATGAGCCGAGAAGAATTAGTGGAATATGTTCAGCATCCTAGCGACCAGCGTATGTTTGCTATTTGCAAAGCTTTACAAAAGGGTGTTTCCGCGGGTGAAATTGTAAGAATAACTAAAATAGATGATTTCTTTATTAGAAAGCTCAAAAAAATTGTAAAACTCGGTGAAGAAATAACAACTGCAGGAATTGCATTCTTGGATTATGATTTATATTCAAGAGCTAAAAAAATAGGTTTTGGCGATTCATACATAGCTAATTTAGCTAACGTATCCGTTGATGAAATAATAGCACTTAGAAAAAAATACCCTATAAAGCCTGTTTATAAAATAGTTGATACTTGTGCAGGTGAGTTTGAAGCCGTTACCCCTTATTACTATTCTACTTACGAAGAAAAGGAAGATGTTGAGGAAACTCCAGGTGAAACGGTTTTAGTTATAGGTTCAGGACCAATCAGAATAGGTCAAGGTATCGAGTTTGATTACTGTAGTGTGCACTCTGTTGAAACTCTCAAGGAATTGGGTATTGAATCAATTATAATTAACAACAACCCTGAAACTGTCAGCACTGACTTTGATACAGCAGATAAGCTTTACTTTGAGCCGCTTACAAAGGAATGTGTTCTTGATATTATTGATAAAGAAAAGCCTTTGGGTGTTATTGTTCAATTTGGTGGTCAAACTGCAATTAACTTAGCTGAAACCTTACATTCCGAGGGTATTAAAATTCTTGGAACTACCGTAGAAAGTATTGATGTGGCCGAAGACAGAGAGAAGTTTTTACAGTTGCTGGAATCTCTTGATATTCCAATACCTGAAGGAAGCACTGCTTTTTCATTTGAACAAGCAAAAGAAATAGCAAATAGAATAGGATACCCTGTATTAGTTAGACCATCCTATGTTCTTGGTGGTCGTGCTATGGAAGTTGTTTACAATGATAAAGTTCTTGAAGAATACATAACAATGGCTTCTGAAATTTCCACAGAGCATCCTATACTAATTGATAAATACATTGTTGGTAAAGAGATGGAAGTTGATGGTATATGTGATGGAAATGAAGTTCTTATACCTGGAATAATGGAACATATAGAGCGTGCAGGTGTTCACTCTGGTGACAGTATTGCAGTTTATCCCCCTCATAATCTTTCACAGAAAGTTAAGGATACAATTGAGGATTACACTATTCGTCTTTCAAAAGCACTAAAGGTAGTTGGCTTATTTAATATACAGTTTGTTATGGATAAAGACGAAAAGGTTTATGTTATTGAGGTAAATCCTCGTGCCAGTAGAACAGTTCCTATAATGAGTAAAATTACAGGTATTCCAATGGTAAGTGTTGCTACTAAGTTGATTATGGGTAAAACCTTAAAAGAGCTAAACTATAAGCCTGGTCTTGCAAAAGAAGCTGATTATTATGCTGTAAAAGCTCCTGTTTTCTCATTTGCAAAACTAACTACTGTTGATACCTTCTTAGGACCTGAAATGAAGTCTACAGGTGAAGTTATGGGTGTTGACAAAGATTATTACAATGCATTATACAAAGCAATTGCTGCTTCTGGAATGTTAATCCCATCAGGGGGGAATGTGCTTCTTTCAGTTGCAGATAGAGATAAAGAAGAATGTGTTGAAATTGCAAAAAATCTTCTTGAGCTTGGCTTTAAGCTATCTGCTACTACTGGAACATATGATGCACTAAATAATGCTAAGCTGCCTGTTGAATGTATTGAAGAGGTTAATGTATTAAACTGCATTAAGGCAGATAAAATAACACTTGTTATAAACACCCCTACAAGAGGTAAAATTCCTGAAAGAAAGGGATTTATACTTAGAAGAACATCTATGGAGTACAATATACCATGTATAACTTCATTGGATACAACAAATGCTGTTTTAAGTATTCTTGAGAGGCTAATTGCAGATAATCAAGCGGATATATACTCTCTTGACGAATACTCTGTATATAAAAGATAAAAGATTTTGAGCCCAATTGAGGCGTGGGAGGTCGCTATTATATGAAACATTTATTAAGTCTTAATGATTTGACTACTGACGAAATACATGATTTATTAAAACTTGCAATAACGCTTAAAGATGAAAATAAGAAAGGTGTGAAGCATCATTTACTTGAGGGTAAAACTCTTGGAATGATCTTTTCAAAGTCTTCAACTCGAACCAGAGTTTCTTTTGAAGTTGGAATGTATCAGCTTGGAGGGTCCGCACTATTCTTGAGTTCTAATGATATTCAGATTGGAAGAGGCGAATGTATTTACGACACTGCTAATGTTCTCTCAAGATACTTAGATGGTATTATGATTAGAACCTTTAAGCAAAGTGATGTAGATGATCTAGCTAAATTCGGAACTATTCCAATAATAAACGGATTAACTGATGAAATGCATCCATGTCAGATTCTAGCTGACCTACAAACTATTTATGAACACAAGGGTAAACTTGAAGGACTTAAGCTTGCATATATCGGTGATGGAAATAACATCGCTCATTCCCTACTTCACGGATGTGCTAAGGTTGGAATGAATATTGCGATAGCTTCACCTAAAGGCTATGAATGTGACGATAAATATGTTAACGAAGCAAAAGCAGCTGCTAAGCTAACAGGGTCAGAAATACTTATAACCCAAGATCCAGTTGAAGCAATTGCAAATGCAGATGTTGTATATGGCGATACTTGGATAAGCATGGGCCAAGAAGACCAAAAAGCTGAAAAGCTAAAGATATTCATGCCCTACCAAATTAATTCCGAGCTATTTGCAAAAGCTCATGCTGATGCAATTTTTCTGCATTGTCTACCTGCATACAGAGGCTATGAGGTTACTGAAGATGTCATTGATGGCAAACAGTCGGTAATTTTCGATGAAGCTGAAAACAGACTACACGCACAGAAAGCAGTTTTAGCGACACTATTATAAAACAATATAATTTGATTAGAAAACGGTATCATAAATCTTATATTACGCCGTGTTCATGACAGACAAGCCCGACAAAGCATAAAAAAGCATAATCCGGGCTTGTTTATTTCTTATATATTGAGGTAAAAAGATATGAATTATTCATTTATTATTAGAAAAGCTACTCTGGAGGATGCACCTGCAATATCTACTATTATGCAGGAAGCCTTTAATAAATACATGAAAGATACTGGCTTATCTGGAACAATGGAAGCATTGACTGAAAGCATCGAGGAAATTCAAGAAGATATTTTGGAAAAAGAAGTTTATATTGCCATAATAGATGACAATCCTGTTGGTTCTATCAGAATAAATTTTTTACCTGATAACACTGCATACATAAGTCGATTTGGTGTAATGCTTGACTACCACAATATTGGTATTGGCAAATCCCTAATCAACTTGGTTGATAAAATTCTAAAATCAAAGGGTGTTAAAAAAGTTAGTTTGCATACCGCATCGAAATACCGTGATTTAGTAAGATTCTATTATGGACGCGGATTTTATATTGAATCAACCTCCACAGACAGAGGCTACATAAGAGCACTGTTAGTAAAAGAGTATTAAAAAGCCTTTCGCATCAATAATCCCTTAAGAAAAAGTGGTTAACAATTTCTTAAGGGATTTCTATGTCTTATACCTTAAAATTATCTATTTCTAAGTTCAGTTTATTAGCTAAAAGATTTAATTCTTCTGCTGTTCTTGCCACCTCTTCCATTCCCGCAAGTTGTTCCTGAGTTGAAGCAGATACCTGTTGCGTCGATGCAGAAGTTTCTTCTGATGTTGCAGAGATGTCCTCCATAATTGTTAATATCTCATCTTTACTATAGACCATACTATTATTTAGTTCTGTAATTTCACTAATTTCCACGGTTAACTTAGTAATTGTTTCTGAAATATCACTAAATATGCGTTGCGTTTTGTCAACAGATTGGCTCTGAGCTACTACAATTGGCATTGCAATTTCTATACTATCTACAGCATTTCTAGATTGCGTTTGTATTTCTTTAATTAATTTTTGAATATTATCTGTAGCTTTTGCTGATTGCTCAGCTAACTTCCTAATTTCATCAGCTACAACCGCAAAACCCTTTCCTGCTTCTCCTGCTCTCGCAGCTTCAATACTCGCATTTAAAGATAATAAGTTGGTTTGGTCTGCTATTGCGCTAATTGCGTTAATAATCTCACCAACTTGTTTGGAACACTTATCTACCTCGCTAATAGCGTTACCAACCTTTTCAGATGCAAGACTATTTTCATTTGATTTTATTCTCAACTCTTCAACTGTTTGTATGCCATCGTGGTTTAGCTGATTTGATTTATCTACCATATCTTTAATCACGTTAATAGATTCTGATACTCCTTGGATTTTATCAGCTAATTCTGTAGTTTTATTTAATCCATTTTCAACGCTTTGGGCATTTTCTGTTGTGGCATTTGAAATTTCAACAACAGTTCTAGATATTTCCTCCGTTGAAGCCGTTATTTCTTCAGATGATGAGGCCAATACGCCAGCAGAAGAGGAAACATCCGATACTGTAGCTTTAACATTTATCATCAATTGACCTAATTTCTCTAACATTTTATTTATGTTCTGTGCAAGTAAACCTATTTCATCACTGGACTTAATAGAAGTTCTAACTGTAAAGTCACCATTTCCTATTATCAACATATCTTTCGTTATTGTCTTAATAGATTTTATTAAAGGTCTTGTGAACACAATCCCCAATAAAATAGCAACAACAATGATACCTAATCCGCTAAAAAGACTTATTAATAATATACGATTGGTTTGATCACTTATTTCACTATAATTAAACACCCCAAATATTTTCCATCCAGTGTTATTTATATTAGAATAATATGCACACTTTTTTGAATTCTCATAAGTGTAATCAACATTTCCACTTCCAGAAGAAACTACTTCCTGCTTTAACTCAGGCACAGGAGCTTCTTTTCCAATTAAAGTTTTGTCAGGGTGAGTGAGTACTATATCTTTACTACTTAGTAAGAAGATATATCCCTCATTTCCTATTTTCGTATTCCCTATTGTATTATTTAATTGTTCAAGTGAAATATCAGCTCCGAGAACCCCAACTAATTCCTTATTGTAATCATACAAAGGAGTCGACAAAGTCACTATTAACTTTCCTGTAGCTACGTCAACATAAGGTTCTGTCCATGCTAATCCATTATTTGATATTGCAGACTGATACCAAGGTCTCGTTGTTGGATCAAATCCATCTGGCAGTTCTGTTTGTGGGTGTATTTCTAATTTTTTATCTACTCTACCCACATAGATACTCATTACTGCATCATGCCCTTCGGTATTGGTTTTTAATACATCCGTTACATATATCATTTCTTCTGGTTTTTTATTCAGAATGTTTCGAATATTTGCATTTTGTGAAACTATTAGCAAATTCTCCTCTTGCATTTTTATAAAATTGTTAAAATTTTCTTGTACAATGCTCATTTTTCCACTAGCGGCACTTCTAATTTCTGTTTCTGTGATGTTACTTGCTGTATTATAGCTTATTACGCCTAAAATTGTTGCTGGCAAAATAGCAATAATAACAAGTAACAGTATAAGCTTATGACTAATAGAAACTTTTCTTTCTTTTTTCATATTCTGTACCTCCATGTGAAGTAATTCGAAAGATTTGTCTAAACTAATCGAACTTTGTATTTATTTGTCGAATAAATTTTATTCTATTTTACCATTAAATTTTTAAAATGTCTACTGTTCTAAAATACTTCTCTACTGTCACATCATGTAAGTTGTTATACCTCTATCTAATTCAATTTAACTTGTCAAGCCAATATATTCTAGCAATCATCAACAATGTTAACATTAAAAAATCCCTTGCAACTCTTCTATTGTGAGAGTTACAAGGGATATCTTATGCTGCATTGGGTGCTGTGCTTTTTAAAATAGATCAATCAAATATTTTCGGTTAGGCTCTTAGGGATAGCTTATTATTTATACTATATTTTGTATTGATGTAAATAATTAATTAATAATTCCAATAGATGTAAACTTTCTTTAACAGTAGCTTCAGGCAGAAGTTCACTTGTTTCAAAATACTATATTAATCCTTTACTTCTTGTCCATGGAGCAATTTCAGGTTTGAAAAAAATTGACACATCCCGTGAGTTTGCTTATTACTATTTTCCATTATTAGTTTCAAAGCCTTCTCCGAGCACTTCGTTGACTTCTGCCAGAATCATAAATGCATTTTTATCTACTTCTAGTACAATCTGTTTGAGTTGTTGTATTTGGGTTCTTGCTAATACGCAGAGCAGCACATCTTTGTCCTTTCCCGAGTAAACACCTCTTCCTTTCAATTCGGTTACGCCTCTATCTAAATCAAACAATAGCCTCTTTGAAATTTCATCTTGGCGTTCAGAAATAATAAGTACCGCCCTAGAGTAATCAACCCCTGCAACCATTGCATCTATTACCTTAATTGTTATAAACAAGCTAACTAATGAATAAAGACCAATTAAAATACTATTAAATGCAATAATAGCTAATAGTATAATCAATGCATCTAACCACAAAATCAATTGTCCAATTGTCATAGTCTTAAATAATTTATTTAAAAGCTTTGCAGCTAATTCTGTTCCTCCCGTGGTAGCGTCCATTTTTAATACAATACCAAGCCCAATACCACTTATAAACCCTCCAATTACACTATAAAGCAATATATCTGGTCTAGATACCAAGTCAGTTCCATCTACCAGAAGTTTTTTCGCAAAATCAACAGAATATACCTCAGTTAAATCAATAATAGCCGAAAGCACTATAGTACCATAAATCGTTCTAAAAAAGAATTTCTTGCCTATAATTTTGTAGCCTAATAAAAATAAAGGAATATTAATTGCCAGCATAGTAGCTCCAACAGGTAGTTTTCCTCCACTTATATAAAACAACACTGTAGCTAATCCGCTTAAACCACCAGGTGCAATTTTGTATGGGATAAGGAATATATTAAAAGCTAATGCAGTAATTGCAGTACCTAATGTTATTAAAACGTAATTTTTTAAAAACTGTAATACTTTAGTTATTGTAGACATATTTACGCCTATGCCTAGATTGTTTAAATAAAACTTGTGACATAGACCCGGCACCTCCTTTAAAATATAACGAATGTTAAATATGACATTTATTATAATGCTACATTTTTCACGCACTTACACCATGGAAATTTTAATAATGTTATGATATATAAAATAATATATGTTTTTTTTGAGTTATATAAACATTATCTAATAACAAAAAATATTATTACAGGAAACATTGCACATATTCTTCGTATCATTGACAAATAAAATCAGATAAACTAAACTGTATAAGTAAATTATTCACATAGCTGATGGAGAAATTTGGTCAATTTCATTGATATCTCTGATTCTCATAAAGAAGAATGTCACTAAATCAGGAGTTTACATTATCAGCTAGATTTGAATATTGGAGGTTATATGAGAAAATCAGTAAATATTGCAGGAATTAACATAGATGATATTACCATGGAACAAGCTGTTAAAAAGATATATTATTTTATTTCTTCTAATGAAAACCATTCAATATATACACCTAATGCCGAAATAATGATGGATGGTATTTCAGACAGTAAAATGTGCAAAGTACTCAATGATGCTGATATGCTTGTGGCTGATGGTGCTGGTGTGGTTTTAGCTTCAAAAATTCTAGGTAAACCTGTCAGACAAAAGGTATCTGGTGTTGATTTAGCAAAGAATCTACTCGCTGCTTCGTCTAAAAAGCCAATCAAATTCTTTCTTTTTGGAGGAAAACCTGGAATAGCCGAAAAAGCACAAGCAAATATTGTCTGCGACTACCCATCAGCAGAAGTTGTTGGAACCCGTAACGGATATTTTACAGATGAAGATACTGAAAAAATAATAGATGAAATTAACAACTCAGGTGCTGAAGTTCTTTTTGTATGCCTAGGTGCTCCAAAGCAAGAGCTATGGATTCATGAAAACAAGGATAAGCTTCATGTAAAAGCCTCTTTAGGTGTTGGCGGTACTCTGGATGTTTTAGCCGGAAACGTTAAATTAGCTCCTGACTTTTTTAGAAATCATGGTTTAGAATGGCTATATAGACTGTATAAAGAGCCTAGACGTTCTAAAAGAATGTTAAAATTGCCAAAATTTATTTTACATATTATTGGAATCCGACTTCACTTAATAAAAGTAAAGTAAATTTGATAAGTTTAGTATATTAAAAACGGTATCATTTCCTCATAAAATGATACCGTTTCATTTATTAATATGTTATTTTTCAACTTATACTAGTTTGCATATAAACGGTTAGTAACCGTTTATATAGTCGCAGTATGCGACGTAACATCGTAAGATGTGCAAACATTGTTCAATACTATTTCAGCGTTTTACCTGTTTTCTTTTCGATAAATTGCACAGATGCGTAGTATAACTCAGGAAACTGTAGTACATCTTTATTCTTAAGCTTATTTTGTAAGGTTTCATCTATTAAACCTTTTTTACATGCCTCTTGATAATAATTCTTTGTTAAATTTGA
The DNA here is from genome assembly GCA_023444055.1 of Bacillota bacterium. GTDB lineage: Bacteria > Bacillota > Clostridia > Acetivibrionales > DSM-1351 > Ruminiclostridium. The sequence continues at coordinate 24,952 of JAEZRV010000070.1, forward strand.
ATCCCCATTTAATTCTAGCAATATCTTAGCAAATAACTCCTTAGTAAGAGGGTCGTTGGTTATGTACTGTCTTACTTTAGTATCAAAATCATAGCTATACACATTTTTTGAAACTCTTGGTACTCCATTAAGTATAATAAATGCTAAATCCCTAGTCTCGGCATCTTTATCAAGCCTGAAATCATTTGTAATTCCCGCACTTAATAGTCCTAAATTATTCAGTCTCTCGATATATGGATAACTCCAGTTGTCAGTGAGGCTAGTGAACTCCTCTTTTGTATCTGACATATAAACACCTAATCGCCTCAATATCCTCTCTATTTCTGATTGAACATCAAGATTTTGTTCTTCTACAATTTGAGAAACACCCATATTCTTAGATATACTATAAGCTGCAATGGTTCCAGCTGAAAAGCCAATACCAGATAAGCTTGAATTTGAGCTTACAGCTGTTTGAACTAATGATGAATAAGAAGCTTTATCCCCTGTCATTAATACATTATTCAAACCTTGAGGTATCAAGGATCTAAGCGGTATATAGAATGTTTTTGGATTGCAAAGTATGTATCCATTGCCATCTTCTAATGTCAATGTCACTGGCCTGGATGCAGCACTAATTCTATCACTGAATCTCTTACCAACTAATAAATCTGTCAATGTTAATGAATAACTGCCTTTAAAGTGATATGCTGAAGGCATAAAAAATTCATCTGCTATTTTCAAGTTATTTGCGCTTTTAAATTGTTCTATATTTAACTTTAAAAACTCATATAAATTAGAACATTCCTTAGAAGCTTTTATGAATGCTGACTTCACTTCATCAGCGTTATTTAAATCAACATTTCTTACCGTGACACTTTGGACAATAACCTTTGAATCTCCTTGGTCTGCTACGTTTAATCCATTAATTGAAATATTATCATACGCAGTATTATAGCTTTCAAGGATTCTATCTATATATACCCCTTGATTCTTTAGCATTTCCTCAATTGAAGTATAATTAACTCCTGATACCATAAAGCTAAGAGTCACAGGAGGGTATAAGCCTTCTATACCAATATCACTGTAACCTGTACTATATGGAACATTGCATTTCTTTAACAGGTCACCATTTTTTGTTGCATCTATAAATCTAAGTGCCTTGATGGTTTTATTTTCATTAGCTGTTTTCAAGTCAGCACTTAATACATTGCCATTTTCATATACTACATTTGTTAATTGTGCATCATATAATACTGTAATATTTTTTTCATCAGATACCAACTTATTTATTGCTTTTATGTATTTGTCAATATTGTAGCCTTCCTCTGCATTATGTCTTATTTCCTTAAAAATATCTGCACTCACATTCGTACCAGTGGGAGTAACATCTGTTGTCCAATTTACATTAAATGATTTTGTAATCTCATCACCTAATTTATTTGACGAGCAAACTAAAAGTGTATCAGCCCCTACTCTTGCAGCACTAATAGCAGCGCTGATTCCATCTAGTCCATCACCAATCACAGCCACATCGTAACTATCATTTCCAGAATTTGCTCCTAAATTATTAAAATTATAATCCTTACCAGTATCAAAATAGTAATCCTTATTAAGAATAGGCTTTATTCCAAAAATAAATACTGCAATAGCAATAACCATAACTAATGCAAGTCTAATAAGCAAATCTATTCTCTTTTGGCGCTTACTTTTTTGGATAATTTTTTTCTCCATTTTATCCATCCTTTTCTTGATTAAAATATTGATATATCTTCGTGGGCTTCGCTCCATCACTGCAAATGCAGATATTAAAAATGTAATTCCACATTTCAAATGCAAATTAGTATAAAATATAAAAAGAAGCTTAAATATACTATCGTCATTTAGCTTCTTTGTATTAATATTTGTTAATAAACAGCCAGATTAAAACATTAATTTTTGTGCTGTTCTTACAAATTACTTATATCCATTATTGCTACTGTTAATTCCCATGTCTATATTTATGTATTCATATTTCTATATTTCCTCATACATTTTTAATTACTATATTTGTTTACTTCTATAATGTAAGTAATTACTTGATTGTGTATGTGCCTTTAATCATAATATCTGCATCTGCTTTAGCGGTTATTCCTCTTCCATCAGCCTTTGGAATTAGTAAAAGCTGATTATCCGGAATTACTGCACCATTTGGTATATCTGTACCAGATATTAAATTTGATACTCCTCCAGTAGCGATGCTTGACACATAAGCAGTAACTCTATCTTTGTTCCTGACGATAATTTCTGTACTGGCATCACCTATTAATGTTTTTCCTGCAGGCAGTTTTATGATTTTAAACACCATACTTTCTTTTAGTAAAGCCAACTCATTTACGGTATCCGCTAACTTTTTTTCAAGCTCTGACTGCGTTGATACAGCATTAATTTGCTTTTTCAGTTCATCATTTGATGTTTGGATTAGGTTCTTTATTTCAATTTCCATTTTATCTATGTAAGTACTATCATAAATAGTTGTATCACTACCTGTTTCAGCCTTAACAATCGGTGCAAGCTGTACTAACGATATCATACATATTAAAACGGCTAACATAACAAATGGTTTTTCAATAATTTTATTCATTAGTATTTTCATAAAATCCTCCAACTGAATATCTACTCATATAGTCCAAAACTTATTTCTAAGGCATTATTAACCTTTTCCATCAATTCTTCATCCAAATGTCCAATTTTTTCTCTAAGGCGCCGTTTATCAATAGTCCGTATCTGTTCTAGCAAAATAACAGAATCCTTTGCAAGACCATATTCTAAAGCGCCTATTTCTATATGGGTGGGTAACTTAGCCTTATTGATCTGCGAAGTAATTGCAGCAGCAATCACAGTGGGACTGTATTTGTTCCCAACATCATTCTGCACAACTAAAACAGGCCTAACACCGCCTTGTTCTGAGCCAATAACAGGACTCAGATCAGCATAATAAATATCTCCTCTTTTTATTACCACGTTTCCTCCATCTTCTGAAGCCTTTCCTCATATTTGCGCTGTTGCTCTTCATCAGCCTCAATGCAAAACTCAGCAAGCTTAAGATTTATTTCAGCCATTTCTTCATAGCCTATTTTCATTTTATTCCTCAACTCAAGCTTGTGTTTTTCTCTAATATAAAGAGTCATCGCTTCTCTAACAAGCATACTCCTATTAGTTTTCTCATTGGATACCATATTATCCAATTCTTCAAGCAAATTGTCCGGAATACTTATCATAATTTTTTTATATTGAGACAATTTTGTAACCCCCACCCTAGAAAACCCTTTATTAAATACTTTTACTTATCATCCCCATAGATAAATAGTCGTAGCAGTATATAAATATTATATCCCCCATAGTATATGAGGTCAAATTAAGTTTATGTTACTCAGTCCCTGAAAGCCGCTCATATCAAATAATTCAGAATTTTCGATATTTTCCCATCCTGAATAAATGCCCTTGGAATTCTCTTCCCTACAATACAAACAAATTCATAATTAATCATACCTATTGAATTGGCAACATCCTCCACAGTTATTAAGTTGTCACCTTGCTCACCTATAAGTACGACCTCATCACCAACTTCAACATTACAACCTAAATCAGTAACATCAATCATACACTGATCCATGCATACCCTTCCAACCACAGGTGCATATTGTCCATGTATAAGAACTTTTCCTTTATTGCTTAGCATTCGCGTATACCCATCAGCATACCCAATTGGAATTGTTGCAATTTTAGTGATTCTATCAGTAGTGAATAATCTTCCATAACTTATAGAAGTATTTTTTTCCACTTCCTTAACTAATATTACATTTGCTTTTAGTGTCATCGCAGGCTTTAAATCTATTTTTGACTTGTCAACTTCTTCAGATGGGTACATACCATATAGTATAATACCTGGGCGAACCATATCTAGATGCATCTCAGGATATTCAATAATTCCTGCGCTATTTGCACAATGCTTAACTGGGATATGTATTCCGATTCTCTGAAGCTCACTACATATGCTCATAAATAGTTCAAACTGCGTCATAGTAAACTCTTTGTTTCTTTCATCAGCGGTAGCAAAATGAGTAAATAACCCTTCAATAATTAAATTAGGTAGCTGGCTTATTTCAACCACATTCTTAACAGCACTATATCCTGGTAAAAATCCTAGCCTAGACATTCCTGTATCTATTTTTATATGAATTTTAACCTTTTTGCCCTGCTTTACTGCTTCATCTGACAAAGCCTGTGCTAACTCATGACTATAAACAGTTTGCGTCACATCATTCTCTATTATTTCATTTGCCCTAATTGGGTCTGTATAACCAAGAATAAGTATTGGCACTGATATTCCATTTCTTCGAAGCTGAATAGCCTCATCTAACATCGATACTGCAAGTCTTGTAGCACCATTGTTTAATAGTGTCCTTGTCACCTCCATAACTCCATGCCCATATGCGTCTGCCTTAACAACACCCATTATTTCAGCATTTTTGTTTGTTATTCTTCTAATCTCTCTAGTATTATGAGCAATGTAATCCAAGTTAATCTCGGCCCATGCTCGGTTTAATTTATACCCCATTTATTTATTATCCCCCAAAACTTTATCTCTTTGTCAATTAACTAGCATTCCTCCCATTATGCTGTTAACAGACTTGTGGTTTTTGATACTTAAAAATGCACAATGTTTGCACGAAGTACCCACACTGGCAAAAACCACTTGTGGTTTTTGATACTCGAAAATGCACAATGTTTGCATAAACTTTTTTTCGAGTTGTTTATATCTTTTAGTATATCCATATTATAATTTTTGAAAACATATTATATATAAAATATACTATGTTTCTTTTGCCAAATATTCTGATTTATATAAATTATGTCTTTAATCTTTATAATTATACTTATGCTATGTGCTTTTATGAATAAAAGCATATGGAATATTTTCCACAATATCCATAGCATTTAGCCCATATAATCCCTTTGATTGAGCTACAATATCCCCTGCCAAACCATGAATGTATGTTCCTGCTACAGCTGCCTCAAATGCACTTACCCCCTGACCAATAAGTGAAGCTATAATACCTGATAATGCATCTCCACTTCCAGCTGTTGCCATACCTGAATTTCCTGTCGGATTTATATATATTTCTCCTGTCTTGTTTGCAATTATTGTTCTAGCCCCTTTTAGCACAACCGTTATGCCCCAAAGGTCGGCATATTTCCTCGCCACTTCTATTCTATTTTGCTGAATATCACTTATTTCAAGTCCTGTTAATCTTGACATCTCCCCTGGATGAGGAGTTAAAACTACATCATTCTTAAATTTACTAAAAATATTAGTATCTCCAGCAATTACATTTAGCGCATCTGCATCTATCACTAAAGGTATGTCTGCATTTTCAGCAATACTCCTTACCATATTATATATACTTTTATTAGTAGAAATGCCTGGACCAATAGCAGCTACATTACATTTTCTTAGCATTTCTAATACAACATCTATACTTTCATCGCTTATTACTCCATTGTTGTCTTTTAAACTTATAGCTACTGCCTCGGGTACAACACTTTGATAAATATTTACTATACTTGCAGGCCCAGCTATATAAACTAAGCCTGAACCTGTTCTAAGGCTTGCCTTTGCAGCTATGCAACCTGAACCTGCCATACCCAATGAGCCAGTGACGATCACTACTTTTCCGCAGTTTCCCTTGTTAAATTCATCTTTTCTCTTAGGTATAACAGAATTTATGAAGTCACAATCAGTAAGATTATTATTTAATACTACACTTTGAATTGACTGATGAGGCATACCGATACTTTCTATCTCTAATTGCCCTGAGTTGTATAGACCTGGATAAACTATCTGCCCTATTTTAGGAAGCTCAAATGTAACAGTTTTATGAGCCTTTACACAGATATCAGCTACTTTACCAGTAGCTGATTCAATACCTGATGCTATGTCAATTGACAATATATAATTTGCATTTTTATTAATAATCTCTATTACTTCGGCTATATGACCTTTTATCTGTCCTTTAAAGCCTGTACCAAATATACCATCTAAAACAATATCAGCTTTACTTACATCATAACTTAATCTATCTAGTTCTGTGTCTTCTTTTATGAACTCTATATCAGCGTTAATAGTTTGCAAAATATCAAAATCAACTTTTGCATCGCCTGTTAAATGTTCTTTATCAAACAAGCAATATACCTTAACTTTTGTTCCAGCAATAATTAAATGCCTTGCGACTGCAAAAGCGTCACCAGCATTATTCCCCTTTCCTGCTACTATCAGAATATTAGGAACTTCTAGCTGTTTTTGTTTAATGTATAATTTAACATGTTTAACTACCTTTAAAGCAGCATTTTCCATTAATACAATCCCAGGTATGCCTATATGTTCTATGGAAAATTTATCAATTTCGCCCATCTCTTTTCCTGTTACAGCTTTCATTTACAACCTCCATACAAACTTCAGATTAGACGTGCTTACAATTAAATCCAGCTAAAGTTGAGCCTATTTATTATTAAAATATATTTCATCTAATTTTTGCAACTCGTCTTTTCCCAATAAATCATGGAAATATGAGTATGTATTGGTATCATCCTGAGCTAATAGCCCTCTTTCATCAATTAGCTTCTTTAGATTCTCTTTTGTTTCAGCGATTTCCTTATCTAATGCTTCAACCTTATGTTTGTTTTCTTTAATTGAGAAATATACTACTTTTATAGTCTGCTCTAAAAGTTCTAAATTTGCCTGCCTTATCTCTTTAGGTATATCTAATAGCCTTTCTTCTATTTCTTTAATTCTTTTATTAATTGCTACAATTGTTTTCTCATTTTCCTGCATTTTCAAACGTGCAACTTCATTATTATTGTCAAAAGCTTCTGTTGTAAGCCTTATAATCTCGTCCATATATTCCTTCTTTTTTGCAGCAATCTCTTTTACCTCTGAAGTCAACCTAGACTGCTCCTTTAAAAGCTCTTTTATATCATTCTCACAATCCACTATTTTACTTGTCTTGACGATATTTTCAAATAAACCATTCCATCGTTCGTCTAAAATAAGTATAGATATATCATTTTTAAACAAGACCTTTATATCTAGCTCTTGTCCCTTCTTTTTCCTACTAAATATATTCCTCATGATTATACCCATGCCCAACATTTCGCACAAAGAACATCAAAGAAATGTACATTTCTCTGACAGAAATGGCATGGGCTCGGTACCTCCTTTATTTGTTTTTATATTTCTTTCAACCTTCCCCATCTTTCAAATACTTTAGACTATTTTCTTTACTGTTGCTTTGAAAAAGTTATTTAAAAATATCAATTACATATAAATTATACACTATATTGTTCCAATAGGTAAAAAACAAAACACTTTCAATTAGAATATCGGTAAATTTTCAGTTGTTTAATAATACTTTTTATTCAAGTTTTAGTTATTGCCTTGTAATGGCTTTACTCCGAATGTATAATTAGGTATTGACAAGAAGGAGGTACTACAAAATGAAAGAACTATTGCTTTATGCCCACGCAGGGAGTAGGAATCATGGTTGTGAGGCAATTGTAAGATCAACACTGAAAATACTAAATTTAAATAACATAAAGCTATCTCTGGCAACTTTCAGGAAGCAGGAAGATATAGATTTTCTATCTTCTGATTTTAAATTTAATATATTAAATTATAAAAAATATGAAGGCTTACATCCCATTCGGCTAATTGATGCTGGTTTAAGGAAACTAGGTCTTAATCAGAATATGCTTTTTTCATTTTCTCAAAAAGAAATAGTAGATGCTATGAATAAAGATACCTTGTGCCTTTCAATTGGTGGCGATAACTACTGCTATGGAATACCTAGATGGATATACTATACGAATAAAATAGCCGCGCAAAAAGGAAGCAAAACTGTTTTCTGGGGTTGCTCCGTAGACCCAGAGGCAATTAATAATAAAATGTTAGAGGATTTAAAAAAGTATAGTCTCATTATTGCAAGGGAGAGTATAACTCATCAAGCTTTCATCAAAAATGGTCTAACAAATGTAGTTCTTTTGCCAGACCCAGCTTTTACTTTAGATACAAAACTAACGGATCTGCCAGATGGTTTTATTGCTGATAATACTATTGGAATTAATGTAAGTCCTCTCATTATGAGAAACGAACGCAGTGAAGGTATTGTATTCAAAAGCTATACAAGATTAATTCAGCATATAATAGATACTACAGATAGTCAGGTTGCGCTTATCCCTCATGTTTTATGGGATCATGACAATGATATGATTCCTCTTGGTAAACTCTATGATATGTTCAAAGGTACTGGAAGAGTTATACTAATTGGTGATACTTATAATTGCATGGAATTAAAAGGCTTCATCTCAAGCTGTAAATTGTTTATTGGTGCTCGTACTCACGCAACAATCGCTGCCTATTCTACTTGTGTACCAACATTAGTAATTGGCTATTCTGTAAAGGCTAGGGGCATTGCCAAAGATATTTTCGGCAGCGAGGACAAGTATATTCTACCTGTCCAGAAATTGGAGCAAGAAGACCAATTGATAAATGCGTATAATTCTTTAGCAGCACAAGAAGCTGATATTAGAAAGTACCTAAAGGATTTTATGCCAAACTATATCAGTAATGCATATAAAGCTGGAGATTATGTTAAGAAGCTTGGTTAGGGAAATTCACCTACGTATTTTTTCTGAAAAAACGTGATTTCAGTTTTAGAATACAATGAACCCAATACTTTTACAGGAAAATTGACGGCATGACTTTGTAATGCTAAACTTTAAAACGAATATAAATTTGAATGAATAAATAGTAAGTATTCAACAAGTATTTATTATCTATCAATTCTACATTTAGGGAGGTTAAATGGGCAGTTCACCACTTATTTCAATAATAATACCAATGTATAATACAAGTAAATTCATAAAGCAAACTGTGGAAAGCATACTAGCTCAAACCTATAGCAATTTTGAAGTTATCATCGTTGACGACGGTAGTACAGATAATGGCGCAGAGGTTGTGAAAGCACTGATGCTAAAGGATTCCAGAGTCAAGTATATATATCAATCCAATCAAGGCGTTTCTGCTGCCAGAAATAATGCTATTGGAAATTCTCAGGGTGAATATCTAGCTTTTTTAGATAGCGACGATTTGTGGCTTCCAAACAAACTTGAAAAGCAAGTAAACAGGTTAATTTCTACTGGCATGGATGCCTGCTACTGTGGCTATCAATATTTTTATGATGATATAAAGGGCAAAACCTTTCCAAAACATTACTCTGAAGGTAAAATATTGCTAGAGGTAATTAGAGAAAAGGTTTCTGTTTGGACTAGTACTGTTGTAGTAAAAAAATCTATTGTAATAAATAATTCTATTACTTTTAGGTCAGGCCTGAATTGGGCAGAAGATATGGATTTCTTCTATAGGCTGTTATATAAATGTGAGTTCTGCTGCGTTAAAGAAATACTTGCGCTTTATAGGCAAAGACCAAATTCACTCTCAGCTTCTCCGGACAGACTTCCTGAGATACAATTATGGAAGGATTTTGCTAATTGGATACAGACTACTCAGTCTGATATTATATATAATAAGCAGTCCATCGAAAAAGCTATATACCACTATAAAATTCCTAGTGTTGCAATATTTTGTCTTTACCAAAGACTTTGTACTGGTAATAAACCAGAAGAGGATTTTTTCAAAAAATGTCCGTTGCAATTAGTATATGATTACAGTTTTAGCCTATCAGAGACGGGTTTTAAGCTACTTATGAAAAAATTACTTATATCCTATAAGTATGGATATAAACAGATTTCTTAGATATAAAAAATCTTAATGTAGTGTTATTTACCTCTACTTTTAGAGAAAACTGTCGTTGATATTTTAAAAATAGGACAAGAAAAACTATTGAAAAAAAGCTGATTTAGAAATATATTTATATTTGGTAAATTCTATAATAAAAATTTATTTAATAATTTCAACTTGATTTTTATTTGAAATTATTAAGTAAAACAAAAATTTGAGGAGAGTATTAAGTATGAAGATTGTAAATGAAAAGGGGAAATTATTTGGAGTAATTAATATTATTGATTTTAGTATTATTATTCTAGTCTTACTAGTAGGTGCTGTAGTATTATTAAAAACAATAGGTACAGACGTTGGTCCTATTGCATCTGAAGAAAGCCAGCAAAATATAACTGTAACATATAGATGTACTGTAAGAAATGCCGATCAGATAAAAGCTCTAAAAGAGGGTGACCAGCTGATTTCATTGTTAAAACCTGCAGATGCATATATCAAATCCATCTCCTATACAGTTTTGCAAGTACCAATAAGTACAGCTGACGGTAGGCAAGTAAATTCTCCAGATCCAATTAGAAAAGAGTTAACAGTTAAATTTACGATGAAAGCTACTAAAGGAAACGGCATAATAAAGCTAGACAATCAGGATGTTGCAGTAGGTAAAGTATTTACATTAAAAACTCACGCCTTCGAAACACAGGGAACTATAGAAGCTATCGAGTTTAATTAGGAGGAATCTTTAAGTGTGGAAATATGTATCAAATAGCCTGCTTTATAGATTCTTAGTATACATTTATAATTTATTTTCAAATGCTTATAGTAATAGCATCATAAATAAATGTTTGAAAAAGATATCAGAGTGGAATCAAAGTAGTCTATTTAATAAAATTATACAAAATTTCATAGCTCGAACACCGAAATACACCTTCTCTGCTGCGTATAAGTTTTTAGCATTCTTGGGAAACAAGCTAGACAATCTTGCAAGTAGCATAAATTCTTGCTACTCAAAAGCATATATAAATAGCTTCCCATATAGAATCATTAAATACGCCGAGAGTTTTGGTGAAAAACACTTTGGTAAGTGGTACAGGGTTGCTTTCTACATTATTTTAGCTCTTATTCTTTGCGTGGCCTGTTTCTTCTTACCTAAAATTGTTGCTGTAGGTATTATTGGTGTTTTAGCAACTATATTTATTCTGCGTGATTTTGAAAGAGGAGCTTATCTGGTAGGTATTTACCCTATCCTGTACTTTATAGCTGTTGAAACCGATATTGGTTCTCTAGCAACCATATGGGATGAGCTTTTGATTATTTACTGCATTGGAATTTGGTTTTTTAGATGGCTTGTTGATAGAAGAGATTTTTCCTTTAATTGGTCACCTGTTGATTTTCCATTATTCCTATTCTTTTTCGTAGCAATAGTGTTATTTATTATTGCATCCTTTGATTCACTTGGATTTGATGGTTTAAGAGCCAACATTGAGTATTTAACGTTTTTCTTTATTGTTATTAAACTTCTTAGAAGTGAGAATGGTGCAAAAAATTTAGTTAAGATATTAATTTTTACAGGTATATTTATGTCTATAGTTGGCATATATCAGTTTATTGCTAAAGTAGAAACACCTGCATATTGGACTGACAAGGTAGAGACCACCTCTGGTCCTAGAGTTTTCTCAATAGTAGGAAGTCCAAATGTTCTTGGATGCTTGTTAGCAATGCTAATACCGCTTGCAGTATCTCTTATTTTTTCAGAAAGACATGTATTGCAAAAGCTTTTGTACACATGTGCTACTGGTTTAATGGGAATTTGTATAATTTTTACCGGTTCACGTTCTTCATGGATAGCACTTGGCCTAGCACTCATTATTTACGCTTTTCTAAGTAAAAAGTACAAATTGATTATTGGTTTGGTAATTATAGCAGCTCTTACTTACAGCTTTGTTCCGACAGTTCAGAGTAGAATTGGTTACTTGCTTGACCCAGAATATATTGCTAGCAGCTTTAGAGGCGGAAGATTTTCTAAATGGCCTAAGGCATTACAAATGTTCCATAATAGCCCGTTATTTGGTACCGGTTTTGGGAAATTTGGTGGTGCAGTAGCTACCAACAATAATGTTAAAGGAACCTTCTATGTTGATAACTATTATCTAAAGGCAGCTGTAGAAATGGGCATTTTTGGCTTAGTATCATTTTTAATAGCTATATATAATGGGGTAATATGGCCGCTGAGAGCTCTCAAAAAAGTTGAAGACAAAGTTTCTAAAGGAATTGTACAAAGTGGCTTTGGAGCTATGATAGGTATTCTCTTCACGAATATAGTACTTAATAACTTTGATGCACCTTCTGTAACCACATACTTCTGGACAATATCAGGAATTTGCGTTTATTTAGGATTTATTAAAAAAGGTCCAACTAACGTATTAACAAAGATTATTGCTAAGAATGAGAATGTTTAATTTAATACTTATTAAAAAAGCCCTCGTTTCCACAAATTGATATGGAACGAGGGTTTTTTATGCTCATTTCTCCTAAATTTTGGTATATTACTCTCTGGGCTTATTATTATGTGTTAAAGCCTATTGTTAAGTCAATAAAGTTTTTCTTGTTACTTGCTCGCTTTGCTCTCTACATTATGATCCTTTTTCAAAGTTTCTAAGTCTGCTATATATTCTTTAGATAGCCTTTCAACCTCTTTTAGTTTAGCAGTCGCAGTTTTTGCTAATTCTCCGTCACTCTTTTTAGCTGCATCAAGCAGTATGTCAAAAGCTTCTGATTGTAATGTTACTGCCACAATATATTTATTATGTACATTTTTCACTTCTTCTGTTGCTGGAACAGTTGCCTTTGCTTTTGCAATCAGTTCCGTAGCTGTAGGAATTATCACATCTTTTAATTTAGCCGCAAACGCTGCGTCATCTGCTTCGCTGTCGTCGTTAACTGCTTGATATTCGCTGGTTACTTTCTCTTCCAAGGTGGCAAGGGCGGGTAATTGATTGTTAATGTAATTAATCAGGTCATCTTGTACTGGATCTGATCCACACCCTGCTAATGCTGTAATGCAAATAAGCAGTGCTAAAAGTGTTGCCATAATGTTTTTCATTTTTTTCATGTTCTGTTTCCCCCAAATATTATTTTTAAAACATGCCTATTGTACTTATTTAATAGGATATCTGTTATATTATATCGTAAAAAGTTATTTGGAAATTAATATGTTGCATGAAATGATATTTTTATGTTATTAAATGTAACTTGAGATTCTTTTTTCTCTAGTCTACACGCTTCAGTACTTTTCTTGCCACATTTAGCAATCTTGTTTTCTTAAGCACAACAGTTACTACTGATATTATTTTTCTTTTAGCTACTACAGTCATACTCTCAGAACAGTACCTATCTACTAGTTTATCAAAAGGAAGCTTGTCTAAATCTTTAAAAAAGTCTTTCCTGTTGGGATTCTCACCAGCAGACTTAAAAGCGGCAGGGTTATAGGAAACAGCATTATCTAAATCAACTTTTTCAAATACGATGCTGTCTTGAAGGCCATCAAACATAGCTTTTCCATTTTTACTATTTATCAAAAGAAGTGAAGTGCCCTTATCGTCATCCATTTGGGGTGATACCTTTTGAATACCCCAAAAATCAGCTAGCGTAATATCACTTTGCCTATGCAATGTCTTAAAATTGCATTTGTGGCATGAGGGGCGCAGGCAAGTATCTCTTAAAAATGCCTGCATATATAAATCCTTATCAAGTGTCTGAATATGCTCAGAACCATTATCAAATTCTAATGCCATAGAAAATTTGTTCCAGCCTTTATTTTTGTGTCTGAAATTTGCACCTTGGGCTTTAGCTCCTACACGTTCTTCCTGGTATGCAACATATTTTTCCCAAACCTTAGGTGATGGTACTCCGTGACAAATAATATCTATACAAAATAAAGTATCATAGTCCTTCTGCAAATAGGATTTTAACCCTGCTATCTGGCATGGTGTTCCTGTAAATAATACTTTCCTATTCTGCTTAAGGAAAGCTTCAACTTTTTTATATGCTTCTCCTATTTTGCTCTGAACATATTTTGAACCACGAAAATCTTTTAGCTGCTCCTTAGACTCCGCATAGCTGTGTATCGCCGTTAAATCTTTATCTAAACTAACACCAAACACAACACCACCAACATTAATGATCTGCTCTGCAATAAGCGTAAAAACGCCTCCTGAAGAACTCTCTAAGCGAACCTGTTCATTTTTATTGTAACAAGCATATGCTTGCGGCTCATTATCTATTTTTTCATTATGAAGTACAGGACATACTTTTTCACATAGCCCGCAATTAATGCAGTTCTGCATGTCTACCTTAGGATATAAGAATCCTTCACTATCACTTTCCATTGTAATACATTGCTTCGGGCAGATATTTGAGCAAGCGTGACAGCCTGTACATTTATGTTTTTCTGTAATTTGTATCATTTTGAACTCCTTATGAAAATTAACACTATTTTAATTCCAAGAATTGAAGCTAACACCATATTTAAAGCTTTCTAACTCTATACCTATAATTACACTATAAAACTAATTTCCTTTAGCCTCCGAAAGAAAACTTGAGCCGAATAAAATCAATATTGGCATTACAGGCATATGATATCTAGCTTGAACTTCAAGTAATGTATACGAAACAAGTATTCCCCCAAAAATCATCAGTAAAACAAGAGCGTCATACCGTCTCTCCCTTAGAGTGTAGAAACATGAACATATTGCCATTAATATGATTAAAACGTAGAATGCCTGAGACAAGCCATAAAAGGCTCTTGGATGAGACTTAATTACTCTTTCTGCCTTTGAGTTTTGAGAAGCAACTGTACTCCAATAGTATCCATAGTTTTCATTCCCCCAAAGAATCTCATATTTTTTCTTAACCAGATTCCATAGTTGCTTGGGGTCACCCTTCAGTCTTTCAGTAGCTATTTGCTTTGCTTCTTTATGTACCTTATCAAAGTCATAGTTATTTTTTTCAATTATCCCAAAATCCTCTTTGTTAAATGTTCCATTGGATTTAGTATTTGTACCAATCATCAAGTTAAACCCACCGTTAGACTCTGTAACATCAACTCCTGTGGCAATTTGTAAAGGTATATTTGCTAAATTAATAAATCCAAAATAGCATATAAAAACTATTGCTATTGATTTAATGCTAAGTCCCACACTATTAATTGCCTTTGCTCTATATTTTTTATACATTAAAACAAATACTGCAAATACAGGCAGCAAAAGCATTGCCATAGGCCTAACCAGCTGAGCGCAAGCTGTAAGTATGCCGATTCCAATTAATATCAAATTACCATTAACAATATCATAATTTTTATAAGTATACTTCTTAAAAAACTTTAATATTAGAAGTACTACGGCAGTAAATAGCACCATAAACAAGTGCTCAGATGCGATAACAGATGTATACATTACCTGTGATGGCCAAATTGCAACCATCAGTGCTGCAATTCTACCTGCCTTCTCACTATAAAGCATTTTGCCGCCTGCATAAATAAGTATTACAAGTACTATCGAAAGAGCTACATTAAACAGTTTTGTAACCATTATGCCCGTTCCAAAAACGAAGTACAAAAACCCTAATACCATCCCAAATCCTATTTTAAATGGGAAAACTGCATAAAAGTCAACAAAATCCTTGAAATTTCCCTGACTTACATTAATCCCATAGTTATGCAAATGGAGAAAATCTGAAAAGGGCTGTGTTTGAACAAAGTAAACCCATACTAGTCTTGGAACAATCGCAATAATTACAAGTAAAATCATAAAGATTCTTGTATTAATCCTTGTAATTATGTTTATTTTGTATAGTAAAAATATAACAGCAACTGATAAAAAGACATAGGCAAAACCCATATACGATGGCATTTTAACTACTGATGGTCCTAAGTTACGAATAACGCATATAGCAATCAATGTTAACAATACAATAGCACCAGCAACGATTGCATAAAAAATAATATTTTTTATTTTTGGCTTTTCCACTACAATATTTCCTTTCAAATTAATAATTCACTTTCCCACATAAAAAATATCGGTGTTCAAACTTATCAATGATTCGTTTCCAAAATAAGTATACTTAATTATTCAACTTTCCATAGAAAACCCATCGGCGTTCAACTGGGAAAGTTGAGTTAATTAGATTAACCTCTAATTCTTAGTCCAAAATTTAGCATCATATTTTAAGTCATAACAGACTATAATTAAATACTATTATACTATATAAAAGTCATATTAAATAACCTTTATATTATTATTGCTAAATAATGTTTATCAATGCCTGTTGTGTAAAGAATAAGCGCATTTCCTTAATGTTCTTGTGCGAAATATCGGGCATGGGCATATTTTGCATAATGCCTTGAATTTGATTTTAAATATTACATATGATATTCTAATGAAAAGTTGTTAACCCAACTTACACAGATGAAATTCTATTGTTGCTAAACTCATCAATAGTTGGTCACTATAAAATTGAACTTAAAATATATTAATAAAAAGGCAGATATTATTATGAGTAAAGAGAGTATTTATAACTACTATGAGCCAGCTGTTACACCAAAGAATCAAACTGTTGGTAAAATCTATTGGTTCGCTTTCTGTGTAAATAAAATGCTGGTTATGGTTGAGAACGGAAATTATGTTGTTCCCTGTTTAAATAATTTAAATGATATAAATATTTTTCCTGTCAGAACGCAGTACCTTGGACTTTTTAAAGGCTCTCCATGTTATTCTGCTGACATTGCTTCAGAAGAAAATGTACCTGTTGGAATGGATTTTATCCCGTTAAGAGCGCTGTTTGATTTGATAGATATGGATTTATTTCTTTTGGCAGGCAAAGCATTTCAAATAATACTATGGGATCAATCTCACCAGTTTTGTGGCAGATGTGGCTCAGCTACACAGGAACTGCCAGATGAGAGAGCAAAAAAATGCCCTAAATGCGGCTTTATAAGCTATCCTCAGATTTGTCCTGCTGTAATAACAGCTGTTCTAAAGGATGGCAAGATACTCCTCGCACATGCGAAAGCCTTCAAAAACAACATGTTTGGTCTTATTTCAGGCTTCCTTGAACCTGGGGAAACTCTTGAAGAATGTGTTCAAAGAGAGTTAATGGAGGAAGTCGGAATAAAGGTAAAGAATATAAAATATTTCGGCAGCCAACCTTGGCCTTATCCAAACTCATTAATGGTAGGTTTTACAGCAGAGTATGCGAGTGGTGAAATAACTGTTGATGGTATAGAAATCGAAAAAGCTGACTGGTTTGACCTCAGAAATCTTCCTGAATTGCCCTCACAGGTGAGCATTGCAAGAAAAATAATTGATTGGTATATTCAAAATAGCTTATAAGGAATACTTGATTGGTATTTTTAAAACAGCTTATAATTTAAAGGAGATGACACTTGTAATTATTCAAGTCATCTCCTTGTTTATGTACAAAACAAATGGCACATCCTAATCTGACAAACAGTTTCTTGTTTCACAAAATCATATTAATATAAAAATTTTTCATACCAAAATAAGATTTACCCTCCAGTTAATTACTCAATTTTCAAGCATTAATTTTTTAGCCTTCAAAGCCTCAACTCTTTCCTTTAAGGCTTTTTCTACCAAATCCTCTGATGCATTGTCTTTTATAAACTGTACCTTGTTTCTTGCGCTAGTTTTACCGTCTTTTATCAGCATATCTCCTTGCTGAGGGCTTATAGTAAAACATGCATTATCATAATATTCTTCATATCTCGATAAAAAGAATATATACCTTTCTCCTTTTTGATAATATATAGTTCCATACATATTATGTTCATCATATCCAACCTCTTTATATGATCCTCCAAATTGCATTATTTTAATTATGTCACCAGGGAGAAACTTCCCCTTTATTGCTTTACTTACCTTAACCTCAGAAACTGTACATATATGACTTATTGGTTCTTTTTCTCCCGTTATAGTATTTGTAGTCTCTCCTGTTACCAGTTGCTTTGGGTCATCAACATTAATAACATCACCAATTACTACCGTATCAGCAATGTCATCCACTTGGTCAAAATTTTTATAATAATTATACGAAGCAAAAATTCCACCGGGAATTGATGAATTTACATTAATTCCATCAAATGAAATATTTTCATTTAAAACTTTCAAATGTGCTCTATTTATAGGAAATATGGTTAAAAGAACTGCTCCTAGGAGCAATACACAAATTGAACTGAATAATAGCTTTTTATTATTTATAATTTTCATACATATCCTCCTTCATTTATTACAACTTGAGCCACAATTTTAATAAAAATAAAATGTGTTTAAATCCATGCCATAAATTCAAATTTTAACCATCATATTAAACTTACCACTATATAGCTTTTCTTTCAATAATAAAAAGCAAAAAAGAGGTACGAAAGCAATTTACATACATTGCTTTTCATACCTCTCTATCAAGATTATATATGATTTTTATAAATTAAAAGTTCAAATTTGGGGGAGTGATCTTATCTGCTCAAATTACTATATACTAAACTTCTATCCTCCTTCCGCACTATTTAATACTATTTACTAAATAGCTCAATCTCTATAGCATCACCTCACTTTGCAAAAATAGTTTTATTTAATGTTCAAAGCATCCCTAATCTTCCTTAAATCTTGCTTTGAACGGAGCTTTGTTAAACGTGCTTACATAAAGTGTTTATCTATTACTGAGTCTTAATTCTACCTTTTTCCCTTTGGATATTCTTACAATGATTAAATCTGGTTATTACTGATCTAAATTTTTGTCTTTGTGCTAAATCAGCCTTGATTGCTGCTATTACAGCTATTACTGAATTTCAATTCTACTGCTAATCTTTTTAGGTTCACTCTTTGGTAAAACAATTGACAGAATTCCATTTTCATATTTGGCTGAAACATCTTCCTGTCTTACATTCTGAACACTGAAGCTTCTGCTTGTAGAACCATACCTTCTTTCTCTTCTAATATAGTTGTCCTGCTCTTCCTTTTTCTCTTCAGTTTTTTCAACGGAAATGGTAAGTCTGTCATCCTTTAAGTCCAATTTGATATTTTCCTTATTAACACCTGGGATTTCTGCATCAATTATAAATTCATTTTCAGTCTCTCTAATATCTGCTTTAATTGAACTTGCACTTACAACTCCCATAAATGGTTCATTGAAGAAATCATTAAAAATGCTGTCGATATCAAATAGACTTGCTTTTCCTTGAATATTGTTGTTTCTAAATGGTACTATACCAAACATATAAAACACCTCCGTAATATTTACTAATATTTTTATTATTTATTTGATTTTGACTTTCTTTGACCTTGTGACTATATTATAATTCAGTTATTACTAATATATCAATATCTGATTTTGACTTTCTTTGACCTTTGTTACAGGTTAATACCATTTAAATGGATTTACCCTATTATAACTAAATATTTCTTAAATTCTCTCACTTTTTTATACTAGTTTGCATATAAACGGTTAGTAGCCGTTTATATAGTCGCAGTATGCGACGTAACATCGAAGATGTGCAAACGTTGTTCAATACTAAGAGCTTGTGGCTCTGCTAAACATCACGTTAGTGATGGTAAAAAATATTAACTAATATTTTTTATGCGATTTAGTATTATTTTTTAATCCAAGAAGTTGTAAAATTTCTCTCCAATTAATAACACCTACTAAAGCCATTAAGAAAAGAGCTACTATAATATATGCTGTTATTGCAAGAAGTGTTTGCACTGGAGTGTAAAGCTTCATAAAGTTGAAAAAGCTATATATGTATTTTGCACAAAAGAATAATACTGCCGTTACTGCTGTAGGTAAAACCACCCAATGCCTTAAATCTAGCACCATTCCTGTGTCTCGTTCTATAGTTATAAAATTTAAAATGCATACAATAAATGAGCTTATTATAATACCTATAATATATACAGGTAAACCATACTTCGGAATTAGAAAATAAACAACTGATATTCTTATTACTGAACCTATTATGGAGTTAGTCAATAAAATCCCCTGCTTGCCCAAGCCATTCATTACACCCATCAAAATTTGTTGCAGATAAATGAAAATGCAAGTAAACGAAAGTAAAAATAGCGTATTTCCCACATTCTGACCTGGATAAATCATATCAGCTATTTTATCTGGATAGCATGCAAAAAGTGCCATAAATACAAATCCGAGCACCATAGTTATTTGAATTGATTTAGAAATTCTATAATTTACTCTATTAAAATTTTTTAATGATATTGACTCTGAAATAGCTGGAACTAGAGTAGTAGCAAGCGATACAGTAACAAGTGCCGGAAAAGTTATTAGTGGCATCGCCATTCCCATTAACTTTCCGTACTCCTCCATACATTGTATATAATCTAACCCTCCAACTAATAATCTTCTAGGAATTAGTATAACCTCAACTGCTGTCATAATTGAAATTATAAATCTGTTAATTGATATCGGTGCTGCACAACTAAAAATTGAACTAAGCAATTTTCTTTTTCTTAGTTTACCTATTGTTGAGTTTTGATTTATGAAAGAATATTTTTTATACCTATAACAAACAGCCAGCACCAGCAGATTTGACATTTCTCCAATTGCCATACCCAAGGTTGCCAACGCACATGTGTATTCAAGCCCTGCCTTAAGAAATTGTGATGCAAGAGCCATTATTATCCCTATTTTGACTAGCTGCTCCACTATTTGAGAAACTGCCGTTGGTGTGACATCCTGTATTCCATAAAAATACCCTTTATATGCTGAAGCTGCTGCTATTAAAGGAATACAAGGAATCATTATAAGTACTGAGAAATAAGTTCTGCTGTCCTTTAATAAATTATTTACAACAAAATCAATATTGATATATAGTAAAATTGAAATAATTATACTGGTCATCAACACAAATATTAATCCTACTTTAGAAATTCTTTTGATATTTATGTTATGTCCTTTCGCCATTTCCTCGGCTATCATTTTTGATACAGATATAGAAACTCCTGAAGTTAAAGTTAATATAATTAATGTATAAATAGGTACTATTAGCTGATATAGCCCCATACCTTCTGCTCCAATTAAGTTTGAGAGATAGATTCTATATACAAATCCAATAATTCTAGATATAAACCCTGCAATCATTAATATAATTGCACCTGCAATAAATGTTTTTTTGGTCATATTCACCTCAAATATCTTATTTCACTCTTGTTTGTATTTCTTAACATTTCTAATTCGGACAGTTAAGGAATCTATACTTATCAAGCAAGTTCTATTTTTTTATTCTCTACCAATAGTTTTTATATCTGCATGATAATCTTCAAATGGTGGTTCAGAATTATTCTTCTTTACTATTATTATTGATGTCTGTAACCTTTTATGTCTCTATATTTCAAGTAGTTTGCCACATATTACAGGTTGCCTTTTTCGACAAAATAGCCTTATAATAGGCCTATAATAAGCTTTGCGCAAAGCTCTCATAAATGATGGCATAGTAGATATCCTTGGTAATTACCAAATAGGGATAAGGCCTGTATGACTATCAAATAACCCTATGAAAAATGTTTTTTTGCTGTTTAGTCAGCTAATAGGGAAAATAATTGGAGGGCAAATGAATAAAAAAATCATATCAACTTCTTTAGCATTGTCTTTATGTGCAATAGCGATATATCCAATATATAATCATTTGGAGCTTAACACCAATAAAAGTCCAATTGCTGCAAGTGAGTTGAATCAACTAAACTCGGAAAAGATATTACTAAAGAAGCAATTACTAGCTACCAATGATAAAGGAGCCGTTACTCAAAGTGTGGAAAATGAGGTTATTCAGGCAAATGACCTAGTTTCAAAAGACGATAAAACTACGAATGCAGCTAAATCAGCTACTAATGATAAAAATACTGTAACTGATAAAACAGCAACTAGTAAAGCAAGTTCAAGTACAAAAACATATACTAAACCAGTGGCAAACACTATGAAGCCAAAAACCAGTACATCAACTAAATCATCAACAAATACAACAATTAGCAGGACAACCAAAAGCACAACGTCCAGCAGCTCATCTACAAGTAAGACTACTACAGCCTCTAAAAGTACAACGACAAATAGAGGAACAACATCAACTGTAACAAGTTCTAAGGCAAGCGCTGTAATTAGTACAGCCAAAAGCCTTATAGGCATACCTTATGTTTGGGGTGGAACTACAACTATTGGTTTCGACTGCTCCGGATTTACTCAATATGTATTATCCAAAAACGGAATTTCTGTTCCAAGAACAGCGGCTGAGCAGTATACAGTTGGAACAAGTGTCTCAAAAAGTAATTTGCGTGCTGGCGATTTAGTATTCTTTACAACCTATAAAGCAGGTCCATCTCACTTAGGTATCTATTTAGGTGATGGTAACTTCATACATGCTAGTTCTTCTAAAGGAGTTACGATATCAAGCTTGAGCAGTGATTATTATTCTAGCCGATATATAGGTGCAAGAAGAGTAATGTAATTGAGGCTATTTTGAATTAGAAAAATAGAAAGCTTTATTTAATTAATATTTTATAAAGAGATATTTATTATAGAAAAATTATTTTCAATTAAATTTATCCAAAGACAATACAAATATCTAATTAGAATTTGTTCAGAGACAAAATAATTAATTAACACAAAATTGCCACAAAATTGTTATATTAAAAAAGGCTTTAGAAAAATTATTTCTTAAGCCTTTTTTATTTTCTTATGATAAAATAATATAAAAAAGCTTTGTTAAAGAAACATGCTCGAAATTGTTTTGGAGGTTAGTATGAAAAGGCCAAGTGAACGAAGTCTCAAAATTATAATAGCCTTACTTTCTATCGCAATAATTTTATTTTTAATAGTCATATTTTTGGCTAAAAACGGTATCTCCTTAACGAATATTTTCTCAAAGGATATTGTTTCTGAGTTTACTATGCAGCCTGAAGGACCACATCCTACAGTAATAATTGATGCTGGTCACGGTGGTCGGGAGCCTGGTGCAACAAAGGGTTCTATTCAAGAAAAAGATATTACATTGGCTATAGCCTTGCAGGTGGAAAAAATTTTAAAAGAGAAAAACATCAGCTACTATATGACAAGAAATGATGATACCTATCTAAGCTTGGAAGATAGAATTGATATCGCAAACAAAAAATCTTGCAAGCTATTTGTCAGTATTCATAACAACTCATTCACCGATACATCTCAAAGGGGTGTTTTAACAACATATAATCCTTATTCCGAAACCGGCAAGGATATTGCAAGTATTATGCAATCAAACATAGGGGATCTATGCCAGAAAAACAGGGATGTAATGCCCCGTCCAAATCTTTATGTTCTACGTTATACAAATATGCCTTCAATACTTTTAGAGATAGGCTTTATGTCAAACAAACATGATTTAAAACTATTAACCGAGGACAATTTTCAAATAAAATGCGCACAGCAGATAGTCCTTGGGATCGAAGAAATCATAACTAAATATTTTCCTGACGAAGTAAAAAGCTCTGCAGGAGGCTAAAAATTTCTTCTTTATCTGTTAAAGTAAAAATCTTTTGCTTAGTATATGCTGCATCCCTCAAGCCTTTAATATACCAAGCTATATGTGATCTCATTTCAAGTATACCTGTTCTTTCTCCTTTATGCTCCATAAGCATATTCATATGCCTTATAATTGTTTCTATTTTCTGTTGAGCTGTAGGTAAAGGAACAATTACGCCCTCTTCAAGATATTTGTTTATTTGATTAAATATCCAAGGATTACCTTGAGCCCCTCTGCCAATCATTATTGCATCACAGCCTGTTTCTTCAAATAAACGTTTTGCTTCTTTCGGTCCAACCACATCACCATTTCCTATTACAGGAATTGAAACTGCCTGTTTAACCTGCTTAATAATATCCCAATCGGCTTTACCGCTATACTGTTGTTCACGAGTTCTACCATGAACGGCAACAGCACTGGCACCATTTTCTTCGGCTATCTGAGCAATTTCAACAGCGTTGATAGTAGCATCATCCCAGCCTTTACGTATCTTCACTGTAACAGGCTTTTCAGTAGCACCTGAAACAGCTCTAACTATCCTAGCCACTAGCTCTGGCTTCTTCATCAGAGCACTGCCCTCACCGTTTTTCGTTATCTTAGGAGCAGGACAGCCCATATTAATGTCAATAATGCTAGCATCCGATTTATCTAACTTTGCCGCTACCTCTGCCATTATTTCAGGCTCAGAACCAAATATCTGTACAGCACCCGGCTTCTCTTTCTCATCAAGAAGTGTTAACTGAGTACTTTTCATATCATTGTAGTGCATTCCTTTTGCACTGACCATTTCAGTATAAACAAGACCGCAGCCCTGCTCCTTGCATAACACACGAAATGGCATGTCAGTGACTCCAGCCATTGGTGCTAAAAAAATTCGATTATCTAATTCTACGTTTCCTATTTTCAATGTTTTTGTTTCCTCGTTTAGTTAAATATTCTTTAGATAAATATATGTCTCACATATTAGATAAAATACTATCTAAAGCTGTTTATAATTTTACCATCTTTTTTTGATAATAGTCTACAAAAGCGGATAAAAATATTTAATAATATAAGTACATCAAGTTATTAGACTCTAGCACCCCCGAATAGGTGCCATTAGGCTATCAAAACAATTTTTTATATTATCATCCATAGATTTAACTCCTATATTATGCAATGCTTAATATAATACTTTCTATTATTTATCATTATACATGAAAATACCTTTGTCAACCTACAACAGCGTAAAAACAAACACCAATATCCTCATGAATACTGGTGTTTAGATCATCTTTATCGAAATATTTCTTTAAACATAAATTCAGTAGTACATTAATTCTTTTAGATCTTATTATAAATCATTCTTAAATAATATTGATATCCTCTACTTCCTAGCCTCTAAAACAGCCATTAGTATATTAACCCCATTTATAGCTACTGGAAATCCACAAAAAGCAGTCATTAAAAGCATTATTTCCTTTATATGCTCAGGTGTAACTCCTATATTCAGTGCCATATTCATATGTGTTCTTAACTGTGATTGAGCTGTTCCTAAAGCGGTCATTGCAGAAATAGAAGCAATTTCTCTGTATTTTTTATCTATATTATTTCTTGCCGTAATATCGGCTTGGCCGCAAATTACAAGGCTTACTAACTCCGGTGAAAAATCATTATAAGCTTTTTCTAGGAGTTCTACCTGACTGCCGTCTAATTCTGACATTACCTGTGAACCTACTTTGTATCTATCCATAGGAGAAATTTGATTTGTTGGCTCAAGACCTATATTATCATTTATACCCTTGCTTTTACGTTCAGCTAATACGACTCTTAGCAGGTTCATTGCATTAATACATGCTGGAAAACCGGCAAATGCGGACATTTGAAGTATTATTTCTTTTATTTCATTTATAGTACAGCCAACATTCAATGCTCCATTTATGTGTAGCTTTAATTGCTCTTGAGCATTTCCAAGTGCTGTTAAAGCCGCAACAACTGCTATCTCTTTTGACTTTAAATCTAAAGCCTCTCTGCTATAAATCTCACCCCACACATGCTCAACAACATATTTTTCTAAGTCAGGAAATAAACTCTTTATGTCATTTTCCAGATTATTATCTAGCCCACATAAAACTTCTTGCATTTTTAAATATCCTTGCTCTAGTTTTTTATTCTGTTCCATAAGGTCTTCTCCTCTGTGATAGAATTAATTTTTAGTAAATTATTTTTACAAACTTAGAATCAAATAAAATGTTATCTAATTTTTCAATTCTATACTTGCTTATAATATTTCTTGTAAATAGTATTAACTGTGTAATATATTTGTATATTCCGACATATACCATTTAAAAGTAATTCTACACAATAATTTAAATACCTTTAAAATAATGGAACTTTGTTGAGTAGATATGAAATAATTTAGGTGTTGTAGGGGCAAAAAACCTCCCATTTTTATTTAATAAATGGATTATTTGTTTTATCATCTTTATGAAAATACCTAGTTAAATGGTCATGTTCTCCAGTAACATTATACACAACCCACTCACCTATATTTGTTGCATGATCAGCCATACGTTCAAGATACTTTGCTATAAACATAAAGTTAATTGCTTGTTCAACTGATTCCGAATCATTTTTCATATTACTACTTAACTCTAGTACAATTTTACGAAACAAATCATCCACCTCATCGTCACTGCTACAAACCGATTTTGCAAGCTCAACATCCTGCTTCACATAAGCATCAATTGATTTATTAACCATCTGTTTCGCAAGTTCAGCCATTTTAGGAATATCAATTAAAGGTTTAATGTATTTCTCTTTTGCCATCCTTATCGTTATTTCTGCAATATCGGATGAGTGGTCGCCAATCCTCTCCATATCAGTTATAATCTTCAATGCAGCACTGATAGTTCTTAAATCTTTAGCTAAAGGTTGCTGACGTGCTATTAGATTAAGGCAGCGCCTTTCTATCTTTTGTTCAAGGTCATCAATGAAATCATCGTCTCTAAATACTTTTCTTGCAAGCTCAATATCTTGTTTTTTCAAAGCCACAATAGTATTTTCAATAGATTCTTCAACAAGGCTCCCCATCTTTATCATATCCATATGCAAATCTTCAAGTTCTTTATCAAAAAAATCCCTCGTCATATTCTTATCAATCTCCTTAAAATAATAATTGTTATCCAAATCTTCCTGTAATATAATCTTCCGTCCTTTTATCAGACGGAACACTAAACACCTTTTCGGTAGAATTATACTCAACAATTTCTCCTAGAAGAAAGAATGCTGTTTTATCAGATATACGTGCTGCTTGCTGCATATTATGAGTAACAATAATTATTGTATATTTATCCTTAAGTTCATCAATTAAATCCTCTATCTTTAATGTTGACAAAGGGTCAAGAGCTGATGTAGGTTCATCCATTAATACTACTTCTGGTTCTACAGCCAAAACTCTGGCAATACAAAGCCTTTGCTGCTGTCCACCTGAAAGTCCCAAAGCATTTTGTTTAAGCCGGTCTTTTACTTCCTCCCAAATAGCAGAGTTCCTTAAACTTTTTTCAACAATATCATCAAGCATTGATTTAGATTTAATACCATGTATTCTCGCACCATATGCAACATTATCATATATGGACATTGGAAATGGGTTTGGTTTCTGAAATACCATGCCTACCCGTTTTCTCAATTCAACTAGATCATACTCCTTATATATGTTCAGATTGTCGAAATATACGTCTCCTGAGATTTTTACATTAGACACCAAATCATTCATCCTATTAAGTGTTTTCAAAAAAGTAGATTTACCACAACCAGAAGGTCCTATTAAAGCAGTAACTTTTCTATCTTCAATTTGTATGCTTATATTTTTTAATGCTTGACTGTTTCCATAAAATAGGTTTAAGTCTTTTGTAAATATTTTCATTTGATTTCCATCCATTTTATTTACAACCTTTCTTCTCTATAAATTCTAATAACTAATATGTGCTATTACAAATTAATACTAGGTTTTATAAATCCTAGTGACCAATTACCACATTTTTTATTTTTCTCGCAACCATACTTGTAATAAAATTAATTACTGCAACAATAATTATTAATATAGTTGCAGTAGCAAAAGCTTCCTCAAAAGAAAGGCCTTCCTTTGCCAGTAAATATAAATGAACTGATAAGGTTCTTCCAGAATCCATAATACTTTCAGGAAGTCTTGCAACCATTCCAGCCGTAAGATATACAGCCGCTGTTTCACCAATAATTCTACCTATGCTTAATATCACTGCTGTTAAAATCCCAGAAATTGCACTTGGCAAAACAACTTTAACAATAGTTTGAAGTTTGGTAGCTCCTAATGCTAAACTTCCTTCTCTGTAAGCTTTTGGTACAGCTTTTAGAGCTTCTTCCGTTGTCCTTATTATTGTAGGAAGAACCATAATACTTAAGGTTAAAGCTCCCGATAATAGTGAAAAACTAAACTTTAAGATGGTTACGAAAAAGATAAAACCAAAAAGACCGTAAATAATTGAGGGTATGCCTGCAAGTGTTTCTGTTGCGAAGCGAATCAATCTAAGAATTTTCCCAGGTTTTGAGTATTCAACCAAATAAATAGCTGAAAATATTCCTATAGGGGTTGAAATAATAACAGATAGCAATATAATGTACACTGTATTTAAAATCATTGGTAAAATTCCATGTTTATCACCTTTGAATTCGGAAAAAATAAAATCAAAATTCAAGTGGCTAATTCCCTTTGATATGATGTATATTAAAATCCATGCCAATATACCCACGGTTATTATGGCACAAATCCACATAAATGCTTTAACAATTGCATCTTTTATCTTCCTGATATTCAATTATCTTCACCTACCTTGCGAATAAAGACATTCAATATAATGTTAAGTGCCATAATAAATACAAACAATACAACCCCTGTAGCAAATAAGGCTTCTTGATGAAGTCCTTGTGCATAGCTCATCTCAATTGCGATGTTAGAGGTAAGAGTCCTAACACGGTCAAATAGTGAATGCGGTATTTGAGGCGTATTTCCAATAACAAGAATTGCAGCCATTGTTTCTCCAATAGCACGGCCCATACCTAATACAATTGCAGCCATTATCCCTGATTTGGCTGCCGGAATAATAACTTTAAAAATCGTCTGAACATGTGAGGCTCCTAGTGCCAAAGAGCCCTCTTTGTATTCTTTGGGTACAGATCTTATAGAAGTTTCTGCAATGCTTACTATTGTTGGCAGAATCATTATACCCAGTATAATAATGGCTGCTAACAAACTATTACCTCCGCCGCCAAATTTTTTATCAATTATCGGAACAATTACTATAAGACCAAAGAAACCATAAACGACAGAAGGTATCCCAGCAAGTAGTTCTACAGCAGGTCTAATAACTTTAGAAAGCTTTTCAGGTGCTACTTCTGCAAGCAAAATAGCAGTCATTAATCCAATAGTTACACCAAGTGCAACCGAGCCAAGGGTTACAAGAACAGATGCAGCTATCATAGGAAGCAAACCAAACTTGCCTTCAAGCGGCTTCCATTCTGTTCCAAGGATAATTTCCTTAAATCCAACCTTAAAAAATATTGGAATTCCATTAGCAAAAATATAAACGCTTATAATAATAACTGAAAGTATTGAAATACAAGCACATATTAAAAATAGATTTTCAAATATATGTTCAATAAGTTTTCTGATTCCTTTATTTTTATGTCTTTTATTTTTTTCAACATTTTTTATATCATTAAATACATATTTATTCATTAAACCGTCCTTTTGGTGTTTAATTATTTCACTCGTCACCATTCTATCATCTCCAAATAGGCTTCAAATGCCCCTACCCTTCAAATGGAAGAGCAGGGGGAAGTATATTTAAACTATTTCAGCCTTTTATTTAACTGCTATATATTCCTTTGCAACTATTTGCTGTCCAGCATCGCTCAATACATAATCAAGGAATTCTTTTGCCTCTTTCTTAGGTTCACCTTTGGTAATCATAATAAATGGTCTTGATATTGTATATTTTTTATCACTAACATTTTTTTCTGTAGCTTCCACATCATCAACCTTAAGCTTTTTAGCCTTAGTTTGGTCTACCATTCCCACAGACATATACCCAATTGAGTTGTCTTTGCCTGCAACATTTGCCATAACAGCCCCGTTTCCTTCTGCAATAAGGGCATTGTCAACAACCAAAGATATTTTTTTGTCACCCTCTTTTTTCTCGAGCTTTAAAAGTTCCTCAAATGCTCCACGTGTTCCAGAACCAGCTTCACGGCTTACTACAATAATGTCCTTGTCTTCGCCGCCAACATCTTTCCAGTTTTTAATTTCCCCTTTGAAGATTTTAACAATTTGGTCTTTTGATAAATTTTCAACTTTATTGTTTGGATTAACTATAATCGCTATGCCATCAATCGCTATAATAGTCTCTTTTAGGTTCCATTTCTTTTCTTCATCAGTTAATTCCCTAGATGATGTACCTATATCACAAGTACCATCATTAGTGGCTTTGATGCCTGCCGTTGACCCTACACCTTGAACATCTATTTTTACTTGGGACTGCTTTTCGCTATAATCATCAGCTAACATTTGCGCCAATGGCTGTACAGATGTTGACCCAACAATAGATACTTTTTTATCAGCGTTGCTTCCACAACCAGAAAGAATCAAAGTTGTTGATAAAGTTAATAGTACTGCAATAGAAATAATTCTCATTTTATTGATATTTTTCATTTTTCGTCCTCCTTCAAATTTATACTTTCATTACTTTTATTTTAGAAAACCAATATTAACGATTAATAAAGAGAACGTTAAAAGCATGTTAAATTACATAAATCATAGAAAACTTTATCAATAAGCAATAAAAGAGTTAATTTATCGCTTCTATTACTTTGGCTATTGTTTTAAATTTATATTAATATTATTTAGTAAACCTTGTTGCTATATGTACACCTTTTATTGGTATCTTAATTGAGAGCTTAAAAAGATTAAATATTTTCTTTAATCATAAACTGGACAAAAAAAAGACATGCCAAACTATGAAAAGTCTGACACATCTACTATCTAGCGTCCTGAACAGGAATCGAACCCGTAAGTTAAATTTGCCACAAAAAGATACATTCATTAAACGCATTATTTCTTTTATCTGAGCAAGTATAAGTCTTACTGTAGCAAACGTTATAACAATATATAATAAACTATTTAATTTATAGCTTTAACAGGGCGTGCTTCAATGTACCCTCTGTAACCCATTGGTGCAAGCTGAAACCTTGGTGCAGTTTCTGGTGCCCACTGATATCCGTAAATAGTAGGATCAAACCTTTCAATATGATTCCAAACTTCACCTATTGCATCCATAAAATCATCATCATTATAGGCTTCGCCTTGAAAAATCATTAGTTTACAAGGTGGCAATTCAATAACTTCATATCCATCAGGTATATTATTAGAATAGTCTATCGGAACTTCTACTCCTTGTACATATTGTGATGTTCCTTCTTTTATAAGATGTTTTGGTAGCCACATTCCAATAGGTTCATACATCGCTTCTTTTACGCTTGAAAGTACTGACCACACATCACAGCCAACCTCTTCACAGTATGCAAAATATTCAGTTGCCTTTTTTCCTCGCATTAACAAAACTTTTCGTGCAGGACGTTCAATCACCTGTACAAATACTGATTTTGTGTTATTTTCTTTACTCATCACTTTTCCTCCCTTATGAAATGCTCGGTAGGCATCAAAAACTTTCTGAGGCATAAACAATTTTATTGGCGGTGTACATTGACTGTACTTACTAGGAGGCATTCCAAATTCCTTTGAAAAGGCTCTTGTAAATCCCTCGTGAGAGTCAAACACAAAGTCCATTGCAACATCTATAATTTTTTCATTACTATCTCGCAGTATTAATGCTGCTTTAGTAAGTCGTAATGCACGAATATACTCAAATGGTGCTTTACCAGTAACTTCTTTGAATAGCCTTGCAGCATGCCATGGCGAATATCCTGCCGCAATAGCTAACTCTTTTAAAGATATTTTTTTTAAGATGTTATCGTCGATATATTCTTGCATTCTTTGTACCGCCATAATAGTTTCAGCCTCAAACATTTTCTTACCTCCTGATGTCTAAATTATATTTCATAAAGACTTTTAATTCTTGACTTCAGTTGCTAATAAAAAAGCAGTTATGGCTCAACATATTTATTTTTATTAGTCCACAGATTGGTAGGCTAGTCTCTTTTGGTCTGATAATATTATATAAGTATGATTTGCCTTATAAATAAAAACATGGCATTATTTTATTTCCTGCTACAAGTCTCACAGGCTTATTACAGCATGGACAAATTAAAGAATTAGAATATCATTTTAGCCTAATTTATTCACGCTCTACTGGTTTATATACTCCATATTCATCTTTTAAATCAGAGGCAATAAAATCCACTCACATTTAAGCATAAAACCTCCTATTTTTTGATTTAACAAGATTATATACCATGTTATCACAGTATTTAACTATGAAAAAGACCCTCGGTTAAGAAGGTCTTATATACCAAATTCTTCGATTGTATTCTGATGTATCAAACAAATATGTTCTTCTGTTAAGAATTGAATTTCGCCCATTATAATAATTAGCTATTTTGATAATTTATTAAACATTTCTGAATGTTTAACATTAGATTTTTTAATAGCTTTCATTACGTCATTTACTTTAGCAGGTACGAATTTAACATTGCTAGTTGTTGTTTCTTTTTTAATCGCTAACATGTTATCATCTCCTTCAATATTATTTAAATCTTTATTCATACAAATCCCCTTAAGCCTAGTTTACACTATTGCCCAAGAATTATTTGTAAAACATTTGTACTCCAATTGGTAGTACATCTTAACTAAATTATACCATAATGACGCTTTTTGCATCAAATTATATCGAGATAACAGCAAAGCAATCCACAGGCATGTAGATATATTTTCTCCGATTGTGATTGAATTTTCAATTATATACTTCCATTCCGAACTCTTTATTTTTAATATAGCTGGAATATATTCTATTCATTATATCTATTGAGTTTCCATTACTTTCTAATTGATGAATTTCATTACCACACAATTTAATACCACAAACAATAATTTTTGATAGTACTATTTAAAATATCAATCATAATCAAATACTCCTTTGAGTTCAATCTGTATATTTAAACATCCTCATAAGAATTCTCCTTCATTATAGATTAATATGCAATAAATTCCAATACTCCAATTTTCAAAGTTTACATTAAATTTTTCGTATCGCCAGTACTGCTTCATTGTAGTCGCTTACATTTTCCCACTTGAAAACTTCTTCTTTGATTGCTTTGTTTTCATTTGGACGATCCCCCTTGTTTTAATGTGGGTTACAACGGTAGTCCACTTACTTACACCTGGTATCATTCTAAATCAGTGGACTCGTGTATTTTTCACCAACATTTTTGAGTATAAAAAAACGCCAGAAACCTTTAATTTCAAGCGTTTGGCGTCCCGAACAGGAATCGAACCCGTATCAGTGGAACCGGAATCCACCGTCTTATCCATTAGACTACCGAGACATTATAAAATTTTTATATCTATTACAGCTTACAGTTAGTTAAATCCAAATTTTAATTCAGCTTATATTACCAATTAAAACCACTACCATATTATAGCCTAATAATTACTTGTTTTCAACATTAAAAAACTTTAGCCTTTAGCTTTTGCCCTTAGCTTTTGCCCTTAGCTTTTGCCCTTAGCTTTAGTCTTTAGCTTTTATTCTTTATCTTTTACCTTCCAACCCGATACAAATTAATTTATGTAAATTTCAAGTATATACATTTTATATAGAATTACTCAGAATACTTTCTACAACCTTGCCAAATCCACAAACCATCCCCAAATTATTTCTGCAACCATGTAAAATATAAACCATTCCGAAACATTTAGACACTCTTACCAAATATATAACCATCCCTGAATATTCTACAATCTTGTCAAAACCAGATTTAGCAAATACCCAATAGCCTGGCCTAACAATGCATTCCAGATAAATACAAGCACAAATACTATTCCTCTGATACTATTTGAAAGCTTGAACAGAACGCATAAACCTCGTGTAATTGCACCATTGAACCAAAAATAAGCCAGTATATCTAGCACTAGTGTGATGTATACTAGTATTTCTGAATTATATGAAATAGCCATTTTACCGGTAAAATAACATAACAAATTTAGAGGCGTAATAATAACATTCGCCATCGCATACATTTTTGCAACCTTTGTTAACTGGCTTGAATATACCATAACTAATGACATAGATTTACTATCGTTTCTACTTTTAAAATGCTTTATAGTGTCAAAAGCCGGATATGAAAAGCTGATTGTGTCCATAAACCCTACCACTAATGCTGCTAGAATCAATATTCCTATAGTCCTAAAACTGAATTCCAAATCATTCCTAAACGCTAAATCACTTGAACTCCTATTAATTGAGGAAAAAAAGACATCACGTAAGCCCACAAAAGCGATACCTATATAAAGCCACAAAGTTTTGTCATTCAGTTTAGAGTAGAAATCCTTTTTAAGTAATAAAAAGTCCATTAATTTATTAAAATCCAATTTCATAAATTGCTCCTTAACATTATTTTAACATATCATATAATAATATATATAATATATTAAAATCAAGAGCGTTACCAGTAATATGTTTTTTATTGATAAAGCTACGTAATTATAATTAAAACATCTTTACCAATAAAAAAACAACCGCTACTAGACTTCCGATTAAAGCTGAGTTAATTATTACATTTTTCATAAAATTACTGTTAACACTTTCCATCCTTTTCGAAGTAACAGCTTTACACTTATTTTCTTTTATATAGTTGTTAATAATTGATTCTGCCTCCTTCAGAATAAAGTCATTATTTGTGCTATTTCTCTTATTCAAATTTAATATATTACATTTCTCCTCTCTGTCTTTTTCCTCTTTCAAAACTAGTATAGCCGACTCAAATAAATTTGAATGGATATCATTAATAACTATTACTTTTTTAGATTTTCCATAAAACATAGCATCCTCCAATAAGAACAAGGTTGAAAGAACTTAAATACTTATAAATGCGTTACCGAGTCCATGTCATTTCATTATGTTGTTTTGTGTAAATGTGAGACATGGACATATTTATGAGTAGTTTATGAAAGTTTACTATTTTTATACACATACACTAATAATCAATAATAAATTACTTAGATTTCCATACTTTTGTGACCATAACCATCATATCATCAATTGGTATCTTATTATTGCATGCACATAATGCCTCTTCTAATAAGTCATCTGCTATAATTTGAGGATTTTTACTAGTCATATTCTGCAAGATACTTTGTACTTTTTTTACACTATCTGAATCAGCCTGAAACGAATCAATAATTCCATCAGAAACCATTATTACAAAATCCCCATTATCCACCCTCTTATGTACCAATTCAACCTCAACATCGCTCAAAATGCCTGCAGGCAATGATGCTGTTTTTACAATATCAACAAAATCATTTCTTTTTATAAAAGTAGGAGCTGCTCCAACTTTAACGAATTCCACTTCACCTTCGTATAGATCTAATACAGATATATCAATTGTTGCAAAAGAGTCATCATTAGATTTTAAAACTAGCAGTGAATTAATGAGTTTAACTGTAGTATCCTTGTCAAAACCGGATTCCATAAACTGCTCAATGAGACTAATTGTTGCTTTGCTTTGCACACATGCCTTATGTCCTGTTCCCATTCCATCGCTCAAAGCTGTAATATATTTACCATCACCAGTATTTATAAAAGTATAGTTATCTCCAGAAACATATTTCTCATTTTTCGGTATTCTTGCCACACCTGTAATTACTTTAAAGGTTTCTTCCTCGACAAGTTTAATAGTACAAATATTCGTTTTTGAATTTAAACCGCACTCACTTCCATCCTTCAACATCTTCCGATTGACAACTGCTGAAACTGCCTTTTCAACAGTTCCTATACAACTTCTTTTACCACCGCAGCCTTTATATGATAAGGTTATTTCATACTTACCATATTTATTTTCATATACAATAGCCTCTACATCACGTATACCTAACTTTGTTAATTCTGTTATTATTTGATTCTCTATATCATCCTTAAAGTCAATGTCTGTGTTTAATTCAGTTGCCAAATTTGAGATAACCTTTGACATGCTCCTTAGTTGTTGTGATACTAATCCCCTGCTTTCTCCGATTTTGTTCCGCCATACCATGTCTACTTTGAACAGTTCAAAAACATTATTAACAGCCTTTACGAATTCACCTACCCTCTCGCACCTGTCCATAAAGTATTTAGGAATATCCTCTTCTTCGATCCATCCCTTGCCATCCAGCTTTTCAACGATTTTGAACATGATCTGATATGTGTTACAAAAATTCTGCTCCCAGCAATGTGTACATAAGCTGCAATCCTTACACACCTTGTCTGCCACTCTATCAAAAATAGCTGTAATATCGTGTTTTTCTGTTATAGTTTTTGTTTCACATATTTCATCAAAGGTTTTTGCCATTTCACCAAATGCAATTGAAAACCTGTTTAATTTATCTACAGTTATATCCTTAATCCTGCTACTATACCCTTTTTTATCTCCCTTATTTAATAATTTACTATTAAATCTGCTAACTATTGCATCCATTACCTTTTGAGGTATTAGCATGAATATTACGATTGATATAATTATTTCATATAAAATGAGTAATTCTATCGAACCAGTAATAACATAGGTCAATATTGCATCTCCCATTAATACACCTAAGCAGCAGCCTATTTTCCCCATTCCCCTTAAAATCCCCGAAATGAGTCCACAGAATGCATATGAGGCAACAGCCGTTGATGAGCCAGAGGAAATGCTTATTAATGTTCCCACAATAACGCCTATTGCTGTTCCATTTCCAGCACCTGCTTTAAAGCTAAAAACAAGTATAATAATAATACACAAAATATTTCTAACGCTTACTCCATTAATGCTTAATGGACCAACACCACTTATTGTCAATGCAAATGTAATTGCAATACTCAATACCTCTTCATTTGTCATATTGTATATCTTTGTTGGACTTTCAAGCACTCCCATCACGTTTTTAAATACAAAAACCAGTGCAAAAATAATAAACCCATTTAAAAGTGCCTCAAGTATGCTATACATATAAAAACCCTGTAAATTAATAAATACTATTTCAGGTATCAACATTCCAATAAATGTTGTGATACCAACTCGTAAATGAGAGCCTATACTCTTTTTAAAAGGTATATTGATTGCATTAATTAGAAGCATTACTGTAAAAGCCGTTATCAGCTTATAAAATAACTCATTATCGTAAGCTGACCCTGCAGAAAGCATCCCTGCAAATACAGCAATTGATATAAAAATCCTATTAATATTCATTCCTAGAGTAGCAGCATAGATTGCGATACCCAATGGCATTCTTCCATCAAATATCGTGATTCTACCTAATAAAAAAGCCATTGGTAAAATAAAAAGATTTGTTTTGTTAAGATAGTCCATTAAAGCTAAGATTTTTGTACTACCGAACTTCTTGTGTTCAGAAGAATTATACTTTCCAATATTTTTATATGGAAGTGTTTCTGTCCTCATCTTTAGTGATCCCCCTATACTTTTTCTTTTGTTATTTGTAGCAGTCATTATTATCAGCTAAAAATCTAATGCCAACTTCACCTTTATACTAATTTGTATTTAGAATTTCTTACATTTTAAATACGAAACAGTATTATTGTATGCTGATGTCTCTTAACCCTTTAAAATTAAATGTTTTTAAGCATGTGTTCTATTAAATGTGAATGTTAATTTGTAACGACTTTATGATTATAATGCGGGTAATAAAAATTATTTGTCACATTTAGAATAGGGAAATAATATGTTTTAGACAGTTATCATCAAAAAGATATACTACTAAAACATGAATTTAAGTGTTTCTAGTTTGATAAAAACAAAATTATAACTATAGACTTACTGTATTTTGATATACCCTGTCGAAAAGTTTCTTATTCTTAGTAATGCTATATGTATATATCCCAGAAGCAAAAGCATAGCATCTATATCTTTGAGCAAACTATAAGCAAATAAATTTTTAGCACAACAATTGAGAATTGTAATCTAAGGAGTAACAATATGAAGAGTTTAATAAAAGACTTTTTTCTGATTAATGTCGGGTTAATACTGGTTGGAATTGGAATCTGTCTATTTAAAATACCAAATAATTTTGCAACTGGAGGAGTTAGCGGCTTAGCCATAATTACAAGTAGTTTTTTTCCAAATCTTGATGTGGGGCCCATTATGCTTATAATTAATATTTGTTTAGTGCTAGTCGGGTTTCTTTTTCTAGGAAAAGATTTTGGCTCCAAAACAATTTACTCAAGCTTCGCACTATCTGGTATAGTATGGTTTATTCAAAAAATCATCCCCATTAAGTCATCTCTAACTGGAGACTTGATGCTTGAACTTATTTATTCAATTATTTTCCCAGCTGTTGGTTCAGCAATAGTTTTTAACTGCAATGCATCAACAGGAGGAACAGATATTATAGCAAAAATTATCAGTAAATTTACCCGACTTGATATAGGAAAAACCTTAATGCTATCGGACTTCATGATTGCTGCTGGAGCAGGAGCAGTTTTTGGTATCAAGATAGGTATGTATTCTGTCTTAGGTCTTATTATTAAGTCTTTTATGATAGACCTTGTAATTGAAGGCTTAAATGTGAAAAAGCAAATGGTTATAATCAGTTCTAAGCCTGAAGATATTAAAAACTATATTGTATCTCAACTTCGAAGAGGAGCCACTGTATATAGAGCTGAAGGTGCATTTACTCACAGAGCGGAGGAAGTAATTAGCACAGTTCTGAACAGAAGGCAGGCTATAAAGCTTCGTAGTTTCATACGCAGTGTAGACCATTCCGCCTTTATCACAATCAGTAATACATCTGAAATCATTGGGAAGGGTTTTAGAAGCATTGATGAATAAAAAATATATTATATTTTATTTAGAAACAAAAACATGTAAAAAGAGATTGCATTAATATGCAATCTCTTTGGTGGGAACTATAGGGCTCGAACCTATGACCCTCTGCTTGTAAGGCAGATGCTCTCCCAGCTGAGCTAAGCTCCCAAAATGGTGACCCGTAGGGGAATCGAACCCCTGTTATCGCCGTGAAAGGGCGGTGTCTTAACCGCTTGACCAACGGGCCGTGTAAAAAAGCGATATATCTATCGCTTTTTTATGGTAGCGGCGGTGGGATTTGAACCTACGACCTGTCGGGTATGAACCGAATGCTCTAGCCACTGAGCCACGCCGCCATAAATGTTGCCGTTCGTAACGTGCTTTTACATTATACAAAAGAAGATGATTTATGTCAATAGCTTTTCATAATATTTTTTATTGGAATTTACAGGTATGATTCTAGTGTAATTCCAATGATGTTTTAAAATAAGACAGTACAATTTAAAAAATATAAAAATCCCTATGTTATACTTCAACATAAGGATAGAATTTTTAGGAAGAAATATATTAAGACTAGCTGGTGGACTAAATCCACCAACTAGAATAAATTGTTTTCAACATTAGTTATTTTATATTATTTATAGTAATTTGTATATTGTGAAAAATATTAAAAAATTTTGGCATATTTTAAATTAAAATTGTTAATTTTTTCTCAACCTAGGTTATTGCTTAAGCATTTAGAGTTTTTATTTAGAGTTTTTATTTATTGCTCTTCAATGGGGCTAAGTCCAAATATAGCCACATACTGTTCCATCAAGTAGAACTTTTTCCCGTTCCATTTCAGTACACTTTGTACGTATCCCAAAGAATCAGCATGATATCGACCTGATATGCTTTGGTATCCTAATAATTCATAAATTCCATTTGAATCAAAGTCAATAGGATATAACCCACTTAGTGGATCAACCCATCCCTTAATAGGTACTTTAAGTTCCCCATTTGGCTTATATATTTCATTTAAATAATCCCACCCCTTATAAGTTATATCTATTAGATATTTTGTTCTCAGCTCAATGTTAGTTACAGATACTTGATAAAAATTTTCAAATTCTACTATGTAACTGAATTTATTATTGTAATCTTCATAATCAAAAATCAACTTTATTTGACTACCTATATCCGTAAATATGTAATAAAACATAATGCCTCCGCTTCCTCCCGAAGCAATACTTACAAGTATATCCTTAACTTTGTCTCCTGTGAGATCCTGCAAAAATAAGGCTGGACTATATCCTGCATCAGATGCCAGCTTATAGCTTTGTGTAATACCAGTCTTTCCATCTTTAATATTTAGCGTAATGTCTTGTATAAATGAACTTTCAGGCATTTTCATTCCAGTAAGATATACATAATCAAGAATATTATCTCCATTTACATCACCTAAAGCACTTGCAACGATATTATTACTATTAGAATATTTTCCAGGTCGATTTGCATTATACAAAAGATATACCTCCTTACTATTAAATATGGCACTTTACGATTATAAAACGAGTCATAAAATGGTTTGGATAAGTTGTTTTGCATATTATAACGCCTAGATTCAAAATGAAATTTTTCGATTGTAGAAAAATTTTATTACAGCAGCGGCGTTTCATCGAGGCAGAGGATATTTTCACCGCCTGAAAACCAAAGCTGTATCCTCCACTTATAGAAATGGATGGCATTTCCTTGCCTCGTTATAATAATATGAAATGTATGGTTAAATAGTTCTTTATATATAAAATGTTGTATGTTAGTATATTGCTAGAGCCAATTACTAGCTAAAACCGATAGCTTACTCGAGCGATGGCTATGAACCGTAATTGACTTTAGTAACTGTATTCGTCAGTATACCAACACTTTTTGATACAAAAGCTAATGCACAGAATTGATTATACTTACTTTAGCATCTAAATTTAACGACAATTATTAACAGATTATAGGTTAGAGAAAATAATTTTGAAATCAGCGAGGTAAAATATGTCTTATAAAAATTTTAGTACAGCGATTTTTTTCAATGCATTTGATTTATTACACCTCAAGGAAGATAATACTTTTGAATCCTCCTTTGAATACTTTTCTAAGCATATTGATATTGGAAAAGTATATTTAGAAACCTATCGTAGCGGTGTTTTTCTTTCAGAAGAAAACATGATTTTCTGCAAAGAGTTTTTTAATAGCAAAGGCATTAAAGTATCAGGAGCTATAACTACGACACCGCCAAATGAAATACATTGGGATTTTAGTTCCTTTTGCTATAGTAAGCCAGAGCAAAGGAAGCAATTAAAAGAGGTTGTATCCTTTACTGCAAGTATATTTGATGAAATAATTTTAGATGATTTTTACTTTACTAATTGCAAATGTGATTTATGTATCGAAGCTAAAGGAAATAAAGGTTGGGCAGATTTCAGAACTCAGCTAATGTCTGAAGTATCTGCTGAAATTATGAGCACTGCAAAATCAGTGAACCCTAATATAACTATGATAATAAAATATCCAAATTGGTATGATCATCATCAGTTTAACGGTTACACTCCAAAAGACCAAGTAAACCTATTTGACTCATTTTATACAGGAACTGAAACTCGCGATTCACAGTACACTCAGCAAGTTCTACAAAGGTATATTGGTTACTTTATAATGAGATATTTTGAAAATATTAATCCTGGTAAAAATCTAGGTGGTTGGTTTGACTCCTTTAATTGCTCATTGGATACTTATGTTGAGCAACTATATATGACCATATTCTCTAAGGCCAAGGAAATAACTCTGTACAGTGCTGGCTTATTAGCATATGATTACAAGATTTGTGTTCCGTTAGCTGGTTTTGTATTTGAGCAATTAGACAGTCTTGTAGGCAATATTGGTGATCCTATCGGAATCTCATGCTATAAACCATTTAACTCCGATGGTGAGGATTATATTCATGGGTATTTGGGTATGCTTGGGCTACCTCTTGAGCCGTTCTCAGAATATCCTACTGATAGTAAGTTTATTCTCCTAACTGAGAGCGCCAAAAAGGATATAGATATTGTTGAAAAGATTAAAGCCAGTTTGTGTGCTGGAAAATCTGTTATGATTACAACAGGTTTACTTAGAGCTATTAATGAGCAACTCTCTGATATCGCTGTAATAACTCATACTGACAAAAAATCAGCAGTAAAAGAGTTTGCTACCAAAATGGATATCTGCGCTTTTAAGGATTATTATCATTCAGAAAAAGAGATTTTACTGCCACATATTGATTTTAAGACAAACGACAGCTGGCAAAGAGCAGTTGGAATCAGTAGTTTCAATAATCATGCAGTGTTACTAGAAAATAAGTATAGTAAGGGAAAATTATACGTTCTAACTATACCTGATAATTTTGGGGATTTGTATAGCTATCCTGCTGGCATTTTAGATGTAATTAGAGAAATTGCATCAATTGATTTGCCAGTTCATCTAGAAGCTCCTTCTAAAATTGGTCTTTTTGTGTATGACAATAATACATTTATCGTAGAATCTTTCAGAGAAACAACTTTAGAAGTTACAGTCGTTATTCACAAAGAAGCTGAATATTTAACTCAAATTGAGCCTTCCAGCTACTTTGAGGATTCTAAAATAGATGGAACAACTAGTAACGGGAATACTTATTTTAAAATACTTCTGAGACCAGGAACATACAAAGCTTTTCGAATTGAGTAAAGCATAAATAACGCAGGCTGGCGATTAGTTATATAATGCCATTAGCACTTTAAGTCATGAAACACATATAGAACTTATGCTATTTGTTAAACAAACATATGCCAAAAGCCATTTCTGCTATCTGAAACGACTTTTGGCATTTATTATAACTTTTAAGTTCATTTTACTAGAGAGAATTACGGCTCAGAGCCTTCGCCTTTTAGGTGAATTTTGC
This sequence comes from Bacillota bacterium, assembly GCA_023444055.1. GTDB lineage: Bacteria > Bacillota > Clostridia > Acetivibrionales > DSM-1351 > Ruminiclostridium. Next base: position 67,303 of record JAEZRV010000070.1, read on the forward strand.
TTATAATTTGAATTATACTTCAGTTACCTTAGAACTTACCATTTTCTTAAGTCCTTCACTTAATTCTCGTATTTCATATAATGTATTACCGATTTGGATTATTTGAACATTTTCGTTTTCAATTGTTGCTAATACCTCTTCGGTAGATGCGGCATTTTGTTGTGATATACTTGCCATATTCTCCATCTCATGCTGAACACCTATAAACTTTTCTACAACTGCTTCCATTTTGTTAAGTGATTTTGATATATCAATATTCGTATCAGCAAAAGTGTTTTTAATATCATTAAAATACAAGGATATATTATTTATAAGTTCTTTGCCCTCTGTTACTGCACGACTGCCTTGATTAACCTTTTCAAATGCTTCTTGAGACTTATCCGATAATGCTGTAGTTACTTGAGTTATATCGTTTACAATTTTTGTACTTTGGTCTGCAAGCTTTCTTACCTCATCAGCAACAACAGCAAATCCTTTTCCATGTTCACCAGCACGTGCTGATTCTATAGCCGCATTAAGTGCTAAAAGATTTGTTTGCTCTGCAATACCTGATATTCCTTCTAATAAGCTATTTACCGTCTTCATACTCGATTGAAGCTCAAATACAGTAGTGTTAGCCGTAGTAATAGAATCACTTATAATATTTATCTGATTATTCATCTGCTGCATTTTATCCCAGCCCTGACTAACCTTTTCATTAACTATATCAGCTTTATTTGATATACCTTTAGAAATGTCCCTAGTTTCATATACCATTTCTAATGAATCTGTCATTGTTTCATTTACTCCATTAACGCTAATAGCTTCTTCTTGTATTGATTTAGCCATTTCCTGAACTGATGTAGTTATATTATTACTTGCTTCAGTTATCCAACTGACATTGCTATCCAGCTCTTTTAAACTAGCACCTATAGTACCAGTGCTGTCTTCTATCTTTGTAAAAGTATCCTGCAACTGATTAACTAGTTCTGCTGATTGTATTTCTTTCTGAGAGCTGTCATTAACCAGAGCCCTTCCCCACTTACTTAAAAAATATAAAAGAACAATTGTAGCATCAAGGATTATTAATATGAATAAAAAGCCCTCCAAACTAGTGCCAGGACCTGCTAGGCTATCAGGATTCCCTAAAAAAACTAAAAATAATGATATATTCAAAATAACTCCATGTGCTATAGTAATCTCTTTTTTAAAGTATAAAGCCATCAACCCTACCGTACACATAATTATATAGTGTCTACTCTGTTGAAAACCATATATATATAAAAGTAGAGACATGCTTATACCTGGAACAGCTCCAAAAATAAAACCTTTAACATAGTCATTTATTGGCAAAAAGTAATTTATTAGACCAAGAATGACACATGATGAGGCTCTTGCAGCAAGTCCTATACCAGAATTAATTCCACCTGTAATAGTTGCATCAATAACCATACTAAATATTATCGCACATGTCGTAATAATACTTACCTTGTGAACTCTTTTAATGTTATATGTATCCTGCATATAATCCTCCTAGATTTTAGTATTGTCATATTGTAATACATAGTTTTTTACTTTTAATAACAAGGCCTAATATAACGCATTTTATTATTAATAATCAGTTATATTAAAATGCTATATATTTATATGACTAAAAGATATATATATAAATATATCGAATTTTTCGCTTATATCCTTAATGGCAAAATCCCACTTTTTTCGTTATGTTATATGTATAACTTACCTTTTTTGACATATTGCCTTAATTTATTTCCTTAACATATGAGCTGCCAGAATCTCAAAATGCGATATTTATATGGGTAGTGCAAAAGGCGTTTATTTTATAGGCTTTTACAAACTTAACTAGTAAAAACAAGTTATATTCAATGTATAAATTTATCAATAATAGCATATAAATAAATGAGCCACTTTCTAACAGGTATGCTTATACATCTATGTCATATTTGTCCTCACAATATTCATATAAAGCTGAGAGTGAGTAAATGATTGCAAGGTGGATATTATGATAATACAATGTGAAAAAAGAGATTTTATTAAGCAAGATGATTTTATAGCAATAACTAAAGACGATAAGTTTATTGGCTACGGTAAAGTTGTTGCTCTTCTTGATGAATATGTACTTGTTGACATTGATAAAAGTGCTAGCAAGTCCTTATTGGAAATTTCTTGTGAAAACATACCTTATGATTTTATGTTTGTAAACGAAAAATATTTTCCTCAAAAATGAGTGATGTCTATAGTCTGTATTTGAAATCTTTCAATCTAAGTATTTATTCTTATTGGTTTATTAAGAAAAGTCCTTACCTTTATATAAAATTCGGAGTGTGGTTCTGCTATACTGCACTCTTTTTATCTACAAATTAGATTATTCAGCTATCCTAACAATCCCATCTGTTAACAATTTGTTTTTAATTTTATAACAATTTATTAAAATTTTCTTCTTAAATTGTACATAATTTATGTTTATTATTTTACTATAAGCTAAAGTGAATTCATTTTATAGATTGGAGGATAAAATTATGTATAATAATGAAAATGATTGGAATAGCCAACCAGAAAACAATAGTGATTTAAACCCTCAGCTACAGTATAGCAATGATTTAAACTCCCAAGATCAAGAAACCTATTTGAATTCCCAATCAGAAGTTAATACTGATTTTAATACACAAACACAGGAAAATACAGATTGGGTTGTTCATCCACAGACTACTGATATTAGGAATGCTGATCCGTATAATAATGATTGCAGTACCGACTCTCAAAATACTAATGCTCACTATGCTGATTCTCAAGAAACCAGCAGCTATGGCACACAAGACCAAAGTAATACTTATTGGAACAGCCAAATACACAATGACAATTCTGAGAGTTGCACAGACCAACAATATCAAAGCCAAGCATATTATAAAGAGGTTATTGTTAAACCAGAAAACAAAAGAAGGCATAAGCTTCTAACATATATGTCACTTGTTCTTGTTACTTCTGTGGTTACAAGTTTTGTTGTTGGAGGCGCATTGTATACTAGTTTTTCTAACAAATTAAATGATATACAAAATGGTATAACATCAAGTGGAGACTCAAATATAACTACAGTTGCATCCAATGGTAAATCTGTTTCTGGTACAAACTTAGTAACTTCAGGCAAATCAGACAATTTGACTGTAACTGAAATAGCTAAGAAGGTAGGTCCGTCAATAGTTGGTATAAAAATGACAATACAGACTAATACTCGTTCGTTCTTCTTTGGCTCGTCATCTCCTTCTACATCTGATTCTGAGGGTTCAGGAATTATCATAAGCCCAGATGGATATATTATGACGAACTATCATGTTGTTGAGTATGCTGATCCAAACAGTAATATAAAGAATTCTACACTTAAAGTATATTTACCTGATAAACGTGAAGCAACCGCTAAGTTTATCGGTGGAGACAGCGATAACGACTTAGCACTAATAAAGATAGATTTAGCTAATCTACCAGTTGCAGAACTTGGTGATTCATCAAATGTAGAGGTTGGAGATTTAGCTGTTGCAATAGGTAATCCTCTTGGAATGGAGTTTGCTGGTTCTGTTACATCTGGTGTTATAAGTGCATTAAACAGGCAGTTAGATACTGGAAAAATTTCTTTGAACCTAATTCAAACTGATGCAGCCATCAATCCTGGTAATAGCGGTGGTGCGTTGTTAAATTCACAAGGACAGGTTATAGGTATAAATTCTGCTAAAATCTCTGTATCAGGAGTAGAAGGATTGGGCTTTGCAATTCCAATCAATACTGCCAAACCAATAATCGAGCAGTTAAAGACTTATGGTTATGTAAAAGGAAAACCGCTAGTTGGAATATCAGGACAAGATGTCTCTGAAGATATTTCCGAGATGTACGGAATTCCTGTAGGTGTATATGTTGTTGAAGTTCAAGTTGGTGGTGCTGCCCAAGCTGCTGGAATCAAGAAAGGTGATGTACTTACTAAACTTGCTGGAAAAGAAGTTAAAACGATGTCTGATATAGAGACTATAAAGAAGCTTCATAAAGCAGGCGAAACTGTTGATGCTGTAGTTATTAGAGGTGACAAAACACTTACTCTCAAACTCACATTTGCTGAAGAGAGATAAATATTAGTTTTACTATAAAAAGCAATAACCCAATTTTTAAGACCTTTTCCCTTATAAACAGCAACAAACTATTAACAATACCTTTTCCCTTATAAACAGCAAAACCCTTGTGAATGATATTTTTCACAAGGGTTTTGCTCTGACTACCTATCTTCAAATAAAAAATCTGTTATCTCAGCATCAGTATTTTCTTCAATAAAACGCATAACCTCATCTAGTACAGTATTTGCCTGAACCCTGCTTGAGGATACACATGCAGTGCCAACTACTATAGTTTGATAATAATCTTGTTCCTCTATTTCGGCAATTGATACATTAAACTTATTGCGAGTTCTTTGAATTAAGCTTTTGACTATCATTCTTTTATCCTTTAGAGAATGACAGCTAGGTGCATAAAGCCTAATTTTTAAAGATGATACAATCATTTTCTTCCTCCGCAAGTTAATTACTAACGTCTAAACCCGATATTTTATTGAGCTAGGGAATTGTACCGTAATTGACTTTAGTAACCCAATTCTTCTCCTACAATAATTACTTTGATTCTGTCTTTTTTTCTCTGATACGCTGAAACAACGTAATTGCAGCATATTCTATTAGTACTATTGCAACCATTAGCCATATCAGATGCATCTGATAAAAATGACATACATTCACCTTTCTCTTCACAATAAGTTGTGCAACTCAGCCTGTCACAATTAGCAGGTGCGGCAATTGATTTGACACGTTTTACTGCCTCATCCAGATTTTTGACTATCTTATTATGTCCAACTATTATAATTACAGACTTAGGTCCATAGCATATAGCAGCAACCCTATTAGAATTCCCATCAACATTATACAGCTCACCATTCTCAGTTATTGCATTTGAACTGCAAATATAAGCATCTGCTGAAAATGATTCAATAAAAATTTTTTCAATATTTTCTCTAGACAATCCCTCTTTGTATCTGTCTAAGAAATTATATTTCCCATTTCGAAGAAAATCTATCACACCACTTTCAAAAATACTTTGTGAGCCACCAATTCCAACAGTATCTCCATCCTTAAGTAGCTCAGCCACTTTATCTACTACATCCGCTTTACTTTCTACATAATGAACCTGCATATTATTTTTTCTTAAATTTTCAGTAACCTTGCTTATACGTTTTTCAAGAATTGCTTTTGCATGATTGTCCATACTAATAACCTCCACACTAACGTTGTGTACAAAAATTTGATGATACTCAGTGAAGAACCTCTACTAAAAATCATCAGAGGTTACCCATCCACACTGGTAGGGGCTATTGCAAAACAAAAAATATGATATATCAACGGTAAACTTCTTAAATAGTACTCCCGTGCAGTATATATCTATGGCTAGCTCACGAAATTGATATATATTGCACTCGCGTACTATTCAAGCAATAAGTCATCGGTATACAGAAATTGTTGTTTTGCAACAGTCCCTTATGCTCGAAAACGCACCATGTTCGTACAAACTTTATTTTCGAGCTATTCATCTATATATTCGAACCTTTTAATTCTCAGTCCGTCTCTTTCAATTATTTCATTCCACATTGATACAGGTCTTACCCAAATCCCCATATCTCCGTAAAGTGCTTGATATACAACCATTTCCTCCAAAGTCTCACTATGTTTAGCTATATAGAGAACTCTATATTCATTTCCTTTAAAGTGTCTATATTTACCTATTCTAACTGCATCCATCTATATATTCCTCCGTTTTGTACCAAATCAAAATCAACTAATAGGATATAAAAGTTCACTCTCAGATTTATGCAACAATTTTATTATAGTATAAACAGAATTCTTAGCTCCTGATTGACGCTAAATTAAAGTTTCATTTGTTTCAACCAGCTTCAATAATGCTTTTTCAAAGTTATCATCATCTTCATTAGAGCGTTTCTTGACGTTTCCTGTCCGTCCTCCTGCTCTACGTACCTTTTGACCAATATGCCTTTCGAACAAAAGCCTGTCAATATTGTTATCAGAATAGATCAGTCCATTTTGATTCAGCACCTTTGCACCTTTTCCCAATCCCATTGCAGCAACACCATAGTCCTGAGTAACTACTATATCATCTCTTTTTAATAAATTTATAAGCTTTATATCAACACTATCTCTTGCCTTGTCTACCGTTATTATTGTACTATAGCCATCATAAAGCTCATGACTTGTGTCAATTATCATTGTAACCGGAATACTATATTTCTTTGCAATTCTAACTATTATTTCTTTAACGGGACACGCATCTGCATCAACAAGTATTTGCATAAAATCAATTTATCCATGCTCTTATTTTAAAGCCTATTAATTCACTGGCAAGGATAGCTTCCTTCCTCTTTATTTTTATATTAGAAAATTATTATTCAACAAAAATATTATATAACAAGTTGAAGTAAAAGTGCTATTTAGCATAAAAAATACCACCAAAAATTTAGTAGTATTTTTTATTTAATCGTTTTTTATTAAATTCTATTACGATTCTTTCATAGCTTAATTATATGTATTCATATACTAATTATTCATATACTAATTATTCATATACTTATTAACCAATTGTATTATTTTTCCTAACGTGTTGAAATTTTCGATAAATAAATCGTCGTCATCAACACTAATATCAAATCCCTCTTCTAGCATAACAATTGTTTCTATGCTAGTAATAGAATCAAGCCCATGCTCTCTTAAATCCGTATTATCTGTTATATCCGCAAATTCACTTTCATCTCTCTTCAAAGCTGTAATCAATATTTTAATTATATTTTCTCCATCAACCGTCATAAGTAATTACCTCCTTGCAACTAATTTTTTTTGAACTAATAATACTTTACGGTGTTTTTTAATGCTATTTATTTAAAGTTCTATGTTTGAAAACCCCATCTGATTTTTCTTTTGCTTCTAAGTATTTATTCATTCCTGATACTTGGTTTTCAGCCAAAGTCAAAACTCTGTCTGTCTCAAAAAGTCTTGTGAAGAAATCATATTCCCATATTGAAGCTTCCTTATTTTCTATTCCGTACTCGTCTAGATAAGTAAGGTCTTCAGGTCTTAATGCATTTAGTACATTTTCAGGAATAAGCTCACCAAACATCATCTCTATATAGTGTAGATTGTAGTATATAACCTTATCAAGATTGTATCCTTTAACTCTTTGAATCAACATATCCCAATCAATTTTGTCAAAGAACTTCTTAATGTACATATATAGATCAGAGAATTTGTAAATCTTCAAATCTCTTAAATCAGTAACCCACATCATCAGAGTTGCTTCTTTATACAAATGACAGCTGAGCTGAATGATATTGTCTATGTAATCAAGCATATATCCTTGTACACCATTGATTCCAATGGGAAGTGCTCTTGCAATCAAGTCTTCAGTTGGAACCTTATATGGACAATTTCCTTTCCAAAGAATATCATGATTAATATCAACTTGTACAAGCTTTGCAAACTTATTGTCACTTAGCTTCTGGAATTCCTGTAGTTCATGAGAAACCATCTGTTGCAGCATTTTTTCTTTTCTGGATGCCGGAATTATTTCTTGTTTATCTTCATCAAAATGTCCTTGAACGAATCCTATACTTTCCAAGGCCTCAGTTACAGCAACAACATCACCTAATTTCATAATCATATCTAAGTCATTAAATATTCTTGTTTCCAACTCAGGATAAACTATGCTGGCTAATAAATTACCTTTTAGAACAGGTACAACAACATTATATTCATTAAACGCCTTTAGAACATCAGTAAGTTCTTTTTGATAATATGCATTTCTTTCCCCATAAACCTGCCAATTTGCCTCTAAAAGACGAGATACCTCTTTTTCGAGCTTATCAACAAGTTTAAATTTTTTCAAGTTGTAGTAGAACATGCCCTGTGTTCTGTGAGTTACCAACTGAAATAAAATATCTGCCCAATTAAGATGGCTGTCAAGAATTTCTTCCAATCTCGCACCTTGCGATTCCTCTACTTCAATTGCTGTCATTAATACCAGCTGTCTTTCTAATGTTAGTTCTTCTCTTTTCATATTTTAATTCCCCCTATTTTTAATTTCATTTTCATAATAGCTCTTTAGCACGTTTTTATTAAGCTTGCCCATTTCATTTCTAGGTATCTTATCTACAATAGCAATTTCTCTAGGTATTTTCCTGTCCTCAAGATTTCCACGACACCATTTATATAGATCCTGGACTAATACATTTTCTCCTTCAACTACACGAACCATTGCAACAATCTTCTGACCTAATTTTTCGTCATCCACTCCTAGAACAACAGCCTCTTTTATTAGTGGATTCATAAGTAATATCTGCTCAATCTCAATTGGATATACGTTATTTCCCCCCTGTATAATTAAGTCATCCGTTCTGCCAACAATAAAATACATGCCCTGTTCATTTTTATATCCCTTATCCTTAGTTCGTAATCCCCTATCTGTTATAGCTTGTAAGGTTTTATCCTCATATTTGTAATATCCGTCCATTATGTACTCAGTATGAACAAATATTTCACCTATTTCGCCCGCATCACAAATAGTCCCATCATCACGATAAATTGCCATACCACAGCCTTTAATCGGTCTTCCAACAGTACCAGGATATTTTAATACATCCTCATTACAAGCAAATGAAACTCTGACAGCCGCCTCTGATAAACCATAAGCATTATATAAAGAAACATTTTTGAATTTTTCCTTAGTCTTTAGAAAAACACTTTCTGGTGTAATCATTGCTCCAAGAATAATTCTTTTTATTGAACTGGTGTCAAACCTATCAATAAATGGATATTCAAGTATTTGTACAAGCATTGTCCTTACTAAATATGTTGTTGTAGGACGTAACTCTTGTATTGTTTTTAAAAAGATTGCGGGATGATATAAATCGTTTAAAAGAATTACACACGCACCGCAACTTATCGCCATAAGTAAGTCACTAGCTATAGGGCCTGCCTGAGTTAAAGGCCTAGCCATTAGAAATCTGTCTTCATTTGTAAACTGCAAAATTTCCGCAACCGCTAAAGCATTACCTGAGACAGCAAAATTAGAGAGCACTACTCCTTTAGGTTCTGAGGTTGATCCACCAGTAAAACAGATACCAAATGTGCTCTCTTTTATAATTTCAGTTATTCTTTTTTCAGTTTCATATGTATAGACCATAGGTTCTGCTGAATCCTGCAAAACTACAATGTACCTAATCTCTAATCTATCCTTAATTTTACAGATTTCATTATACCCATTATTATCAGTAACCAAAAATTCAATATCAGCGTAATTGATTCTTTCACATAGAGATTCCCCTTTAAGTTGATAAGACAGAGGTACTACCAGCTTTTTTTGTCTGTTTAGTGAAAGTAGATATGTAATAAATTGTGAACAATTAGGGAGAAATATCCCACCTATTTTAAAGTCCATGCTATCAATAAAATCTGCTGTTTTTAAAATCTCCCCCATTACTTGCTTATAAGTGAATTGAGAATTTTCATGAACCAGCATTATATTATTTGGAAACTTGTTATAACTCTCCTTAAATAATCCCCATGGTGAATAATCCAAAATTGCATCATTCCTCTCATAACAATTTATGAAATTTGTTTTTAATCAAAGCAACTTGCCTAAACTAAATATAATTTTTTGTTCTTTTTCAACTACTTTTTTAAGCTGATTAATAATGTCATCTATAAGTGTTAGTTTTTTCGTAATTCCTAACTTTAACGAGAGGTTTGCACAAATATCCCAGTGTTTTGATGATTCTTCCAGTAACTCTGATATCTCTGCTATAACATTCTGAGATACTAGCTCATTAAGCTCATTTATAAAAATTCTATATCGTTTCCTACTTCTAGCGATTGTTTTGAATGTCTCATTATAATATGTTTTAAACATATACTGGCTTTTCTCACAGAGTTCTTCAGCCTTTTTATTTCCCAAATCACTAATCAAGGTATTAATTGCTTCAAATCCGCATTGGTATCCCAGAACTTGTTTTTCACTATTCATTCTGCTGTTGCTTTCCTTTATAGTAGCTATAATCTTATCATTTTGGATTTTGAAGTCTTTATAATTTTCCAGCTCACACCAAACATTCTGGATAGGACGTTTATATTCACCCATCATTGCATTGTTTAATGGATTCTGAGAAGCTCTAGCCAGTTTAATTTCATCTATTGGTAATCTGCCATCAAAATCACTACTTGACAATTTGTATTTGTCAAATAGCTCATACCAACCTTCCTCTTCGTTATACCCCGTTATAACAACATAATGAAGACCATGCTCTTTTTGATAAGCTCTATGATATTGGATGTAAAATAAGTCTACAGCAACCACAACAGGAATTCCTTGATCAATTAATTCCTTTACCCTGCTATAAGCGTGATCCGAGTCATTTTCAATATACATTTTGACTATAAGTTGATCTTTTGATAAATGAGATTTGTGTATACTATTATCTTTGCTATAAACCTCAGGGATTGGAAAATATGCCTGTTCAAATGAAGTGTTTAATTCTTTTTCTGAAAATTCAACTGAGGTGTTGTACTTATACATATAATTTACTCCCATATACCCTGTCTCTTTATCATATAAAAATGACAAGTAATCTGCCATAATTATATTTGGATTTAATCCCAAATATAGCATTTGAGCCGTTAAAGCGTTATGGAAACAATCACTTACATAAGGTTCAAAAAATCTAGGTACTCCTTTTATCTGTTTCATTCCCATCTTTTACAACACTCCTAAAAGGTATTAAATTTCTAACTAATCTCATTATAATTTTTTACTTACATAGTCACAAATTGCATTCCCAGTAGAAAAATATTCATATGTAAGCAAGTTACTATCAAAACAAATATCAAATTCACTCTCAATTTCAATCAACAGTTCAACTAATGCAATAGAATCAATACCATAGTTATCTCTCAAGTCACAATCAAGTTTGATATTGTCACCATTAAATTGACTACGTCTTTTCAAAAGCTCAGAAATTCTTAGTTCAATGTCTTCTCTTTTCATAATAACTCCCCTTTTATAATAAATAGATAAATGCAACTTACTCTTACTTGGATTTCAATGCAGACTTAACTGCAAAACAAAATTTTGTTCTATTTTTATTATAGTAAGCATTTATACCTTTAGAACATATAAACCTTATTCTGGGAAAGTCTAGAGGAACTAAGATAATTATATTTTTGCATAAGTGTTAAGTATTATATAATATACTCTCTCGCTGAGCATATTATGGCTACTTATTATGTTTATGTACACAATATATTATCGTCTCAAATTTTTCCCCATTTTTTCTTAAATTTTCTTATAATTTCCCCAAATTTACCTTAAACCCAGTATATAACATTAAGCGCTCCACTGTCAAACCTCGAAATTCGACTTATTTTGCGCCACAGGATTACAACTACCCTGCCATTACTGTGTAGTACATTTATATTTTTTGAAATGTTAAGATACGTTTAGATAGGCTTTTCAGCTATTTCATATAGAATTTTATCTTCAACTTGCTCTATTGGATTAGCTTGTTAGAATTACCATAATGTTTTAACTGATTGTCTCTCTACTAAGCTCACTGATAAAAGTACTTTCTCCGATGTTACATTTCCGCCATTTATCCTTTCAAGCAACTTACGTACAGCTATCCTACCCATCAATTCCTTTTCTACCTTCATAGTGGTTAACTCAGGTGATACACTTTTTGCAGTATCAATATCATCAAACCCTATTATTGAAACCTCATTTGGTATTAGAGTATTCATATTTTTCATCACTTTTAAAATGGTAATGGCTTGAGCATCATTGCAGCATACAAAAGCTGTAGGTAGTCCTTCCCCAGCTTCAATGTCTTTGATTATTTTTTCTATTTCCTCACAAGATAAATTATCCAGATCTCTATCAATTATAGAATAGCCCTTATTAATTTCAATCTTATACTCTTTTAATGCCTTCAAATATCCTTGGTACCTATCGTAAAAGCTTACAGATACAGAAATGTTTCCTATGTATCCTATTTTTATATGCCCGCATTTTAATAAGTATTCTGTTGCAAGATACCCTCCGCATTGGTTATCTGTTAATATACAATCCATTGGCAGATTGTCAAAATAATTGTCTACCATAATAATAGGTAATCTACATGAAATGAGTGAATTTATGGTGTTATGAGAATTCCTTCCAAGTGTTATTATACCTGAAATCATTCCATCGTTAATGCAATTAGGAATTTCAAATATTTCTTCATTCTCGTCGTAATAATGTATTATTGTATTTATATTATTTTTCTTAGCTTCATCTTCTATGCCTACCTGAATATAGCTGAAGAACCCAATAGAATCGCGAATACTTTTTTCTATAACAAGGCAAAGATTTCTCATATTTAAGGCCTTTGCAGCATTTGACTTATACTGATATCCCATACTAATGGCAGTATCCTCAATCGCCTTTCTTGTAGTTTCACTAATTCCAGGTATTCCTCTCAATGCTAAAGAAACTGTATTTTTTGATACCCCGAGTTTCTTTGCTATAGTATCCATAGTAACTTTCTTTGGCATATAACCTCCATGTATTCAATGAACATCCATTTATGTGATTTCATTGCTTTAATATTACTTATGAATTATAGCATAAGTAAATATTTATTGACAGCGGTTTGTAATATTACAGTCTTACGTTTTTAGGATAATCAGTCCAATTTTAAAACTTCTTTTTTCTTATATCCAGAATCAACCAACCACCAAGAACTACTGCCATTGCATATCCTAGAACTCCAATTAGCGGTATTCCTAGAAACTTTAATTTCATATCTGTAGTACAAATCAGACTCGAACCAATAAGCAACCCAGCATTAATAATGCATATAACCAATCTGTTTACCATCTTTTCTATAGCCGTAAGAGGCTCTTCTGAGCCTGTGAGCTCCAAATTTACTTTTGTTTGTCCTTTTATAGTCATCTTCAGGATATCCGAAAGCTGCGCCGGAATGTCCAATGTCTTTCGGGCAGAGCCATATAGCGTTTTTCCAGCATTCAATAACTCTTTTGACAAGTCAATATTACTCAAAATATCTGAAGACATATGATTTGTCATTACTTGAACTATATTTATGTCAGGTGATAGCTTCGCTAATACTCCTTCTATCGTTATTATTCCACGACTCAGTATACTCATTCCCTTTGGCATTGATATACCATGATTATTTGCAAGCAAAAGAAACTCTTCTAATATGCTACCTAAATCCATATCTCCAATACCCATATTTCCGTATTTTGATAGCATATCTCCAATGTCAGAGTAAAGCCTTACGTGATTAATTCTGCCCTTATGATTACCAAGAGTTACTAATATATTCTTTATTTCATCTACATTATTTTGTGCAATAGCACTGATAGCACTTTTAAAAAGCAGCTTATCTCTATTCGACAATCGCCCCATCATCCCCAAATCAATCCAGACAATCTCTCCTTCTCTTATTCTAATATTACCCGGATGGGGATCTGCATGAAAAAATGCATCATCGATAATTTGTTTTATGTAATTTTCAGCCAACTTTATGCCAATTTCATTTAGATCATATCCTCTTGAAATAAGTGTTTCTGTGTCGTCTATCTGAATACCTTCAATATATTCCATTACAAGAACTTTTGCTGTAGTATACTTATGCTCAATTTGGGGGCAAGTGGAATATACTATGTCGCGGTTATAATCATAGAACTCTTCTGCATGGTGTGCTTCAATAAGGAAATCCATTTCTTGAGTTGTCACTGCCCACATTTCATCAAGAATCATCCCAAAATCCACCACATTTCCGGTGTTAACAGCAATTTTCAAAATCTTTGAGGCTTTTCTAAGTAAAGATATGTCTCGGGCCATTATATCTTTAATGCCTGGTCGTTGTACTTTAACAACAACCTTTTTTCCATTTTTAAGGATTGCAAAATGTGCTTGAGCAATAGAAGCAGAGCCTAAAGGGGCATTATCAAAACTCTGAAACACCTCTTCAAGCTCTGTCCCATATTCATCTTCAATAACTTTTTTTACTTCTGAGGAATTCATTGGTCTTACATCAGCACGGAGTTTTTCAAGCTCTTTGCAATACTCAGTTGGAAGTATTTCGTGACGCATTGACATAATTTGTCCAAGCTTAACAAAAGTGGGTCCCAACTCTTCAATAATTTTTCTAAGTTTTTCAGGTGTAATGCCCTTAACTAAATCATTTTTCACTAGTACAGATACTATTTGACCAAGCCTTTTTTTATTACTATCCGCACTATTCTCCTGTCTCTCCATCAGCGTCTGTCCTCTCTAATTCAGAAAGTTTTGCCTTAATAGCAGCTAATTCTTCCTTACTCATATTCTCAAGCTGCTGAGCAATGGATGATACATTTGTATTTGATGCATCTGTATTTGATGAAACCGTATTGGATTTATTTGCATTATTTATGTTTATATTATTTAAATTATCTGGTTCACTTTTTATCTTTGATATAACATTTCTTTTAAGCTCTTCATTTAAAACCTTCCCCTGCTCAACAGTAAGCTCACCTTTTTTCACCAAATCGTCTAATACCTGTTTTGATTTTTCTGCCGTTGATGCAACAGCACCAATTCCAGCTAGCATAATTTTTTTTAAATCATCACTAATATTATTAAGCATATTATCCTCCAAGCCTATATTTGGCATAAAATTTTTTGTATTATTAAATTACCCATTTATAGCAAAATAATAACAGAGAAAATTTTTTATTAAGATTCCATCGCTTTCCACTCATTAATAAGTATACCATAATGTTTCTCATCATCCCACGAGCCATTCTTGTATCTAACTCTCTTTAGTTCACCTTCCTTGGTCATTCCAACTTTTTTCATGATATTTTCTGATTTTAAATTATTTGAGTTACACGTTGCACTTATCTTATGTAAACCATACTTTGTGAAGCCCAAATTAATTAAGGCACTTGCAAGTTCGGTTGCATAACCATTGCCCCAATATTCAGGAAGCAAAAAGTAACCTATTTCACCACATCCACCATCAGAATTTTGGCTTTGAATAACCATATCTGCAAATCCGATAAACCTCTCATCCTCACGTAAAAAAACAGCAAATACGTAAGAACTATTATTATTAAGCTTGCCATCATGATTAAGCAATTCATTAAAAAGCTTAAGCATATCCTCTTTATTATCAATTTTGTCTATCCATGCATACCTCATGACCTGCTCATTTGAGAATATTGAATAAAATAACAAAAAATCCTGTTCAGTAAAATATCTAATTTTAAGTCTTTTAATTTCAAATTCCATATTTCCCTCCTACATAAGCATTTTGACACAATTCAATGGTGAAATTTATCACTTAGGACCTTATTTTAAAGAGATTATTCCATCGCTCATGAAGTATTGTTTTAAGTGCCGTCCTAATTTATTATGCACTATTTTAAAATTAGTCTGAACACTGTATTTTCTTTATCTTCAACATTATAACTAATTGAATTATGGCTATAGAAATTAAATATAAAATTCAAATCAAATGCGCCCTTATTATATCCGTTTATATACATAACAATATCTTTCTTACCTTCACTCATACTCTTTTTGATTAAGTTTTGGAACTCCATATAGTTATTAACTACTAAATTGTTATATATAAAATAGTTATACTTTGTGCCATTTGCAACAGGCCATTTACTTGTATCCCAGCTGTGATCCTCTGCCATTCGTTCTGAAGTCAAATTAAAATAATCATAATATGCATACCCCTCTTCATCAGGCGTAGGATCATTCCATGTTGCATCAATCATATAGTATTCATCCTCGAGCTTTACAATATTCCATGCATGGTTTTCATCTCTAGAAGTTCCAACAACAACCTCACACTCTATTCCTGCTTTGTTTAGTAATAACTTCATTGTGTCTGCGTAAGCCTGACATACTCCTGTACCCTTAATTAATAGGCCATATGGTGTAAATGATTCATCTGGAAGTGTTCCATTCTCGTAATTATCGATATCATATTTATAATTTCTTACCAAATAATCATGTATAGCTAACTCTTTCTCATAATCAGTCATACCATCTCTTATAATTTCAGATATAATTTTCTCAATTTTATCAACAATCTCTATATCTTCAACAGATAACCTATCTAATGCAATATTATTAGCCAAAGATTGTTGAATTCTGTGTCTCTGGGTATAATTAATATCAACTGTTAAATCAGCTACACCCTTGTAAAACGACCAATTTAGACTAATATTTTTTGCTCCAAACTGGCTTACATCAGTATTATCAAAATTTTTAAAGTCATAATCTGAATTATCATAATTGTTGCATCTTAAATATAAAGTTGGTTGAAGTGTAACCGATGCAAGTCTCAATGCCTCAAGAAACTCAGCCTGATTGTTTATAACAGAACCATCTTCAATATCTTTTCCTTCTTCAACTTGAGTTGTCAAAGTTCTGTTTAAGTAGACAGTTTTTGTAGCTCCATCCCACTTAACATCTGCCCCTAAAGCCTCAGCTATATACTTTGCAGGCACAAATGTTCTACCGTCTTTAATTATGGCGCTAGTATCCATCATCTTTATTTGTCCATTAACTTCATAGCTGCTCTTTCCTATATACAAAACTAACTCTGTATCTCCAAATATAAATTCAGCCTTTTTAGCTCTTGAATTCCAAGTGACAGAAGCCCCTAATGCTTCACCAATATATTTTGCTGGTGTTTGAGTTCTTCCTTTTGCATCTACGAATGGCTGTGCATCCGGAAATACGAGTTTATTATCGTTTATCTTTACAGTTATTTGAGGTTGCGCAGCATATATTGTTGAAGAAAAAGTGCTAGTAAAGCATAAAGCAATTAATATTATTAGTGTAACTTTTATAACTTTTTTCATAATCATCGCCATGTTTATCTTTTGTGAAACGGTATCAAGAATAACATGGACTAGACACCCCCTTAGAAATATTATGAAATTCTTTAAAACAAAATATCTCTTTTTGAATTGAAAGCAAAATCTATCGAAAGCTATTTAGAGTTATATAATTCGACCAAGGTTTGTAGAATTCCTTTATGGAAATATAACCTTGGTGTATATAATAAATCATTATACCAGAATAATCATTTTAGACATTCCCAAATCCCATAATTAATTCATATTATATTGCATAAAGGATAAGGATCTTTTAATTTGAGAATGGGGGAAATGGGAATGAAGTTTATCAATCCTTTGATGAAAGCTATGATTAAAAGCAACAAGCAATTAAGAGAATTCAATAATACATTTAATCCATATCATACAATTTGCACAAGTACTAGAGCCTGCACAACTGATAAGTCTGACACAAATGATAAACCTAACACAGTTGTTAAATCTGACCAAACTGATACAGCTAGTACTGATACTTATAATAACGCTGATACTTCTAATATAACCGATTCAGCTAATACAGCTAATGCAGCCGATACTGATAATATGGCTGATACAACTGATACAACAGCTACATCTGATAAAATTGATAAATATGATTTTGAAAAAAATCTAAATCTAATTCTTGCTCAGCAAAACTTTGCTAGTGAATTTTGCAAAAAGCTCTATGAAGAAATACTTGAATTTGATGCAAATCTAGATAATGAAAACGAAGTGATTGCCAGACTTGTTAGTTTTGGCGAGACAATACAATTCAGTATAGAAGGCATAGGCTTTTCAGATCCAAGTCTGATAATTTTTAGTGGTCATACTGCTGATGGCTCACATGTACAATTAGTTCAGCATGTAAACCAAATAAGTATATTGCTTCTATCTGCAAAAAGGCCAGAACCTGAAAAACCAAAGTTTCCAATTGGATTTAGACAAATAACTTAACGCAATTTTAATTTTATCGTGTTCGACATTAAATAGAGAATTGAAACCTAGACTTATAACATGTGTGATAATTATAGAGCAGCAATTTGGACTTTTATATTTTTTACAAAAAGAATCTAAAAGCACAGTGACCCCTTTCTAGTTTGCAGAGAGCAATCACTGTGCTTTTCAGTTTTTGTAAATTACAATATTTCTATTTCGTGAATAAACTGAGATCTATTACTTCTGCCATTTTCTTATATCCTGCTGGACTAAGATGTAAATGATCACCACTATCATAAGTACTCAAGAGCATCTTTTGATTATTTGGATCTCTTACTGCAGCATCAAAATCTATTACTGCATCAAATTGACCGCTTGTTCTAATCCAATTATTCACTTCAGCTCTTTTTTGTTCACCACTTGCATATTGAGAACTACCAATAGGTGTTATTATTGCTCCATATACAAGAATATTTTTTGCATGTGCTTTAGTAATAAACTCTTTATACGCATTTATTATGTTTGATGATGATGCACCTGATCCAATGTCATTAACACCCTCAAATATTATTGCATATTTGACACCACTTTGTTCTAATACATCGCGGTCAAATCTTGTAAGTGCTGTCGGACCTAAACCACCTGACAATATTGTGTTCCCGCCTATGCCCATATTTAATACAGAGACATGTGATGTTGATGAATTTGCTAATAAGCGGTTTGCAAAAACATCTGTCCACCTATTATTTTCATTTGTTGTTGAACCTCTTCCATCTGTGATTGAGTCACCTAAGATAGCAACAGAGTCATATTTATCCTCTGTAAATACATCTATCCCTGATATAATATACCAGTGGTCAGTTTTTACCGCTGACGGCATGCTTGAATTAGTAACAGCATTTCCTGCTTGTATATAAGATGTTGTTCTTGAACCCGGATGACCTGTCAAAGCAGATGGTACACTACCAAAATATATTGTAATAGACATGTTTGTAAGTTTAGTCAAATTATAATCCAATGTATCAGAAGTAACCGTTTTACCTGCAGCTATTGTTACTGATTCCTTGCCGCTAAATGTTAATACTTTATCAGTACCAGTTTGAATTGAGCTTCCACCCGCAGAAACAGCTAAATGCACTGAATTCATCACAACAGGTGAATTCCCATATTGATTTGAGAACTTTAATCTTAATTGGTTTCCACCAATTGACACACGAACAACCTGCCTTAATGTATTATTTGATAGTCCTGGACTTGGAGGCATGTTGTTTGATTCAGTCAACTGTGGTGCAGTTCCCCAAGTACCAACCCATTCATTTGTTACTACTGGAATTTCACCTTCCGGCAACTTATTTATTATTCCCAACAAATATTTCTTCATAATGGCAAAGTCAACTGCATCTATTGCGTTATCAAGATTTAGATCCATTTCATTTTTAAAAGCCTGTCCCGGATTAATTAAATATTGTTTAAATAATGCAAAATCAATAGCGTCAACATTTCCGTCATTATTACAATCTCCATAAACTATTGAGCTAGTTGCTGTAGCAGCAGTTGCAACAGCTGTAAAATTGCCAATACTACAAATACTTAAGCAAAGACTTAATACAAACAATAATAAAAGTACTTTTCCCCTAAATTTGAACATTTCACATTCCCCCTATAATATTTTTAACTACTAAGAAATGTCACAGCATAATTAGATACTTTAAAATCAATAGCCTCCTTTCCTAATTTTAGCCATTTAGTTAATCCACCAATATCTCTTAAATATTATGTGTTTTGTAAAATAGCATCTTATTACCCATAAATATATATTATCATATATGGTAAAATCTTAGAATTAATAAATTATGATTGATCAAGTCAAATTATTGTAGGAAAATAATTCGTAGACCACACTGTTGATGCTGTTATTTATACAAAGATCTTTAACACCTTGTGTACCAAGATTATTTTCCCATAAAAACAATAAAGAGATAGCATATTTCCATCCCCTTATTGTTAGTCCCTTTGATTTATTAAGTTTTTATACATTATATATGTAGAATTAAAGGCTATTTTTACAACTAAAATGGTTTAAAATATTCAAATTGCCCTTCCTAATATGCAAAATAAACTTTTGTTGTATTACTCGACTAATTCAATTTTACCTCTTAAAACTTTATCTGCTATTTTCTTTAAAGGATTGTCAGATTCCATCCTTTGAAGTCTAATGGGGGCTCCGCCATATTTCACAGTCAACTCATCTTTTGGAACCTTCCACAAAACTCTCCTACAGTGTTGTACATCCCATTGGTAACTATCAACTCTATCAAAAATAGGCTCATATCTGTATGGACCAGCAACCATTCCAACAGCATATACTCTCCATATTTTATCTTGAGGATGAATAATGTGTTTCAATACGAATATATCACCTATTTTAACATCTTCAGCGAATCTTCTTACTAATCTACCATCCCTATCCATTTTTTCATAAGCTGATTTATTGTCAAAATAATCGCCTTCTCTACCTGGTCCAACAAGTGCAATTTTAAGTTTTAAAAAAATATCTACCATATCAACAGAACCATCGCCTGCAGCAATTTGCCAGTATTCCATAAAACACCTCCAAAATGATACCATTTTATGTAATTATATCATACATACAATTCTTTTTTATAGCACAGTATTTATATGAGTAATATATAAACAAGATTTCTACAAATCAAAAAAACCTCAGGACTTGTAATCTCAAGGTCATTGAGTATATCAAAGTCATAACCTTCCAGCTTCTACGATACTTCATTCCAAACTCATTTTCTTCCCATGAATTCAGGTATAGTAGCATTAGAGTGAGTTCCTTTAGCTTTTCATTCAGTTGATTTTTGTCCATTCCGATTCCACCTCATAAATACTATTGAACACATAATTATTTTCTACAATCGTATTCCTATTCCTGACCCAAAAGTAACCGAGCCCTTGGTTATTCCTGAGCCGCAAAATAATTCAACTGCTTTACACCAGTAATAGAACGCTTGAGGGTCGGTCTTTTTAATCTTATTGAACTTATTAAAGTCAGAATTGGATATGCTTAATGCAGCAACAGCTTCATTCCCAGTATACTTTTCAATATCTTGTATATCACTTAATAATATCGTTGCAAGGTATGCAGCCTTAGAAGCACATTGAATGGCTGTATCAAGAGTAAATGTCTGAGTCAATATATATGGCCCTATTTTTCTTATTCCAGAAGCTAATTCATCAAAACATTCTTTATTTTTTATACCTCTGTATGAAATAACGGATGCTGTTTCAAAAATATCTCTCAGTACATCATCAGGTTCTATCTCTATGTCTCTATACTCTATTTCCTGCTTTGCAATTTTATTAAAACTACCCTTTATTTCATCAACATTATCTGTAGCGTCAAACAAATTTGCAACATCAAAGAGCTGTTTTAATAATTTCCATTTCCTTATCTACCTTGTATGGGATTCCTGTTGTATTCGGAGCAAAAGCAGTGAGCTTATCCCCTAAAATACAATTTATACTTGGTACTTGGACTTCTGTAAATGAATCATCACATTTTGTAAATTTTGAATGTACTTTTGCATTGGTCAAATGACTATAAGGACATTTTTCAAATAATACATCCAGCAATATGTACTCTTGTTTCTTAGTAATTGCAGACTGATAGTAAAACTTGTAGTGTGCCTTTGGGATTTCCACCTTAGCCACCCTTTCGTTCTTTTCAAGACTACTGAATACCCCTAAACTAGTTATATTATACAATACATTTTCAAGCGATTCCCTTTTATCTGGGTCTACAATAATATCAATATCAATGGATAGCCTTTTTGGCTCACCAAACAGTAGAATAAGGGATGTCCCACCTTTAAATATAAAATTAAGGCCGCCTGTTTTCAGTTGTTCAAGCAAGGATAAAGCTAGTATCACCTTTTCAGTAAGAATAGGATCACTTCTATGTTGCTTATGAATAGTACGAATCCATTCTTCTGAGTAGGATTCTTTCAATATCATTAATATACCCCCTCATCCATATTCAATTGCAGTTGATGCTGTTTTAGAAAACCCTTCACTCCATTTCCACATTTTCGCCTATCCGCATATCTATTTAGGCTCTTTGTGGATATCCTATAATAACGGAAAGCATTCTCATATATGTTAATCAATTCTTGCCCTTGATAAGGATAATAAAAATCTTTTTCCATAAATACATCTACAAGAATCTTTTCCAATTTTGGTGTTGCAATTTTCTTGTTTTGCGATATAGGAGCCTGTGAAACCAGCTTCTTAATTACAATACTGTCCCTGTTATCATACACGTACCTCTCCAGCTCCTGTTGACTTGGTTTAAGGAATACATTACTATATTTCGCTTTCAAATGATAAAAAACTGATTCTTCCGTACCATTCTCAACCTCTACTATTATCATAAACTTAAATGGTTGGTGTACCATGAACTCATTCAACCAACTTGTTTCCCAAATACATATGTTAATAAAAGGGAACTGTTCCTTTACCTTATTATATATCTTCTCCAGCCTTTGTTGGATGATTGGCCGATATTCCTTGTTTTTTAAAGCATGTACATTATTATTAGAGATTTCATTTCTACAATTAATTAAGCAGTAATGCCCTCTATCAAGGGCAGTAATTACTTCTTTCTTTTTTAAATCATATAGCATCCATCGAAATGTTGTCTCCTTAAGTTCCGGATTAAACTTCCTATAAAATTCTTTAAGTTCTTCTCTCGTTATATTTTTCCTATAACAGAATACCTCCATTAGTTGGGTAGTCTTTAACCTATCTGCCAATGTTATCACCCCAATCAGTTTCAGAATCAGATACATCGTCACTAAATGCAAAATAGTGACAATGTATCTGATTTATATTATATCTTATTTCCTTTATTTTTGGAAATAGATACTTCGTCACTTTTTCAGAATTAGTGACATTGTATCTATTTTAATAGTTTCACATATCCTTTTTTATGCTTAAAGTAAGCTTGCCTGTTTTCTGGCTATAACTCCAAATCATTTTATCGCATTGTTTTAATCCTGCTTCATTGAGTATTTTATCAAGAATCCTAATGGTAGCTTCATTTTCTACTTCTGATGTATAAGAATCATCTTTTTCAATCATTGCTTTTCTTCTATGACTCTCCCTACTGTTTCTTGCTTCTCGGCATACAGTACTACAATATTTAGCCTTTTCTGAACCAACAATGCTTATCCTTCCGCAATTGGAGCACACTATCACAATTTGTTTAGTTGTAGTTATATAAAACGTGCTGTAAAGACAAATTGCAGAGAAAAGGGGGTCTGGTATCTATCTGATCTGTGATGGTTGAACAATAAAAAAACCCTTAAGACTTGTAATCTCAAAGGTTCTTCATGGTTGCGGGAGCAGGACTTGAACCTACGACCTTCGGGTTATGAGCCCGACGAGCTACCAACTGCTCCATCCCGCGATATATTGAATTTACTGCTGTATTATTATATGCGGCGTATTCAATTTTATACATTGAATGTTTTGTTCCCGCCGACAACTATTATAATTTAACACACATTTTCGAATAATGCAAGTCTTTTTTTATAAAATCAACGAAAAGTTTAAGTAAAGTTGAATTAACCTCAATTGAAAAGTTAAATTCCACCCTACTAGTTCTTTTTTCACTAAAATTCTAGACCTTTCTCATATTATATTGTATTATAATCACAGGAATACTTTAATTTACATGATAAGCAGTTATCATTTGCTTACCACAAAATTTAATTAAATTTATTTAAAAAACGGAGGCTAAAATAATATGTTTAAATCTATTTTTAAAAAGACAACTGCTCTTTTATTAGCTGTAATCTGTACAATTTCATTTGCATCTGGCTGTTCTAAGACAGAAAAAAGCGGAACCGAATCCACAGGTAAACCTCAAGTACAGATCGAAATGGAAAATGGTGATAAAATGGTTTTTGAACTCTATCCAGAATATGCGCCTGAAACTGTTAGTAATTTTGTAAGTTTAGCGGAATCCGGATTTTATAACGGCTTGACATTCCATAGAATAATCAAAGGCTTTATGATACAAGGTGGTGACCCTAAAGGTGATGGAACCGGCGGTTCAGAAAAAACTATAAAGGGTGAATTTAGCGGCAATGGATTTGCACAGAATACACTCAAGCATACAAGAGGCGTTATTTCAATGGCTAGAAGCCAATCTCCAGATTCAGCATCAAGTCAATTCTTTATCATGCACGCAGACACTGAGAGTTTAGATGGTCAGTATGCTGCATTTGGTAAGATTATCAAAGGTGAAGATGTCCTTGATAAAATTGCAGATACTCCAGTAACAGCAAATCCAATGTCTGGTGAAAATTCAGTTCCAGCTGAAACTGTAAAAATCAAAACTGTTACTGTATTAAGCAAATAATATAAAAACTTAAATGTAATAAAAACATAATTAGTAAGAAAGTGGACAGGCGATTTGATTATTGACCTGTCCACTTTTTATATAAAAAAATATTTTCATTACGGTGTGCTATAGCCTTTGATATACTCTGTGTTTGTTCCGCAGTAATCACTTGTTTTTGCATACTCTACCTGCTCCACAGCAGCCGTTTATCTCTCATAATTCGCTTACTCAAAGCAACAGCCATTTATTTCGCATGCCCTGCTTGCTCCACAGCAGCCCTTATCTGTGAAAGTGCTTTTTCAAGTATCGCTCTAGGGCATGCCACATTCATTCTCATAAAGCCCTCTCCATTTTGTCCAAAGTATGTTCCCGCACTCATTGCCACACCTGCTTTTGAAACCATAGACCTATTTAGTTGTTGCCCATTTAAACCTAATTGCCTACAGTCAAGCCATACAAGATATGTTCCCTCAGGGCGAATAGGCTTTATTATAGGAATATAATTATTAAAATATTCCATAACAAATGCTACATTTCCCTCAATGTATTCTATTAGCTGCTCAAGCCATTCTTCGCCGTACTTAAATGCTGCCTGAGTACCAGCTATGCTTATGCAGTTATTACATTCCACATGAAGTTTTTCCCATGTCTGGTTAAATTGCTGCTTAACCTCTTCATCTGGGAAAACAACAATAGATGACTGAAGCCCGGCTAAGTTAAAGGTCTTAGTAGCAGCAATACATGTAATTGTTATTTTTCTTAGTTCTTCCGATATTGAAGCAAAAGGAGTATGCTTATTCCCCCATAAAATCAAATCAGAATGGATTTCATCAGATATTACCCTAATATCATATCGCAGACAAATATCTCCTAATTTTTTCAACTCATCGTATGACCACACTCTTCCGATAGGATTGTGAGGGCTACACAAAATTAAATATTTAGCTCCTTGTTTTGCTTTTTCTTCTATGTCCTCATAATTCATATAATAACTACCATCCAGCTCCTTTAACGGGCTTTCCAGCAACTCTCTTGGTGCCTGCTTAACCGCATTATAGAACGGACGATAAACAGGTGTTAGTATTATAACCTTATCCTCTCGATTAGTTAGTTCTTTAATTATCATGCATATAGAAGGCATAACTCCCAAACTAAAACTCATCAACTTTTTATCTATGCTCCAATTCTTTCTTCTCTTTTGAAAATCACATACATCATCAAAATATGTGTCTGGTCTAATCGTATAACCAAATATACCATTTTCTATTCTCTCTTCCATAGCATCAGTTATAGGCTTAGCTACTCTAAAGTCCATATCTGCAACCCATAGTGGAATGACATCATCAGTTCCATATAGTTCCTCGAGTTGTACATGCTTTTCAGAATATGTATCTTTTCTGTCAATTATCTCATCAAAATTATATTTCATAGTAACCCCCCTATATTTATATAACTACATGTCACATAAATTCTAAATTTCCCGGTTTTGTATAACATACTTCTGAAGCCCTTATAAATAGGGCGTTTGTAGTTTTTGTATATGATAAAAATCACCACATACAAATAATAAATTTTGTGAAATATGCTTAAATAGACTATTTTAGGCTTCATGTGATATTTTCATTGGGAATTTCGGCTTTTTGATAAACTCCTTCAAGTTCGTCAAACATAAACCCATAAAATAAATAAAGGACTGAGACTCTTTTGAAAGTAATCTCAATCCTTTATTTGGTGCCGAAGACCGGAATCGAACCGGTACGGAGGGTTAACTCCGCAGGATTTTAAGTCCTGTGCGTCTGCCAGTTCCGCCACTTCGGCTTGACGATTGTCGCTAAGCACTTGCGACTAGATTATTATAATACTATAAGTGCTAAAGTGTCAACACCTATTTTGAAACTTTTTAAATTTTTTCTTTTATTATTTAACCTCTTATTTAAACACTCTTATTAGATACCTGCAAATTTTATTTTGTATCTGTTTTAATCAGCATTAATACAAATTACTTATCACAAGTACCATATTATGTTATGGGCAAGCATAAAACGTAATCTATAAGTATACAATTACTCATTAAAAATAATATGTAATATACGAATCAGTATTGAGCCGATTTTTTATATCCATTGCTTCCTCGCTTGGAATCAACGTTCTTCTTTAAGTCATGTAACTTTTCATCGCTGTCCTTCATGAACTTTGCTAAACGATCCTCAAATGATGTATTACTAGTAGCATTTTTAGTACTATTCCATTCTACTTCAATTGGAGGCTTAACTGCCATAGCTGGTTTTTGATCGCTAGCTTTCTTTATAGAAAGACTCAATTTACCATTGGGATCAATTGAAATGACTTTGACTCTTACAATCTGATTTTCTTTAAGATGAGCGTTGATGTCCTTCACATACTCCTGTGCAACTTCAGAAATGTGCACTAAACCTGTTTTTCCCTCTGGTAATTGAATAAATGCACCAAATGCAGTTATACCAGATACTTTACCCTCAACTATTGTACCTACTTCAAGTGGCATAAAATAAGAAATCCTCCTTAGTTAAACCAAGCTTACTAACGTCTAAGCACTTAAAAAATCGACTTTAACAATATATGCTGATATACGTCAAGCTATAGTTAGTTATTTATTAGTATCAATATATATTTTTTCATTATCTTTGATATATCCTAATTTTTCTCTAGCCATTTGCTCATAAAACTCATCAGTATTAATTAGTGATTTCTGCTTCAAAAGCTGCTGATTTTTTACTGTCTCACTATAAATATTTTTTTGTAGTTCTTGATTCTTAAGTTCTTTTTCGCTAATACTAACTTGAAGTGTATATAATGTATAGCCAAAATAGAAAACTGAAGCGATGACTATAAATGTCAACAATTTAAATTTCTTTTGTTTTTTCATTATTAACCCTCTCATCAATATCCTTTGTAAAAGTAAAAAATCGCAATGCCACAACTTCTATATTCTATATGTCGGTAAAAATCCCTGCAAAATTAATTCTTTTTTTATTTATTTTTTATTTTTTAAAGGAACTATCCTCTTCAATTTATTTTCAGTAGCGCGGCTAGCTTTGCTGCTGACACCTTTTATTTTATCAAAAAACATTTTGATAACTCCTAGAACCTTACTGGAAATAAAAGAAATTGGTTTATCCAATAAACTATATATTTTTTTATATATAATGCTTAAAATTTTACGCATTGGCTTAAAAATAACCTTTATCACTTTATATAGTAATTTTAGAATTGATTTTACAACCTTATAAATAATTATAAAAGGATAGCTTAGTACTTTAAATATAAATATTAGTATTTTCTTAATTATATTAATAATCATCACAGAAGACTTTATAAATATGTTGCTAATTAATGATTCATAAAGTAAAACACCAATAATATTGCCAATGAATATATATCCGCGCATTTCACCACTATTACTTTTATACACCATTAAAAATAGAAAAATTGCAGCTGCAAGCCAATAAAGAATATCTTCCAAACCTAAAATTAATACATTTGTTTTAATGGCTCTTCTTTTTATCCTTAAAAAATCGTAAAAGAAAGCTGCAATTGCACCGCCAATAATTGCATACATGAATATGTATACCTGTTCTACAATAAATATCATTTGTCTTACCACAAGCCTTTACATTTTTTTAAGTACAATCCAAAGCTACTTAAACATTTTTCCAAAGAAAGACCTTGATTTGCCAGTTTCCCCGTCACTGTATTCCATAGAAAATATGTCACCCTCAATAACAAGCTCATTGCTTTCAAGGCAAAGTTTGTTTATATGAAGCTCTGCACCACGTATTATTAATGTCCCTAAATCTGTTATTGCAATTATCATCTGATCATTAAAGCTCTCAACATCAACAACACCTGTAGCACAAAGTTTTTCTCTGTTTTCAAGTAATAATGTTTGATTTTTTGGTTTAACAATTTTCTTTTCCTCCATTTTGAATCCCTCCCTTATCATATACATATGCATGTACAATAAAAAAAAGAACAAACACGCATAGCGTTTTGTTCTTTCTTTGTAAAAATCACTGTAACATTGCTTTAAATAAGGGTACTTGTAGTAATGCACATTGTATGAGTTAACTTTTTCAATTTCTGTTTCAAAAATTATAAGTACTACTTAATAACACACATATCACATAATTAAATTTATCATTTCTGTGTCAAAAATTATATAGTACTACTTAATAATATACATCTCCTTAGCATCATCCTTTGTTACATGCTCTGTTACCCTAGTAACTTCGATTGTAGTTGTATTATTTCCAAATTGGATTTCAATTACATCTCCAATCTTAACTTCAGAACCAGGTTTAGCAATTTTATCATTAATTTTAACTCTGCCTTGCTCACAAACTTCATTAGCAACTGTCCTTCTTTTGATAATTCTGCTAACCTTTAAATATTTGTCTATTCTCATTTTAACCTCCGTTCCCCCACGTGTTAAAAAACTACTACTGGTTAACCTTATCTTTAAAATCCTTACCTGCTTTAAATGTAGGAACTTTGCTCTCTGGAATATCAATTTCTTCCATTGTTTGAGGATTTCGTCCCTTTCTAGCTGCTCTCTGCTTAACCTCAAATGATCCAAATCCTATAAGCTGAACCTTATCATCATTCGATAACGCCTCTTCGACACTCTCCATTAAGGCATTTAACGCCTTCTCAGAATCCTTTTTTGTCAAACCTGATTTTTCTGCAATACTGTCTACTAATTCTGACTTATTCATTAACAATTCCTCCCATAAGGTATATTATAACGCCTGTATTCAAAATGAAATTTTTCGATTGTAGAAAAATTTCATTACATCAGCGGCGTTTCATCGAGGCGGGAGATATTCTCACCGCCTGAAAATCAATGCGATACCCGCCACTTTAGAAGTGCGGGACATTTTCTTGCCTCGTTATAGTATGATTCTAACCATTTTTATCATATTTATGCATTTTTGCTTCTTCCCAGAGTACATCCATCTCAGAAAGTGTCATTTCATTTATATTTTTACCAAGTTCCAAAGCTCTTCGTTCAACAATCTCAAATCTTCTTATAAATTTGTTGGTGGACTGTGACAAGGAAAGCTCAGGATGAACCTTTAAAAATCTTGATAGATTTACAATTGAAAACAATACGTCTCCTAATTCTTCCTCAATACCAGCTTTATCTGACTTTTTATATTCCGCTTCAAGCTCATCTATTTCTTCTCTAATCTTAGCAAAAACATCATCTGTATTATCCCAATCAAATCCAACCTGAGCTGCCTTCTGTTGTACTTTGTAACTTCTCATAAGTGCAGGTAAATTTGTAGGTACATCCTGTAATACAGAAGTTTGATCTTTATTTCCCTTTTCTTTTTTCTTTATTTCTTCCCAATTCTTTAACACTTCACTAGATGTTTCAGCACTAACATTTCCAAAAACATGTGGATGACGATGAATCATTTTGTCACAAACTTTATTTATAACGTCCTCTATATTAAAGTCACCATTTTCATTTGCAATCTGTGCATGAAATACAACCTGAAGCAAAACATCCCCTAACTCTTCACACATTCTACTTTTATCGTCAAGATCAACAACTTCCAAGTACTCGTATGTTTCTTCAATAAGGTACTTCTTTAAGCTAGTATGAGTCTGCTCCCTGTCCCACGGACACCCCTCTTTACTTCTTAAAAGCTTCATGATATTTATCAATCTTTCAAGTTTACCGTTATCCATTTCTATTTTCTCCTCATTTAAAACCATATTTATTGACTAAAACCATTTTTTTCAACTGAAACAATGCTTTTCACCTATATTTTTTATTCAAGTTAGTATTATTTATTATACTACATTTTTTATTCATTACAAAAGTATTCATGCAACTTAGAGGGAATCAATGATAACCGATATTTATTGAAAAATGTAAAGCCATAAAAAGCTTCTAAATGCGGATTAATAACAAACTTCAATTTATGTATAATAG
The DNA here is from genome assembly GCA_023444055.1 of Bacillota bacterium. Lineage (GTDB taxonomy): Bacteria > Bacillota > Clostridia > Acetivibrionales > DSM-1351 > Ruminiclostridium. The sequence goes on from JAEZRV010000070.1 coordinate 97,664, forward strand.
TAGGGATTCATATTGTATGTATCAAGCCTCTGTTTCATCCTCTGTTATCTCTTCAAATAAATCATCATCGGAGCTTTCATTTGCATCATCACTTAGCTGATCTTCATTTAATTCATCTGCACTTAGACCCTTATGTTTTGAATCTGCAAAGAATACCCTATCAGCAACCACCTCTGTAACATAATGCTTTTTTTTCTGATCATCCTCCCACATTCTTGTATGAATACTACCCTGCAATGCTATTCGGTGTCCTTTTGCAAAGTACTTACTTGCAAATTCTGCTGTTTTCCCCCAAGTTACAATAGGTATAAAATCAGTAGTTTTATTTCCCGAAACCTTTTTAATATCTCTGTCCACTGCTAATATAAAAGATCCTACAGCTTTAGAATTTTTTGTGGTATAACGCAGATCCACATCCTTTGTTAACCTACCAACTAGACTTACATTATTCATAATTAATCTCCTTTTGCTCCACTTATATAGAGCTAATTTTTTATTATTACTGCTATCAATTAAAAATGCAAACGCTTGAAATACAAACCATCAAGCGTTATCATTTTTAGCTTGAAGCATATGTAATCATTTGAAATAATACTAACAACCTTTTAAAGCTTTTTGTGTATATTTGATGTATTTAAAAAAAACAAAAGATACTTTTTTTTTAACTGCATAGTTAAAAATATTTAAGAAAAAATAGACATACTTCTTTTTTTAAATTAATTAGACTTAAAATGTTTAAGGAAAAATAGGAATAGTTCTTTTTAAATGCATAACTTAGAATATTCGGTAATAAATAGACATACTTATTTTAAATTGTTTTAAAATAAATATTAAAGTAAATAACTTGACTTCTCCATAAAAAATTCTATTATTGCACAGACTTACTAATAGTTCGATGTTTTAATAATTTTAACAAATTTTGAATTAATAAAAGAAATTTAAAGATAAATATAAAGAATAAAAAATCCTTCTGACTCATAACTTTTAGAAAAAGCTATTATTTATTAACAAATAAATTATATAATGTTTGGTATTAACTGTCAACATCAAATTATTATAAAGGAGAAGACCTTAACATCTCGAATCTTCTCCTTAACTTTACACTATTTTTGATTACTTTAATTAAAATTTTAATAACCTATTCACTCAACAGTGTTATTGTTCCATTTGTTTACCTAAAAAATTCGCTGCTGATTGAGCAAGCTTAACTTCAATCTCACCCATTCTTGAATTTGCATCTGTAGCTAACAAAATAACTGAACCTATTGGATCACCCTCAGATATTATGGGAGAAACTACTTGAGCTGTATACTTCCTATCCCCATTTTCATCTGCCAATATCAAAATAGCTTTTTCCTCAGGAGATTTTATAAGTAAAGTAGTCTTTTCCTCAATGGTCTTTTCAACTTCACTACTTAGCTGTTTCTCAAGGAATTCCTTCTTTGATGCACCTGATACTGCAATTATTGAGTCTCTATCAGTAATACAAGTAATGTGTCCACTTGTTTTATGCAAAGATTCTGCATACTGCGTAGCAAAATCACTGAGTTCTCCAATAGGAGAATACTTCTTTAAAATAACCTCTCCTTCCTTGTCGGTAAATATCTCAAGCGGATCGCCTTCCCTTATTCTTAAGGTCCTTCGTATTTCTTTTGGTATTACAATTCTTCCAAGATCGTCTATTCGTCTAACTATTCCAGTTGCTTTCAATTTAGTATTACCTCCTTAATAGGTTATTTTAGACTTAGTATTGTGTAGTTGATGATTTTTTATACATAATTGGTAACTCAATTGATAACAACCATTTTTTACGTAACAAAAAAGAGAACCACAATTGTGATCCCCTTTCTTTAATAAAATTATTATTTGTAAAGTTCTAAGTTTAATTTATTCAAGACACTATCATTTTTTACAATTTCAAATTTCTTATCTTTCTTCCAGGCTTCTAACTTTTTATTGAAGTCCTCAGTAAATTTTGCTTCTTTAAGCATAGATTTTATTTGTTCTTTAACATCTTTAAATTCCTTTATGCCACGTTTTTCTATTCTTACTACATCATATCCATAAGAGGCATCAATAACGCCAATCGTTCCAGCATCATTTGCAAAAGTCCATTGTTCCAAATCAGCAAGAACTGCATACTGAGAACTTAATTGTCCGTTTATGAAAGTCATCTCAATATTATCAGCAGATGAACTTGAATTAGCTTCTGTTGCCAAAGTCTGCATATCTTTTCCAGCTTTTATTTGTGTTAATATATTATCTGCTTGCTTCTTTAGCTCAGCTTTTTTTCCTTCACTAACTGGTGAACCATTACTATCAAAAGTAGAAAGTACTATGTGCGATATCGTAGCTTCATCAAATATGTCTTGGTTGTCATCATAATATTTCTTCACTTCTTCATCGGTAACAGCTATCTTGCTATTAGCTTGCTCTGCTGAAACATAGTTCTTTTGTAAAACAAGTCCTTTATAGAACTCCTTAAATTCATCTATAGTTACACCATAGTCACTCTCAATTGAGCCTTTAGCCGCTTCTTCACTTCCATATTGTTGAGTAATAGCAGAATCTATTTCTGTTAAATTTTCCTTTGAAAGTTTAACACCAGCTGCTTCAGCCATTGTCAGCATAATTTTATTTTCCTGAAGTTGCTTTAATGTTTCCTTCTGTATTTGCTCTTTAATTGCTTGTCCATTCTTTTGTTGATTCCAATCGTAATTATCAACTGTAGTGTTGCTGTCTACACCCGCACTTGCTAAAAACTGCTGCATATTAACTTTCGAAATTACTTTGTATTCTTGTACTGTTATCTTCTGCTTATCAACAATCGCTACATACCCTGCTGACCATGGCTTAAAAATAAATAGTACTACAGCAACTGCTATTACTACTAGTGCAACGACAGATAATCCCACTAATAAGCCTTTTGATTTTTTCTTTTTCATTCCTTTTTCAGTCACATTTGTATCAGCAATTGCATTTTCAGTAACATTTTCAGATGAGCCCTCATTTGAAATCTCATTAACACTTTCAACTGAATTCTCATCTAAATTTTCATTTACATTCTCATTCTCCAAAGGTTATCGCTCCCCATTATATATTTTTCGACACTTCTAAATCATGCATTTTACAAAATCCCACTATATCAATTATATTCAATTATTCGGAATACTGCAATTTAATAATGTCTTGTAATAAAATCTTAATATTTGAGAGTATATCTTTTTGCTCTTTATTAATAAGTCTAAATGTAATATATGGGTTGTTGCTGGCATTAAACATGACTCTCCTAGGATACTTATCCATAAGTTTTCCAATATACAATGATACATTTATCGCACTCTTACTTAATTGTAAAATTATATTTTCATCTTTTTGTTGTACAGTAGTAAATCCACATTTCTTTGCAAGCATCTTAATATTTGCAATGTCCATCAAATTATCTACTTCCTGAGGGATATCTCCATATCTGTCTATAAGTTCATCCTTTATATCTATAATATCATTTTCATCAATTATATTAGATATTTTTTTATACATATCAATTTTAAGCTCTTCAGATTTAATATAATTATCATCAATATATGCACTTACCTTTAAATCAATTGTTATTTCCTCATCGAATATATTATTATCACCACTGAATTCATGAACAGCTTCCTCAAGCAACTTACAATACATTTCGTAACCAACCGTTTCCATATGTCCATGTTGCTCCGATCCTAGCAAGTTTCCGGCTCCTCTTATCTCCAAATCTCTCATTGCTATTCTAAATCCCGAACCAAATTCAGTGAATTCTTTAATAGCCTGAAGCCTCTTTTCTGCCACCTCAGATAGCGCTTTGTCCTTTCTGTAAGTTATATACGCATATGCCAATCTATTCGAACGCCCAACTCTGCCTCTTATTTGATATAGTTGAGACAACCCCATTCTGTCAGCATCTTCAACTATTATAGTGTTCACATTGGGCATATCTAGCCCTGACTCAATAATAGTTGTGCATACCAAAACGTCAAATTCACCATTTATAAAGTTATACATAACGTCTTCCAGCTCTTTTTCATGCATTTGTCCATGTGCAATAGCAACTCTGGCTTCAGGAACAAGATTCCTTATTTCATTGGCCTTAAGTTCAATTCCTCTAACTCTATTATAAAGGTAAAAAACCTGACCACTTCTAGATAGTTCTCTTACGATACCATCCCTAATTAATTCAGTATTGTGCTCCATTACATAAGTTTGGACAGGGTACCGTTCCTCAGGGGGATCCTCTATAACGCTTATGTCTCTAATTCCTACTAAGGACATATGTAATGTTCTAGGTATAGGTGTAGCGGTTAACGTCAGTGAATCAACATTAGGCTTTAATGCTTTTAGCTTTTCTTTATGCGTTACTCCAAATCGCTGTTCCTCATCAACTACAAGCAAGCCTAAATCTTTAAAAGAAATATCTTTTTGCAATATCCTATGGGTTCCAATTAAAACATCTATATTTCCACTTTTAATTGATTTAATTATTTTTTTCTGTTCAGTTGGTGTCCTAAATCTACTTATTACATCTACTGTTACTGGAAAATCACTCATTCTCTTCTTAAAATTTTCATACTGCTGCTGCGCTAATATAGTAGTTGGGACAAGATAAGCCACCTGTTTTCCATCCATGACAGCCTTGAATACTGCCCTAATTGCAACTTCAGTCTTTCCATATCCTACATCCCCGCAAAGAAGCCTATCCATATGTTTTTCAGATTCCATATCCTTCTTTATTTCATCAATACACTTAAGCTGATCATCTGTTTCATCATAGGGAAATATTTCTTCAAACTGCCTTTGCCAAACTGTATCCTTAGAAAAAACAAATCCATTTGAAGCCTCACGCTGAGCATATAGCTTAATCAACTCGCCTGCAAGCTCTCTTAACGACTCTTTTACCCTGCTCTTCGTCTTAGCCCATTCTGAGCCGCCAAGCTTATTTACTTTTGGTGATTTACCTTCTGAACCTATATACTTTTGAATCAAATCAAGTTGATTTGTTGGAATATACAAAAAACCATTATCCTGATATTTGATTTTAAGATAATCTCTTTTAATTTCACCAACAGATAACTTTTCTATTCCGATATATTGTCCTATTCCATGTGCTTGATGAACAACATAGTCACCGATATTTAAATCCGAGAATGCTTTTATTTTTTTGCCGTCATGCTTGGATTTGGCCTTTTTAATTCTTTTATCCTGTCCAAATACTTCTGTATCACTTATAATTACAAAACCAATGGTAGGATACTCAAATCCTTTTTGAAGGCTTCCACGGGTTATAACAACCTCTCTATTAATGAGTTCTCTGTTAAAATCATCTATATAATTTGCATCTATGTCATTTGTCGCTAGTGTTTCAATCAGCCTGTGACCTCTGCCACTAGGTCCTGAAAGAACAACAATTTTGTAATCCTTTTCCTTTAAATCTTGTATATCATTAACCAGTAGTTCTATATGATTTTGATATGAATTCCCAGTCCTGCATGGAATCGAAATTTGGTTATATGGTTTTACAAATGAATTATTGGATGAAATTGTAGCCAACGTAACTGTTTTGAATCTTTCAATACTCTTCAAAATGTAGTCCTTTGAATAGCTCCATTTAGCTCCATTTGGCAACATCGCACCCTTCTCAAGCATACTTTTTGCCATTTCATCTTGCTCAAGAACAATATTCTCAATTCTCTGTTCAACTCTTATTGTTTCATCGAAAACTACAATAACATTTCTATCAACATAGTCCAGAATTGATGCCGGAGTTTCCAGTATATACGGTAAATATCTGTCTATTCCCGCAAAGTAATGGTTTGTGTTGATTTTTTCGATATCCTCGTTAACCCTACTTATTATATTTTTACTGATATCAGAATTATTTCCTTTGTTAAGCTTTTTAACGTAGTCCGATAAATCATTTTTTATTTTTGATATAATGTCATCTTTTAAGCCTTGTTTATACACTACATCTCTAGCAGGTGCTATTCTACATTCATCTATTACCTGTGTTGATCTCTGCGTAGCCGCATTAAAATATCTAATTGAATCAATTTCTGTATCAAAAAGTTCAATACGTATAGGTTGTTCATCGTTTATTGAAAATATATCAATAATTCCTCCACGGATTGAAAACTGCGCTTTTCCTTCTACCAATTCAACTCTTTCATATCCACATAACACCAATTTTGATACTAGCTCTTCCAAATTAATTTGATTGCCAATGCGAAATTCAATAATACCGTCTTTAAATATTTCCATCGGAGAAATCATTTGAATAAGTGCCTCTGCCGAAAGCACTAAAATTTTATAATCACCCTGTATACACTTTAATAGGGTTCTGACTCTCTGATAAATTATGTCATTACTTCTAGCCTCAACATTATAAAGCATAGTTTCCTTCGGTGGTAAATAAAGTACATCTTCCCCAAGGAACAAAGTAAAGTCATCGAACGCCTTTCTAGCTTGTATTTCATTATATGTTATGAACAGACCCCTAGTCTTAGCATGAGTACATAATGAATATATCAAATGAACCTTCTGCGAATCAGATGGTCCTACAACTGAAATAGCACCCACATTTTCTTTTATAGAAGATAGAAGTGTGTTATACTCTCTTAATTTTAATAGAGGATCTGTAAATAAGTTCATTCTTGCGCCTCCAAAACTGATATAAAAATTATGTCAATAGCTAAACAAGCTAAGTTGCAACCCACCTTATTTTACATCAAATTTACTTGTTATAACGCCTAGATTCAAAATGAAATTTTTCAATTGTAGAAAAATTTCATTACATCAGCGGCGTGTAAGTGGGGCGGGAGATATTTTCATCGCCTGAAAACCAAAGCAGTACCCACCACTTATAAAGGTGGGGGACATTTTCTTGCCTCGTTATAACGCCTAGTTTCAAAATGAAATTTTTCGATTGTAGAAAAATTTCATTACATCAGCGGCGTTTCATCGAGGCAGAAGATATTTTCACCGCCTGAAAACCAAAGCAGTACCCACCACTTATAAAGGTGGGGGACATTTTCTTGCCTCGTTATAACAATTCATTGCCTTTTCAGGTCCACATTTTGTTACCATTATAGCCGCTTCCGCTGCTTTTTCAATACTTTTAAATATTATTTCCCAACTTTCTTTCGAAAACTTGCTTAATACGTAATCAGCAAGATCCCATTTTTCAGGAGGACGTCCAATACCAATTCTTATCCTTGGAAAATTATCATCTTGGAGCTGATATATTATAGACTTCATACCATTATGAGATCCCGAACTACCTTTCGGTCTAACTCTAATCTTTCCTACCTCTAAATCAATGTCATCATAAATAACTATAACTCTCTCTAAAGGTAGTTTATACCATGCTACAATATCTTTAACACTTTCTCCACTTAAGTTCATAAATGTTTGCGGCTTAAGAAGTATTACTCGTGTACCATCAATTGTTCCTTCACCATATACTGCTTTAAAACCAATCTTTGATAACTTTATATTATATTTTTCTGAAAGATAATCTATGGTATGAAATCCTACATTATGTCTAGTATTTTCATATTTGCCACCAGGATTACCCAACCCTATAATTAAGTATATGTCCTCCAAATTAATACCTCCAGTCTTTCTAAATAATAATTAAACAAACATGTAAAACTTCAAAAGGGCGGCTCCCAAACACCGCAAGTCAGCATGCCAACATTGCTATGTTAGATAAGAACCACCCCTAAAAGTTAAATTTATTTAATTTACAACTGAGTAAATAAAGTACTTATTGATATATCCCCATATATTCTTTCAATTGCCTCAGCAAAAATACCAGCAACTGATAATGCAGTTATTTTATCTATTTTTTTCTCTTCACTAAGAGGAATAGTATTTAAAACAACCATCTCCTTTATAGCTGATTCCTGTATTCTACCAATAGCTGGTCCTGAAAGTACAGCATGAGTACAACATGCATATACTTCCTTTGCACCTGCATCAATTAAGGCATTTGCACCATTAACAATAGTACCAGCTGTATCTATTAAATCATCCACAAGTACGCATTTCTTGTTTCTAATGTCACCAATAATATTCATTACCTCAGACACATTAGCCTTAGGTCTGCGTTTATCTATTATTGCTAATGGACATTCAAGTCTTTCTGCTACTTTTCTTGATCTTGTAACACTGCCTACATCAGGAGAAACAATAACTAAATCATCATGGTTTATAAATTTTTCTTTTAAATATTCAGCTATTATTGGTAATCCTAATAAATGATCCACTGGAATATCAAAGAACCCTTGGATTTGTGGAGCGTGTAAGTCCATTGTTAATATTCTATCTGCTCCAGCAGTAGTAATAAGATTTGCAACTAATTTAGCTGAAATTGGATCTCTAGCTCTAGCTTTTCTATCTTGTCTTGCATATCCAAAGTATGGGATAACGGCAGTAATTCTACCTGCAGAAGCTCTCTTAATTGCATCAATCATAACCAAAAGCTCCATAAGATTATCATTTACTGGTTGACAAGTTGATTGAATAATAAAAACATCTGAGCCTCTTACAACCTCTCCAATATTAGCAGAAGTTTCTCCATCACTAAAGCCTCCAACACTAGCAATACCTACAGGAATACCTATTCTGTCAGCAATCTCATTGACTAGCCCTCTATTTGAATTACCTGCAAATATTTTTATGTCCTTTCCATGCAAATTCATTTTAATTCTCCTTTTTCCACAACATGTTTTATTTGTAACATTATAAGTCTTATTATAATGTTTGATTGTTATATGATTAAAACATATAGTTCTTAATCATATTTTGTCATAGTTTATAAGTATTATTTAAGCGCATAACTAATCATATTTTTTGTTTGTTACGAAGAATAATTATTATAAAATATTATTCTCGTTCCAAACCTTTCTTTTTAACCCAATCCCGCTTTACAACCTGGCGTTCACGGGCAATTGCTAATGAGTCTTCAGGTACAGCATCTGTAATAGTAGAACCAGCAGCAGTATAAGCACCTTTGTGAACTACCACAGGTGATACTAAATTAGTGTTACACCCAATAAAACAATTATCCTCAACTATAGTCTTATTCTTATGCTTACCATCATAATTAACAACAACAACTCCACAACCAATATTTACATTTTTCCCTATTTCGGCATCTCCTACATAGGTTAAATGTGATATTTTTGTTCTATCTCCTATTAAGGACTTCTTAACTTCCACGAAATCGCCAATTTTTACATTGCAACCCACAACACTGCCTGGTCTCAAATATGCAAATGGACCAACATGTGTTTCATCTCCGATAGAACTGTCAAGAGCCACAGAATTAGCCACCTCTACATTGTTTCCAATATTGCAATTAAAAATTTTCGAATTAGGTCCAATTATACAATCTTCACCAATAGCTGTATTCCCTTGAAGTATTGTATTCGGCAAAATAATACTATCCTCACCAATTGTAACTCCAAAATCAATATATGTAGTAGATGGATTAACAATTGTAACACCAGAGAGCATTATTTCTTCATTAATTCGAGATTTAATTTCTTCCGTTGCTAAAGAAAGTGTAGCCCTATCCTTGACTATTAAAAATTGGCTCTTTTCTTCATATATACTTTTGTGGGATTTGTCAGTGCATTGGAATATTTTTTTAAGAACATCTCTAGAAAGATTTAGAATATTTAATTCATTTAGCTTTTGAAGCAACTCTTTACAATCAAAAACATAAACAACTGCTTCTCCGTTACTAGAAAATACAGCTGTTGCACTAGTTCCTTCAGCAGTATGCATATTAAAAAGCTGCTTAACTGTTTCAGCCAATATTAGAGGTTGATCTGCCCAATTAATTATGACTTGCTCGGCTTGGCAAAGAATCTCTTTACATTTATCCAAATCATCAAATGAAATGGATTGAATGTTTTTAGTTATTTCTGCCACTGCCATCGTAGACCATTGCTGGACACTTTGTCCTAAAATGTTATGATGCTCTTTCATACTTTTTGATTTAAAAGCATAATTATTGTTGTCAGAAATAATCAATCCTAAATTCATACTCATCGTCAAAGCCTCCATTTATTTTTACAGGTTATATTCTCTCATTTTTATAGAATAATTTCAACCCACTACTATAACTAATTATTTCCCCATAATTTGAGTTTAGTTGTGCAATTTTTTCAATATGTATTTCTATTTATCATATTTACACAAGAATAGCAATAAAATAGAATTTCCTTGAAAGGACTGACATAGATTCAGAATATCCTTTTCTTATTACTATGATTTCTTCCAGCCTATATCATTATTTAAATTCATTAAAAAAAGGGCACTGTATAAAGTACCCTTAAAAAATCTTCCCCCTCAATTCTTACGCTTTTTATAAATTTTCATAACTAGCAAGTATAGCACTTTGAAGTTTTTCTCTTGCTTGTGCATTTATTGGATGCGCAATGTCTCTAAACTCACCATCTGGTGTTTTCCTACTTGGCATAGCCATGAATAAACCGTTCTGGCTTTCAATAATTTTAATGTCGTGTACAACAAACTCATTATCAAATGTTACTGATACAACCGCTTTCATTTTACCTTCTGTTTCGATCTTCCTAATTCTGATGTCTGTAATTTCCATAATGACAACCTCCAAGAAATATTATGTGATTATATCTAATATTCGCTATTTGTGAGGTTAATCCTTCTTTTTTGAATATTTTTTTACATATTATTTATCATTCTTCGTAATACTCGTGTAGTATTTTGGTTATTTACTTGGTTTTATGTCAATTTCTGTATTGTCTTGTAATTCCAGACACGAATTTAACGTAACTAAAGAATAATATTGTTCTACCAATTTCTTTTCGGGTTGATTTGTTTCAATAAGAACTCCTATGCCAACCACTTCACTTTCAAATTGGTTGGCCATCTCAATAATTCCTTTTGAAGTACCTCCACCCTTCATAAAGTCATCGATAAACAAAATCTTGGAGTTTCTCTTAAGAGACTTCATAGGTAGTACCATAGTCTGTATTTTTTTTGCTGATCCAGAAACATAGTTAATATTCACAGATGCACCATCAGTAGCCACATTATAGTGCCGTACAATAACTAATGGAACATCTAAATATTGGGCTGTTGCAAAAGCTAGGGGAATTCCTTTAGTCTCAACAGTTATTACATAATCCAATTCTAAATCACAAAATTTACTTGCAAAGATCATAGCAATTCTATTTACCCATTCCGGATTATATATAATATCAAGGATGTACAGATAACCTCCAGGCAGTATTCTGTCTTGTTTTGATAATTCTTTTGCCAGCTCATCAAGTACTAATTGTATATTATTTTCATCCATAAAAGGAACATATTTGACTCCTCCAGATGCACCTGAAATAGTTACTATATTTCCCAAATAATTCTTTTGAAAAGTTTTCTGTAAAAAATCCAGATCTTCACTAATAGTAGATTTTGCCGAACCGAACATTCCAGAAAAATGTCCTAACGTAAAAATTTTGTTTGGATTATCACACAAAATTTTCATTATTATTGTAAGTCTTTCATTTCGTTGGATCTTGTCCATTTTATCTCCCCGTATCTATAGTTTGCATTTATCCAATATCTGCATCAGTACATTCTAATATAACAGATTATTAACGAGACTGTTGCAGTATATAAATTCAACCTTGCTATAAAATATATGTAAATGAATTTTTATATAACAGCCAATATTATTATATAATATTTTCCGAATAATTTCACCCAATTTCAAATGATTATTCGGAATCTTAAATTATTTAAATGCACATATATTTATGAAGAAAGCATCATATACTATTTTAAGATTATTAACTCTACTTTCCCAGTTGAAAATCGTAGGTGTTCAACTTATCAATGGAAATTTGGGGTAAAAATAATTGCTTGAATTAGTTTGGTGAAAAAAGCTTGCTGAATGAATACAAGGATTTTAGTATTAATGAAATGACGAAGGTAGTATTCATGTATGTTTACGATTGTTCAGCAAGCTCTAAGCTTCTTTAGCCGTAAAAACAACACGATGTTGTTTTTAGCACACCATGAGCCATGGACGGCGAATGTGTGCGACGGATAAAGTTCTGAGTTGAACAAATGACAATTCTAACGCACATGCTAGAACTATCCTGTACTAATTCAGAAAATCATTTTTAATACAACTGTCCATTAATAAGTCTCCCACTCTTACAATTTTGAGTAAGAAAAGTTGAGTTATTTAAATATAGTTTTCCCAATACCTTTTACAATTCTATAGAAATAATGTATTATTTGTATGATGAATAAAAATGATAAGTTTTTAAATAGAGGAGTGTTTTCTTTGAATAATAATTCTAATATTTTGGATTCAGATAAGATCAAAAGTGTTCACTTTATAGGAATTGGTGGCTCTAGTATGAGTGGGCTTGCCGAAATCCTATTAAGTCAAGGTTATAACGTTTCAGGTTCAGATATTAAATCCTCAAAAGCAACACAAAAACTTGAAAGCAAAGGAGCTCAAATATTTGTAGGTCATAAGTCCGAGAATATTACTAACCCTGACCTCGTTGTATTTACAGTTGCTGTAAAAGAAGATAATGCAGAAATAGTTCGAGCTCGAGAATTAAACATACCTATAATAGATCGTGCAGAGTTATTGGGTCTTTTAATGAAAAAGCATTCCTTTGGAATTGCAATAGCCGGTACGCATGGAAAAACTACAACCACCTCTATGATTACTACCATTATGTTGGAAGCTAATACTGACCCTACTGTGCATATTGGAGGAGAATTAGATTCCATTGGAGGAAATACCAGAATTGGTGATTCTAAATATTTTATAACTGAGGCATGTGAATATTACAGTAGTTTTTTGAAATTCTATCCTTTTATGGCAGTAGTTTTAAATATTGAAGTAGATCATGTTGATTATTTCAGAGATCTAGATCATATTAAATCAACATTTGACCAATTTGTTTCCTTAGTACCTTCAAATGGATATATAGTAGCTTGTGCAGATGATGAAAATACGCTTTCAGTAGTTAAAGGTAAAGATTGCAATATAATAACTTATAGTCTTAATAATGCTAATGCTATGTGGATGGCCAAAAACATTCGTTATAATGATATGGGATTTGGTTCATTTGACGTGTATAAAGAAAGTGATATGCTAGGTACTGTTTCACTTTCAGTCCCAGGCAAACACAACGTAAGTAATTCCCTAGCTGCAATTGCAACGTGCTACACATGTGGATGCAGTATGGATGATATTAACTCCGGTCTTATGGCTTTCGGTGGCAGCCATAAACGATTTGAGTTAAAAGGTTTAGTTGATGACATCAAAGTCATTGATGATTATGCTCATCACCCTTCTGAGATTCAAGCAACTCTGAGCGCTGCCAAGAATACCACTCATAATAAATTATGGTGTGTATTTCAGCCACATACTTATACAAGGACAAAGGCATTTTTAGATAATTTCTCTAAATCTTTTAGTGATGCAGATAATATTATTATTACTGATATTTATGCTGCACGCGAAAAAGATCCAGGGGATATACATTCAAGCATATTGGCAGATAAAATTCGTCAAAATGGAGGAAATGCCATTTACATCAGTGATTTTCAAGACATAGTTGAATATCTCGATAAGAATGCTCAAGCAGGTGATTTAATCTTGACTATGGGTGCAGGTGATATAGTCCGGGTTGGAGAAATATTTATTAATTTTAGAGGAAATAAATAGTATAAAGCTATCTATGTAATATGAAATTGCATTCTGAGGTTTTGATTTAAGCTGTTTAAAGCTATCTACATAATATTTAAAAGGAAGTCGCTCTAAGCATTTCTTTCTAAATTTATATGAGATAAAATAACTCTAGGGTCTATAAGAAGTAGTGTGTAATTAATTTTTATTAAAAAGTATAACCATCGTTATATTTATATTATTTCCAAAAAGTGGTGGTTATATTCAATTTATCACCATCATTTTTTGGGGAATTTTTGA
>JAEZRV010000074.1 GCA_023444055.1 Bacillota bacterium
GAAAAGTTAAAAAAATATGGGTTAGTGAAACCTATTTCATATGAACCTTGGCATGTACAACTATTAGAACATAATGGAATTAGTCAACAGCGAAAAGAAGAAATTAGAGACTGCGTTTTAGGAGGGGTTGGTGAGGACATGAATATAAAAGTATTTCAGAGTATGACGGGTTTGGTAGCTGATGGTGTAGTTGGATCTAAAACAAAAGAAAAAGCAAAAGAAGTTCTACAGTGCTGTCAAGAAATATTGGGCAACAATTTTCAGACAGCGGAAGAGGCTATTAATAGTTGCATGACTAAACCAGCTGTATGGCTGGCTATGATTAAGACAGTACCTTATTTCAGATCATTTGTAATGAATATTATAGAGAAAATGGGAGGTAAGAAATAATGTCAGAATTCTTTAAAACATACTGGTTTGCTATCTTAATAGCTTTAGGCTTTACGGCTTACATAGTCTATTTGACATTTAATAGCCGTTGGGACGAAATTAGGGAACTAGCCTACAAGTTAATAAGGCAAGCGGAGGAAACGATCACTGGTACCAGAAGGGGGCAAGAACGATTTAACATTGTCATTTCTGAATTATATAAATTAATTCCAGCATGGCTAAGATTTTTTATACCTAGAAGCCTCTTAGAGCAAAAGCTTCAGAAATGGTTTGACCTAATTAAGGACAGCCTGGACGATGGGAAGATAAATAATTCCAAAGAAAAGGATCTGCAAAATAACATGCAATTTTAAAAGTCATCGGATTAATCTCCGGGGGCTTATTTCGGTTAAAACAAAACAAAAAGAGCGACAGCCTAAGCTTCGCTCTTTTTGCTCTTAAAATTCAATTCTAAAGAAAAAATCCTATCTGGGATAGTTTTATTATACCATAATATGTAATATTATCAAGGAATATATGACATTCTAGTTTAATCAATGCTTAATTGTAAATTAAACGATTGATAACGTGGTGGTTCAAAAAGGAAAACTACCATTACAGACTTTGTATGTTAGCAGTATGGCACTGAGCAATAATAAGGAAACTCCTCTGGATCAGGGGAGTTTATTTTGTATCTGGTACATATTCAATCAAATCACCAATATTACATTCAAGAACTTTGCACATTTTTTCTAAATCAGAAGGAACTATTCGCCTTACGTAACCATGAAAGTAAGCATTTATTGTACCTGGTCTTATTTTAGTTGTTTTACATAACCAATATTGAGAAATTTCTTTTTCCTCAAGAACTTTGTTTAATTTATACAAAATCATATATTTTACCTCATATGGTGAAATGTTACCATATAGAAATAATAAATAATAAAATACTACTCCTGCAGTAGTGAAAAATAATATTAGTAGATGTATAATGTAGTAAATTACCTCAGTTTCAAATTTTAAAAAATAATGGAAAGGAGTACAATAAAAATATAAACAATTAAAAAGCGTTAAAACTTATGCAAAGAAAACCATATAAAAATTTACGGAGGTAAATAAAGGATGGATTGCGATAAGCCAAAGAAATACATAAGCGAAATAGAACTTTCAGACATCTTAGGGATAACTAAAAACGAAGCAAAAAAAATTATGATGAGCATGTATACTATCAAAATAGGTAAAAAGCAATTTATCGCAAAAGATATGTTAGAAAACTACATAAGTAAAAACGGTGTCAACGCGGTGTCAAAAATACATAATGGACAATAAAAAATAGCAAAACAAAACCCCTATAAGCTTAGAACTTAAGGGGTTTTGTTTTGGCGCGCCCGACAGAGATCGAATCCACAACCTTCTGGTCCGTAGCCAGACGCTCTATCCAGTTGAGCTACGGGCGCATTTACATACCGAAAATTTTTCGGTGCAAATAATATATTAATACATAATTAACAAAAAAGCAAGCACTCTTAAAAAGAAAAAATAAAAAAAATTTATGCTAAGAAAATTAAAAACTTATAAAATTTTCAGCACTAACATGCTAAAATAGCATATAGGGTTAAAATTAATTGTGCTCTCTACTAATATATATAGAAGTATTAAACTATTATTAATTCTAGAAATATGTTACGAGTAGTGCTTTTAAAAAAGTGTAAGACTACCTCTATGAACTGGAGGAACTTTATATTAATACATTTTAAGAATAATTATCACGGAGGGTTATATGAGTACAGCAAAAATTATACTTAACAAGGATTACGTTATTGGTGAAGTAGACAAAAGGATATATGGCTCATTTATTGAGCATTTAGGCAGAGCTGTTTATGGTGGAATATATGAGCCTAATCATCCTACGGCTGATAAATTTGGATTTCGACAAGATGTTGCAGAGCTGATAAAAGAGTTACAAGTACCAATAATTCGTTATCCAGGTGGAAACTTTGTCTCTGGTTATAATTGGGAAGACGGAGTAGGACCTGTTGATAAAAGACCCAGACGTACAGAATTATCTTGGGCAACGATTGAAACAAATGCTGTTGGAACAAATGAGTTTTGCCAGTGGGCAAAAGAAATTGGAACAAATGTTATGATGGCAGTAAACCTTGGTACGAGGGGGGCGGAAGCTGCCAAAAACTTGGTAGAGTATTGTAATCACCCAGAAGGAACATATTGGAGTGACTTAAGAAAATCACATGGATATAGTCAACCACACAATATTAAAACATGGTGCCTTGGAAACGAGATGGATGGTTCATGGCAAATAGGTGCTAAGACAGCTGAGGAGTATGGAAGATTAGCATGTGAGACTGCAAAAATAATGAAATGGGTAGACCCAACAATTGAATTGGTAGCCTGCGGTAGCTCTGGCAGTGGAATGCCTACATTTGGGCAATGGGAATCCACAGTACTTGAGCATACCTATGATCATGTTGATTATATTTCTTTGCATACTTATTATGGCAATCCAGATAATGATATAAAGAATTACCTTGCAAGATCACTTGATATGGATGGATTTATCAAGTCGGTAGTGGCAACTTGCGACTATGTGAAAGCTAAAAAGCGCTCAAAGAAGAAAATAAACCTTTCTTTTGATGAGTGGAATGTATGGTTTCATTCTAATGAAGCAGATAAAAAATTAGATAGATGGACAATAGCTCCACCTCAGCTTGAGGATATATATAATTTTGAAGATGCACTTATAGTTGGAAGCATGCTAATAACTCTTCTTAAAAATGCTGATCGTGTGAAAATAGCATGCTTAGCTCAATTGGTTAATGTCATTGCTCCAATCATGACTGAAAATGGAGGAAGCGCTTGGAAACAGACAATTTTCTATCCTTATCTTCATGCTGCTATTTATGGCAGGGGAACAGTTTTAAACTCAATTGTAAAGTCACCTAAGTACGATAGCAAGGATTTCACTGACGTTCCATGTATAGATGCTACAGCTGTTATTAGTGATGACAATAATGAAATAACAATATTTGCTGTTAATAAAGACACAGAAAATAGTATTACTCTTGATATAGAATTAAATGGATTTGGTACATTTGAGGTTATTGAACATATTATATTAGAAAATAATGATATTAAAGCTACAAATACAAAGCAAAATCCAAATAATGTTGTTCCTAATAGCAATGGAAATGCTACTATCGAGGATGGCAATGTGAAGGCTACAGTAGGAAAACTAACCTGGAATGTTATAAGGTTAAGAAAGATTTAAGCTTTATATTAACTAATATTAAAGATTATTAAGGAAGGCTAATTACAAAATTAGCCTTCCTTTAAGATAAGGTGTTTTTGGCGTGTATGTGATTATTGTCAGGTTCATGTATGGGGGACTAAATGAAACATATTTTTATAATTAATCCAAAGGCTGGAAAAGAAAAGACTCTCGAAATCATACCATTTATTGAAGCATATTTTAAGGATAAGGCTGAGGAATTTATAATACGAGTTACAGAATATAAGGGGCATGCAATTGAGATTGCCAGAGAGTATTCTAGCATAGAAGAATGTAGAATTTATTCTGTTGGTGGTGACGGGACTGTAAATGAGGTTGTAAATGGAATTGCAGGTACGCAATCCTTATTGGGAATTATACCGTTAGGATCGGGAAATGACTTTATACGAAGTATAACTCCTACATATGATATAAAGAATATACTGGTGAACACAATTAATGGAGAGGGAAAAAGCATTGACTTAGCAAGGGTTAATGATAAGTATTTTATAAATATATCCTCAATCGGATTTGATGCTGATGTGGTTTATAATGCTGATAAATTCAAGAAGATCCCAGTGATACCAGGAAGTATGGCATACGTGATTTCAATCATTTATACTGTAATGAGAAAGAGAATCAGTAAAGTTAAAATACATATAGACGATAGTGAAATGGAACGCAAACTGCTTCTTGCAGCTATTGCAAATGGCAGATTTTATGGTGGAGGAATGCTTGCTGCACCAGAAGCTAAAATAAATGATGGACTTTTTGACATATGTTTAGTTAGTGAAGCAAACCGATTTCAAATATTGAGTCTATTTCCGAAGTATATTAAGGGAGAACACGGACAGCTAAAGGAAGTACAATTTTTAAGAGGAAAGAAAGTAAAAATTGAAAGTAACGAAGAACTTAGTTTAAATATAGATGGAGAAATATCTACTTCCTGCAACATAGATTTTGAAATAATTGAGAACGGAATAAGGGTGATTATTCCAAGTTAAGAGAATAATATATTAATGTCAATAGGTTCAGAAACCCCATATAATTCAGCACAATAGACATTAAGGAGTACTAAATGAAAATAATACACACCGGAGACTGGCATATTGGGAAAATAGTAAATGAGTTCAGCATGCTTGAAGAACAGAAGTATGTTTTAGAACAGCTTATTTCAATAGTTGAGAGAGAACATCCAGATGCTATCATTATTGCAGGAGATGTTTACGATAGGAGCATCCCCCCTGTAGAGGCAGTAGAATTAGTTGATGAGGTTTTTAATAAGCTGCTTCTGGATTTAAAAGTCCCAATTCTAGCGATAGCAGGAAACCATGACAGCGCAGAGCGTTTATCCTTTGCAAGCAGAATACTTACTAATAATGGATTACACATTGTAGGTGGTTTTAATGGAAACATTCATTGTACTACGCTTCAGGATGAATTTGGCCCTGTGAATTTTTATATGCTACCCTATACAGACCCAAGAAATGTCCGCCATATATTCGACGATAATCAGATAACCACACACGATGACGCCATGAAGAAAATCCTAAATAAGATAGGACAGGCTATAAATTCAGATGAGAGAAATGTTATGATCACGCATGGATATATTACTCATATGGGTGGACAAGCAGAGTTTATATCAGAATCAGAAAGACCACTGAGTATTGGTGGTACTGAGTTTGTAAGCTCTGATTATTTTAATATTTTCAATTACACTGCGCTTGGACATCTACATGCGCCTCAAAAAGCCGGAGCTGAGTTTATCAGATATTCAGGGTCAATGCTTAAATATTCATTTTCTGAGGTTAATCAACGCAAGGGAATAAATATAGTTGAAATTGATAAGGCCGGAAATGCCCAAATAACATTTGCTCCTCTTATCCCTAAAAGAGATATGAGAATTATTAAAGGACCTATTAATGAATTATTAAATCCTGAAGTATACAAAAAGGCTAATACTGATGATTACGTTTACGCAATTCTTACAGATAAGGGGGAACTGATAGACCCTATTTCTAAACTAAGAACAGTATATCCTAATATTATGGGGCTTAGCAAAGAAAATGGCAACCAAAGAGAAGAAAATAATACTTCTGCAACTGCTGGGTATAAATCAAAATCAAAACTTGATCTTTTTGAGGAGTTTTATGAAGCTATGCAGGGGGAACCACTGGGTACAGAAGAAACAGAAATTATGGCAAGGATAATTGGTGAGGTAGATAGGGAAGGTGTATAGATGAAACCATTAAAGCTGACAATTAGTGCATTTGGACCCTATGCAGGTTTACAGGAAATAGATTTTACAACTCTAAAGGAACAGATTTTTGTAATTTCCGGCCCAACAGGCGCAGGTAAAACTACAATTTTCGATGCTATAAGCTTCGCACTTTTTGGTGAACCATCAGGAAGTAGCCGTGATAGAGATAGCTTAAGAAGTGACTTTGCAAAGCCTGAAACTGAAACCTTTGTGGAGCTCCAATTTGAACTACGAAGTAAAGTTTACAAGATAAAAAGGTCGCCACAGCAGGAGCAGAAGAAGCTTAGAGGAGAAGGCTTTACAATCAGAAATGCTGATGCTGAGCTGCTAATGCCCGATGGAACACTGATAACAAAGATTTCAAATGTAGATGAAAAAATAAATATGCTTTTAGGAATAAATAAATCACAGTTTAAGCAAATTGTAATGCTTCCGCAGGGCGAATTTAGAAAATTGCTAGAGTCAGAAAGCAATGAGAGAGAGATTATATTTAGGAAAATATTTGGAACAGAAGCCTTTGCTGAGGTACAGAAAAAACTTGAAGACGAGAGTAAAGAGCTTTACAAATCTGTTCATGATATGAAAACTCAAATTGAAACCATTATTAAGCATTTTGATTGCGGGAATGTTCAAGAGCTTGAAGATATAAGGGCTAGCAAGAATGTTAATATAGATATGTTTATAGAAGGCATAAAGATATTATCGGGTAAGGATAATGAGGAATTAAGCTTGTTAAAGTCACAGTTAGAGGCAATAACTGTGAATCAAGGTACACTAAAGGAAGAAATAGCAAAGAGTAATGAAATAAATAAAAAACTTAAGGACAAAGAACAGATAAGCAATGAGTATGCAGTTAACTTTGCCAGAACAGATGGATTTGCCCAAAAGGAAATAAACTTAGAATATGCTAGAAAGACTTTGCCAATTAACGAGGTAGATGAACAATGTAAAAAGTCCAAGCAGGATATTGAGAAGAAAAAAAGTGAATTAACCTTAGCAAAGCAGCAGTATGAGAGAAGCAGTAGGGATTATGAAACTAGTAAGGAAAAATTCAATTTAGAAAGAGAAAAAGAACCTTTAAGGAAAGAGTATGAGTTAGAAGTATCAATTCTCAATAATGCGTTACCTAAAATTATCCAGTACGAAAAAAGCTTGAAGGCGACAGAAGCTACAAAAACTAAGAATACCGAGATCATTAATGCGTTAGAGAAAGACCAGAAGAATTTAGAGCTAACAAAGAAAAGCTATAAGGGGCAGGAAGAAAATCTCAGACAGCTTTATATTATGGAAGCAGAGTGTACTAAGCTTGATAAGGAGATTTCTGAAAATAAAAAGCTTCTATTTGAATTAGACAGTATTAATAAGCTAATTACTACTTATAACGAACAAATTGAGTTGCATCTTACCAAAAAAACTGATTTCGAAGCTTTTGATGAGGGCTTTGTAAAATTCAGAAGTGAGCTAGAACAGCTTGAGGATAATTATATACGTGGACAAGCTGGCATATTAGCTAAAACTCTGCAAGAAAATATACCTTGCCCGGTTTGTGGAGCACTAGAACACCCAAAACCAGCAAAGGTAATGGACAGTATTCCAAGCGAAGAACAACTGAAGGAGTTAAAACAGAGATATGCAGTTTTAAGCGAACAGCGGACGGACAAGCTAAAAGTAATATCTGAGCTTGGTGGGAATATTCAAAGTAAGAAGTTTGAAATTAAGGATAAATTGGCTGCTCTTGAGTCTCAGTCTGTAAATCTATTTGGCAAAGATAGACGTGAACAGCAAGAGGAAGCTATATCTAAACAAGATATACAAACAAATGAAGAATCTAAAAGTGAATGTCACGAAAATATAGATAATGTAGAAATGGATATATTTACAAAATATAGCCTTGAGACAATTAGTAAAGAGATAATTGATAAGGGTAAAGAACTTAAGGCCAAGACCATGGAGCTAATATCTAAATATAGGGAAAAGCAAGAGCTTGTAAATAAAAAGAATGTGTTTGAAAGTAATTATAAGGAAACAGCAGCTAAAATTGATATGCTTGAGCAAAATGTAAATAATTTAAATATGCAGAAGTTAGCTACTTCAGAAGAGCTTGCAAGACTCAGTGCAGCTAAGTCTAGTATTGAGGCAGAGGTTTCTGAAGATATTCGTTCAGTCTCTAAGCTTAATGCCAAGCTAGAGGAGAAGAAGCAAGCTATTGAGAAAATTGATGTTGAATTTAAGAAAACTGAGCGTGAAGTTGAGGTCGCAAAGGAGAAGCTTAGCAACTCAGAAAAGGATGTGGCAGTTATAACCGCATCTTTAAATGAGAGTATAGAAGAAAGTGCAAGATTGGATAAACTTTTAAATGAAAAGTTAATTGAAGGAAGTTTTAAGGAATATTCTCATTACATACAGATGAAGAAAACTCAAGCGGAGATACTTAATTTACAAGAGGAAATAAACACATTTCATCAGAAATTAAAATCTCTAAAGGATATGTTGATACATTTAGAGGAGGAAACAAAAGCTCTCTCATTTCAAAATATAGAAGAGCTAAACACTAAATACAACTTGCTAGTTGAGGAGCAAAAAAAACTACAGAATGAACAAAATATTGTATTTTCGAGGGTTGCAAGCAACCAAAAAGCATTAAATCAATTAGAAGATTTTTTAGTAAAGACAAATACCCTTGAGGAAAAATATAAATTAATTGGAAACTTGAATAGGGTAGCAAAGGGAGATAACTTACAAAGACTTACTTTCGAGAGGTATGTACTAGCCGCATATTTTGATGAAATAATTATTGCTGCAAATCAGCGACTGGAAAAGATGACAGGCTCGAGGTATCTCCTTAAGAGGAAAGAGGATAAAAGTAAGGGGAGAGCACAGCAGGGACTAGAGCTTGAGGTTTTTGATAATTATACAGGCAAAGCAAGGCACGTTAAGACACTATCAGGTGGTGAAGGTTTTAAAGCATCACTTGCATTGGCTCTTGGCTTAGCTGATATAGTTCAGTCTTATTCAGGTGGAATTAGTTTGGATACACTTTTTGTTGATGAAGGTTTTGGTTCACTTGACCCGGAATCACTAGACAGTGCTATACAGTGCCTTGTAGATATTCAAAAAACAGGTAGATTAGTAGGTGTTATTTCTCATGTATCTGAGTTGAAAGAAAGAATTAAAAGTGTTTTAGAAATTTATCCAAATAAGGAAGGAAGTTTTGCAAGGTTTATAGTCTGATAATCAGAATAAATCCAAATATTCAAAAAAAAGATATGATATCTGTTTAGTTGACAACATTGTATGTTCTATGTTTGGGCAGGATGTTATTAATTATTATGGAATAGAATATAATAAGTTGACAGAAAATAAGTGATTTGGTAGAATTGCATTATAAAAATAAGATAATGTAATATTTAATATTTATTTTATATAAAGGGTAATAAAATGGAACATTAGCGAAGTTTTTGGAATAATTTTTGCTATTGAATAGAAATAAAATTATAGTGATATTTATATAATTTTTTAGGAGATTGCTACTAGTGACAATACTTAATCTATAAATACTATTTTATTAGAAGAAGGAAATTGTATATGGTGGGATTAAAAAAATATAGTACTTTGAATGATGTAATACAGTCTTTATCAAATGAGAACAAGTTGGGTATTACATATATAACAGGGGATAATGAGCAGAATAAAATCCATTATGAGGACTTGTTCAACAAGGCTTCTGGTATTTTATACAATTTGCAGGCTGCCGGACTAAAGCGAAATGATGAACTTGTATTTCAAATTGGAGAAAATAAAAGCTTTCTTTATGTTTACTGGGCATGCATATTAGGGAATATCATTCCAGTCCCCCTGAGTATTGGAAATAATGATGAACATAAACTGAAATTATTTAACGTATGGAAGACGTTAAATAATCCTTTTCTTATTACAGACACAGACATACTAGATAAATTAGAGACATTTGCAAAAAAATTATCTTTTGATAATGAGATTCAAGACATTTCTGCAAAGACATTATTTGTCAATGATATTATGAAAACATCAAGTTGTGGCGAATTTTATAATGTGAAGGCTGATGACATAGCTTTTATACAGTTCTCTTCGGGTTCGACTGGAAATCCCAAGGGTGTTGTTTTAACTCATGAAAACCTTTTAACGAATATATATGCAATTATAAATAGCTGTAATTATTGCAAGAATGACAAGTTATTAAGTTGGATGCCTCTTACACATGATTTGGGGATGATTGGATGCCACTTGACTCCACTGGTATATAATACTGATCAGTTAAATATGCATACTTCTTTATTTATCAGACGTCCTACTTTATGGATTAAAAAAGCCTCAGAAGAAAAGGTAACAGTATTACAGTCACCAAATTTCGGATATAAGTATTTCCTGTCTTACTTAAAACCTGAAATGGTGTCAGACTGGGATTTATCCAATGTGAGAATTATATTTAATGGGGCAGAGCCTATTTCAATTGACATATGCAATGAGTTTCTTGATGCATTAGTTGGTTGTGGACTCAAGAGAAATTCGATGTTTCCAGTTTATGGTATGGCTGAAGCAAGTTTAGGTATAAGTTTTCCAAAGCCGGGGGAGGACTTAATTACTACTTATCTGGATAGAGAATTTTTAAGTGTTGGAGTAAAAATAAGGGAAGTAGATAAAGATGATCCAAGATGCGTATCATTTGTAGATGAAGGCTATCCTATAACTGACTGCCAGGTGAAAATATGTGATGATGACGGCAATACTATCGATGAAAATACAATTGGACATATACAAATAAAGGGTAAGAATGTTACGAAAGGTTACTATAATAATAAAGCCGCAACAGAAAAGACAATTACAAGTGACGGATGGCTTAAAACTGGGGATCTTGGCTACATAAGAAACGGGCGGATTACGGTAACAGGCAGGGCAAAGGATATTATTTTTATAAATGGTATAAATTATTACGCACATGATTTAGAGAGAATCGCAGAAGCGGTAAAAGGTTGTGAAACAGGCAAAGTGGCTGTGTGTGGTTTAACATGTCAGGACACTAATTCCGAGAAAGTAATTGCATTTGTATTATTTAAAAAGAAAGTAGAAGATTTTATACCCATTGTTAAGGAATTAAGAAGTCTCATAAAAAGTCAAGTGGGTATTGAAATAAATGATATTATTCCAGTTAAAAGTATCCCTAAAACTACAAGTGGGAAAGTACAACGGTTTAAATTAGAAGAATGGTATGAAAAAGGTGAATTTTTAGAAATTTCAGAAACTATTATATCTATAATAGGAAGGGAATTAGAAGAGAGTGCAATAGATAAGCCTACAAATTCTACAGAAGAAAATTTAATTGCGATTTGTAAAAAGATATTCAATATCGAGCGAGTAGGGATAAATGATAATTTTATTGAAATTGGTGGTAATTCACTCTTAATTACTCAGGTTCATGAAGAAATAGAGAAAATTTATCCCGGTAAAGTGAAGGTATCTGATTTTTACTCATATCCTACGGTTTCAAAACTGACGTCTTTAATTTTACAATCCAATTTTATTGAAATTGAAAGAATAAAAATATCAGAAGAGCATATTACGAATATTCAAGAGGAAAATACCTTTTGCGAGGTTATGCCCAAAGAAAATTTATACTCAAAGCTCTGTAACATTGCTAAAAGCGAGGATGCCGAAACGGAAGAAATACTCTTACTTTTGTATATGTTTTCACTTTCTAAGGCTTTTGGGTTAAAGGAAATTACTGTTCAGTCAGCAATAAAGGATAAAGGCAAAATAGTCCCTATAACGGTGGACTTTGGTGCTACTTCAGATATATCGGCACTTATAATATCTATAAAAGATAATATTAATTCAAGTAGCAAAATGGAATATTATTCAGATGATATCCATAGGATCAGACTATGTAATGATAAATCTATGATTGCTCCTTTGTTTTGTAAAAATAATATAAATGCAAATGATCTCTTAGATGTCTATGATATAGTACTGCAGATAAATGATTATGGACAGGGATTAACTTTGAGATCAAACGGAAATAAGATTGGAAAGAGTAAGCTCTTAATGATAAATAATTATTATACTAAGCTACTAAACAGATTAGCTGAAAAATATGTGGATTAACGAAGAGGTGTAGTTATGGAAAAGATAGCTTTATTATTTTCAGGACAAGGTGCCCAGTACATTGGGATGGGTAAGATGTTGTACGATAATTTTTCAGTTGCTAAGGAAACTTTTGAGGAGGCTTCTTCTGTTCTAGGATTTGAACTGGAAAAATTATGCTTTGAAGGAGACAATAATGAACTTACAAAGACAGAGAATGCTCAACCAGCATTATTAACCAATAGTGTGGCGGCTTTCCGCGTTTACATGAACGAGATAGGTATTGCGCCTGCTTTTGTTGCGGGACATAGTTTGGGAGAGTTTTCAGCGCTTGCATGTACAGGAGCAATTAATTTTTCTGATGCTGTAAAAATAGTTCGTATGCGAGGTCTTTTTATGCAGGAAGCTAGTGCGTTAGGAGTAGGAAGCATGGCGGCTATTACAGGAATAGATAGAAAGATTATAGAAGAGGAATGCGCAAAATTTTCTAAAAATGATAATATAGTTGTTGTTTCTAATTATAATTCTCCTGAACAGACCGTTATTTCTGGGCATAGAGAAGCAGTTTATGAATTGGGTGAGCTACTTGCTCAAAAGGGCGCAAGGAATATTCCACTGAAAGTTAGTGCTCCTTTCCATAGTCCGCTTATGAATCAAGCAGCTGTAAAGCTTGGTGAGGAGATGCAAAAGTATAAATATAATAATTTTAGGTGGCCAGTTATTTCAAATGTAACTGCACTTCCATATTCAGAGCCTGAAAAAATAACAAGCAATATGACAATGCAAATGACAAGCCCTGTACAGTGGGTTAATTCAATGAAATTTTTACAGGATCAAGGGGTTTCAGTTGTGGTTGAATTAGGGGCAGGAACAGTACTGAGAAATCTTATGAAAAAGAACTCAAGCACAATAAAAGCTTATTCATATGATAATTCAGAAGATGCCAAAGAATTGAAAGATATAGTAGCATCTGATGAATTTTTGTCACAGCCTGATACAAAGTTCAGAAGCACTGTGATAACAAAGAGTTTGGCTGTTGCAGTATGTACTAGAAACAGAAATTGGGACAATGATGAATATCAAAAGGGCGTAGTTGAGCCATATAGAAAAATTCAAGAGCTTCAGCGAAAACTTGAAGAAGAGAAAAAAGAACCTACAGCTGATGAGATGAGACAAGCATTAGATATGTTAGTGACAGTATTTAATACAAAAAAAACACCGGTAAATGAGCAAATGGAAAGATTTAATGAAATATTCGAAGCTACAGGGACAGGGGACTTATTCGTAGATTTTATACAAGGTATAAAAAGTTAATGGTTTTTATTATGTTAATAAAATTAGAAATTAGAGGGATTTAAAAGAATATGCAGTAGCTGTTTATTAGCAACCAGTCGGTCAATTGACTAAATAGCATAAGCGTATTGGATATTTTTTATTATTTGTAGGTTTTATGGGGTGACAATATGCGGAAATCAGTTATGCTTGATGATTTATTAGAAGAAGAGGATGAAAACTCTGAAGCTAATGTAAATGACATTAATAATAACATTAATAAAGATATTGCTATAATAGGAATGGCAATTTCCTTACCTGAAGCAGAAAATATAGATCAATTTTATTCAAATTTAAAAGATGGTGTTTGTTCTATTAATGAATTTCCAGAAGAGCGAAAAGAAGACGTTATTCGATATTTTAAATATAAAAAAGGTAAAGAATATGAGTGTGAGTTTGAAAAAGGTGGATATCTTGGTGAGATAGATAAGTTTGACTATGGCTTTTTCAGGATGACTCCTAAAGAAGCAAGTCTTATGAATCCTTTGCAGAGAATTTTTTTGGAAGCATGCTGGAATGCAATCGAGGATGCGGGGTATAGTGGTAAAAGAATAGCATCAAGCAATACTGGTGTATATCTAGGTCATATAGGTGATCTTGAAGGATACAAGTATAAGGAAATGATTATAGAGACTGAATCTAAGGAAAATCTTGAAATATCTATGGCTGGTAACCTTTCTAGCATTATACCAAGCAGAATTTCATACATACTTGATTTGAAGGGACCTAGTATGGCAGTTGATACTGCTTGTTCATCATCATTAATGGCTTTGCACACAGCGGTTAAAGCTTTACGAAGCAATGAGTGCGATATGGCAATTGCTGGAGGAATTCGTATATCTTTATTTCCTGTCAAAGATGGAATCAAAATCGGAATGGAATCTTCTGATGGTGTATCAAGAACCTTTGACGATTCTTCCACTGGAACAGGAGTGGGTGAGGGTGTCATAGCCATGCTTTTAAAACCACTCGGAAATGCTATAGCGGATAGAGATAATATACATGCTGTTATAAAAGGAAGTGCAGCAAATCAGGATGGAAGAACCATGGGAATAACAGCTCCGAATTCAAAGGCACAGACTGATGTTATTTTAAAAGCATGGAATGATGCATCAATTGACCCTCAAACAATATCTTATATTGAGGCACATGGTACGGGCACTAAAATAGGAGATCCTATTGAAATTGACGGGATAGAGAATGCATTCAGAAGGTATACAGATAGAAGACAGTTTTGTGCTGTTAGCTCTGTGAAAACAAATATTGGACATTTATATGGAGCATCTGGTCTAGCCGGTATCGTTAAGGCGATTATATCTCTTAAGAAAAAGCAATTACTTCCGGGAATACATTTTAATACTCCTAATCATAGGATTAATTTTGTAGATTCCCCGGTATACGTTAATGACAGGCTGACAGACTGGAAGACGGAAGGTTTCCCTAGAAGATGCGGAATCAGTTCATTTGGCTTCAGTGGGACAAATTGTCATGTAATACTGGAAGAAGCTCCGACAATAGTGGCTGAAGAGAATAAGCATTCGAATGGACTGGATATATTTACACTTTCAGCGAAAAGCGCTAGGGCATTGAGTAATATGCTACAAAGTTATAAAGAATTTCTTAATACTAATGCTGATATGGAAATAAAGCTTCAGGATATATGTTATACAGCTAATAGTGGCAGAAATAGCTACAGTTGCAGGATAGCATTTACTGTGGATAGTCTTGAGAAATTTACTCAAAAAATCAATGAACTTTGTGATAATGATATACAGAACTTGGATATACCGTGGGCATACTATTATGAACATAAAGTTGTTAGTGTTGCTACTGAAGCAAAAAAAGAAAATGAATTAACGGAAATGGAAGTTAAGGTCTTAAGTGCTGAAGCAGACATAAAGATACAAAAATTTTCTGAAGAGAGCCAGAATCACATTGCTGAAGAGCTGTGCAGACTGTATGTTAAAGGTGCGGAGATTGACTGGAAGGAGTTTTACAAGGATTCAACGGCTAGAAAAATAAGCTTACCACTATATCCGTTTCAAAAAAACAGGTGCTGGATTGAAATGCCTGCTTTTGACTGTTCTGAAGATAAACAGAACAATTACTATTGTATGAACTGGAGGCAAGGGGAGCTTTTAAGCCAGAGAGAGTTAAATCCTAACGGAACAGTATTGCTCTTGACTAACGGTAATCCAAAAGCTGAAAGACTTATAGGGCTTATGAGACGTAATGGCATTAGGGTAATAAGTGTTTCTAAAGGAAAATCCTTTTTAAAGATAGACGATGAGAATTTTTATGTGGGAAATAAAGCAGATGACTACGAAAATTTGATTGAGAACATTGGTAATTGTAACATATCATATATTCTTCATATGTTTTTATTTAATTCACATAGTGAAGTTGATAGTATATTTACGCTAAAAGAAGCTCAGGAAGATGGAGTAATGAGTTTATTTCATATTTCAAAAGCCATAATTAGAAAGGGAATCACAAGTAAAATAAAGATAGCTGTTTGTATGGACAGCACATTCTTGGTTGATAGCTCCGAAGCTATACTGAGACCTGAAAATTCAATGGCTTGTGGTTTTGCAAGAGTAATTGCAAATGAGTATCCATATCTTGAATGTAAATGTATTGATGTTGACAACAGTATTACTGAAGAGCAGATACTTACGGAACTTGCTGATGATACTAATATATATATATCAGCCTACAGAAGGGGAAAGAGATATATTGAGGAATTCAGTAGCCTAAAAGTAGATGATTATCATAATAAAAATTTAAATATAAAAAGTGATGGAATTTATATAATTACAGGAGGAACTGGCGGAATCGGATTGGAGATGGCTAAGTTTCTTGCACGTAGAAATAACTGTAATATAGCACTTATTAATCGAACGAAAATGCCTGAAGCTTCATTATGGGATGGTATTGTTACGGAAGCTAAAGACAAAAAATTATGCAGTAAGATTAAAACTATAAAAGAAATTGAGGCTTTGGGTTCAAAGGTTAAGTGTATTTCTCTGGATATTACAAATACTGATGATACAGAATCCACGTTTAATAACCTAAGATCAATATACGGTAGAATAAACGGAGTTATTCAGGGAGCGGGTATAGCTGGAGAAGGGCTTATTATTAACAAAAGTGAAGATAAGTTCAGAGAGGTTCTTTCATCTAAGGTTTTTGGAACATGGAATCTTTACAGTAGTACGAAAGAGGATAAGCCTGACTTTTTTATTATGTTCTCATCAGGTCTTTCAATGATAGGACAACCTGGACAGGGTGATTATTCATCAGCAAATGCTTACCTTGATGCCTTTGCCGCTTTTATGAGGAGCCAGGGAAGGAATGCGCTAACTATTAACTGGGTAGCATGGGAAGAAACAGGAATGGCTTATGAGCATGGCTTTACAGGGAAAGAGTCTTTGTTTAAGGATATAACGACTCAAAAGGCTATAGAAGCTTTTGAAGTGATATTTGACAAGGATCTAGAAAAGGTACTTATTGGTGAAATGAATTTTGATTCGCCTTTGATTAAAATGCTTGATAAGTTGCCTTTCAAAATAGCACCGGATCTGACTATTGGTAAAAAGAATGACAATAAATTGGCTCAAGGCATAAAAGAAAAGGTTTATTCAGAAGTGAAAATTAAAGGTCGAGATAATAACGAATATAGTAATACTGAAAGAAAAATAGCTCAATTTTGTAGAGAAATTTTAGGATTTGAAGAGGTTGGCGTTGACGATAATTTATTAGAAATCGGAGCTGACTCAATAGCTTTGTCAAGAGTACATGAGAGAATAGAGGCAGAATATCCCGGCAAGATTACAATGTCTCAGATTTTTGTATACCCGACTGTTGAGAAATTAGCTCATTATATAAGCGATAAAGAAGAGCCAGCAAAGGTTGAGGCTGGAAAGGTTCTTGAAAGGGAGAATAGGAATACCGACGACAAAGCTGTAGAAGATGAAATAAATTCACTGATTGATATGTTGGAATCTAATGATATAAATATTGATGACGCAGTAAACTTAATAAATAACATTTAGAACAAATGCATATATCTTTCGTAAAAGGAGAATTGCAGAATGAAAAATATATATAAATACATTATGGAAAATATTGGAACAGGAAATATAGACAAGCAGTCCGCTATACAATTGGTCAAGCTCCTTAAGGCTAAGGAGAATAGTACTATACAGGATATAGCCATAATTGGGGTAGGCGCAAAGTACCCTATGGCTCAAAACGCAGAAGAATTTTGGGAAAATTTAAAAAGCGGTGTTGACTGTATTACAGATTTTCCAGATTCAAGGCGGAAGGATATAGATGAATACTTTTTACATAAAAATGTTCCTCAAAAAGAAATGGATTATCAAAAGGGAGCATATTTAGAAAGTATAGACAAGTTTGACTACAGATTTTTCCGTATTTCTCCAATAGAAGCTAGCTTGATGGATCCAAATCAGAGGCTTTTTCTTGAAACGGCATATGAAGCTATAGAGGATTCAGGTTATGGCGGAGAGAAGCTCTCTAAGAGTAAAACAGGTGTATATATAGGACATTCTGGAGATCTTAGGGAAAGTTATGTTACTATGCTTAATGAAACAGACCCTACACTTCTTCCTTCATCAATAGCAGGTAACCTTTCATCAATTATACCTAGCAGAGTATCGTATTTTCTTGATTTGAAAGGTCCTAGTGTTCTGGTAAACACTGCATGTTCATCATCTCTGCTTTCGGTTCATCTTGCATGTGAAGCACTAAGAAACGGTGAATGTACAATGGCTTTAGCAGGAGGAATAAAAATTAATCTTATTTCATTAAAAAGCCAGATAA
The DNA here is from genome assembly GCA_023444055.1 of Bacillota bacterium. Taxonomy (GTDB): domain Bacteria; phylum Bacillota; class Clostridia; order Acetivibrionales; family DSM-1351; genus Ruminiclostridium. The sequence goes on from JAEZRV010000074.1 coordinate 18,213, forward strand.
AAATAGGAATTGAATCTTCAACAGGTCAGACAAGAGCATTCGATGATAATTCAGATGGTACAGGAATAGGAGAAGGCGTTGGTGTAGTAGTTCTTAAGCCTTTAAGACAGGCGCTTATTGATAACGATCATATTTATGCGGTAATTAAGGGTAGTGCCATAAATCAAGATGGTACCTCTGCGGGAATAACTGCTCCGAATGTGGAATCACAGACAGATGTATTATTAAATGCTTGGGAAAATTCAGGAATTGACCCAGTGACAATTTCTTACATAGAAGCTCACGGTACTGGTACAGAGCTAGGTGATCCAATAGAAATAGATGGCATTATCAGTGCTTTTAGAAAATATACTGACAGAAAACAATTCTGCGGAATTGGAACGGTTAAGTCAAATATTGGTCATCTTTATGAAGGTGCGGGAATTGTTGCACTTATTAAGGCGGTATTAGCACTGCAACATAAACAGATTCCGCCCACACTACATTTTAATATGCCTAATAAAAGAATCAAATTTGAAAATTCTCCAGTATATGTAACCGATAAGCTGACTAAATGGGAGAGTAGTGAGACTCCAAGGCGATGTGGTATAAGCTCATTTGGCTTTAGTGGTACAAATTGTCATATTGTACTTGAGGAAGCACCTTCCTTACCTGATAAAAAAATTGATAATATACAGGACGAATTAAATGTTTTAACTATATCAGCTAAGTCTCAGGAAGCTTTAAAGAAATATATAGAAAAATATAAAGAGTTTCTACATTCGGATGAAAATAAAAGCATAAATGATGTATGCTTTACAGCAAATACGGGAAGAGGACATTATAATTATAGACTTATAATAATTTGCAAAAACATTAAACACTTGATACAGCAAATTGATATGATAAATATAGAGAGCCTTGACAACATTAATTCTGAATTTGTTTTTTGTCAAAAACACAATATTATTGGTTTAGATAAAAAAGAAAAAAGTGATTTTGATATTACTACAGACGAATGCAAAGCGCTTACAGAAGCAGCTAACAGTTTGATGGAAAAATTTCTTTGTACAGGTATGCAAGATTTAGAGGCACTAAAAGATTTATGCGAGCTTTATGTAAAGGGTGCATCAGTAAACTGGAACAGTATGTATGAAAATAAAATAAGAGCAAGAATAAGTGTCCCTACATATCCGTTTGAGCGAAAGAGATGCTGGCTACAGCTTTTAAAAGTGAATGAAAGTACATCTGATATAAAATCATCAGACGAATATATACATCCTCTTCTTGAAAAGGCTGTATTTGAGTCAATTGATCAGAATTTTTATGAAACCACATTTAATCCAGATAAACATTTTGTATTAAGCGATCACATTATTATGGGCAACTATGTTATTCCAGGAACTACATATCTTGAAATGGCATATCAGGCAGGTAAGAGATATTTTGGTGAGGAACGTCTGGAATTAAAGGACATATTATTCCGTGCACCTGTTGTTTTGGATGGTAATTATGATAGAACTGTACAATCTGCAGTTAAAAAGGATAATAAGGAACTGATTTTTAATGCCTCAAGTAAAGAGGAAGATGAATGGGTTCAGCATGTTAGTACTAAAATATGCAGAATTTCTGATCAGCAACCTGATATCGTTGATGTTGAAGCTATCAAAAAAGAATGCAATATATCTGAACATATAATAAAACAGAATGAATTAACAGCAGGGTTCATAAAGTTTGGTCCAAGATGGCTGAATTATCAGAAGCTCTATTTAGGTGAAAGCACAGCATTGGCTGAAATTTCACTACCTGATCAATTTGCTAAGGATACAGAAATATTCCACTTACATCCATCACTAATTGACATGGCTGTAAATGCACTCAGCCTAACTCTGGGAGAAAGATATCTTCCTTTATCATACGGTAGCTTTAGGATATATGGTTCAGCGCCAGCTAAATTTTACAGCTATATACGAAGAAAGAAAAAAAATTCTGAAAATAATGAGACAATAGTATTTGATATAACTCTTTTCGATTTGACAGGTAATGTTTTTGCTGTTGCCAATGATTATGTAATTAAAAAGGTTCATGGCTCAGAAAGATTTTTGAGAAGCGATAGCGTGTATTCTACAATAAGTTGGACCGAATATGAGACTGAAGTAAGTGGGAAGGTAACGCAAGAAGGTACTATACTGATTTTAACAAATGGCGGAAGTCTGGCTGATGAAACAGCTTTGAAACTTATGCATAAAGGGAACAATGTTATAAAAGTATATATTGGCGAAAGATTTGAACGTATAAGTGATGTTGAATATATCGTGGGACATACTGAAAAAGATTACGAAATGCTCATGGAGGCAATAAAAGATATTAAACTATCCTGTGTACTTCATATGGCAGCGACAACGGAAAGTGAAGAAATACGGAATACTAGTGACTTGGAAGGAATACTTCAAAAAGGTATATACAGTTTATTTTATTTCACTCGTACACTTCTTAAAAGTAAATTAAGGGGAAGCATAAGTATTCTGCTGATTTCAGATTATGCTAATTGTGTTTCTGGCACAGAAAAGAGAATTAATCCATGGAATGCTGGCTTATTCGGTCTTGGTAAAACTGTGAATGTGGAATATCATAATCTGAAATGCAGGTGTATAGACATTGACAACTCTGTAGATAGCGAACATATAATTAATGAAATAAATTCTGAAAACAGACCAGCAATTATTGCTTATAGAGATGGCAAGAGCTACATTGAAGAGATTGATAAACATAAAATTGATACCGATATAGATGCTCCTATTAATATAAAAAGCGACGGAGTTTATATAATTACTGGTGGAACGGGCGGAATCGGACTTGAAATATGCAGATATATTTCAATGAAAAATAATGCAAATATAGCACTTATAAACCGTTCTGAATTTCCGAGAAGAGAGACATGGGACAGTATCATTGAAAAAAATCAAAATAGCAAGCATTGTAATATTATTAACAGAATAAGAAATATTGAAGAAACAGGCTCGAAGGTTGAAATATTTAGTGCGGATATATCGGATGAGTCCGAATTGAGAAATGTACTGATGCAACTTAAAGGCAAGTATGGGAGAATTAACGGAATAATACATAGTGCAGGTGTTGCTGGGGATGGCTTCATAATAAATAAGAATGAACAGGATTTTGCGACGGTTTTAAAACCTAAGGTGTATGGTACATGGTTGCTTGACAGTCTTACATCTGAAGAGGATATGGACTTTTTTGTGATGTTTTCATCAATTGCGTCTCTGATTGGAATTCCTGGACAAGGAGATTACTCAGCTTCAAATGCATATATGGATTCTTACGCAATATTTAGAAGTTTAAAAAATAAAAAAACTCTTACAATAAATTGGCCTGCATGGAAGGAAACGGGGATGGCAGTTGATTACGGAACAAATATAGATACCATATTCCGAGCTATTCCAACGGCATTGGCTATAGAAGCTTTCCATGAGGTTCTTAATAAGGATATAAAAAGGGTAATTATAGGCGAGTGGAATTATAATTCAACAGAATTGAAGACAGGCATTCCGATTATGCTTGGTACATCTGTTCGAAAAAAGCTGAATCAACAGGAAAATATTGAGAAAAACGTAACAAGAGGCAATAGAGAAGCAGATTTGAAAATCATAGGCAAAAATGATGAAAGCTATAACGAAATAGAGGTTAAGCTTTCAAAACTCTGGGGTGAAGTTCTTGGACTTGATGAAATAAATGTATTCGAAAACTTCTATGAGTTAGGCGGAGATTCTATTATAGCAACAAGACTTTTAAAGGAAATTGAAAAGGAATATCCAGGTATATTGGATATAACTGATGTTTTTGCATACTCCACGGTCAGTAAAATGGCAGAATACATTGAATCCAAAACAAAATCAGACGAAAAAGAACCAGAGGTTATATCTCAAAATCAAGAAAACATGCAGATGGAACAGGATGACCTTACAGACATACTTGAAAGACTTGAACGAGGAGAAATAACGGCTTCTGAGGTAGATAAATTGATAAGATTAGGGGATGGCAATGAATAATGGAAAATGTAAAAAGGTATATTATTAATCAGGTAGCATCCAAAAGTCTGAATGCCACACAGGCAGCAGTTATGCTCAGAGAGATACAGGAAGGATCAGCAAGACGAGAAGAGGATATAGCCATAATAGGCATTTCAGGAAAGTTCCCATGTGCCAATAGTACAGAAGAATATTGGAATAACATTATAGAGGGTAAATGTCTAATAAGAGAGTTTCCTCAAAGCAGAAGATATGACACAGATCCATACCTGAGTGAAACCTTAAAAAAAATGAAGGAACCTTATCAGATACAAGGATACATAGAAGAAATAGATAAATTTGATGCCGCTTTTTTTAATCTTACACCTGCAGAAGTAGCAGCTATGGATCCTTATCACAGATTCCTTCTGCAAATTGTATGGGAATCTATAGAAGATGCAGGACTTGGTGGAAATAAGCTATATGGCTCTAAAACAGGTGTCTTTATCGGCAAAGCCCACATGGGTGAGCCTCTTTATAAGGATTTTATAGACGAAAAGGACGAACATGTTTTTACAGGGTCGGTATCAAGTATCATTTCAAGCCGTATATCATATATTTTAAATCTCAGAGGACCGTCCATAGTGGTGGATACTGCCTGTTCATCTGGACTTGTAGCTCTTCATATGGCATGCCAGTCTTTGAAAGATGGAGAATGTGAGCAGGCAATTGCTGGAGGAATTAGCTTAAGTCTATTTCCCAATAAGGATATATCTGTTAAAATGCTGGAATCACCGAAAAGTGAACTGCTTTTATTTGATAACAGGTCAAGTGGAACAGTATGGGGGGAAGGAGCAGGCTCAATAGTACTAAAGCCACTGAGCAAAGCTATTGCTGATAATGATAATATTTATTCTATCATAAAAGGTAGTGCGGTAAATAACGATGGTGCTTCAAATGGTATTACGGCTCCAAATCCTGAAGCCCAAGAAGAGCTCCTTGTAAATGCATGGAATCAGGCAGGGATTAAGCCGGAAACAATAGGATATATTGAGGCTCATGGTACTGGAACTGCTCTTGGTGATCCTATTGAAATCAAAGCAATAACAAATGCCTTCAAGAGATATACTTCTAAGAATCAATTTTGTGCAATAGGAGGAGTTAAGCCTAATATTGGACATCTTATAGCTGCATCGGGAATAGCATCACTTATAAAGGCCATTCTTGCATTGAAGCATGGGCAAATACCTCCTACAATAAAGTTTGAAAGACCGAGTGAGTACATAAACTTTTGTAATTCTCCAGTATATGTAAGTGACAGGTTGACCGAATGGGAAACCAATGATTATCCGAGGAGAGCTGGTGTTAGTTCTTTTGGTTTAAGTGGTACTAATTGCCATGTAGTTCTTGAAGAGGCACCAGTATATAAAAATGATGATAACCATAATGATTCCGAAACTAAAATACTTACGCTTTCAGCAAAGAAAGAAGATTTGTTGAAAGAGCTTTTGGTAAGCTACAAGAAATATTTAAATGATGTTCAAGACATTTCTGTTGAAGATATATGCTTTACATCTTGCACCGGCCGAGGACACTATAATAATAGATTGATACTTGTTATTAAAGATATGCAAGATTTAAAAGAGAAAATATATAACCTGTGCAAATATAAAAGCCTTTCAGACATAGATTTAAAGGGTGCATATTATGGTGAATTCAAAGTAGTAACAAGTGCTAAAAAACTCATCTCAAAGAGTGATATAACTGAGGAGCAAAGAAGAGAATTAACTAAAAATGCTGTACTTAAGATACAAAATTTTGTCGATACAGGCAAAAGAGATTATGTCCTTCTAGAAGATATATGTCGTCTCTATACAAAAGGAGCATCTATTGACTGGGAAGGTTTTTACAGAGGAGAAAAAAGAAGAAGAGTTTCTATCCCCTTCTATCCATTTGATAAAAAGCACTTTTGGGCATCTGTAAAAAATAATAAAGTAGAACTATCAAAGCAACAGGAGGAGATAATTCACCCACTTGTAGAAAAATGTCTGGCTGAATCAGCATATTGTGATATATATTCCACTGAATTAAGTAGCGATTATTGGATTCTTGATGGACACAGAATACTGGATAATTGTGTTATCCCAGGTACTGCATATATAGAAATGGCTTTATGCATAGGTAAAAGGTATTACGGTGAAGGGATAGAATTACAGGATGTAATGATATTAATGCCTTTTATTTTACAAGATGGAGATACAAAAGAAATTCAAATAATAATTAAAAGAGAAAAGAATTATCTTGATTTTGCTATAGTCAGTAAAAAAGATAACGTTAATTCTAATGATGATTGGATAGAGCATGTAACGGGTAAGATTTCTAAAGTTCCTAACAACACTGGAAAATCTTGTAATATAAGTGATATAACACAGTCCTGTGAGGGTGAAGAAAAACTACTTGATCCAGAGGAATTATCACGTGGATTTATTAAGTTTGGACAAAGATGGATAAAGTGTTGCAAAATTAAAGGCAATAAAAATAAAACTATTGCAAAACTTACATTGCCAGTAGAGTTTTCTGATGATTTAAAACAATACTATGCACATCCGGCATTACTTGATATGGCTGTAAACGCAGCAGGCTTTCTTGTTGGAGAAAACTATCTGCCACTATCCTACAGTAGCTTTAAACTTTATGGTCCTATAACGAGAGAGTTTTATAGTTACATAAGAAGTAGAGACAATGAAATGGGAGAAACTATAAGCTACGATATAGAGCTTATAGATAATACCGGAAAGATATTCGGAGAAATTTGCGGGTATGTAATAAAGAAGGCTCAAGGGCTTGAAAAACTCTTTAGTACCGAAAGTATTTATTCCAGGAGAAGATGGATTACAAGTGAAATACAGCAGGAAAGTAAAACATTTGAAACAGTAATGATTATAAGTAATGATAATGAGTTGCTAAATGAGGCTTCCATAGTTTTGAACAAACAGGCGAAAAATGTTATAGAAGTTGAAGAGGGCAGTGAATTCAAGGCAGAACAGTTTAAAAGATATATAACAGGTAGTGATGAATCTGATTATAGGCAACTTTTGAACTATATCAAAGGAAATAAAATTTCGCATATAATTCATTTACGTTCAAAATCAGCAGCAATCGGAGAAAAAGAGTTTTTGAGTGAAAACATGAATCACAGCATTGACAGCACTTTTAATCTTATTAAGGCTATAGTTAACAGCAATATAAAGGAAGAATTGGAATTGGTGTTTATTGAAAACAGCATATACGACATTACAGGGTCGGAACCAAATCTGAATCCTTATGGTGCGGGCGTTTTTGCACTTGCAAAAACTGTTGGAAGGGAACATGCAAATATAAAAATCAAATGCATTGATGTAGATGAAGATACATCTGTTGCTGTGACGCTAAATGAACTTAATTCAGACTATTATGGTAACCTGTGTGCATACAGGAATGGTGAAAGATATACCGAGATAATAAGCAAAGTTGATAATGAAGATTTAAGTGATGAGCCTGTTGAGATACAGGAAGATGGTGTTTATGTTATAACAGGTGGAACCGGAGCGATTGGTCTGGAGATGGCTCGATATCTTGCAGAGAAAAATAAAATAAATGTGATTTTAATTAACAGGTCGGTATTTCCTGAGAGGGATAAGTGGGATGGAATACTAAAAAGTGGTGAGAATGAAAAGATATGCGAAATTATAAACGTTATCAGAGAAATAGAAGCAAATGGTACACATGCATATATTTACAGTGCTGACATATCAAAAGAGCAGGATATTAAGAAAGTACTTGATGATGTGAGGAATAAATATGGCAGGATCAATGGAGTAATACACAGCGCAGGAGTAGCCGGAAACAGCTTTATCTCAAGCGAAAGTATGGAAACATTTCATTCTGTGCTAAATCCTAAAATATATGGAGTATGTCTTCTTGATAAACTCACCAGACAGGATAATCTGGACTTTTTTGTGATGAATTCATCTGTGGCAGCGATCATAGGGATACCGGGACAAAGTGATTATTCAGCTGCTAATGCATTTTTAGATGCTTATGCATCTTATAGGGAAATGGCTATAAACAAAAAGACCATATCAATAAATTGGCCTGCGTGGAAAGAAGTTGGTATGGCTGTAAAGCATGGTGCAAATGTTGACACTGTATTTAAGGCTATAACTAGCCGTCAGGCAATGCTTGCTTTTAAAGAAATCTTTAATAAAAAGTCTAGAAATATTATAGTGGGAGAATGGAACTATAGTGGTTTTGAGATAATAGAGCAGTTGTCACTGAACCTATCGGATGAAATACTGCATAGGCTTCAGCAGAGCAGGAAGCGTTCCACGGCTTTAATGCATACCAGCCCAACTGACTCTCCTATTGTTTTAAAGGGAAGAGAAGATGACAAATATACGCCGACAGAAAAGAGTGTAGCAAAAATATGGGCAAAGGTTCTTGGATTTGAAGAACTGAACATATATGAAAACTTTTATGATCTCGGCGGTGACTCAATTACAGCAGTAAAACTGATAAATGCTTTAAATAAACAGCTGAATTTAAATGTAAATATTTCTGAGGTTTTTAATTATCTTACAGTAAGTGAGTTTGCAGCATATATAGATTTGAATAATCATTCTGGAGATAAGATGACAAGGGCTAAACAGAATATAAAGCCATGTTCAAAAAAAGAATTTTATCCTGTATCATCAGAGCAGAGCAGACTGTATGTACTTTACCAGCTGTCGCCGGAAAGTACCAGCTATAATCTACCGGGAGCCTTCGAGATAATTGGAAATCTTGACAAAGAACAGCTTAAAGAAGCAATTAGAAAGCTAATAGAACGCCATGAGGCTTTAAGGACATATTTTGAAATGGTAGAGGGTTTCTTAGTACAGAGGATCATGGAGAACATAGATATAGAACTGGAAGAGGTTGAAGCTGAAGAAGATGATGTGCAGGATATTATAAAGAGATTTATAAGACCTTTTGATCTTTCAGTGGCACCAATTTTTAGAGTTATGCTCATAAAGATAAATGAACAAAGGCATCTTCTTGCTATTGACATTCATCACATAATAGCAGATGGTTCGTCTATTGCAATACTGGTAAAGGACTTTATCGCACTATACAGCGATGTTAGGCTCCCTGAACTTACAGTTCAGTATAAGGACTACGCGACACATCAGAATATATTATCGGAAAGCCCTGAGATGAAAAAGTATGAGGAATTTTGGATGGACAGGCTTTCAGGAGAAATTCCAGTACTGAATATGGCATCTGATTATAAACGACCTCCTGTACAAAGCTTCGAAGGAGATAAAATTGAGTTTACTGTTGATAGTGACCTTACTGCCGAAATTAAGAAAATTTCATCAGAAAATAATGCTACCCTTTATATGACAATGCTTGCTGTATATAATATATTGCTTTCCAAATATTCTGCTCAGGATGACATAATTGTAGGATCTCCAGTGGCAGGAAGATTGGATCAAGAACTGGAAAATGTTATAGGTATGTTTGTTAATACGCTTCCGATGAGAAATACACCATCTTTGAGTAAAAGTTTTGTAGAATTCCTTTCGGAAGTCAGAGAGAATACACTAAAATCATTCGATAATCAGCACCTTCGTTTGGAGTTTCTTATTAAAAATTTGGATACAGAAAGGGATACCAGCAGAAATCCGATTTTTGATACTACCTTTATATTACAGAATGCGGATAAGGATATCGAAATAACAAATTTCGGTATGCCTGACATAAAAATTCAAATGGGACAACTTGAATTTAAAACATTCAGGTTTGAGCATAATATTTCCCAGTTTGACATAACACTTGAGGCGCTAGAGCGACAGAATGAAATCAAATGCTATCTGGTATACTGCACGAAATTATTTAAAAAAGAAACCATATCTCGTATGGCAATGCATTTTATTAATATACTGAAGCAGATTACGGAAAATCCCGCTGTTAAGATCGGTGAAATTACGGCAATTAGTGAACAAGAAAAAAGACAGATACTTTATGATTTTAATAATACAAAGGCTTATTATCGAAAGAATGCTTTAGTCCATGAACTTTTTGAAGAGCAAGTAAGAAAGAACCCTAATAATACAGCCGTTATATTTAGGGATGAAACAATTACATACAGCCAGCTCAATGAAAAGTCCAATCAGCTTGCAAGAGTTCTGAAGAAAGAGGGAATAGGGAGAGAAAGCATAGTTGGATTAATGGTTTACAGGTCGTTTGAAATGATTATAGGGATTATGGCTGTTCTGAAAGCTGGAGGAGCATATATGCCTATAAGTCCCGATTATCCTGAGGATAGAGTGACATTTATGCTAGAGGATAGTAAGGCTGAAGTGCTTTTGACACAGAACCAGAATGCAGAAAATATAGAATTTAGCGGAAAAATAATTAATCTGGATGATAGCAGTTTATATCAGGGAGATACATCAGATCTAGATAAAATAAATTCGTCTGGTGATATGGCATATGTAATTTACACATCAGGTTCTACTGGTAAACCAAAGGGAGCCGTGATTGAGCATAGTTCTGTTATAAACAGGATTAACTGGATGCAAAAAGCGTACCCTATATTTGAATATGATGTAATTCTGCAAAAAACGCCGTATACATTTGATGTATCAGTGTGGGAGCTGTTCTGGTGGAGTTTCCAAGGTTCGAAGGTTTGTATGCTTGAGCCGGGAGGAGAAAAATATCCAGAAATAATAGTTGAAGCAGTTGAGAAAAAAAGAGTAACGATCATGCATTTTGTTCCATCTATGCTTAATATTTTTATGGAATATGTGGAGAATTCGGCTGAGCTAGAAAGGCTAAAAAGTCTGAGACATGTGTTTGCCAGCGGTGAAGCCCTACAGCTTCAATCAGTTAAGAAATTTAATAGGCTGATGTATGAGAGTTTTGATACAAAGCTTCATAATCTTTATGGACCTACTGAAGCAACGGTTGATGTTTCATATTTTGATTGTTCTACTGGTGATGACTTTGCTCTTATTCCTATAGGGAAGCCAATAGATAACATACACTTGTACGTTCTAGATTCAAATAATAAATTACAGCCTATTGGAATATCTGGGGAACTGTGTATTTCAGGAGACGGTGTAGGAAGAGGATATATAAACAGGCCTGAACTTACAAAAGAAAAGTTTATTGACGATCCGTTTTTCCCAGAGCTTAGGATGTATAAAACAGGAGACCTTACCAGATGGATGCCTGACGGAAATATTGAGTATATTGGAAGAATAGACCATCAAGTAAAAATAAGAGGTTTTAGGATAGAACTTGGAGAGATTGAGGCTGCTATACGTAATTATGGACATGTTAAGGAAGTAATTGTGGTAGACAGAAAAGACACCTATGATAATAAATATTTATGCGCATATCTTGTGTATGATGAAGGACTTGAAATAGAAAAACTGAGAAGTTATCTTCAATCCATACTTCCGGATTATATGGTGCCTGCATACTTCATTAAGCTTTCCGAAATGCCTTTACTTTCTAATGGAAAAATAAACAGAAAGCAGTTACCTGAGCCACAACATAGCTTGGAGAGGGAAAATGACTATGTAGCTCCAAGAAACAAAATTGAAGAGGTAATGGCTAAGGTTTGGACGGATGTATTGGGTGTAAATACTGGTATAACGGATAATTTCTTTAATATAGGCGGAGATTCTATCAAAGCTATACAAATTGCAGCAAGGCTCAAAAATAATGGAATAAAATTGGATATAAGAGAATTGTTCCAGTATCCGCTAATTTCCGAATTGAGTACTAGAGTCAAAGAGATAGAGAATGTATGTGATTTAAATAATGAAAAAAACATTTCGCCAGAATTAATGGAATTGATAAAAAACAGTGATAGTTTAAAAGATAGGGATATACAGAAAGCATACGGATTAACATATTTACAGCAAGGAATGTTATTTCATTACCTTTTAAGAAAAGGTGATGGAGCATATTTTGACCAATTTGAGATTGCTATATCAGGAAAAGTTAATATTGACTACTTGCAGATGAGTCTAGACATGATTGTAAAAAGATATGATGTTCTGCGTACAGTATTTGTGTATGAAAAGATGGATAAGCCTGTACAAGCCATTCTAAAACATAATTTTAATAGAATAATTTATTTTGATTTGGCAGATATGAATGAATCTAATCAGATAAGGTATATTGAAAGCTTCTTGAAAGAGGATAAGGAAAGAGGTTTTGATTTATCCTTCGAGCCTGGTATGAGGTTGACTTTATTAAGAAAAAGTGAAAACTCCTATATATTAATTTGGGATTTCCATCACATAATTATTGATGGTTGGAGTGAAGGAATAATATGGAATGAATTTATTAATATATACAATAGCCTTGTAAATAATACTTCCATAAGTCTTCCTGAGAATATGCCGTATTCAAAATATATAAACTGGCTAGAGAGTATTGACAAGGAAGAGGCAGGACAATATTGGAGTGAGTACTTGTCAGGATACAGCCAAAAAGCAACAATTTCAAACTATATGGAGAATTCAGAAAAGAGGGAGTATATATTTGAAAAAATTAGCTTTACTGTTAGTAAGGCACTTACAACCAAGCTTAGGGAGATTGCAAATAAAAACAATGTAACATTAAATATTGTTTTTCAAACTGCTTGGGGAATATTACTCCAAAAATATAATAATACAGATGATGTAGTGTTTGGAGTAGTAGTATCAGGAAGACCAGCAGAGGTTAATGGTGTAGAAACCATGGTAGGGCTTCTGTTAAATACTCTTCCTATGAGGGTAAAATCAGTAACGGGTCAGACATTCTCTGCACTTCTTGAGCACGTGCAAGATAATCTGGTGAAATCGAACAGTTATGAATACTATCCTTTATATGAGATTCAAAAGAAGACCGACTTAAAACAGGATTTATTTAATCATATAATTGTATATCAAAATTTCCCTCTTGAGTTTTCAACAAAAGGACAAATGCTAGGTGACTGTACAATAGTTGATTTTAAAGTAAACGATCAAACAAGCTTTGATTTTAATATAACTGTTATTCCTGAAGAAGAAATGATTGTTACATTTAAGTATAACTCAAATGTTTTTTCTAAAGAGGTTATAGAAAGTACATTTATGCACCTAGAGCAAATTTTTAATGTTATTGCAGAAAATCCATTTGTGGAAGTTAGGGATATTGATATTGTTTCCTCGAAAGAGTTGGATTATATGATAAGTGATTTTAATGATGACATGTAACTAATAACTATTAATTAAAAAAGTTTACAGTGGTATAAAATATTTTTAGAACGATAACTGGAATAATATGGGGTGCTAATTAAAGGTGCATACTTCCACTGTCGTTTCACAGAATTTTATACTGAAGGTCGGCGTGGAGGTTAGTATGTATGAAAATAAAAAGGTGATAGGTGTTGTTGGAGGAATAGGCCCTTACGCCGGTATAGATTTGGTAAGAAATATTTTTGATAATACTATTGCACATAAAGACCAGGAGCATTTATCTGTAATTTTGATGTCAATGCCCAGTGAAATAGAAGATAGAACGGAATTTCTTACAGGTGAATCTGATATAAATCCTGCTATTGCAATATCAAAAATTATACTAAAGATGGAAAAATTAGGGGCAGATGTGGTGGGTATACCATGTAATACTTCCCATGCTCCGCCGATAATGAATGTTGTTACAGATGAATTGATAAAAGCAGGGAGTAAAGTAAAACTTATTAATATAGTTGAAGAAGTGGTTGACTTTATTTACAGAGCTTATCCCAGCTTTAGAAAGGTTGGGGTGCTGTCTAGTACAGGGACATATAGGTCAGGAATATACAAAGAATGTCTTGAACAACGTGATATTGAATATATTGCCCCCGATGAAGAAATACAGAAATATTTTGTACATAAAAGTATTTACGATGAAGATTATGGAATAAAAGCTTTATCAAATCCCGTTACGGATAAAGCAAAAAGTGATTTAACATTTGCTGTAAATCATTTAAAGGGTAAAGGGGCACAAGCTGTTATACTTGGATGTACTGAACTTTCGCTGGCAATTAGCAAAGATAAGTTTGAGGATCTGCATGTTATTGACTCAAATAAAGTACTAGCTAGAGCTTTGATTCGTGAAGTGACATTGAACAAATTAAAATAAGAAATTGATATGGGGGTAATTGAGAATGTCTGGTGATTATTTGCAATCAGTATTGAATAAGTCTTTCTTAGACTATGCAAATGATGTTGCAGTAATATATGAAGATAGAAAAGTAATATATAGAGAAATATATGAAAAATCAAATACAATAGCTAACTGGCTGATAAGCGAGAAGGTTGAAAAGGGCACATTTGTAGGAATATTCGTTGAAGACAGGGTTGAACTGATCTCAATAATTATTGGAGTGCTGAAAGCAGGGTGTGTATTTGTACCTATAGACTCAATTTACCCTCTAGATAGAATAAAAGTAATGATTGATACAGTTTCATTAAGGATAGTACTATCAGACAGACAAAACATCGGCATGCTTGAAGATATAGCTTCCGAAAGGACATGTGATTTAAGAAACGCAATGGTTGAGGACATATATCAGAACAGCCCTGACTGTTTTAGAAAAGATACACCAAATGTGGAATATTCACCGGATGATAAAATTTACATTTATTTTACTTCGGGTTCAACAGGGATTCCAAAAGCAATACTTGGAAGAAATCAGAGTCTGCTTCACTTTATAGAATGGGAAATAGAAACCTTTGATATAAAAAAAGGCTTCCGCATCAGTCAATTTACATCACCAGGTTTTGATGCATCCCTAAGAGATATTTTTGTTGCTCTAATTTCAGGTGGTACAGTATGTATACCCGGCAATAGGCAAATTGTTCTGAATTCAGAAAAGTTGGTCAACTGGATAGATAAAACTAAGATTAATTTAATTCACTGCACACCTAGTCTCTTTAGGTTTATTAATAATGGAATGCTCAAAGGGGATAACTTTAGAGATTTAAGATATATTCTGATGGCGGGGGAAAAGATAACTCCAGTCGAACTCAAAAAATGGTATAACATTTTTGATGAAAGGGTTCAGCTTGTAAATCTTTATGGCTCGACAGAAACAACGCTTGTTAAAACCTTTTATCTTATAAAAAAATCGGATACAGATAGAAAAACGATACCGGCTGGACAGCCTATGAAAGGTGCTAAAACAGTTGTTGTAGACAACAACTTAAAAATGTGCCCTTTAGGAGTAGCAGGTGAAATACTTATACGCACACCTTACAGAACCTATGGATATTATGGCAATCCTGAGATGACAAAAGAAAAATTTATTCCCAACCCGTTTAACAAAAACGTGAATGATATAGTATATAGAACAGGTGATTTAGGAAGAATCTTACCTGACGGAAACCTTGAAGTACTGGGAAGGATTGATAGACAAGTAAAAATAAGAGGGACAAGAGTAGAAATTGGTGAAGTTGAAAATGTATTGCTTTCCGATGAGCTGGTAAAGAGCTGTATAGTCATAGACGGTAGAAGTGACGATGGGGAAACTTATCTTTGTGCATATGTTGTACTTGAAGATAGCATGTGTGAGCTACCTTATTCTGAACTGAGGAAAAACATGCTACAGAAGCTTCCCGAGTATATGATTCCTCAGTATTTTGTTAAGATTGATAAAATTCCGGTTACATCAAATGGAAAAACAGATTTCAAGGCTTTACCTAATCCCAGAGATAGTGTTCAGGATAAATACATTGCTCCGAGGAATAAGACAGAAGAAGAAATAGTAAATATATGGCTTGAAATATTAAAACTTGAGAAGGTAAGTGTTACACAGAATTTCTTTCAAGCAGGTGGTCACTCATTAAACATGATGACAATGCTTTCCAAAATTGAACAGAAATCCGGTATAAAAATATCTCTTGAGCAAATTTTTGATAATGCCACTGTAGAAGCTATTTCAGAAATTATAATGAATAGCGGAGAAGGTATATATAAGTCAATTATGCCTGCAGAAAAGCAAGAGTATTATCCTGTATCCTCTGCCCAGAAAAGGATGTATATTTTGAACCAATTTGATGGTGGCGCAAGTGTAAGTTATAACATATCAAAGGTTGTCATAATAGAAGGAGATATAAATAAAGACGATTTTAAGAAAGCATTTGATATTCTGATAAAAAGACATGAGAGTCTCAGGACATCATTCAGTTTTGTTAATGGAGAACCTGTCCAGAGAATAGTGAATAATGCTGAATTTATTATGGATTATATGGAAATTGAAGAATGTATGCTAAAAAATAAGATAAAAGAGTTCATTAAGCCATTTGATTTATCCATTGCTCCTTTATTTAGGGCAGCAATGTACATGCTCGGTGAGAAAAGGTATGCATTGCTTTTTGATATACACCATATAATAGCAGATGGTACTTCCATGGACATTATTATCAAGGAACTTATATCTATATATAATGGAACAGAGCTTCCTGAAATGAAAATCCAGTATAAGGATTTCGCGGTATGGCAGAATGAAATACATAATAAAGAAATGCTTAGTCATGAAAAATACTGGTTAGATATGTTTGACGGTGAGATTCCCGTTTTAAATATGCCATTAGATTTTCAAAGACCTTCAGTACAGAGTTTTGAAGGTGAAAGATTCTGTTTTGAAATAAATAGCGAGATGAAAGAAGCTCTCAAGGGTATTGCTGCCGAAACAGGAACAACACTTTATATGATACTGCTGTCTGTTTATACCATATTACTTTCAAGATATACTTCTCAAGAGGATATAGTTATAGGAACTCCGATTGCAGGTAGACAACATGCTGATTTACATAATATAGTTGGCATGTTTGTCAACACACTTGCTATGAGAAACAGACCAGAGGGAGAAAAAACATATAAACAATTTTTGCAAAGTGTAAAAAATAATTGTATTGAAGCGTATAAGCATCAAGATTATCCCTTTGAGGATCTTGTAACAAAATTGGATATACGAAGGGATATGAGTAGAAATCCCATGTTCGATACGATGTTTACACTACAAAATACAGGAAGTAGCAATATAAATATAGAAGGGCTCAAAATACTACCATTTGATTCTGAAGAGAAATTTTCAAAATTTGATTTTTCACTTGATGCGCTGGAGACTAATGAGGGTATAAAATTTACACTGGAATATTGTACAAAGCTTTTTACAAAGGAAACTATGGAAACACTCAGTGTATATTTTATAAATATTATCAAAGAGATAGTAAAAAATCATGATATTAAATTGAGTGAGATAGAGATATTATCATGTGAAGTAAAAGAACAGATATTATATACATTTAATGATAATGCAAGAGAATATTTAAAGGATAAAACATTTGTTGACCTGTTTGAAGAACAGGTAAATAAAACCCCTAATAAAAAAGCTGTTATTTTCAAGGATGACAGCATATCGTACAGGGAGCTTAATGAAAAAGCTAATCAGTTGGCTAGCCTGCTAAGAGAAAAGGGAGTTAAGCCTCAAAGCATGGTTGGAATAAAGGCTGAGCGTTCAATTGAAATGATAGTGGGAATACTGGGAATAATTAAATCTGGTGGAGCATATGTTCCTATCGACCCAGGATATCCTGAGGATAGAATCGATTATATGCTTGAGGACAGTGGAGCCGATATATTACTTTCATATGGCGTATGTGACGAGAAAATAAAATTTGACGGTGAGTTACTCAGTCTTGAAGACAGAAGCATATATGAAAGGGACGGCGCGAATATTGTAAAAGTCAATAAACCATCAGACTTATTGTATGTAATATACACCTCTGGTACGACAGGCAGACCCAAGGGAGTTATGATCGAACACGAAACCTTTGTAACACTGACTTATACGTGGATAGAAGAATACATGCTTGACGACTTGGAAATTAATCTTCTGCAGGTAGCGAGCTTTGCCTTTGATGTTTTTGCGGGAGATGTGTCAAGAGCATTACTAAACGGAGGGACAATGGTTATATGTCCTGAGGAAACAAAGTTAGACCCTATTGGGATTTATTCATTGTTAAAGAAGCACAAAATTGACTATTTTGAATCTACTCCTTCATTGATTGTGCCGATTATGGATTATATATATGAAAATAACCTAGATATCAATCATCTTAAGGTTCTAGTTATGGGTGCGGACGTTGTCTCAGCTGAAGACTTTAAACGGCTTAATACAAGATTTTCAGACAAAATGAGGGTTATAAACAGTTACGGGGTAACGGAAGCTACTGTTGATTCAGGCTATTTTGAAATGAACATGGGTGAAATACCATTTACGGGGAACGTTCCTATTGGCAGGCCGTTAAAAAATCAGAAATATTATATACTCGATAAGTATTTAAGAGTACAGCCTGTCGGAGTTACAGGAGAATTGTTTATAGGCGGTGATGCGCTGGCCAGAGGGTACCATAACAGAGAAGACTTGACAGAACAAAAGTTTATACCGGATCCATTCAAGCCTGATGCTAGGGTATACCGTACGGGAGATATTGCAAGATGGCTTCACGGAGGTATTGTAGAGTTTATTGGCAGAGCGGATAATCAGGTAAAAATAAAAGGATATAGAATTGAACTTGGTGAAATTGAGAGCCGGATATTAGAATTAGAAGGTATTAAGGAAGCGGTCGTAATAGCTCGAAAAGAATCCGGAGGTAAAAACGTGTTATGTGCGTTTATTGTAGCTTCTTCACAAGTTACTGTGTCAGATATTAAGACTTATCTAGAAGGGGAGCTTCCATCTTACATGGTACCTTCATACATTATGTTGCTGGATAAACTTCCCCTTACACCAAATGGAAAGATTAACAGGATGGCGCTGCAAGAGGTTGATGTGGGTTGTGTTAAAAGAAAGGATTATGTAGCTCCGCAAACTGAGAATGAAAAACTACTTGCTGAAATATGGCAGAGGGTAATTGGTCAGAATCAAATAGGTATTGATGATGACTTCTTTGAGCTTGGAGGAGACTCAATTAAAGTAATTCAAGTTATATCACAGTTATATAAATACAAATTAAGAATTGATATGCAGAACATGTTTAAATACCCTACAATTAGGGGATTAGCTCCATACATAAGAAGCATCAAAAGAGATACCTATCAGGGTATAGTTCAGGGGGATGTTAAGCTTACTCCAGTACAGAAATGGTTTTTTGAACAGAGCTTTAACGATATGCCTAATTATAACCAGACTATTATGATATATAGGAAAGACGGATTTGATGAGAAAGTTTTACAAAAGACTATCACTAAAGTTATGGAACACCATGATGCCCTCAGAATGGTGTACAAAATAAATGAAAACAGTGTAAGTCAGTATAACAGAGGAATGGAAAAGGATATGTTCAGCTTGAAGGTAATTGATTTACCTAAATCCAGCTTACTTAACAGAACCGTATTTTCTATTAAGTATGTAAAAGAGTTGATTATGGAAGAGTTAAACTCATTTAAGCTATCAAAAGGTAATCTAGTTAAATTAGTTTTACTGAAGACCAAGAAGGGAGATCATCTAGTAATTGCAATTCACCATCTTGTAATAGATGGATACTCATGGCGAATTTTTATGGAGGATTTTGGGAATGCATATCGTCAATCTGTTGAAGGTAAAGAAATAATACTGCCCGAAAAAACTGATTCCTATAAGGAATGGACGGAACAGCTGTATGAGTATGCAAATAGCAAAGAACTCCTAGATGAGATTTTGTATTGGAAAGCAAAGGAAAATGTTATAATAAAGACATTACCAAGGGATACTGTCAAAAATATTGAGAAAATACATGGTAGCGGAGAAGTAATGCTGAGCTTATCAAAGGAAGATACAGAGGCTTTGCTTAGAAACGCAAAACGTGCACAGGGCATAGAGATAAATGATATTATGCTCTCTGCGCTTGCAAAGACCATAAAGGAATGGACAGGATTTGACAAACTGGCAGTAACTCTTGAAGGGCATGGCAGAGAAGAAATAATTAAAGATATAAATATATCCAGAACAATAGGCTGGTTCACATCAGAATATCCAGTAGTCCTTGAACTGGAGAGATTAAAGGAGCCTTTAGACTATTTAAATAATATCTGCTCCTGCTTAAGGGAGTTACCAAACAAGGGAGTGGGTTATGGTATTTTAAAGTATATAACTAAACCTGAAAATAAAAGAGAAATCAGCTTTATGTTGAACCCAGAAATCAGCTTTAACTACCTTGGACAATTTGACACGGATATAGAATCAGATGAGTTTGAAATATCGGAATACATGTCCCGAGAGGTAGCTGTTTCGAATGAAGATGAAATTAAAGGGACACTAAGTGTATTGGGACTTGTTGCTGAAGGAAGGCTTAGAGTGTACTTCTTGTACAATATGCGTGATTATAGAAAAGACACGATTCAAAAACTCTGTGACAGTTATATAAATAACTTGAAGCAAATAGTTAAAATGTGGTATTATACAAACTAATATATCAAAAGTTGTATGGAGTAAATCTCATAGAGAGAAGTGATATATATGGAGAAAAAAGGTGCTTTATATAAAATAAAAGATCTAAATGTATTAGGACAGTATCTTTCGTTACCAAGAAATGTATATATATTGTTTGTTGCTAAAACTGCAAATTCTTTGGGTACGCTTGTTTTCTCTTTTTTGACGTTATATCTGACTGGAAAGCTGTCAATAAGTGAAGATATAGCAGGAATATATGTTACAATGGCTTCTCTTGCTTTTGCCCCTGGGTCGCTTTTAGGAGGCAAATTATCAGACCTTGTTAATCGTAAGTACATATATATAGTATTTCAGGGAGCCGCCGGAATATGCTTCTTTCTATGTGCCTTTTTTGATAATTCGTTACTTGTACCTTGGCTACTGATTTTTGCACAATTATTTGTAGCGGGTGCACAGACTGCAAATTCTGCAATGGTAATGGATGAGACTACCGCAGAAAATAGGAAGCAGGCTTTTTCTCTTTTGTTTCTTGGAACAAATGTGGGGATTGGCGTAGGAGCTTTATTGGTAGGTTTTATGTTTAAAAATCATATAAAGCTGTTGTTCTTGGGATGTTCGATTGCTATTTTTGTTGCCATAGTTATAGTAGCAGTATTTATAAAGGAGTCAATTCCTTTAGAGGGCGAAAAAGAAGCAAAATATGAAAAGAATCCAGCAGAAGATAAAGCAAATCTATCGGTAATTAAATTAATTCTTCAGAAGCCTATTCTGATTGCATTTGCACTTGTTTGTGTCGTATATTCATTTGTACATTCCCAGTATTCTTTCAGCTTGCCTTTACAAGTAAACGCAGCATTTGATACTAAAGGGCCTGAAATATACGGGACATTAATGACTGTAAATTCACTTACAATAATAGTGATGACCGCTTTTATAACAAGTTTAACACTTAAGTCAAAGACATTAACAAACATAATAAGAGCTGGGGGGTTTTTTGCAGTCGGTTTCGGTATGGTTGCTTTAGCAGATAATATATGGCTTATGATTATTTCTACAATAATTTGGTCAACAGGAGAAATCTTATATAATACAAATTCCAACGTATATATTGCGGATAATACAACAGAGGCTTTTAGGGGGAGGCTTAGTGCAATTTTCACTATTGTATCGAGTTCAGGCTTTGCTATTAGTCCAGTTTTTATGGGATTTTTCATTAGGTGGCAAGGAATTAATAAAGTATGGCCACTGTTGTTTGTTTTATCAGTCATTGCAATGCTGCTTATGTCTTTAATTAATCTTAAGGAAAATAGGAGTATAAAGAAAATAAGGTAAGAAACAAACATATAAAAAATATGTAAGTACAATAACTATGGGGGCCTTAATGAGAATTGTTATTAAATTTATACTTAGAAATATAATGGAAAAAAAGATTATGACATTGATGATTATTTTCTCAATAGTAGTATCCTCTGCTCTTTTTTTCAGTACGCTGGCAATATCTAAAAATCTTGAAAATATGTATATGAAGCAGATAACAAAGTATTTTGGTTCCGCTGAGATAATGATATCTGTTGGGAAGGATTCACCTTCAAATTTCTTTAATCCATTAAGTGCTTATAAATACAGAGGCAATACTGATTATATGATAGGCGTACTACTTGGAAACGGCTCTTATAGGTATAAGAATGAATCAGTGAAAGTTAGTATGCAGGGAATTAGGTTTGATGAACTGAATGTAATGAATCCAGTTATTTTAAAGAATAAGGCAAGTCTTATTCCGTTTACAGGAAATAAAATAATTATAAGTAGCAGAACAGCAGAAAAGTATTCTCTAAAAGCAGGAGATAATATAGAACTTAAAATTAATAATTCAAATCATAAATTTAAAATATGTGGAATTGCACAACCATCAGGATACTTTCTTGAGTTTGGTCAGGAGGTTGTAGCTGTTGTTCCTAGAGAAACTCTTGCAGACATATATAACGCAAAAGGAAATGTTAATGCTGTTTATATAAAATTAAAAGATATAACTATGAAAGATATACTATTGGACAACCTTTCAGCTATTTATCCAAGATATGAAGTAAAGGACACAATATCAGATAGTGAAAAAGATACTTCTGTCGGAAGAATATCAACTTCATTCAGACTTATGACTATAGCGGTATTATTTATAAGTATATTTATAATTTATACATCGTTCAGAGTCATAAGTATGGAGAGGATGCCTGTCATTGGTACATTTAGAAGTATAGGGGCTACTAAAAAGATAACTACAGGTGTATTGGTACTGGAGAGTGCTATTTACGGGGTAATAGGTGGATTAATTGGTTGCTTGACAGGTCTAGGGGTTTTGCGGATAATGGTCTACTATATTACACCCTCATGGTTAAAGGAAGCTAACTTGACCATACCGGTTGAATTTAGTCCTTTGCATTTGCTTATTGCATTTTTAATGGGATTTATGATGGCGGTTGTAAGCTCATCGGTGCCCATAATAAAGGCATCCATTATTCCAATAAAGGATGTTGTACTCAACAAAATTGAAAAAGATGTATCTCGTAAAAAAGGGGCAGTTATAATTGGTATTATACTGTGGATATCGGCTCTTGTTATTTCACCATATATTCCTGTTTCACTTGCGGTTGCTGTAAATACAATATGTGCAGTTGCTATTATACTGGGTATTATTATGATAATACCAACGCTAACTAACATTTTAATAAAGTTAATGGAAAAAATATATGCACCTATTTTTGGTAATGAAGGAATAATAGCAGCCAAAAATATGAAGGATAACAAAAATATGATTAATAATATTTGCTTGCTTGCGATAGGTCTTTCAGCTTCATTAATGATTAATACTTTTGGAGTAAGTTTTATAAGTGCAATTGTAGATGCTTATAGGGATATGAAGTTCGAGGTGCAAATTACGGTAGATAAGGCAGATAGAATGTTCGAGAGTACTGTAAGAACAATTGATGGAGTACAAAGCACTTATGGTTCATATGAAGGCTATGGAGTAGAAATAGCAGGACAGAAACAGAAAATTAACACTTTGTATGGAATAAATACTGATAAATATCTTCAATTTTTTAATATAAATACAAAGGAGGATAAGCAGGCTTTACTGAAAAAGCTCAATCAGGGAAGATTTATTCTTGTCTCTAATACACTAAGAATGATTACTGGGATACAGAAGGGAGACATAATTACTCTTAAAATGGAGAATGGAAATAATGATTATCAAATAATAGGCTTTTACGATACTCTGGGAAAGGAAGCTTTAATTTCAGAAAGATATCTTAAAATGGATATGAAAAAAAGCTATTATTCACAAATATACATAAAGACTACAAAAGACCCAAAAGAAATTGAAAGTACCCTTAAACAAAAAAATCGTAGTATATATCCTGAAGTTATTACTGTGGAACAAATGAAGCAAGACACAATGGATTCTAATAAGCAGATAATGGCAGTAATGGAGTTCTTCTCGATGATGGCACTGGTAGTAGGTGCAATTGGAGTTGCGAATAATTTCTTGGTTAGCTTTATAGAAAGAAAACGTTCATTTGCAGTTTTACGATCAATAGGAATGGGCAAAAAGCAGGTTGTTAAAATGATTTTTATTGAGTCGATGTCCGGAGGGTTTATAGGTGGAGTAGTAGGTGTATTAGGTGGCGTTTCGCTACTGCTAGTTTTACCATATATTATGGTTGCTATGAGTCTTCCAATAACTATAAATTTTACAGTTGATAAGTATATAATGTACTTATTTGCTGGAATACTGATTTCTGTTTGTGCATCAATAAGTCCAGCTGTAAAGACGTCCAAACTCAAAATTATTGAATCAATTAAATTTGAATAGAAGGTGATAAATAAAATGAATTCAGTCATTGAGATTAATGAATTGTGGAAAACGTACATGATGGGAAGTGTAAGCGTAGATATTCTAAAAGGAATAAATCTTACTATAAATAAAGGAGAGTTTATATCAATTATGGGACCTTCCGGTTCTGGAAAAAGTACTCTGTTATATCTTATAGGGGGACTGGACAAACCAAGTTCAGGAAGTATCAAAATCAATGGAAAAGAATTGTCGTCAATGAATGATAATGAGGAGAGTGTAATGAGAAGAAGAGATATTGGGTTTGTATTTCAATTTTATAACCTAATACCTAATCTGAATGTAGAAGAAAATATACTTCTTCCTATTCTGCTTGATAAGAAAAAAATGAAGGACTATAGGGACAAGCTGGATGAAATTTTGGATATAGTGGGGCTTTTAGAGAGAAGGAATCATACGCCGAGAGAGCTCTCAGGAGGTCAGCAACAGAGGGTAGCAATAGCAAGAGCACTTATAAACGACCCTGATATAATACTTGCAGACGAACCTATAGGAAATTTAGATTCGAAAACGGGAACAGAGGTTATGGAGTTGTTGCGAAAAATAAACTTGGATAGACAAAGAACTATTATACAGGTTACTCATTCAAGAGAATCTGCAGAATACGGTAATAAGATAATAAATGTAAAGGATGGAGAGATATGCGTATAATGAAAAAATCAATTGCAGCAATAATTATGGGAGTAGCTTTATTATTCACGGGATGTAGCAATACTGCAAGTGATACATCAAACACGACAGATAAAAGTGAGATTAAAAGTGATGCAATAGAAGCTTATGGAACGGTCAAAACTGAATACATTGAGAATATAGGAATTGATTTTCCTGCAAAAGTAGCAAATGTAAAAGTTAAAGAAGGGGAAAAAGTCAAAAAAAATGACACTCTTGTTGAACTTGACTTGACTGATTATAAAAGGCAGATAGAAGCTAAAAAACAGGAACTTAGTGTTGAGAATATGACATTATCCAAGCTTATGAATTCGACCAACGCAGATCAGGTTGAATTAAAAGAAATGCAAAAGAATTTAGCAACACTAAAAGAGCTCTATGCTGGAAGTGATCCAAATATAAAGAAGTATGCCAGTGATATAAAAAAAGCAACCGATGTTTATGAAAACTCACTTAAAAACCTTGAATCATTAAAAATACTTTATGAATCAGGGGGGGCTTCAAAAGCTGATATTAGCAACTTACAAATTACAGTTAATTCGAATAAAAAAGATATTGATGACTTGAAGCTGGGCATTGAAGATTACAAAATGAAAAAGCAGACCGAAATTAATGAGTTGGAGCTTAAAATAAGTCAGAAGATTTTATCTCTTGATAAGGTGCAGTCAGGAGTTGATACATTCTCAATAAAAATACAAAAAGAGAAAATATCATCAATTGAAAAAGAATTAAATTTTATGAATCAAAAATTAGCTAAAAGTTATATAAAGGCTGATAACATTATATCAGTTATCGAAAATGGTATTGTTTCTGACATAGGTTATGTAAAGGGTGATCATATTTCGACAGGAAACAAGCTTCTTAGCATACTTGACTTAAATACATTATACATAGAAGCTAATGTTGCTGAAGAATTCATTAAGGATGTAAAGGTGGGTGCAGAGGTAGAGATTACACCTGTTGCTGATAGGTCAAAACTGTATAAAGGAAAAGTAAGAAAAGTAACACAGCAGGCTCACGATAAAGAAGGGGATACAACTATTACAGTAGAGATTGATGTCATGGATAAGGAAGATTTACTTATGCCCAATTATAATGTTGATTTGAAAATCAAAATTTAATGTATCAATTGTGTTTTATGTGCTGTACACTTAGGATAGATTTTAGAGTAAAGGGGTGATAAATGTGGAAAACTTGGAAAAAGTAAATCTTGATGATTTAGAAGAACTTGAGGAAGTTGTTTGTCCTTGGAATGGAACAATTTGCTGTTAATAATGGTTAGTGGCATATACATGAGGTATGGCTTTAAGAAATAAGTAAGATAAAATTATAAGGAGCAGCACATAAAATTTTAAAATTATATGAACTAATAAAAGGGTAAGCTTAGTTTCATCATATTTTATGCTAGGAACTGGAGTGGAGGTTAACTTGTTTAATGATAATATAGAGGAGAATATTCACCTTATTAAGGATGATAACTGTACTGTTTTACTACATATTCCTTCTCTTACATTTTATAAACTCAAGGAGTCTTTGGCAGAAGCGGTTGGAAGTGAAGAACATATAGATGAACAGCTACAGTCAATAGTCGAAGAACTAAACACAATACCTGCTTCTGATGTCTATGAAGAAAATTTTAATAAACTTAGGAAGGTAGTTTTGCTTTTAGAGCAGGATTGCAATCTTTCATGCAAATACTGCTATGCAAATGGAGGAAAATATGAATCCGATTGCATAAGCAGAATGGATGAGCAGAAGGCTGTAAAAGCATTGGAAGCCCTTCTTAACAGGTTCTCAGAAGGTATTGAATCCGTTCAGATGTTTGGTGGAGAACCACTTTTAAACTTTAATGGAATGATGAGTTTAACAAATCATATTTGTAGGCTTTGTACTGAAAAGGGGCTACCATTGCCTGTATTTGGTATTGTAACAAACGGGACATTAATAACACCCGAAATAATTGATTTTTTCAATTTACATAATTATGGGGTAACAATAAGTATTGATGGTCCAAAAGAGATACATGATTCTCAAAGGGTTTATCGTAATAATGAAGGTACTTTTGATATTATAAACCAAAACGTTAGTCTGATGAATATGCACAGAAAGTTTCCACTTTTTGCTGAGATTACTCTTACGAAGCTACATCTTGAAAAGTTAAAAAGTCAGGATGATGTGATAAGGTTTATAGAAAGTATCCGAGGTATGAGGTTTGATGCTTTTACATTTGGATTTGCGGTAGACCTTCCTGAAGAATACGGAATAACAGAAGAAAATATGGAAGTGTTTAAAAGAGTCTGTAAATGGATAATAGATTACAGTCTAGAATCTATGTTTACAGATAGACCTTTTATTATTCATGCGGGGGTCTTCTTAATAGGAAAGATAATAAAGAATAAGGCATCATCATACCCATGCAGAGCTGGTTTGAGAAACTTTACAGTGAATTCAAAGGGTGAAATTTTGCCATGCTATCTTTTTTATGGGAAAAAGGAATACTGTGTTAAATTGAGAAATAATGAGGAAACTCAAGAAGCTATAGAGCATATTAAGAATAAATTTATGTTGTACAACATGACTTCAAATATAAATGACTGTAGTAAATGCTGGATGAGGAATGCTTGTTTTACTAGGTGCCCAGGATTTTCATCTATTCTATACAATAATATGAGTAGGCCTCATGCTATTTATTGCGCGTATGGAAAGTTATTTATGGAAAGAATACTGGTGTATCTGACTAAAAATTCCGATGACAAGGAAAAAATGAAATTGCTTAACAAGAATTTAAAAACATTTCAAAATATGATTATGTAATTTAAATGCAGAGGTGGTTGCTAGTAAATGAATAAAATTTCTATAGATAAACTTAGTAATCAAGAAGAGATATATCCCTGCGTGATAGAAGATATTGAGTATTGGTTTCTTATGGAAAAGGATAATGTCAGGATATATTCAATAGGAAACAAGAAAGTTGACAGATACATAAAAATATCAGAAAAAAATCTTGCTTTAGTGCTGGATGTAATAAAAGAATTTGATGGAAAACATGAAATACGGGAAATATCAAAAAAAATACAGGAAACTCACAAAGCCTATGTGGATATAAATGAAATATATAGTAAATTTAATAGAGCAGGGCTTTTGAAGAATAGTGATTTAGGATTTGAAAAAAGTGAGATAAGGGCGCTGGCTTTAAATATATTCAACATTGATATTCCTTTGCTTGGGGAATCGGCTAGAAAAAATATTTCTAGATTGTGGTATTCATATACGGCTATGTGTTTACTCATTATAGGGATAGGGCTCTTTTTGCTTATAACTTGTGCGGGTACAGTTGTTTTTTCAAATCAAGCCGTTATATTGAATAACTCCTACATAAAAGGAGTTGCAATTACTTTTCTTATGGCAGTCCCATGCCTTCTTATGCATGAAATGTCGCATGCCATTTGTGCTATAAGTATGGGGTTGATGCCATCAAAAATAGCTTTGTCATTGTATTTTGGAATACTTCCGATGTGGTATGTTAAAATTCCAGGTATTTATACAATTAAGCCATCAAAGAGGGTTTGGGTACTAGCGAGCGGGGTATTCACGAACTTTGTTATCGCCTTAGCTTCTGTTATTGCTGTGGTTCTTTTTGATTTAAACGGTGAAAGCAGAGAAATAGTATTAAAACTTGCAACTGCTAACTTTTTTTCTGTTATTTTTTCATTAAATCCTTTCACGCTGTCTGATGGTTATTTTATATTTACGACTATCTTAAAGATACCTAACTTAAGATTTAACATGATTAAAAAGGTGGCTAATCTCTCAAATAAAGGATTTACCTTAAATTATTATGAAGCATTGTATATCATTACAGGAATCCTAATATTAGGAGCTAGTGTATCCTCAACATACTGGTGGGCCTTTCATGTTTTATATGAAATTTTTGGGCATATGGTAAATGTGCCTTTCAACTATTACATGGCATTTACAGTACTGGTATCTGTAACATTTGTAATGGTTTGTATTGTGATAAAAAGAGCAAAGGCTTATTTAGTCCGAGTGTAAAAATAAAGGTGTGGAGGTATTATATGGATGAGAAATGTATAATAAACAAATTCACCCACAGAAGAGGAATCGAGGACTGCAAAACGCTTGCTATAAGAGATGTTTTTGAATTCTATGGTATAAATATGGATGCAGAAATATGTATAGGGCTAGGAAGCGGATTAAATTTTGAGTACTACAAAGTTTTATTCGGAACAAAGGAAATACCCGTAATGTTGATTGCAGGAAGAAATATGGATTTAGAGAAGGATTTATGCTGTTTATTTAATGTTAAGAGAATAGAACATAAAGTAGATAACGCTATGGACAGATGGGGGGTCATTAAACAATATATTGATACTCAAAATCCAGTTTATATAGAATTGCAGGGAGAATATTTACGTGGAGATATTCCAAGTAAACAAAGTGATACAGCGAAGATAGCCGTTACTTCGGGAGCTGTAGCATTTGGTTACGAGGAAAAGAATGAAGAAACTTTCATTTTCCTTACAAATGGAGTTTATCGCTCGCATATTAAGCTTTGCTTATCTGACTTAATATGTGCTATGGATGCAAATTATATACCTTTTCCTCCTGAAAAGAAGTTTTTTACTTTTGACTTTAGTAATGCAAAAAGGGATATTAAGACTGCTATAATACCTTCAATTCAGAAAGTTCTTAAAAATATGCTTGAAGGAGAAGAGAATAATAAAGGTATAAAAGGCATGAATTTGTTTATTGATGATTTTGAAAAAACTCTGAGTCTCGCAAGAGAAGAAAATAACAAAAAATATGATAAATACATAAGCATATTATTTAAATCTGTGTTGACAGGGTATGGAGCTGCTAGCAGTAGTTTTTTTAGAGGAGAATACGGAAGGTTCCTCAATTATGCTGCTGATATTCTCAAGAGACCCGATATAGGAAAGTGTGGGGAAGACTTAACTAAGTTATCCAGACAATATTTTGATCTTAAAAAAATTCTTAATGGAATACAGAAAGACCAACTAAATATGTACGAAAGAGGTTTCGATTTTATAAATAAATTTAGAAATAGCGTACAACAGGAAAATGAGATTTTAATTAAATTAAAAAAAATATTAGAAAGCTAATTTTATTGGGGAGAGAATATATATGAAACCGTTATCACCGCTAAAGTTTTTTATAGAAAATAAGCGTAAGGTATTTGTATCCGTTATTACTATAGTGCTCGCAGTATGTGCTATATCACTTGTTACGACACTTACAGGATCGCTTATAAATTCTTCAAAATCAATCTGGGTAATGCCATTTAAAAATTACTCAATGGTGACTCCGTTGCAAGGAGAGTATTTTCTGAATAAGCAGATTAGTAAAAATATAAATGAGCAAGAAGATGTGGAACGTTTAATTTATGGAGATGTAGACTATACGACCCTCTCACTTCCATTTGGGGGAAATGACAATGTTCCTGTCATTTTTGTAAACGAGAAGGATATGAAATATATTTTAGATGCTGTAGGCGGTAGTTTAAAGGAGGGTCGATTGCCGACTGAGGGGTCAGATGAGATAGTCCTTCACTGGCGCATAATGGCAAATAAAAAACTTAAAATAGGAGATTCAATAGGAAGTTTGAAAGACAAGCAAGAAGTATTGTCGGGAAAATATACAATTGTAGGTGTCATTGATAGTGAAGCTGTTATTTCTTTCGGAGGGCAATCCTTCAAAGAAAAACAGTTGAAAGATTTGAAAGATGAAGATAATAAGCTTGCGATGCTGATTTTTCCTAAAGAGGGTAAAAGAGAAACTGTTAATAGTTATTTAAAATCAATAGATGGCATTGATGCAAAATGCTTCACATATGAGCAGTTGACAAGCAAGCTCAATAAGCAGATAAGTAACTTGAACACTACTCTTTTACTATTGATAAGTGTTGTTGTAATAGTTTTATCCATTTCTGTTGGTGCACTAATGTTCATAACTTATACACAAAGAACAGACGAATTTGGAATACTTTATGCACTCGGGTACAGTAAGAAGTATATAAGATCCAAGATAATAAAGGAAATATTATGTCTTAGTATTTTTAGCTGGATAGCCGGTATGCTGATATCCTTCGCGTTGATTGCATTGCTGAATAAGACTATATACAATCCCCAGGGGCAAGTGCTGACAATGTTTGACATAAGAGAATTTATTTTCACGTTAATTATTCCGATAATGGTGGGTGTTTTTAGTGTTTCTCCGATAGTAGCGATACTTAATAAATGGGATCCAGTTGCGGTAATCGAAAGGAGATAGAATATGATAGAATGTGTTAACATATCTTTAAGCTATAAAGATGGGAATGTAAGCAACAGAGTTCTTTCAGAAGTAAATTTAAAGATAAATTATGGGGAAAATATTGTTTTACTTGGACCATCAGGAAGTGGAAAAAGTTCTCTTATGTATATGCTTTCCGGTATAAGACAACCTTCATCTGGGAAAATATTATATGATGGTAAGGATATGTACAGTATGAATGTAGATAATCTGGCATTATTAAGGCGCCAGAAATTTGGGTTCATATTTCAGTTTCATTTCTTGATCCCATACCTTAGAGTAATGGAAAATGTACTGGTAGGTGCACCATGTATCAATGATGAATATAAGACACGGGCGGTAGATAAATTAAAGCAGCTTGGTATGGATAAGTATTCAAATAAAAAAATATATGAACTTTCAGGTGGTCAAAGACAAAGAGTATCGATAGCAAGGGCACTGGTGTCAGAGCCTGATATTATTTTTGCAGATGAACCGACAGCCTCTTTGGATCACAGTAATGCTACAGAAATCATAAAGATTTTAAAAACCTTTAAGTCTAATTCGACTTTGGTAATTGCTACTCACGATACATCAGTGCTGAATGGTGATGAAAGAATAATTAGGGTTGAAAATAATACTGCAATTGAATTAAAAAAGTAGAGATAAAAAAATAGTAATCTTATAATAAACAATAGTAAATAATAACAATAAATTAAAGAGTACAAAAAAGATAGCGAATCTTTTTTGTACTCTTTATGGTGCGCCCAGAATGGGCGCTTTCTTTCGTAAATTTATGTTATCTAGATTAAATTTCTATATTATTAACTCGGATGGTTATGCAGATATCTGTCACTTCATGTTAAAAATTTCATATAAAACTATTACATACAAACAAAATGTTGTATAATAATGTGGTAATAGTAGGTAATAAAATGTTTTTTAGTGATTTTTGTACAATATGAAGGAAGAATGGTAAAGTTTGTAGTATAGTATTAAGTAAACGTACATACTTACACACTATTTCGTTTTTAAAAAGCTTGTTTTATATTTTAAAAACGAAATGGTATTACAAACTAATTTATGCTTTACAGGGAGGATTGGTAATGAGCAAGAATAGCAACAAGAATACGATTTTATTACAGAACGAAATTGAGGCTAATAAGTTTGCTGCACTTGTAATGCTTTGTACAAATGTGGTAGTTATTATTGCTTTCGTTCTAAATTTTATGGGTGTTTTCGCAGTAGACAAAGATTTAATGACAGTTGTCACACTTACGTCTGTAGCTTTATTATCTTTACCGTTTGTACTTGTAATATTATTAAAGCGACAGGGCTCTTGGGTTAAATATGTGACAGTAACAGCTGCTGTCCTTATGGTAAGCATTACCGTAGCGATTCTAAAACAATTTGCTGTTGCCTTGTATACTTATCCTTTAGCAATAGCAAGCTTATTTTTTTCAACCAAACTTAGCTGGTACACATCAATATTGTCAATTTCATCAATCTCAATAGCACAAATATTATCAATAAAAACAGTTGGAATAATTGACAGAAATTATATGGATATGAGAAGTTTAATGAAATATGGAGTTATGCCTAGAGCATTCCAAATGATAATGCTAGCTTTTATATTTATAATGTTATCAAAAAGAACGCGCAATATGCTTGGAAATATGATGGGTGCAAAAGAACAGGAAGAATTAATTAATAAAATGCTAGAAGTAACTCAGAAATCAACTGAGGTATCAAACTCTTTAGCTGAGTCTGTTTCAAGCCTATCATTAATGACAGACAATACTTCTAAATCAAATGAAGATATAGCAAATAAGACAACAATGATAGCTGAGGGTTCAAGAAATTCTATAAATAGTATGGAAGAAGCTGCAGTAGCAGCTACAAATATGTCCGAAAACTTAAACAAAATATCGGAAGAGAGCAAACAAATTGGACTACTTTCAAGTCAAGTTAAAAAACTTACAAATGATAGTGAAAAGGTTATGGGTAGCGCAGTGGAAAAAATGGAAGCTATTGCAAATGCTACAAGAGAGAGTAAGGATATTATCAGCCAGCTCGAACAAAGATCCAGTAAAATATCCAGTTTTGTTGATATAATTTCTCAGATATCTTCTCAAACTAATTTGCTTGCATTAAATGCAGCTATTGAATCAGCTAGAGCTGGCGAGCAGGGAAAAGGGTTCGCCGTAGTAGCACAGGAAATAAGGGTTTTAGCGGAGGGGTCAAAGCAAGCAGCGAAGGATATTTCTTCTTTAATACAAGAAATTATTCAGGATACGCAAAGTGCGGTAAGCTCTATGGATAATGGCTATGGGCTAGTAGATAACGGGCTTGCGGTTATGGAAGAGGCTCGAAATTCATTTGCAAAGGTTGCTGAAGCCAATAAGGAAATGAATAATAAGCTGTATATAGTTGAAAGTGATACAATTGAAGCTGCAAATCATAGTAAAAAGGTAGTAGATAAAGTTGTAGATGTTAAAAATATAAACGAGAATACTCTTAAGGATATAGAATTGATTGTAGCCGCTAGTGAGGAATTAGTCGCTTCAATGCAAGAGGTTGACTCATCAGTAGAGGATATCCAAACTATGTCTAAAGAGTTACTTGATGTGGTACAAAGGTAGAAGGTAGAATATAGATTATATAAAAATTCAAAAACAATATATTGTGATTACATATGCTATAAAGAACAAAGTATTAAAAGTTTTAGAACAACTATCCGGCAACATATTGACACCATATATTGTATGTGATAGTATCAGTTTAACTAAATATAGTTTATTACAGGTGACTGATAAAAATGAATTAGTAAGTGTTTGCTGATTTGGTGAGCTCTGTGAGATATAGAGTAAGTCAAACACATTATAAGTGATTTTATGATGCCTCTTGACCATTTGTTGAGAGGTTTTATAATGTAAGTAGATAATAATTTTCGCATTTAAATAAAAAAAGACTTGCTTTAAATACAAATTAGTATAAAATAAAAATGCAAAATTAGTGGAAAGAGAGTGCCAAAAGTTTTATGATAATCAAAATTAAAAAGAGAGACGGAAGAGAAGTACCCTTCAATATTGAAAAGATAGCCAATGCCATATATAAAGCAGTAAATGCAGCGGGAGACGAAGATTATTCAACGGCTTTAGCTTTGGCTGAAAAAGTTGTGGAGCAGCTAGATAAACATCCAGATAAAAAAGTTCCAGATGTTGAGGAAATCCAAAACAGTGTTGAAAAAGTGTTGATTGAATCAGGATATGCTAAGCCTGCTAAGGAATATATTCTGTATAGAGCTGAAAGAACCCGCATAAGAGAAATGAATACAAGGCTTATGAAGGTATACGAAGATTTGACTTTCAAAGAGGCTAAGGACAATAACATAAAACGCGAGAATGCAAATATTGATGGAGACACTGCAATGGGAACTATGCTCAGATATGGTTCAGAAGGAGCCAAGCAGTTTAATGAGATGTTTGTATTGAAACCAGAACATTCAGAGGCACACAGGAATGGAGATATTCATATTCACGACTTGGACTTCTTGACACTAACCACTACATGCTGCCAAATAGACATTGTGAAGCTTTTTAAAGGTGGATTTGGCACTGGACATGGATATTTAAGGGAACCAAATGATATACAAAGCTATTCTTCACTTGCTTGTATTGCCATACAATCTAATCAGAATGACCAACATGGCGGACAGAGTATTCCTAATTTTGATTATGGGCTTGCACCCGGTGTATCGAAAACATACGTAAAACTTTATAGACGCAATTTAATAAAAATATTGGAATGGGAACTAAAAGATGCTAATATTGGGTCAAAGATAAACAATATTTTTGAGGATATAAGTAAAAAGGAAGGTATTCAGCCTGCACTTGAAAAGATGGATGAGTATTGCAGAATTGAACAGGAATATTTAAATAGAGTTTTTGAGAATAGAGCTGTTATTCTCAAAGCACAAGAATTTGCTACAAAAAAATCAAAAGATGAAACTAATAGTAGTACGTATCAGGCAATGGAAGCCTTTGTGCATAATTTAAATACTATGCATAGCCGAGCTGGTGCACAGGTGCCATTTAGTTCTATTAATTATGGAATGGATACATCTCCAGAAGGAAGAATGGTTATAAAGAACCTATTACTTGCTACTGAGGTTGGTTTAGGAAATAGTGAGACACCGATATTTCCAGTACAGATTTTTAAAGTGAAGAATGGGATAAATTATAATGAGGGGGAACCTAACTATGATTTGTTCAAGTTAGCTTGCAGAGTGAGTGCAAAGAGGCTTTTTCCTAACTTCTCATTTATAGATGCTCCATTTAATTTAAAGTATTATAAGCCTGGACAACCGGAAACAGAAATAGCATATATGGGTTGCAGAACAAGAGTTATGGGAAATGTTTTCGATACTTCAAGAGAAATAATCAATGGACGAGGAAATTTGAGCTTTACCACAATTAATCTTCCTAGGATTGCACTAAAAAATAAAGAAAATTTAAATGCTTTCTATGAAGAACTTGATAAGAAAATAAATCTTGTTATAGACCAGCTTTTAGAGAGATTTGAGATACAGGCGGCAAAGAAAGTTAAAAATTATCCATTTATGATGGGTCAGGGGATATGGATTGACTCTGACAAGCTTGATTGGGAAGATGAGGTAAGAGAAGTACTTAAACATGGTACTTTATCAATGGGCTTCATCGGACTTGCTGAATGTTTGAAGGCGTTAACTGGAAAGCATCATGGAGAATCGGAAGAATCTCAAGAATTAGGTCTAGATATAATCAAGCATATGAGAAAGCGTATGGATGAAGCAAGTAAAAAACATGGTATGAATTTTACTCTTCTTGCAACTCCTGCGGAAGGACTTTCTGGACGATTTATTAATCAGGATAGAGAGATATTTGGAAGCATTAAAGGTATAACTGACAAGGAATACTATACAAATAGTTTCCATATACCTGTATATTTTCCTATAGGAGCATTTAATAAAATAAATTTGGAAGCGCCATACCATGAGTTGACAAATGCAGGACATATAACATATGTAGAGGTAGATGGGGATCCGACGCAAAACCTACAGGCTTTTGAGAAGATTATACGTTGCATGAAGGAAGCTGGTATAGGCTATGGTGCTATTAATCACCCTGTAGATCGTGATCCAGTTTGCGGATATACAGGTATAATTGGGGATGAATGTCCTAAGTGCGGCAGACCAGAAGGCGAAATCAGTTTTGAACGAATTAGGAGAATTACTGGTTATTTGGTAGGTACTCTTGACCGATTTAATGATGCTAAAAAGGCTGAGGAAAGAGATAGGATTAAACACTTTTAATAAGCAGCTTTATTATAAAAAACATGCTTACCTCCACGATAAATACATAAAATTTTATACTCAAAGTAGGCGTGGAGGTTAGCGCTAAAGAATATAAGGCATAAATAAAGCAACTGCGTACCTCCACGATAAATACATAAAATTTTATACTCAAAGTAGGCGTGGAGGTTAGTATAAGATTGAAATTAGAAATTACTTAAATATTAAAAAAATTTACTACTATGGTGCTAGGCATAGAGGGATATAACTTATGGGTGGATTAGTTCATATATATACAGGCAATGGAAAAGGGAAAACTACTGCTGCCATAGGTCTTGGGATAAGAGCAGTTGGAAGCGGAATGAAGGTCTTATTGGTTCAGTTCTGTAAAGGAAGCTCAACTAGTGAGGAGAATATTATAGAAAAGCTAAAGCCTGACTTTGAATTGTATAAATATAAGCAAGTCTGCAAATTTGTATGGCAGATGACCCTTGATGAGAAAAAACAAATGCAGAAAGATACACTGCATTTGTTTAACTATGCTATAAGCAGCGCTGAGAGTAGGGATATGATTATATTAGATGAGATAATGGCAGCAGTAACGAATGGATTTCTAGATGTAAAACTTGTTGTTGAACTCATCAAAAATAAGCCTTCTAACCTTGAACTAGTGCTAACAGGCAGGAATGCACCAATTGAGCTGATTGAGTTGTCAGATTATGTGTCAGAGATAAATGCTGTGAAGCATCCTATGTCTTCCGGGGTTATGGCAAGGAAGGGCATTGAATTTTAATAAAATGGAATATAAATATTATATTTTGACTGGAAGGTCGATGTAAAATGCATGAAACTGGTAGTTATAGCAATATACTAAAACGAGAGGGATTAAAAAATACAAAGCATAGAAATGCTATTCTTGAGGTGATTGAGAATAGTAATCAACCAATTAATGCTGAGCAAATTTTCTTTGAACTCAAGGAAAATGGTATCTCTATAAATTTG
This sequence comes from Bacillota bacterium, assembly GCA_023444055.1. Classification (GTDB taxonomy): domain Bacteria; phylum Bacillota; class Clostridia; order Acetivibrionales; family DSM-1351; genus Ruminiclostridium. Next base: position 55,922 of record JAEZRV010000074.1, read on the forward strand.
TCCTCAGTCTACAGAATTCTGGAGTCACTGGTTTCTAAGAATCTTCTCATAAAATCCAATATGACAGGCTCTAATAAGGCATTATATGAATTAAATCGCTGTGAGCATATGCATTATTTAATATGTTCAGGGTGTAAAAAAATGTTTCCGGTTGATGGATGTCCTTTAGAAGAATATGAGAGACAGATAGAAGCTAAAACAGGTTTTCAAATAACTGGGCATAAGCTTGAAATAAACGGTATTTGCAAGGATTGTAAGCAATGATTTTATTGACTGTAACTATAATTTTTTATTGTTTTAGGTTCTGAGAACATCTAATATCGTATCAACCTTAACACATAATAAGTCTTATGAACCTATTATTTCAAGTTGAGAAAGCTGAATGTCTATTAAAATAATTTCTTAAACAGCTTTCGTAATATAAGAAGTCTCCCATACCTTCAATTTACAGCTACGGAAGCTGAATATCTCAATTTAAAAATTCTTAGTATATTTATATAAAAAGTAATAAATCTTGTTAAAGGCTTATATGTTATTTGTATAAGCTTTTTGGTGGGAGTTATTATTTTATGGCTAAAACAGATATTTTGAAAAATGATAAGTTTGAGTGTAAACTTATGTATATACTATTTGGCTTAAGTGTAATTTTTCTGTTAAATACCTTATATAGAGTAGTAGATTTCAGAATTGCTATTTCATGGCTTGAAGCTTTTAATATGGTCTTTTTGAGTATTTTAATTCAGGCTATTCCTTTCATCCTAATAGGTATACTTGTGTCTTCAATTTTACAGGTTTCAATACCTAGTGAAACTATAGTCAAACTTTTTCCGCAAAAAAAGGCCACTGGGTTTATTACGGCTATTTTTGCAGGAGTTTTTTTCCCGATTTGTGATTGTGCCATAGTGCCAGTTGCGGCGAGACTTATAAAGAAAGGTGTGTCATTACCCGTTGCAATAACATTTATGCTATCAGCACCGTTAGTAAATCCGATTGTTATAGCTTCAACGCTGTATGCTTTTCCAAAACAAACTTCAATTGCGCTTTTAAGGATAAGTATTGGCATACTTATAGCTGTTATAGTAGGAGTGATTTTTTTATTATTCGGAGAAAAGAAAACGATTCTAAAAAGAAGTCTAGATAATAATCATTGTTGCTGTGATTGTTGCAGCAATAGAATGCAGAATAAAACAGGATTTATAAAAAAGCTAGAGTTAATATTTATACATGCAAGTACCGAGTTTTTCCAAGTTGGAAAGTTCCTTATCATAGGAGCACTTTTTTCGAGCTTATTCCAGGTATGTGTTCCAAAAGATATATTTAATAATTTGGGGGGGCATAAGATTCTGTCACTTTTAGTTATGATGCTAGCTGCCTTTGTATTTTCAATATGTTCTACATCAGACGCTTTTATTGCCAAGACATTTTCGCTCCAATTTTCTACAGGAGCGATCCTGGGTTTTTTAGTCTTAGGGCCAATGATTGATATTAAGAATATGCTCATGCTTTTGGCAAGCTTCAAGAAGAGCTTTGTTATAAAACTTATTGCGACTATATTCATAGTTACCTTTTTAATACTTTATTGGTTAGTACTTTTTTGTAGATGATATAGCTAATATTAGGGCATTTCAAGGCACGGAGGTTAGCATAGAAAGAACACAAGGTAGTGATAAGTGAGCTGCGTACCTCAACAATAAATATATTAAGTTTTGTGCTCAAAGTAGGCGTGGGAGGTTAGCACCAGAAGAATACAAGGCAATGATAAGTGAGCTGCGTACCTCCATAATAAATACATCAGGTTTTTTGCTCAAAGTAGGAGTGGGAGGTTAGGATGAAAAAAATTAAATTCAGAAAATTAAATATGGATGCAATATTAAAAGCATTGCTATTATTAGGTTTTACTACCTTCTTTTTTATAACTATTAAAAGAGGAACAATTCACATGTACGTACATCCAAGAATTATATCATATATAAAAATTGGAATTGTTATAATGCTTGCAATGTCACTGTTTCAGTTAAAAGAGATTTTTAAACCGCAGAGAAAACAAGTTAATCTTTATCCATATTTATTTTTTATATTACCTCTGATTATGGCATTTAGCTTGCCAGCGAGGGAGGTTAATCTGGGAACTGTATCTTTTGGAAGCAGAACGGATAACTTGATATCAAGTGACTTTCCAGATGGAAATGGAAGCAAAGTACCCATGAATGAAAGTAGGTTATCGGATAATGAAAGCTATGATAAAAGTGAACCTTATAGTTTACAAAGGAATGCGTTATTAAGGGACATTCCAGATGGAAATGGAAACACATTACCTAATGACATTTATACTGCGGGAAATATCCAAAATACAGATAATAGCCATAATACTTGCAATAACCAAAACACAGATAATAGCCAAAACACCCACGATGCCCAAAGCACTGATTGTACCCAAATTAATGGTGTATCATTAAATGTTGATGGAGAAGAAGAGTCTAAAGGTCTTAAATTACAGGATGACATTGCGGTAATTGATGAAAATAATTTTGTTAAATGGGTAGATGAAATTTCGAATAATCCCTTAAAATATGAAGGTAAAAAAGTAACTGTTTCGGGATTTGTTTTTAAAGATGAGCAATTTGAATCAAACGAATTTGTTGCGGCAAGAATGATGATGACATGCTGTGCTGCAGACATGAGCATTATTGGCTTACCAGCTCAATATAGACTTGCTTCTGAGCTCAAACAGGACAGTTGGTTTGAATTTTCAGGAACAATAGTAAACGGAGAATTCAATGGTCAACAAATGCCGATAATTAATATTGAGAGGGCTGAGAAAATTAGTAAACCCCAGTATGAGTATGTATATCCGTATTAGCAAACAATAGCAATAAAGTTACATCAGAAATACATCTTAGATTTTAATTAAATACTCAACTTTCCATTGATAAGTTGAACACCTACGATTTTTAACTGGGAAAGTTGAGTTAAAGTATCAAAAAAATTAGTTAAAAAGTACTATTTAATTCCAACCATCTGTATATTCATCGGTATACTCATCAGTATCTAGATCAGTACTTGAATCTGAGGATTTACCAAAGGAGTATTTCTTCTTATTTAAATTTACCCTTTCCGAAAACAAATATCCACAAACCAGAGACGTTAAAGGTATAGCAAATAGAATACCTATACTTCCAACAAGTGCTTGCAGAACTTCTACTACTACTATTTCTTTGTTAAGAAGCTCTACCAGTGAGCTATTATATGAAACCAATAGTAGAACCGCGGAAAGAGAACTACCGATGTATGCCAGGATTAACGTATTAGTCATAGTTCCCATCATATCTCTGCCTATTGACATACCAGATTTGATAAGCAAGTTGAATGGTGAGTATTCTAGTTTTTCGCTAAGTTCTGCAAGAGATGCGGCTAGAGACATTGAAATGTCCATTAGTGCACCTACTGCTCCTATAATTATGGCTGCGAAAATGACGGCTTTCAAGTCTATCGGATGCTGTGGATTCATACGAATTATATATAAGGATTCTTCACTAACCAATCCTGTAAGATGCAGAATTTTATTCATTATCAATGTTAAAACACCTGATATTAATACTCCAACTATACAGCCAATTCCAGATGCCAAGCTCTTTTTATTAGCACCATAAATAATTAGCAATGACATTGCAATTATAAAAACACATGTAATTATAGACCAAAAATATATGTTGAAACCCTGCAATACAGCTGGAATAAATACAGTAAGAATAGCAAGACAGGTAAATATCAAAGATAATATGGTATTAAAGCCCTTGAAACGGCCGAATATAATAAGTAAAACAAAAAAGATAATTCCTAAAATCATCAAAGAATTAGTCCTTAAATATTCTCCTAATACATAATCATATTCTGAATCTTGATTCTCTAGTTTATACAAAACTACTTTGTCTCCTGCTTCAACATCTTTTAGTGGAATGCCAGTGAAAGGGTCAGACGACTGAACAGCTGTTACTAGCTTACTTTTATTATCACCAGAAATTATTTTAGCAGAAAATACAATTTCCTTGCCTTCTTCAAGCTTTTCACCACCTATGTTATACTCCACTGACTTAATTTTGATAATTTTTATTACTTGAGCTTTCTCAGCAGTAATGCCTTCTGCTCCTTTTAAAATGGATAAGTCCTTTGTAGTTATGTTATTCCCTATTACTATAAGAAATATAGAAACAATAATAGTAGAAATGTATATTAATGTATTTTTGTTGAATAATGATTTTATAGAATTAACTATAGACATCAGAGCCTCCTATGAATGGACTGCGTATATTTTTATAATACAGTTAGTATTGCCTAATTAAACATAAGCTAGCATATTATAGCTAGGTTTGTCAATAGAGATAGTCGCTGTGTAATATCTTCAAATTGTTTTTGAACAAATAATATGCTATCATAATTGGTAATAGTAATAACTTGTCAAAAGGAGATGCTAATTTGAGAATACAAGAATCTGCTGAGATGTATCTGGAAACAATTCTAATTTTGAGTCAGAAAAATAATTGTGTCAGATCAATTGATATTGCTGGAGAACTTGACTATAAGAAGTCTAGTGTAAGCGTAGCTATGAAGAATTTAAGGGAAAATGGATATATTACTGTTGATAGCGATGGCTATATCGTACTAACTGAAGAAGGAAAGAAAGTTGCACAAACTATGTTTGAAAGACATACTCTTATTTCTGACTGTCTCATTAATCTGGGAGTGGACAAGGAAATTGCTATTGAAGATGCATGCCGAATTGAGCATGTGATCAGCGCTGAAAGCTTTGATGCAATAAAGAAGCATTTTAATCAATTTCGTAAAAAGCAGTAATTGGAAGTAGTTAGGGTTTAGGCATATTAATAGAAACTAAAAATTTAATAAGCCAAGATATTCACACAAAAATGAAAACAAATTCAATAAGTCTATTTATAATAATCTGTTTCCTAATCAAATCTAAACTTATATTTCTGTTTTGCGATGTTAAAAATTTAGAATCATTATTGTTATACTTCCACTGACCTATATATCAATAAAAAGAGATAGAATTAGCAGTCAACGCACTGCTGATACTATCTCTTTTTGTTTAATAAAATAGTTTAAGAATACATCAAAATAGCACAAACATATTGACAATATTAATGAGTTAGCATATACTAACCATGTAGTTAGTTTATGCTAACTGATTTTAGTAACATAACAATGTTAATTTGCTAATTTCGTTGTTTGGTTATACTTCTAAAGGAGGTGTCAATTATATGACACTGAGTAAATTGTCAATAGGAAAGAACGCTGTCATCACAAAGGTGGGTGGAGAAGGTGCTTTGAGGTGCAGACTTTTAGATATGGGAATAATACCTAAAACGAAAATTTTAATTCGTTCTGTGGCTCCATTAGGTGATCCAATTGAAATAAGAATACGAGACTATACACTTACTATACGAATGGAAGATGCTGAGAAGATAGAAGTCGAACCGCTAGAGGAGGTAGTTGTATGATATTTGCTCTGGTTGGGAATCAAAATTGTGGTAAGACAACGCTATTTAATCAGCTAACTGGTTCAAATCAGCATGTTGGTAATTTTCCGGGTGTAACTGTTGACCAAAAGGTAGGTGAAATACGTTCTGTAAAGAACTGTTCAGTAGTAGATTTGCCTGGAATATATTCTATTCGTCCATATACAAATGAAGAAATCGTTACTCGAGATTTTATTTTGGAAAATAAGCCTGATGGAATTTTAAATATAGTGGATGCTACGAATATTGAGCGTAACCTTTATCTAACTTTACAGCTAATTGAGATGAACATTCCAATGGTGCTGGCTCTCAATATGATGGATGAGGTAAGAGGTAATGGAGGGACGATTAATATCGCTCAAATGTCTTTAGATTTAGGTATACCTATTATTCCTATAAGTGCATCAAAAAATGAAGGTATAGATGAATTAATAGATATAATGCTCAGTACTGCAAAGAATAAAGTATATCCTAAGAAAATAGACTTTTGCGAATCTGGCCCTGTTCATAGATGCATACATGCAATATCGCATATTATAGAGGATCATGCTGAAAACTGTGGTATGTCATATAGATTTGCAGCAACAAAAATTATTGAGGGTGATAACGACATTATTTCAAAGCTGGAGCTCAATCAAAATGAGTTGGAAATGATAGAGCACAGTGTAGTTGAAATGGAAACAAACCATGATATGGACAGAAATGCTGCTCTTGCAGATATGAGGTATACTTTTATAGAAAAAATATGTGCAAAGTCGGTTGTAAAGTGCAAAGAAAGTAAGGAACACCTAAGAAGTGTAAAAATAGATAATATCCTAACCAATAAATTTTTAGCGATACCAATATTTCTGGGGATTATGTTTTCTATTTTTTGGTTGACATTTAACGTAATAGGAGCTTATCTAAGTGATTTAATGGCATCAGGAATTACTGCTCTGACAGATTTAGCTGATACTGGGCTGACGATGTATGGGATAAACCCTGTTGTCCATGGGTTACTAATAGATGGTGTGTTTGGCGGTGTTGGAAGCGTTTTAAGCTTTTTGCCAATCATAGTAACACTATTTTTCTTTCTTTCTATACTTGAGGATACAGGGTATATGGGACGAGTGGCTTATGTTATGGATAAATTAATGCGAAAGATTGGTTTGTCAGGTCGAAGCGTTGTTCCAATGCTCATTGGATTTGGTTGCACTGTTCCAGCTGTAATGGCTACTCGTACATTGTCGTCGGAAAGAGACCGTAAAATGACAATACTACTAACACCATTTATGAGCTGTTCTGCGAAAATTCCAATATATGCTGTATTTACTGCTGCATTATTTTCAAAATATCAGGCAATTGTAATGATAGGGCTTTATATTACAGGAATACTTGTTGGTATTGGGGTAGCTCTTATTTCTAATAGGACTATTATGCATGGGAATCCTGTTCCATTTGTTATGGAGCTTCCTAATTATAGATTTCCTTCACTTAAGAGTGTTGTAATTCTTATGTGGGAAAAGGCTAGGGACTTTTTAGTAAAGGCATTTACTGTTATATTCTTAGCATCGGTAATTATATGGTTTTTGCAAACATTTGACAGTAGGCTCAATTTAGTCACAAATAGTGCTGACAGCTTGCTGGCTATGGTAGGTAGATTTATTGCACCTGTTTTTACGCCTCTAGGCTTTGACGACTGGAGAGTATCAACTGCATTGATTACTGGATTTACTGCAAAAGAAGCTGTCGTTAGTACGATGAGTGTTTTAACAGGTACTACAGCTGTTGAACTAGGAGCAACTTTGAGTTCACTTTTTACACCATTGACAGCATTGAGCTTTCTGGCATTTACTCTGCTTTATACACCTTGCGTTGCTGCGGTTGCTGCAATCAAAAGAGAACTTAATTCAGTAACCCAGACCATTGCTATTGTTATAGCTCAATGCGGCATTGCATGGATTGTAGCATTTATAGTTTATAAACTTTGTGGTCTCATATTGTAAGGGGGCTTGTGCATGAGTGTTTTGGATTATATTATCGTTTCAGTAGTTTTAATATGGTTCGGAGTAGCTGTATGGTTTTTAGTGAGGGCAAAAAAGAAGGGCAAGAGCATTTGTTGTGGTAGCTGCAGTTCTTGCTCTGCAGGATGTAATAAATGTAAAACAGATATACCTAAAAGAGACAATAAAAATTAATTAATAAAGGTTGAATATTTAATGAAAGTTAATTAATTTAATAAAGGTTAAATACTAATGTATATTTTTAACAAAAAATACTTTAAAATATAATAAGATAGATTTAATAACTTAGAATAATATTTTAGGGGTCTATCATAAAATAGCGCATACACCAGATAAGTGGCAAAGAATATGTACAATACTAATATTCATGGCAAAGATTCATATACACATTGGTGGATAAGTGAATAAAGGATGGTGAAATTGTTGATAAAATTTTATATTCTCACTGAAAACTGTGCAAAAAAGAGAGGAATACTTAGTGAGCATGGTCTTTCAATGCTAATAGAAGTAGATGGGTATAAAGTCTTGTTTGACACAGGGCCGACTGATGTTTTTTTGAAAAATGCTAAAGCAAATGGTGTTGATATTGCAACAGTTGATACCCTTGTTTTAAGCCATGGTCATTATGATCACACAGGCGGGGTTCATGAATTTTGTCGATTGAATGAAAAAGCGAAAGTATACATACATCCTGATGCTTTTTATGAAAGATACAATAGCGTTGATGGTAAGCCTGTGAGAGAAAATATAGGTATTCCATGGAAAGCAACTGATGGTTTTGCAGAATCAAGACTAGTTTTTTCAAAACTACCAGTACAGATAAAAGACAATATTTTAATTTCTGGTGAGATTCTTAGACTAAATGGTTTTCAAGATACTACACCAAATTTCGTCTTTAAAAGCGAAAACTCTTTTAAAAGAGATTATGTAATTGATGAGCAGTTTATAGCTGTTGAGGGATCAATGGGGATATATGTGTTTGTTGGGTGTAGTCATCCAGGTATTATAAACTGCATTGGATATGCGGAAAGGCTATTTCCTAATAAGAAAATTACTGCTGTTATAGGTGGTATGCATCTTGATAAAATAAGCAGTAGCAAGCTCTCAGAAATAATAATGACATTTAAAGATAAAGAAATTGATAAAATTATTCCTTTGCATTGTACAGGGTCTATGGCATCATGCGAAATAAAGCGGCAAATGGGGGATAGATGTATTCTCTCTTCCTGCGGTGATGAAATTGTGCTTGAGGGATAGAGATTAAATTTTAGGTGATGAATTTGTGCTTGAGGAATTAAAATTATAATAATAAATAAATACGCTGTAAGGGTGAATCACATAAAAAACAAGAGAGGCAGAGGTTTATATTTTTCTGTTGACCAAGCCTTAATTAATTTTAAATTTCTGTTTTAATGCTTATGAGGAATTTACTTTTCCATCCAAGGCATTTTGACTCATGCTATCAGAATTAATCGATATGCTTGACAATTCTATACAGTACGACTATAATTCTAATCAATTGAATATGCTTTTTGCAGGGGAACTAATTAAGTTGAGAAGACGCTGTCTGACCCTTTGAACCTGTCAGTTAATACTGTCGTAGGGAGCATTAATCACAAAATATGTGGTGCCTGTTTTTTATGATAGGCATCTTTTTTATTATAAGGGAATTGAGAGAATAACCTCATTTATATAAGAGAATATATAAAAATTTAAGTATATAGCAAGGAGAAAAAGTATGAAAACTGTTTTAACTATAGCAGGCAGTGATTGTAGCGGAGGTGCAGGTATTCAAGCAGATATAAAAACAATCACAGCACATAAGCTTTATGCAATGAGTGCCATCACTGCGCTTACTGCTCAGAATACAACAGGTGTATATGGTATCATGGATGTGTCACCTGATTTTCTAGAAAAACAAATGGACTGTGTGTTTAGTGATATTTATCCTGATGCTGTCAAGATTGGAATGGTGTCAAGCAATGTGCTTATTAAAACCATAGCTTCCAAATTAATTAATGAAAATGCAAAGAATATTGTTTTAGACCCAGTGATGATATCAACAAGCGGTTGTAAGCTGTTAGCTGATGATGCGGCTAATGCTTTGATTGAAAAACTTATTCCTATTGCAACAATTATTACGCCAAACATTCCAGAAGCAGAAGCACTAAGCGGAAGGAAGATAAACAATGTAGATGATATGATATGTGCTGCAGAAAAAATAGCTCAGAATTACAGTGGAGCTATTTTGATTAAGGGAGGGCATCAATTAAATGATGCAAATGATTTGCTATATCACGATTGCAAAGCTGAATGGTTTTATGGAGAACGAATTAACAATCCCAATACTCATGGAACTGGATGTACTCTCTCCTCGGCAATAGCAAGCAATTTGGCTATCGGTAATAGCTTGTCACAAAGCATAAGCAATGCCAAAAAATATATTTCGGGAGCGCTAAAAGCAAACTTAAATCTAGGCAAGGGTAGTGGTCCACTAAATCATGCTTTCGGAATTAATATAGTCAATTACAGTTGAAGCCTGCCTTTCCAAAGTAGCTTATTGTCTAAAAATATGTGTGTTTAAGACTCTGCATTGAAGGTTTCAATAATTAGAATAGAGTGAAAGACTATGATTTTTCAGAAAGTAGGAATGCATAGAGAAAGAACATTATGGGGGAACGAATTATGTTTACACAAATTTTAAAAAACATTAACGATAAAAGTCCACTGGTACATTGTATTACCAATTACGTAACGGTAAATGATGTGGCAAATGCATTGTTAGCTTGCGGAGCTTCACCGATTATGGCTGATGATGAGAAGGAAGTTGAAGAAATTACTTCTATCTGCACAGCTTTAAATATTAACATTGGAACACTAAATTCTAGAACAATTGACTCTATGCTAAAAGCCGGTAAGAAAGCAAATGAACTGTCTCATACAGTTGTGTTAGATCCGGTTGGAGCAGGAGCATCAAGCTTTCGTACTAAAACAACATTTGAGCTGATTGAGAAAGTAAGATTCAGTGTGATACGTGGAAATATATCAGAAATCAAGACGGTTGACAGAGGCAGTGGCACAACCCATGGAGTAGATGCAGATGTCAGCGATACTGTTACAGACGAAAATTTAAACGAAGTTATTTCTTTCGCAAAGAGATTAAGCCAAAGGACAGGAGCTGTTATTGCTATAACAGGGGCTATTGACATTGTTGCAAACAGTGAAAAGGCTTATATTATAAGAAATGGGCATCCTACAATGTCAAAAGTTACGGGAACAGGTTGCATGCTATCCGCTATGATTGCTGCTTTTGTTGGTGCTAATCAGGATGAAGCCGCACTTGCCACCGCTGCAGCAGTTTGTACAATGGGATTAGCAGGAGAATTGGCTTACAAGCGTGTTGTGGAAGAGGATAAGGGCTCATCAACTTTGCGTTCCTATATTATTGATGAAATCAGCAAAATGAGTGCTGAAAAGCTAAATGGAGGTGCAAAAATTGAAATTAAGTAAAGAATCCATGAGATTATATGCTGTTACCGATAGAATGTGGCTAGGCGGCAATTCATTGGTAGAGCAGGTTGAAGAGTGTATTAGAGGAGGCGCAACCTTTATACAGCTTCGGGAAAAAGATATTACTTTTGATGAATACGTAGCTTTGGCTAAAGAAATAAAAAATGTAACAGATAAGTACGAAATCCCCTTCGTCATTAATGATGATGTAGATGTTGCGATTGCATGTGGAGCCGACGGGGTTCACGTTGGACAGCAGGATATGCAGGCAGCTGATGTAAGAAATAAAATAGGAGACAAGATTCTCGGAATATCGGCTCAGACTGTTGAGCAAGCCGAACTTGCTGAAAAAATCGGTGCAGATTATATTGGTGTTGGAGCAGTATTTTCTACTTCTACAAAATTAGATGCAGATGCTGTCTCATATGAAACATTAAAAGCAATATGTGATGCTGTTTCAATTCCTGTTGTTGCAATTGGGGGTATTACAAAGGATAATATTGTTCAACTAAAAGGAAGTGGAGCTAATGGCGTTGCTGTTGTTTCAGCGATTTTTGCACAGGACAATATTTATGAGGCAAGCAAGGAATTGAGGGGGATTTCGGATGGGTGTTTGGGGTGATGCGGTGTTAGGGAATAAATATTAATAAGTGTTGTTGAGACGGTTACCAAAGTTCATAATAGTTCATAAGAAGAACATTTGAGAATCTCATTGATTCGTTATTAATCCCAAAAGTACTTGGTTGAGTATTTTTGGGATTTTTGTAGCTAAATAGAAAATAATAATGTAAAAATACTTAAAATATAGTAAAATATAATATAGATGTAATATATAACAAGAAGGAACTAGAGAGGAATCGCTTAATGGAAGATAAAAGCCTATATTGGGATGCATCAGCTAGCTGGAATGGGTATACCTATCAAGGAAAAGTCGCATTACTTGCTGTATTGGAAAAAATATGTAAACTAAAAGATACACAAAATATAGATTTAAAATGTGAATTAGCTAAATATAGTTTGGAATTAGAATGGATAGAAGATTTTGCATTAGTCTGTGATAACGAATACCTCACAATACATCAAGTTAAAAATAAAGATAAAACTAATATAAAAGATTATAGTGAGGCATTAGCAAATCTAGCAGAAAAGTTGGATAAGAACCCGAACATACAAAGTGCTTATTTACACTCAAAAAATAAAATTGGTGTAAAAGATTGGGGAAAAGAAATAAAATGTAATTTACAAGCCTATATACCTGATGAGATAAAAGTATTAAATGAAATCTTAACTGATAGTAGCAGACTTGATAATACAGTGGATTCACTAAAGAAATTATATAAAGAAGAAAAACAAAAATTTGATATGCGTACTAATGATATAAATAAGCAAATAATTGATGAAATAATGAAAAGAAAGCAAATAACAGAAATAAAAGACATTACAGAGAATTTAGTTAAGGACAGCATTAGTAATCTTGTCACTAATAAAAAAAATGTGTTGGAATATTTATCTGATAATAATGTAATTAATTAAATAAAATTATATACATATTTAAATCATAACCAATATGGTGACAGTGATAATATAGTCAAAATGATTGAACAGGCTATAAGAAACTATTGGGGTGAAGAAATATATGAATTAAGAAAAGAAAGGATTACAGAATACTATTATAAAATGAGGTTGTTGGTAAGTGAACACATTAAAGATAGGCATGAGGGAAAAACAGCCAAAAAAAGAATAGAATTTTCCGAATTTATTGCCATATTAGACAGTAGTACTTTAATTCCAGAGACAAAAGAACAAAGATTAATTGATATAAAAGATTTATTACAAAGTGAAAGAGAGTTATTTTGTATTAATCGTTGCAAAGTAAAGTCTGATAATAATTGTAATGAATGTCAGTTAGGAGATATAGTTGGTAATATATTAAACTTATCGTTATCTGATTTTGAAAAGGTGCTTAGAATAATGGCACTACATAAAAGCGGTGATTTGAAGAAAGGAAGTACACAATTAATTGATAGTCCTTCATTGAATGGAACATTATTTGGAGGAGTTAGTGAGATAAAAGAACAATGTGAATTTACAGATTCAAAAATATTATATGAGAAACAGAATAAATATATGCTAATTACATCAATTTTTACAGATGATTATATGAATAATGAAATAATTAATAATTTGGTTAATCCTGAAGCAAAAGAAATATGTATGAGAATTTTAGATAATAAAAAGTCAGATACATGTTTGATGGAAATAGATAAATTGTTGACTGCGAATATGGATGTTGAAGATATTATCGAAGAGGCATGTAAAATTAATGAAATAGATAATCAAGAAGATAAAATTAAAATAGAATCGAGTCAACCATTATTTATGAACATAACTAAGTGCAAAAAAGTTTCATTAATTTCTTTAACAAAGGCAAAGAAAGAATATGGGGGACGTGTAAAATGATAGAAACCAAACTAAAAAAGGTAATTCAAAGTTTAATGGAAGAGTTACAATTTAATAAAAAAATTGAAATACAAAATATAAAGAATATTCCATATAAAGTTTACATATTTGAACAGATGACAGGAATAAAAACACAGTATTTTATTGTTTCGTATTTGACAAGTAGTGAATTTTGCAAAAAAAGTAGTATTTTAGGTCAGCAGGCTGATATTTTTAATTATATAAAAAAAGAAGTGAAAATAGATAAGGCTTTTGATAAAAATGTATCATGGTTAGTTTGTGTTGAAAATGAGATAAATGAAATGCAGGATATTATAGATCAGAAAGTTTTAGAAGTTGAAGAGGATCCGTATTGCTTTAAAAAGCTTTTATTAACGTTTACAGAGAAATCGGTTACTGGATTATTAGAAGAATTGAATCCAGAAAAAGCACTATTATTTTATCTGAATGAGGAAATTAATAGAAGCACAAGATTTGAAAACTTTATGGCAGGTGCTGATAATATATATGAACTTATGGCTAAAATTATTATAAAGATACCGATAATTAACATCAAATTACCAGATAAAAATGAAGTGGAAGAAGTGACTCTTATGGCACTCATAAATAGACAAATTAAAGATAATGACTTAAATAAAATGTTTAAGTTTTTAAATAATGATATGCCTCAAAAAGATTTAAAACATCTTGATAACATTGAAAATGCTAAGGAACTTGTAAAACAGTATTATGGTAAGGAGGTTTTTGAATGGGAAAGTTTAGATTAAGTAAAATAGAACTAATAAACTACAAATTATTTACATATAAAAAGATAGATTTTAATAATGCATCATTAACAGTATTTGACGGTCCTAACGGTTATGGAAAAACTAGTATTTTTGAAGCAGTAGAATATATTTTGACTGGAACAATAAAAAGAGCTGAAGAGAGTCCTAAAGTAAATGGAACTACTGCATACAATACCCATTTTTTAGCTAAAAATGTTTTAGAACCTGTAGTAGTAAAAGGTACTTTTACGGCAGAGAATAATGATTGCTTAGAGATTGAACGGAAGCTTGTAGTAACTGAAATCGAGGGTAAAAATAATAATCCTAAAAATTTAAAAAATGTAACGAAAAGTAAAATTACATATAATGGGGAAGTAAAATGTGTTGATGAAAAAGGAGCTAAAGTAAAAAAAATAATTGAAAAATATTTGGGCAAAAATATAATAACCTACTATGATAAATTCTATTATATATCTCAAGAAGATAGACTCTCGTTTTTAATGTGTTCTGAGCAGCAACGAATGAATCAAATAAGAGTCCTTTTTGATATGGAAAATGAAATTTCACAGTTTGAAAAATTTAATAGCTTAAAAAAAGATATTACATCTAAAATAAAATCACTTAGAACTAAGAATGAAAATGAACTTAAAAAAGTTCAAGAGAAAAAGATAAAGATAGCATTAGAAAAAGTAGAGAAGAAGGACAGTGTTGATTATGAGGCTCTTATTGCAAATGAAAATACAAGACCATTTTGGGATAAGCAGAATATTAAAATTAAAGATAAGAATAAATTAGAAGAGATATATAATGATGTGAAAGGAGTAGTTGAATTTACAAATCAAACATATAATTTTTTTAATAATAAAATAAATGAATCGTTAGAATTATATATAAATAATCAAACAAAGCTAAACATGTATTTATTTTTACTTGGTTATGAGAAAAACTTACAAGCATTATTTGAAAACCATAATCAGTACTTAGAGGTTAATTCATATTTAATTTTCTTAAAAGAATCAAATGACGTTGATGTAGAACAATTAGATTTTTCCAAAGTTAAAGAATTGTTGAATATTAAATCTGATTTATCAGAAGTTGATTTGTTAAAAAGAGATATTAAAAAATGCAGAGATAATCAAGGTATATTAGCTACTTCTTTGGAAAAATTACAAAAAGCAAGAAAGAATTTAACTAAAACTGTAAAAGGATGGCAGGATGCAGGGGGAATGGATATCTCAGAAATGACATGTCCTTATTGTAAAACAGATTTTAAGAATAAAGAAGCTTACGATAACGCTATAAAATCTGTTGATGAAATATTTAAGAATTGTACAAGTAATGAATTAAAGCAAATTCAAGATGATATTGAAAGGCTTACAGAAATATATAATGCTGATTTGAAGCTAGAAGTTGATAATTACTTACAAAGAAATGCTATTTTTAAAAATGATACAGTAGTTAAGATTTTCGAAAACTGGAATACTATATCAGAAGAATTTAATATATTTATTCAGTTTTGTGATAATAAGAATATATTAGTTAGAAATTATGCTTTAGATGCAAGTCAAGATGCGAAATGGACAGAGCAAACCGTTGAATTTAGCAAGATACTAAAGCAATATTTGACTATTATTCCTAAGGATTATTTTGATATGGATGAAAAGTATAGTTTTGGTTCTATATATACAAAAATATATGAAGGCAAGAAAGACAACATTAGTAAAATATCTGAAGAACAGAAAAATAGGAAGCTAAAGTATATAGAAGAACAATATTATATGTCCGTGTATAATGAGATAGAGAACGAAGAATTAGATTTAAAGCATAATACTATTGTTATAGATAAATTAAAGGAAATGGAAAAGGAAATTAAAGAAATCTGTAGCATTTATAAAGATAATATAGGCAATTATCAAAACAAAATTATAGGTAAAATAAAGATACCTCTTTATTTATATACTGGAAAAATACTGCAAAGTTATCAAGGTGGGTTGGGAGTCTATATAAAGGGTGAAAAAAAGGATGAGAAAAGTGGAAATACTAGTGATATAGAAAAATTAGAGAGTATTCGGCTTCTATCACCCAAACAAAAGGAACATGATATTTTATATACCTTAAGTTCTGGACAATTGTCTGGTGTAATAATAGCATTAACTTTAACATTAAATAAATTTTATGGTGATGGTTTATTTGAGTGTTTATTAATAGATGATCCCGTACAGACTATGGATGACTTAAATATAGCATCTTTAGTAGAAGTATTGAGGAATGAATTTAGTGAGCACCAGCTAATAATTTCTACACATGAGGAAGACTTTTCAAGATACATACGTTATAAATATGAAAAATATGGTCTTCCTGTAACTTGTGAAACTTTAAAAGAAAACAATTTCAGTGAAGATAATAAGAATCTTAATTAAAATAGAATAAGTCTAACATAAGAAGATATATAGATAGATTTATAATATGATTGAAAGGTTAAAGTGACTGTTATTGGCACGCCATTTTACCCTAATATACTAATGTTTCTTAAAACTTAATTTAGAAAAAGCATGTTAGCTGGTAACTTACGGTCAAATTTTCAAAAAGTCCTTCCAAGTGATAATACATGATGAGAAGGGCTTTTTATTGTGCCTAGACAGCCACCAGCTTAGATGCTAGTTTTTTATTAAGGTCATAAATTCGTTTCTACTTAATAAATATTAACAAAAATTATATTCCCACAACAGGCTTATAATCCCAAACCTAATATGATATATTTCTATAGTGAGAGCATAGAGTGAGTATAGAGAGCAGCTATGGGGGATATATTATGGATGAAAAACAAATATAGGAGCAATGAGTAAAATTTACGAACATGAATGCGTCTATGACTATTGGCTATAAAGCTGCACTATATGTAATGCCTACCTATTTGATAACAACATTTTAGTACTACTTTTTGCTAATTTTGAATAATATTCTGATTTAGAACCACCATTCCGATATTTTAGAACCACTATGTGCACTTTATAGAACCACTATGGTATATCCGTTAGCATAGTATTTATTCCACGGTTTCCTTGACAACGAGCCTCTAACAGCATGTTGTTAGGCATTACGGCGGACAACCTATGAACAATGAAGTATGTCTCTGCAAGAGGTTGCTGCCTGGCAGAGAGCCTAACATGATGTTTCCTCATTGTCAAGGAACTTTCGCGGCATAAAGCTATACAAGGTGGCGGTTCCTCCAAAAGAACATTATGGTTCTCATTCATGCAAGATATGGTTCTGCCAAATCGGAATCATGGCTCTGTCGGACAATAATATTCAAATTTTTCATAATAGAATTTAGAGTACCAACTATTTGCATACAGTTCTATAGAACATACATTTTGGGTACAGGGGTTTGTTCTAAAGCATATTTGAATATATTGAATAATAAAAAAGCCCGTAAATAATTAAATTACGAGCTTTTAGAGTGATTATATTTTTATGACTTTAGTGTATTACTTTTCTAATTCCTTAATCTTATCTTTAAGTGCTTTATAATTAATTACTTCGTTAGTATCAACAGATTCTATTTCAGTTGACTCATCGGGAACTACTGTTTTGCTAGACGCAACGGATTTGATATCACTACTTTTTGCATTAGTATTTTTTTGTTTTATCTTATTAAAGCCTTGGCTATAGCTTACTAGCCTATAGGTATTGTTTTGACTATTATAATTTAAAAATAGTACATATTCGCCATCCTTTTTAAAATTATTATCACCTGTACCCATTAGTCCAAAGTCAAATTCATCGTTAACCGAACCTTTTAAACTTTCAACTGTTTTCATTTTGTATGTTGTTACAGGTGCTGTAACTTTCATATCTTCGCCTCTACCATTTTTAGTTAAGGCAGTTACTTTCTTTGTTTCTTTTTCACCAGTAAATATACATCTGACTATTACATCAGAATTGTTTATCAATTCATCTTCATGATATCTTATTTCACTATAGAGTGCATTACCTGAATTTCCTCCGCTTAAATTGCTATTTATGCTTGTATCTTCTGCTACGCCTGTATTTACATTACACATATATATTGCTGAAAAAACTGCTATTATTACTAGTACACAGGACCCGATAATCATTTTCCTTTTCATTTTTCAAACCTCCATTCAAATTATATTAGTGAATAAACATATCGAACACCGCTAATATCATCACTTTCTAAAGTTCTCCAATGATATGTAAGATTATTTCCTAAAAAATCATTAACATAGGGGTACATAGTTTGATAATATACAGGAGATGTATCTTCTGGTCTACCACCCCCAGGAATTGTGTTGTTATGATATAATCCAGCAGCGTGACCAAATTCGTGAGTAAAAACGCCTTGCATATCGAAATAAGTATTAATGCTACTATTATAATTTACCCACGTACATTCTGTATTTAACACAATATCAAATTTATTATAATTATTGATTTGATCAATGTAACAATATCCCTGTGCCGTAGATGGAATATTAAGATAAAATGGAAGGCTTGTAAAATCTGCAAAACCTACATCCGAAATCCAGTCAAAAAAATCAATATCTCCAGTTCTATCTCCAAGTGAGCCAAAAGAAATTCCATTGTTAACGCAAGTCCATGTGTAAGCAGCATTTAAAGCTGCTGTTTTTTGTGCGGAATTCATACCATTAGTATAAAATGATAAATTAATTGTAGTTGGTCTAGTAGGATTTAAAGTATAGGCAAAGGCACTGCATGTAAAAACAGTAAGTATTAAAGTAATAGAAAGTGCTATTATAGTTTTTTTCTTATTCATTCGTATCCTCCATTGATATTTGTATTGTAAGATATTCTTCTAACTTATTTTTCTATAAGACTAAATTAATATAGAAATATATTACAACTTAAAACTCTTAAAATATAATCACCATATTAAATTAGATACCATAAAAATAAAAATGTCAATATACCTACAAAAAAAACAGAATATGTAATAAAACTAGTAATAGGTTTATTATTCTGAATGTATGAAATAAAAAAGCCCGCAATAATTTAATTACGAGCTTTTAAAACCATCAACTATTTAATAAAGTATAATTTACCTTCTTTCTCCTTTTAAAAAGCTTTTCACAGTAATAGGTTATTGCAGTAAATAGACCCATTATTGAGATAAAGGTTAATATTACACTTATAACGCTTGAATTACCACCATGTTCGCCTTTGCCTGGGAATCCATAACCATCTTGAGGTCCTCTACTGCCTTTTGGATTGAAGCCACCAGGGCGTTTTCCTTTATTAAAGCCTTCACCGTCATTGAATCCTTCACCACCATCTAAATCGAATCTTTTGCCTTTATCGAAGTCTTTAACATCATTAGGGGGCATCCTTTTGCCATCATAGGAACCTTTTCTATCGCTTGGTTTGATTCGATCGGTTCCATTTTGTTCATCGGATGGTTGAATGTTATTTGATGATTTTTCACTGTTATCTGGATTATTAACATCTGGAGAACTAGCATCGTCGTTACTCTGCCCAGACGGAATTTGACGGGTATAATTATTGAATTCATCAGTTGGAAAATCCATTGGTTTATCAAAACCACCTTTTAGCTGACTAGTAGGAAAAGGTGACGTAATCCATCTGGTAAAGCTGGAAGTAACTAAGCTATAAGCACCAAACGCTACAAGAGCTATAACTAGAATTATGCTTATAGGCTTTGCTATAGCAGTTGGAACTTTAATATATTTCTTAAACATTCCTATTACAAAGCCCCAGTTCAAGCCTAAGTGTATTCCGACAAGGATTAAAAAACATGCTGATGAGAAATAATGAATTGGTTTCCAATTGATACTAGAGCTAAAAAAGCCGGCAAAAACTGTTTTAGAAATATATATTCCACTTATTAATATCAATGCTACTGATATTAACAGTAAAAAAATAATTATATATCCAAACCTTAGTTTGAAATATAAGTTTTTATTAAATATTCGCTTTGATACAGCCACAATCCATTTCCAATTTAGTAGATTATGGATTAGGAAAAAACAACAAACAATTAACCCTCCAATTTCATGGAATTCCATACTAATGACATTTTTATTGAACATCAGAACTAATAATACAGACATTATAATATCAAGTACTATTTTAATAATGTTTAAACTTTTAACTTTTAATGACATTTTAATCCACCCTTTCGATATGTAATATGCTATTTTTAAGGACGCACATTACTTGATAAATTTATTCATGTTTTCAATATGAAATATGATATTTTAAATATAATTTATATTTGTGTATTTTAGGTGAAATAAACTTGAAGATA
Organism: Bacillota bacterium; assembly: GCA_023444055.1. Lineage (GTDB taxonomy): Bacteria > Bacillota > Clostridia > Acetivibrionales > DSM-1351 > Ruminiclostridium. Next base: position 76,503 of record JAEZRV010000074.1, read on the forward strand.
TTGTGTATAAATGGGAATTTCCCTATATTTAAGGCAAAATTTTAATATCATCAAATATAATTTAATAAATTGACTTTTAATACTCATGTGATATTATAATTACTAACAAAGTAAATAACTTAACTTTTCCAGCTAAAACTTTAGGTGTTTATATTTAATATTTTAAGGTTTGTTAGTAACGAATTGTATCAGTTAATGAATACATGGAATTTTATTAATTGATACAGTTATTTTCGAAACAAACCACGATAAGTTTAGCGAAAGACTTCTATGAGGGAAAGGTCTAGTAAAAATTTGAATATTGGTTGATTAATTTACGTTAGCAATGTTGGCTTGCCAAATTGTTGTTTATTAATCACTAAGAGGGAATTCGGGTGCAAATCCCAAACAGTCCTGCTGCCGTAATGACGGAGGAAGTTCTCAAAGCGGCTGTTGTAAAACATCTCTTAAATATATTATATAGTATAGGCAAAAAACCTAGACACATATAATTGTTAAGATGCATTTTGCCACAGACACTTTAAAGCCACTGAGCAATAGCTTGGGAAGGTGAGAACTGACGTTGATGTCTAAGTCGGAAGACCTGCCAATATTAGCTGCATGCACAGGTGTGCAGTGCTATGACTTCACAGTGAATGAAGTGTATAGTTTGCCTAAAAGAGCAATAATAGGATAGCGTATGCTATTATTCTTTTGCAAAAGATACCTTTATAAAATATTATGAAGGTATTTATTTTTTTGTTTAAAGGTAAATTACGGTTCAACCTATGAAATGATATTTGATTGTCACCTCAATATGAGTGCTGTTATAAGCATTGAAGGTAGGAGTGGCGGTTAACTTTGGGTTTGCATTCAAAAAAGGATAACTAACATCAGTCTTCACTGTAAAGTTTGCAGGTATACTTGTAAGTATGTTGGAAAAATGAAATTAAGTCTTATCTGCGCTATTGGCAAAAAGCCCTTACTTTCAGAGTTTAAATTAATTTACAGGGGGAATTGAAATGAACAGAGTTTTAAAATTATTAACGGTAGTATTTTTAATTGTGAGCCTTACAGCTTGCGGAAATGTAAATGATTCTAATAACACATCAGAAATCAACACAGCAACCTCAACGGCAGAGATAAGTGCTGCTTCTGAAGAAACTTCAGCATCTGGATCAGCAGTTGAGAAAACCATTTATCCTATGAATATCAAGGATTCCTTTGATAGAGAAGTAATAATTGAAAAAGAGCCGCAGAGAGTAGTTTCTATTGCACCAAACATTACTGAAACAATTTTTGCTCTTGAAAATGAATTAAAATTGGTAGGAAGAACAGACTACTGTGATTATCCTTCTGAGGTTTCAAAAATAGAGTCTGTTGGCACATTACAAGAGCCTAGTATAGAAAAAATAGCAGAGCTAAAGCCAGATTTGGTAATTGCATCTACACATTTCAGCAAGGATACATTAACTAAGCTTGAGGAGCTAAAGATACCAACAATTGTGCTATACGGGGAAGAAAGCTTTGAAGGAGTATATAATACAATTTCAAATGTTGGAAAGGTGCTAAACTCAAATGAACAGGCAGAAAGTCTTATAGCTGACATGAAGAAAAAAGTTGAAGATGTGAAAAAGAGTATAGAGGGTAAAGACAAACCTTCTGTATATTATGTTATAGGCTATGGTAAGTCAGGCGACTACACTGCAGGCAAGGATACATTTTTAGGACAGCTTATTGAAATGGCAGGGGCAGAAAATGCAGCTGCTGATGTTACTGATTGGAAATATAGCCTTGAAAGATTAATTGAAAAAAATCCCGATATTATGATTTGTCCTCTAGTAGGAGAATACAAGCAGGGATTGGAATCAACAAACGGCTATAAGGATTTAGATGCTGTTAAAAATAAAAAGCTTTATGAAATTGACGATAGCCTTATAACCAGACAAGGACCAAGATTAGCAGATGGTCTGCTTGAACTGGCAAAAATAATTCATCCTGAAGCTTTTAAATAGGAGACATATGTCGTATTTTGAAAAGAAACTAAAATACAAATTATTACTTATAATATCGGTTGGAATACTCCTGTTTACTATGTTGCTGTCAAGTACTATAGGAATTGCCGATATTGGAATACTGAATGCTTTAAAAATAATGCTTTCTAAAATTCCGGGAATAAGCTTATTGATTAATAGTAATTCAATTGATAGTACCCATGAAATGATTATACTAGACATTAGAATGCCTAGAATAGTACTAGCTGCTGCCATTGGAGCACTTCTTGCCACTGTGGGAGGATGCTTTCAAGGTTTATTCAGAAACCCTATGGCAGACCCATATGTATTGGGAATATCAAATGGAGCTGGATTAGGAGCAACAATTGCAATTGTTTTTGGACTTGAGAGTATTTTTTTGGGAATTGGGATGGTTTCTTTATTTGCCTTTATTGGAGCGTTTGTAACTACTATTGTTGTATATGCTATAGCAAATGTAGGAGGCAGACTGCCTTCTACAAATCTTTTGCTATCAGGGGTAGCAGTTGGTCTTTTTGAATACTCCCTTATTACTATTTTAATGATATTTAAAAGAGATAAAATCGAGGGCATTTTTATGTGGTTAATGGGGAGTGTTAATGCTGCTAGCTGGCAACAAGCAGCACTTCTTGTGCCTGTAACTCTAATAGGGGTGATTGTTCTTTGCTTTTTTGCGAGAGATTTGAATGTGATTTCATCTAATGAAGAAACAGCTAAGAGTCTAGGAGTAAAAGTAGAAGCTGTTAAAAAGATACTGTTAGGGATATGTTCTCTATTAATTGCAGTTTGTGTTTCGGTAAGCGGTATTATTGGGTTTGTAGGTCTCGTTGTACCACATGCAGCTAGATTGATTACTGGCTCTGACCATAGAGCTATGCTTCCTTTTTCTGCTGTGGGAGGGGCTATATTCTTAGTGATATGTGATACTCTTGCAAGAAGCCTTATGCCACCCACAGAGTTACCAGTCGGGGCGGTTACTTCATTATTTGGTGCACCATATTTTATTTATTTGCTTATTAAGTCAAAGAAGAAGGTTAAACAATGACTAAAGAGAAAAAACCAATTGAAGTTAGAAATTTAAAATGCTCTCTTGGTGGGCGTGAAATTATATCGGGAGTGGATTTTACAATTGAAAAGGGTAAATTCTACAGTATAATTGGGCCTAATGGTTCGGGTAAGACGACACTGTTACGCACGATAGTGGCTAGCCTTGAACCTGCAGGCGGTGAGCTGCTAATAGATAATATTTCAATAGGAAATTTAAAAGGGAAAGAGCTTGCTAAAAAACTTGCTTATGTTTCCCAAAATACTAATAGTGATATTGATTTTAATGTGCTGGATTATGTGCTGATGGGTCGTTATCCATATTTAGGATTGCTGCAAAGCGAAGGTGAGAATGACCTTGGATTTGCTAAAAAGTCAATGGAGCTAACAAATACGTGGTATTTAAGAGAAAAGAAGTTAAATGAGATAAGCGGAGGAGAACGTCAAAGGGTGGTGGTTGCAAGAGCTTTGACTCAGGATACTCCAATAATACTTTTAGATGAACCAATATCTCAGCTAGATATACATCATCAGATTGAACTAATGGATACACTAAGTAGTATGATAGAAATTAAAGGAATCACTATTGTTGCTGTATTGCATGACCTTAATATAGCTTCCCAGTATAGCGATTATATTATGCTTATAAATGATGGGAAGTTAATTAAGAATGGAAAGCCTGAAGAGGTATTATCCAAACAAACAATTTTAGATGTATATAATATGGAAGTTCAGGTATTACAAAACCCTGAAACAGGGAAGCCCCTAGTTATACCTTCTAGATATAGAAAACAAAAGAATTTAGATATTAGGGGGATTTGAATTTTTATGTTTAGAACTAATGACGGTTGCCAGCGATACCTATTAATTGGGTAAAATTGTTATTGCGCTGAATATGTTTTTTAAAATTGTGTATAAGGTAGTGTGATTTAAATGGAAGCGTACAATTTTGCGAGGATTATGATTGCAGGAACAGGGAGCAGTTGTGGCAAGACCACTGTTACTTGTGGGATACTAAAGGCACTTGTTAATAGAAATATTAAAACGGCAGCTTTTAAGTGTGGGCCTGATTATATAGATCCAATGTTTCATACCGAAATAATTGGTACTAGCTCAAGAAATCTCGATACCTTTCTATGTGGAGAAAATGCGGTAAAGTATCTATACTCCAAGAATAGTAAAATGGCAGATATCTCAGTGGTAGAAGGTGTTATGGGTTTTTATGACGGGATGGGGAATGACGGAAGTTATTCTTCACATGCATTGAGCAAGCTTACAGGGACACCAGTTGTTTTGGTAGTCAATGGTAAAGGGATGTCGCTGTCAATAGTAGCTATGCTTAAAGGTTATGTTGATTTTATGCCTAATAATATCAAAGGCGTTATTGTTAATAATATATATGCTGGCACGTATCCTATGTATAAGAAAATGATAGAAGAGCATACGCAGATTAAAGTGCTAGGTTTTTTGCCAAGTCTGCCTGAAGCAATGATAGAAAGCAGGCATCTAGGCCTTATTACTGCAGGTGAAATAGAAAATTTAAATCACAAACTAAACTTACTGGCGGATAGTGTGGAAAAATATATTGAGTTGGATAGTTTGCTGGAATTGGCAAAGACAGCTCAACCGTTGGAATATGAACCTATAGACATTACGTCTATTAATATTAAAGAAAATATGGATTATGGTATGACTGATAATCTCAAAAAAAATGAGTTATCTTATGCTGCTGAAGGAAATAGAGGCAATGATGCTTTTGTAAATAACAAATATTATTCCTGTAATATCGCTGTAGCAAGAGATGAAGCCTTGTGCTTTTATTATCAGGACAGCTTAGAATTATTAGAGCAGCTAGGAGCAAGGCTTACGTTTTTTTCCCCATTACATGATAAAGAATTACCCAGAAATATCAGTGGTCTTATACTGGGCGGTGGTTATCCAGAACTATATGTAAAAGAGCTTAGTCAAAATACAAGTATGCTATCAAGTATTAAGGAAGCTGTAAATAATGGAATCCCAACATATGCTGAGTGCGGTGGCTTTATGTATTTGCAGCAGGCTATTGTGGATATGATGGGAAATAGCACTCCAATGGTAGGTGCGATTGAAGGAACAAGTACATTACAGAATAAATTGAAAAGATTCGGATATGCAAGCATAAAGGCGAAAAAAGACAATCTCCTTTGTCTTAACGGAGACAGCATTAACATGCACGAATTTCATTATTATGACAGTGATAATAACGGCTCTGTTTTTGAGGCATTTAAACCTGATACACTCAGGAAATGGGATTGCATTTTTGCTACAGATACATTGTTTGCAGGGTATCCCCATTTGCATCTATATGGAAATATATCTTTTGCGAAAAGGTTTGTGCAAAAATGCAGTGAAACTCAAAAGAGTATTTTGGGTTAGCACATTGAGTTTAAAGAATTAGTATATGCAAATAGGGTGGTTTTTCTAGGTACTCTTTGTTGAGAATACTTGGAGACATGATGGACTTTGGATCTACAATTTGTTTAGTATAAGTGAAAAAAACAAAAGTGACCTTTCCACGATATAAACAACTTTTTATTAGAAATGTTTGCGTAGAGGGAATATGTAGGAAGGTGGTGAAGGAATGGCGAAAACAATAATGATTCAAGGAACAATGTCTAATGCAGGGAAAAGTCTGTTGGTAGCAGGATTGTGTCGGATATTCACACAGGATGGCTATAAGGTAGCACCTTTTAAATCTCAGAATATGGCATTGAATTCATACATAACTGATGATGGCTTTGAGATGGGACGAGCACAGGTTGTTCAGGCAGAGGCCGCAAAAAAACCTGCTGATGTCAGAATGAACCCAATTTTACTTAAACCAACTAGTGAGAATGGTTCACAGGTAATAGTAAATGGAAAACCCATTGGGAATATGACTGCATCAGATTACTTTAAATATAAAAACCAGCTTACACCTCAAATAATGGAGTCTTTTGAAAGTCTCTCAAAGGAAAATGATATTATTGTTATTGAGGGAGCAGGAAGTCCTGCAGAAATCAATCTTAAGCAAGATGATATAGTAAATATGGGAATGGCAAGAATGGCAAAAGCACCTGTGCTAATTGCAGGAGATATTGATAGAGGTGGCGTTTTTGCTGCGTTATATGGGACAGTCATGTTGCTTGATGAAAGTGAAAAAAGCTATGTCAAGGGTACTATTATTAATAAGTTCAGAGGCGATGTGGAAATATTAAAACCTGGACTAAATATGCTAAGTGATTTAATTAATGTTCCTGTAGTTGGTGTTGTACCTTACCTTACAGTTGATATTGATGATGAAGATAGCTTAACTGAAAGATTTACAAAATGTAAATCAGAAGGATTAATAGATATAGCCATAATCAGGCTCCCTAGAATCTCAAACTTTACTGATTTTAATGCACTTGAGCATATTGAGTGTGCGAGTGTACGCTATATTTCAAATGTGGGTGAACTGAGAAATCCGGACTTGATAATTATCCCAGGCAGCAAAAATACAATGGGGGATTTGAAGTGGCTAAGAGAAACAGGTCTTGAGGCTTCAATTTTGAAACATGCAGCATGGGGAAAACCTGTATTCGGAATATGTGGTGGATTCCAAATGCTGTGCGAAACACTGGAAGACCCTTATGGAATAGAGAATGGCGGAGAAATGAAGGGCTTAGGCTTAATAAAAGCCACAACAGTATTTGAACAGCAAAAAACTAGAACAAGAGTTAACGGTAGATTTCAAAATGTAGAGGGTATCTTCAAGAGTCTTAGCGGAAAGCCATTTGAGGGATATGAAATTCATATGGGGCAAACTAGTTTTAACGATACTGCATGTGGTTTACAATCTGGTATGGTTGAAAATGCAGAAATAATTATAAATACTGACATAAAACAGATAAAGCAAAATTCATGTAAGAAAACTGATGCCTTGCAGATATGCAATAATCAACACGCACCATTAGCTATTTTAACAGAACACAATGGCGATATAAAAGAAGATGGAGTAAGTATCGGGAACATCTACGGAAGCTATGTTCATGGGATTTTTGACAGTGAAGAGGTACTTTTTGAGATTGCGGATGCACTAATGAGTCAAAAAGGGCTCAAATATGATAGAAACTCAAATTTTGATATTAAAGCTTATAAGGAGCAGCAGTATGACCTGTTGGCCGATGCTTTAAGAGCCTCGTTGGATATGGAAAATATCTATAAAGTTATTGAGAAGGGAATAGATTGAGCAGGTTTTTAACTTATCGTGATAGAGTAAATTGATTGCAGGAATGCTGGTATATAGATTTAGTTTAATTAGTTTACTGATTAAACAGCACTTGCTGTTGTTGTAGTGCTATTGCAGTAAGATAAGAAATGATTAACATCTTAGTGTGCTTAGCAGGAGGCACATCACGTATCAGGCATATTAAGATTAAAAGGAGCAGTAGTAGAAGGTTGAAAGAAATTAAAAAAATAAAAAAAGGAGGTGCCGAGTCCATGTCATTTCGTTCATGTGGTTTTGTGTAGAATGCGGGACATGGACATATTTATGGAAATATTAATTGCAGTTATTATAGGTTTTTTACTAGACTTAATAATTGGCGATCCCCATTGGTTGCCCCATCCGGTGAGATTAATCGGTTTTTTGATATCAAAAGGCGAAAAAGTAATCAGAAAGTTATTGCCTAAAACAAAAAATGGAGAATTCATCGGAGGAATGATTCTTACTATTACTATAATCACAGTAGCTTTTACTTTACCATTACTAATATTACATTTTGCTGGAAAGGTCAATACTGCTTTCAGAATAGCCATACACGCTATATTCTGTTGTCAGATATTAGCAACAAAGAGCTTGAAAACAGAAAGCATGAGGGTATATTACCAGCTTGAAAAAAACGATATTATAAATGCTAGAAAGTATTTATCCTGGATAGTTGGGCGAGATACTGAGAAGTTAACTGAAGAGGGAATAACAAAGGCTACTGTTGAAACTATTGCAGAAAATACCTCTGATGGGGTTATTGCGCCTCTGATTTTCATTGTTTTGGGTGGTGCTCCCCTGGGATTTCTCTATAAAGCAGTTAATACACTTGATTCTATGATAGGTTATAAAAATGACAAGTATATGTTTTTTGGGAGATTTGCTGCTAAGCTCGATGATGTTTTCAATTTTATTCCTGCCATAATTTCAGCATACATAATGATTGTAGCCAGCTTTGTTACAGGACTTAATTATAAAAATGCTTATAGAATATATAAGCGTGACAAAAGAAATCATTCCAGCCCTAATAGCGCAAAAACCGAATCTGTTTGTGCAGGAGCACTGAATGTAAAGCTTGCAGGTGATGCTTACTACTTTGGCAAATTAGTTAAGAAGCATACAATCGGAGATGGTAACAGAACAATAGAAGTAAAAGATATATTGATAACGAATAGGTTAATGTATGTAACTGCAATTTTAGCAGTAGTTATGATGTGTGGGATACGAATTGCAGTTGTATTTAGTTTATAAAAATTTCTTCTGTACTTCAGACTGAAGAATAATCGGAGTATTTGGCAATGGTTTAGTTTTATGCATTTGAACGTGGACTTTTAAAAGGAACGGATAGAAATATAATACACAAATAATCAACTGACATTAAAATAAGCAACAGAGTATTAGCAAACAAAAACTATCTGCAAGCAATAATATATTTATATTGGAGAAACAATTAGTGGAGGTAAAAATGAAGCAGTTATCTCATGGAGGAGATATTTACAGTAAAAGAGATATACCGGAAAATAAAAAACTCATAGATTTATCTGCGAATGTTAATCCTTTAGGAATGCCTCCAGCAGTGAAAAGAGCTATTATTGATAACATTGATGCTTTCAGCAATTATCCAGACCCCTTGTGCAGAGATTTGATAGATGAAATATCAAAACATGAAAAGGTACCAAAGGAGTATATCGCATGTGGAAATGGTGCAGCTGATATAATTTACAGGATTGCTGCTACAATAAAACCTAAAATTGCGCTTTTACCAGCTCCAACTTTCTCAGAGTATGAACAATCATTAAAAATAGTCAACGGCAGTATTAGATATCACCTCTTATTAGAGAATGAGGGGTTTATACTTGATGAAAGGATTTTATATAAGCTTTCACCTGATATCGATATTATGTTTCTGTGTAATCCTAATAATCCTACTGGAGTACCGATAAAAAAGGATAGAGTGCTTAGAATTGCTTCTCACTGTAAAAAAAATAATACGGTGTTAGTTGTTGATGAATGTTTTATTGATTTTCTTGAAAATACTAACGAGTACAGTATTGTTCAAGAGCTTATTGATTTAAAAAATGTAATTGTACTGAAGGCATTTACAAAAATATACGCAATGGCAGGAATACGTTTAGGCTATTGCATATGCTCTGATAATGAAATTATTGAAGGCATTTATAATCAAGGTCAGCCTTGGAATGTATCTGTTGTAGCACAAAAATGCGGTGTTGCAGCATTAAAAGAGACCGATTATGTTAAAGAAACTAAAAAAATAATCAAACAAAACAGAGAATTTCTAATCAAAAATCTCAGATTGTTAGGATTTGAGGTTTTCGATTCAGAAGCAAACTATATATTAATTAAGTCAGAAAATAAATCGCTGCAAAGAGAGTTGGAGAAGGAAGGGATACTTATACGTTCCTGCGCTAATTACATAGGTTTAAATGAGTCATATTTCAGAATTGCAGTAAAATCAAAAGAGGATAATGAGTTTCTGTTAAAAACTTTAAAAACAGTTCTTAAGACCGTCTAAAAAATTCGTGAAAAAGTCTAAAAAATTCTTGTTAAATGCGTTTTTGTATGATAGAATACTTAATTGTATGTTAAATATAATATATTTTACATCCTTGCTCTGTACTCATGTGACAGAGCCGTTAAGTCCGAGGGGAGGTGACTAGTAATGTTAAAGAAGTATGAAACTATCTTTATTATCAATCCAGAGGTTGGAGAAGAAAACACAAAAGCTCTTGTTGAAAAGTTCAAAGCTATGATTGAGGCTTCTGCTCAGATTGAAAGTGTTGATGAGTGGGGTAAGAGAAAGTTAGCTTATGAGATTAAAGACAAGAACGAAGGTTACTACGTACTTGTGAATTTTTCATCAAGTCCAGATTTTCCTGCTGAATTAGAGAGAGTGTATAAAATCACTGAAGGAATTCTTAAGTATATCATAATTAATAAGGATTAATAGGTGGAAATATGAACAAAGTTATTTTAATGGGTAGACTTACAAAAGACCCTGAGCTAAGGTACACTAGTGGAAGTAATATGGCAGTTGCAAGTTTTACAATTGCTGTAAATAGACGTTCATCAAAAGAGGGTCAGCCTCAAGCTGATTTTATTAATATTGTCGCATTTGGCAAGACTGCTGAGTTTTGTGGGAAATATTTCACAAAGGGACAGCAAGTAGCTGTTGTCGGAAGAATTCAGACTAGAACTTGGGATGACAATGAGGGTAAACGCCACTATGTTACTGAAGTATTAGCAGATGAGACTTATTTTGCTGATAGCAAAAGAAGTGGAGATGCTGGCGGGAATTTTGGTGGTTCAGCACCGAAAACTTATTCGGATACACCTGCAGCATCAGGCGATGGGTTTTATCCAATGGATGAGGATGACGAATTACCATTTTAATTAACATAATCAATGTTGGCTTGCCAACTTGCGTTGTTTGGTAATTCGACTAACATTAGTAATGTGGGCGTTGCCAGCTTACGATATGTTAAAAGTATGAAATTAACCAGTTGTTTATAAATGATAATAAGTGCCATTATATTGGTACTTGAAAGGAGAAAATTAAATGCCAGGACCTAAGAGAGATAATAAAAGAAATGATAGAGATTCTTATGATAAGGGCGAAGGAAAAGGCGGCATGAGAATGAGAAGAGCTAAAAGAAAAGTTTGCTCATTCTGTGTTGACAAAGCTACTGATATAGATTACAAAGATGTTGCTAAGATTAGAAAGTATGTTTCTGAAAAAGGTAAGATTCTTCCTAGAAGAATATCAGGAAATTGTGCAAAACACCAACGTCAGTTAACAACTGCAATAAAGAGAGCAAGACATATTGCTTTGCTCCCATTTACTACAGACTAAACTTATATAACAACAATAGAGCTACCGTTAGAGAATAATCTGACGGTAGCTTTTTATTTATGATTCTATTGGGGTAGAACATTAGATTGAAAATTTTTATTTAACTAGAAATCGAGAGTTGCAAGAGTTATTTGCTAAAGTCAATTACCGTTTTAAGCCTCCGCCCGATAAGCTATGGTTTTTAGGCGAATTATGCTTAACGCAGTTTGGTAGTGAAAATCTTTATGACTTCTAGCTATTTCCATGAGCCTCCACCATACACAGAAAATCATATATCGGTTTTAACTTGCAAGAAGCCTCTTTTAAAACATTACACTGATTTGGTTCGAATTTTTATTATTAATTTAAAAATTAATAAAATTTTCAGAAGTATAACTAGCTTACCTTGGAGCAGTTTGTTCTCAAATTATGTTCTATATTTAAAATAAAAAGAACACTTATTAGCTCTAAAAATGTAACAAAGACTTCAGAAATAAAACTACTTTTCAACATCACAACTGCCAACCAACTTTATCAAAGTATCATTTATTTTAGGTACTCTGTCTTCATTAGTGAGAACTATTAAATAATCACCTGCAGATATAACTGTATCTCCTTTTGGAATTATTTCGTGTTCACCGCGTTTAACTGCCACTAATAGGCAGTGTGATGGCCATTTTATATCTTTAATTGCCTTTCCATCCAATATGGATCCCATACAAATTGCGAACTCCAATATAGACTTATGTTTTTTGTTTCCGATAGCTATACCCTCACCTTGCTTATGCAAAATCTTTTCAAGCAAGGACTCATATATTGGTTTTGAACCTAAAATATCAGCTACTATATATGCTGTAATTGATACTATTGCAAGAGAAAGTAAATGATTAAAAGAACCCGTCATTTCAGTAATAAGAATAATTCCCGTTATCGGTGCTCTGACAACAGCAGTAAAGTAACCTGCCATAGCCAATATTATAAAACTATTTATATATATACTATCAAAGTGAAAGAAACGTACTAGGACGAATCCATACACACTTCCTATTAATGCTCCGATTGCAAGTAGCGGAAGAAAAATTCCTCCTGGAGCACCTGAGCCATAGCTTACCATAGTAAATAAAAACTTTACGAACAACAGAACCAAGAGAATTGTTATAGAAAAATTATTTGCAGTTAGAAGTGAAGTAATAAGCTCATGCCCTCCACCTAAAACCTGCGGCAGAAGAAATCCTAAGACTACTGATATTAATAAGGGTATTGTTATCCATAACTCTTTTGGAATCCATTTTATCTTTGAATATAGACCTTGTGTATTTAAAAGTGTTTTGTTAAAGAGTACACCTGATACTCCTATAATAGCTCCTAATATTATTATATAAAAATAGGAATTAAGAGGCAAAACAGATAAACTCTTGAAATTAAGAACCGGTTTTAATCCAAAAAAACCACTTGATACATAATCTGCTGATAATGCTGCTGATAGAGCAGAAAGTAAAACTAATGGAGAAAAGTTTTTGTGAACTTCTTCCAGTGCAAACATTACTCCAGCTAGAGGGGCATTAAAGGCAGCGGCAAGACCAGCACTGGCTCCACTTGTAATAAGATATTTTTCCTCTAGTTTTATCCTTTTGAATATTCTGCTAAAGCCTTGTCCTACAGCTGCTCCTAATTGGACTGATGGACCTTCTCGCCCTAGTGATAGTCCAGAACCTATAGACAAAACTCCTCCTATAAATTTACCGATAATAACCTTCCACCATTTCATGTTGAGTTTTCTAAGGAGAACGCCTTCGACTTGTGGAATACCACTACCACTAATCATAGGTTCATGTTTAATCAATATCCCAACTATAAAACTAATAATTATCAATATCCCTATCCAAAAAGGAATAAGGTATGGTCTTACTGACAATATATTGTATATTTTTATTAGCATTTCCATAGCTTTTTCAAGTGAATAACGATAGAATACAATTAAAAGACCACTAAAAATCCCTATTGCAATTCCTTCAAAGACAAGCTTTAATCTAAAACTGTTCCAATGAAAAAGGGTGTTATAAGTATTGTGTTTGTTTTTTGCATCCATTAGATTACCTCCATTTATAATAACTCATACCTGTGCAGTATATCTTTCACAAGTAATTCACGATCCCCAATATCCAAACCTAAAATTATCTGTATCATAAATCCATCAAGAAGAGCGACGAAGTTTCTGGCTTTGAGTTCCGGGTTATTAGCACCCGCATCCTTAAATAATAATTGGAGCTCACTGTATAGTTCGTTATAAACATTTGTAACATCTATTGATAATATCTGTTGCATTTCGGTATTAGAAACCATTTGAAGGATAAGCATACAGCCAGATTTTCTTTCATAATAAACCTTAACCATTTCAGATATAAGCCTTCTTAACTTTTCCAAAGGTGTGGAGGAAGAATCATGAAGTATATTTGCAGTTGTGAGTTTTATTGCTCTGAATTCCTCCATAAATGCTTTTCTGAATAAATTCTCTTTTGTTTCAAAATACCAAAAAATTATCCCTTGGCTTATACTTAACTCTTTCGCAATTTCTGATACATTAGTACCTTGATAACCCTTCTCGGAAAATTTCTTTATAGCTACCTGTAAAATGTCGCTTCTGCGTTCTTTTGTTACTAATTCATTCTTTTCTTTATTTCGTGACATTAATATTACCTTTCTTGTGATTTTCATAATTGACTAATAGCTCAATCAATAATATAACACATTATTCGTTTTTTCAAGTATACAAGTGAAACTAAAAGTGCTCAAACTTGTTGGTTTTGCCTTCAAAACAAGTTTGAGCACTTTGATTGTATGTTTTAAAAATGCTACTTGCTTGAAATTCTTTCTCAGATAGCCCTAAAGAATTTACAATCAAATCACTTTTATCTTAGTATGCTGTTGATTTTTTATCCTTTTCATCCAGACTAGCAATTAATTCTTGATTATCCTCACCTTTATAAATTTCATTATAATTTTCACTACTAGTAAATGCATAAGTGTGTGCTCTTAGTCCTTTATCATAAAAAGATACTTGGATAAGCTTATAATTATCTGAATTTCTTAGTATTGTTAATTCAGTATCCTTTAGAGAATCGTATTCTTTGATTAAGTCATAATTTGTTTCAGTAGCAAGTTCTATAAGTCATACTTTAACATTTGTCACTTCACCAAATATAGCTAATGTTTCAACTACTTTTCCCGAATCACATTTTACATTTATTTTTGATAGCGTTTCCAAGCCATCACCTTTATAGTTCTTAATAGCAATATTTTCAGGCCATATTACATTATCTTCGTTATATTGCTTTTGCTTAATAACTGTCTCAGCTGCAGGTTTTACGTTTGATTCATCCTTCTTATTTGCTTCATCTTTAATACTTGCTTCTGCTTGCAATTCCGCTTTAATCTCGGTCCTCATTTCTTCATCTGGCTTTGTATTATTCTTGGAACATCCAATTAATGTTGTTAATTTCCTCATTTCTTCTCCTCATAACAGGTACAATTTCTGTTCAAGAATTTATGGCTTTTGAACTCGGATTTAATAAATATAAATAGATAAAAACACTATAAATATAATCATGTAATATTATATTTATAGTGTTTTTATATCAATATAAATATCGATTTCTGTAATAATCTGTACCACACTATTGATTTACTTTCATTCTAATTAATTAGTCAAAGTTAAAAGGCGCTTACAATATACTACTGTAAATAATTTTTTCAATTAAAACTTCTCCATCCGCTCAACCGCAGTTACAAAAACGATAGCTCCTCCGACATTAACTTTAATTCCACCAGTTGTCATTCTTCCTGCAAATACTCCATGATCTGATGTTTGCATATACTGCGTGCGGCTCTTTGAATTGGTTTTAATTATGTACAAAACATTTTCAAGATCTTTATCATCTATGCCAATCATTATGGTAGTATTACCAACCTTTAAGAATCCTCCTGTTGAACAAAGCTTGGTAGTACTATATCCAGAGTTAATTAATGTGTTTGATACCCTTTGTGCATCTTGATCATGTACGATGGCAAATATAAGTTTCATTATACATCAACCTTCTTTAGCTTTTTAACCCAGATATTCATGTCCTCAAAACTTCCGCATATATGACAGTTGTTCACAAGTCTTCCGCAATAGCGGTATTCAAGTTTACTCAATGATCTATTTATACCAGGATTTATTGCCCTTGAAAGGCTGTACAAAGTACGAAACCCTTTTTGTCTAAGGTCTTCTTCCAGGTGTTGAATCAGATTTGGAAGTATTCCTTTGCCTCTATGTTCTGAGTATGTGGCACAGTCTGTAATTTCAGCGTTTAAATTATTTTTGTCCATATCAGCAGATGCAATACTAATAATATTATCATCCTCTACAGCAACTTTAAATAATATCTGTTCGTTCATGACATTTTGTAAATAGTCACCGTTGAAAACTGGTGAGGGATAGGTTTCAAATACACTGCTAAAAAGTCTTATCATCTGTGGTATATCACTTGTTTCTGCATTTCGGATTATATATTTGTTGTTTTTCACAATAGAAGGTCTTTTGTTTTCAATAACACATTGATGAAGGATTGCATCTTCTTCCTCCTTTTGCAAAGATAATTCTCTCTTTTTATCAAGAAAAAGTGATACACAGTAGGCATCTTCTCCATCGAAAAAGCCATTTATTATTCCTTCAATTTTGAAGCCAAAGGTTCTAAAAGGTTCTAAAAGCCGTATTCTGCAGTTTGATATTACCTTTCCGATTTCATTTTCTCTTGCAAAATTAACAATATTTATAATGGCATTTATTGATATAGTTTGATAATCTATAATTTTCAGTCTTTCATTAGTAAAGTCAACGAGTACATTAATGTCATTTATGGTGGTATAGTAATTCTCTTTACTTTTAAGATGTAATGTGTTCATTATATTCCTCCCTTTTGTTTAGCCGTATATTACTACGTGGAACAAGGCACACTTTTTCCTC
The DNA here is from genome assembly GCA_023444055.1 of Bacillota bacterium. Classification (GTDB taxonomy): domain Bacteria; phylum Bacillota; class Clostridia; order Acetivibrionales; family DSM-1351; genus Ruminiclostridium. Next base: position 92,681 of record JAEZRV010000074.1, read on the forward strand.
TCGGAATAATTTCTCTAGTCCGCGGTATTTTAAGTTTTTATACTTATTGCAGAGTCCGCAATTGTGACACTGGTGGGTTTTGTCTTCTGGTTCTGCATAAGTACATAGAACTCCCTCAAAGTTTCTAAGAATAACCTTATCAGATGACTGCGAAATAAGATACTGGGGATTCACAGGGATCTTGCCACCACCGCCTGGAGCATCTACAACAAAGGTTGGAACTGCAAAACCTGATGTATGTCCCCGAAGCATTTCTATAATCTCAATGCCCACCGATACTGGGGTCCTAAAATGCTCAATCCCTTCAGATAAATCACACTGATAAAGGTAATATGGTCTAACTCTGTTCTTAACGAGTTCTTGCACAAGGGTTTTCATTATATAAGGACAGTCATTTATTTCTTTCAACAATACAGACTGGTTACCCAATGGTATTCCAGCATTTGCAAGCATTGCACACGCTTTTCTTGATTCCTCTGTTAGTTCAGTAGGATGATTGAAATGAGTATTAATCCAAATTGGGTGAAACTTCTTGAGCATATCACAAAGTTCTTGTGTTATTCTCTGCGGCATTACAACAGGTGCCCTTGTACCAAGTCGTATAACTTCGACATGGTCAATTGTTCTTAGACTTTCAAGAATATATTCAAGGCGTTTGTCAGAGACACATAAGGCATCACCGCCTGAGAGTAAAACGTCACGTATTTCCTTTGTCTTTCTTATATATTCTATGGCTTTTTTTATGTTAATAAGTGAAAGCTCCTTGTCGTCATTTCCTGCAAATCTTCTTCTTGTACAATGACGGCAATACATGGAACATTGGTCAGTAATAAGCAAAAGTGCCCTATCAGGATACCTATGTGTCAAACCTGGAACAGGAGAGTCTTTAGACTCATGTAATGGATCAGTGCTGTCACACTTTGAAATTTTAGTTTCTTGAAAAGTTGGTACTGCCTGCCTCCTTATGGGGCAAATGGGGTTGCTAGGGTTCATTAAAGTAGCATAGTAGGGGGTAATTGCCATTCTAAGCTTTTTAAGGCTTGCCCGTACCCCATACCGTTCTTCTTCAGTTAAGTTAATTACTTGTTCCAATTCTTCTATTGTAGTAATTCTATTTGAAAGTTGCCATGTCCAATCGTTCCATTCCTCATCTGTAACGTTCTTCCATAAAGTTATATCTCTGTAATGTCTTTGCATCTGCAACTCCTTTCTAGATTTATATTTACTGGTTTAAGAATCTTACTTAAATTTTAAAAAATATTTATATTAAAGACTTTTCTTACACATGACTATGCCCAGTTTTCAAAGTCTTTATTTGATTTTGGTATATAATCAACGTACTTTTTGTTAAGTGAGTTTCCGTCTTTTTCAAGATAATCATTCAGTACTTTCTTCAAATTCAAAACATCACTCATTTCAAAATAACCTGATTTTTTCGCAATGAATCTGATTGCATGTATTGCTCCAAGTGCAAACGCTTTTCTAGAAAATGACTCATGAGAGATCTCAATCTTATCGTTTTCACCAATGATCATTACCTCGTGTTTTCCTACTACCCCACCTGCCCTTACGGCATGAATAGGGATTTCAGAGCCTTCATCTCCTTTACCAGATGATCGCAACCCCTTGTCAATTTCTGCAGAAATTTTGATGGCGGTTCCTGAGGGCGAATCCTTTTTATTCTTATGATGAATTTCTGTAATTTGAAAATCATAATCATTTAAGATATTTGCTGCCAAATTGGTTAGTAGCATAAGTACATTTACACCAAGAGTAATATTGGGAGCATAAACGATTCCTGTGTGGTTCTTTTTTGCTAGCACAAACAGCTTTTTGATAGATAGTTTTGAAAAACCCGTTGTTCCAATCACTATATTCACTTTCATTGAGGAAAATATCTTAGCATTTCTCAACGCTGCCTCTGGGCTTGAGAAATCAACTACTACATCAGGTCTTGTTCTAAAAATAACCTGTTCTAAATTATCTGAGCTTTCTAAAATAATTCCGGTATCTCCGCAACCGATTATTTCACCTAAATCCTTATCCTTTTTATCGCTATTAGAACTGCAGATAGCTGATACAAGATTTATATCATCTTGTTCCAATAAAACCTTTGCAATTTCCTTTCCTGTCTTTCCTAGACCTGCTATACAAACTCTAATCATTTATAATACCTCCATTTTATAGTCCTTGAAATAAAAAAACGCTATGGAGAAGTACCCATAGCGTATGCAAAAAATTGTGAACCAAATAAAAGGTACAATTAAAGCACATCAATCACCTTCTCTTCCAACGCTTACGAGATTAGCTGACGGGTTTGGGTCGAAAGATAACCCTACCAGTTACACATTACACCGGACTCACCCCATAAATTGGTTCTCCCGCTCCTTTATGGATTAAGCGTAAATTTAAAAAATATTAAATTATTATTTTATTTGCTCTAAATATATAAAAAGGTAGAAAGCTCTATTTAAAGAGCCTCCCACCCAAGAAGCCAGATTTCTTGAAAGCATACTATGTACGCCCAACCGTAATCGAAAATAAATATTATATTATAAGTGACTCATTTACTATATTTCTTAAATAAATCATCCAAAGCCTCACGAAGCAAAAATGCTTCGGTTTTTTCAGTATCTTTTGCCAATCCAGATAGCCTGTCAACTTGTGTCTTTGTAAAATAGCTGGACTTTAAAACCATACTTTCTGCTTCGGATAAACAAACTTTGTTCTTTCCCAGTTTCTTCGCTCTGAACATTGCACTGTCAGCAACTCTGAACAATTCAATTGCGTTTTTAGCATCTCTTGGGTAACTAGCTATTCCACAGCTTACTGTAATATATACGTTTTCAGTTCTGCTAATATCACTTAAAGTAAAAGTATTGTCAGAAAGGTATCTACGGATTTCTTCCATCTCCATAAAACTTCTTTCGGCACCTTTTTTCACAAGTAGGAGGTTGAATTCATCACCATGTCGCGTCATTAGGTCAATACTCGCTAAATTCTGTGTGAAGACTGAAGCTAGTTTCTTTATTACTTCATCTCCAATAGGATAACCATATATTTTATTTATGTTTTCAAAATTATCAATATCAGCTACGGCAATACTAAACGGTCCATCTCCATTGGAGATTAATTCTTGAACTTTCTCATGAAATTTTTCTTTTGATACAATATTGTTTTCCATGTGCAAATTCCTCCGTATAAAGTACTATATCAAATATATATATATATGTCAACATTATTACCCGGATATAATATATAAAGGCAATATGTAGTTATATACATATTTATAGTTCTATTCAATATAAACTTTGTGACTAATATATTTTTCAACAGGTATAAGTATTACACTTTTTCTCAAATTTTTTAAAGCTAATATAATACTATTTAGTATTTAAAATATATAAAATACATTCTGCATGCGAAATAGTATTGAACAATATTTGCGGGCTTTGCCCTAATGGCGCATATGCGGCTATTAAAAATGAGATCCCATATTTAGATAAACTAAAACTATACAGAGTACTAACCCAACAATTGTAGGCACTATCAGAGTTTTCAGATGTTCTGCCGAATGTCACACGCCAAGTATTTTCGCAATAACTATAAACATGAGAATTGAGATTCTAAGTCAGAAATAAAGAAGTTTATCTGTATACATTACTAGTAGATACTTGCCTCCACCATACACAGAAAATCATATATCGGTTTTAACTGCAAGAAGCCTGTTCTCAAAATATCAGGCAGATCCTTTGAAAAGGCAAGACTGTAATCATTTTGAACACATTCAAAGTAAATATTTTTCCTGTCTAACCATGTTTTCAGATTTTCTGATTGGTCAGGGAACTTGCTTCTTTTATACATATCCCCACCAATTAAAAACTGGTCTTGGGATTCGTAGCATTCTAATGCCTTCAAAAATAATGGGTGATTATTAACAATCATATCACGCATATTAGTCATAGAACTTGTTTGAGCCCCATAGTAGCCTATTCCATAGCTTGACCCTTTTTGATTAAGTTCAAACCAATAGCAGGGTGACGTTGCCATGGTACTTTTATCTCTCAAAAATACAAACCAAGCGTTATCCCTATATAATGTCTTATCTTTGGTAAAGCGTGTATCTCTTCTCACTCTTGAAATTATTTTGGATGGAATAGTAATTATCTGACTATCAATTTCCATCATAGTAGGAGCTAACTCATTTATAAGTTGAGCTAAAGGGTTGTATACTGTTTCTTTATAAATATCTTTGTGGCTGTCATACCATTCTTTATCATTGTGCAATCTATTTTCAAAAAGAAATTTAAGTGCATCGGCTGTAAATCCATTAAAACTCATATTATTTGTCCTCCAATTCTCTTATTGTAAAAAACTCTATTGTATAAAAATTAAAAAGTAAAGTTGCGATTTCATCTATATTAGCGCTATTAGTGTTAACATAACTTATAAAGCATAAATAGAAACGTTTGTTCTATTCTATTTTGACAGATATTTAGCATTAAATCAATGATGTAATTTAATACAGCGAAATTAGTATCATCTAAGCAGTTATTATTCAGCCACTCAATCTACAATCTAAAAATTTCATTCTGAATCTAGGTGTTATAGACGGCATTTTGACGAATTTTTAATTTTCAATTTTAGAATGTATTCGTTGATTTGAGGAATAATAGGGTTACATCAAAATAAGTCGTGAAATAACAAAAAAATAAAATGGAGGTGTCGAATCCATGCTGACTTAATAGAAAGCTTTTGTACGAAATGTAGGGCATGGATATTTTATGGAAAAGGGAAAAAAAGGTCTATCTGCATGGCAGCTTACAATGATGGCTGTTGGAACTGTAATAGGTGGTTCGTTTTTTGTTGGTTCGTCAATAGCCATTAATGCTGCCGGCCCTTCTATACTGATTTCATATATAATAGGAGGAATATTAGTTTATTTTATATTAACAGCTTTATCAGAATTGACTGTTGCAAATCCTGACTCTGGGTCATTTAGAACTTTTGCTTCTCAAGCTTTTGGAAAAGGGGCAGGATTTATTGTAGGATGGGTTTACTGGACGGGGATGGTTCTTGCTATGTCTAGCGAAGCAACAGCTATATCGATACTTATAAGAGAATGGATTCCAAATATATCTATAACTTTACTAGGAAGTGTAATTATAATTAGTGTTACACTACTAAACCTTTTAGGTGCTGATAAATTGAGCAAACTTGAAAGTGGACTTGCTTCAATCAAGCTTCTTGCGATAGCTTCATTTATAGTTTTAGCGATATTGCTAATAGTTGGATACATGCCAGGAATTGCACAAGTTGGTGTAGGTGAATTGGCAAATGAACCTTTGATGCCAGGCGGAATTAGGGGGATCGCTGGGAGCATGCTAATAGTTATGTTTTCATATGCAGGATTTGAAGTAATAGGTTTAGCAGCATCAGAAGTAGATGATGCTAAAAAGACAGTTCCAAGGGCAATTAAGTACACAGTTATTTGTTTGGTAGGATTTTATATAGTTTCTATTATCGTAATGTTGCCGCTTGTATCCACAGCAGATTTGAGTGAAAATGTAAGTCCTATGGTATCGGCTCTTGATAGATGGGGAATCGGATGGGCTGGTACAGGTATAAATTTTGTTTTAATTACAGCAATTATTTCTACAATGTTAGCAGCAATGTTTGGACTTGGAAGAATGATAAGGTCTCTGGCAGATGAAGGCCTTGCTTCTAAATGGTTATTAGACAAGCAAGATGTTCCTAAACGAGGAATACTTTTCTCTGGCTTTGCAATGCTTTTAGGGTTAGGATTTGGAATGTTATTTCCAAAAGTATATCTCTTTTTAACAAGCGCTGGAGGATTCTCATTGCTATTAACCTATGCTGTAATTATGGCTACTCACATTCGCTTACGGAAAAGAAATGGCTGTCCTCCAGACGGGAAATGTCAGTTGAGAGGATATCCATATACCTCATGGATAGTTTTATTGAGTTTAATTGTAATAATATTCAGTATGCCATTTATTGCTGGACAAGGAGCTGGCCTTTTAGCGGGAATTATAATTACTGTAGTATATTCTTTCTTCTATATTGCCATGAAGGCATTCGCAGGTTTTCCTAAAAATAGACTATCAATTAGAAGTATATACAGATCGGTTTTTTTAACAGAAGTCTCAAAGGAGATAACACCGTTTAAAAAACTCAAGAATGATAACGAAAATGTTAAATATGATGATCAAGAAAATGAAAAGGGAAACGAAGAATAAATAAATCAATAGATTAAGAGGATAATCAATTAAATGATAAAGACGCGATAAATAAAGAATAAGGCTTTATTATTTAAAATTGGTTATTTATACTGTTAAATTTGTTGTTTAAGTGATATTATATAATTAGGTAAAGGTTACAAGACTTCAAAAAAGTAGAAAGTGGTATCACTTTAAACTGGGTTGTATTGGAAAGGTGGTTGTTATGGATTTTGACAAGGAAATTATCAGTGAGGATGAGAAATTAAAACTTGAGAGAGAAAATGCTAGTAATTGGGTTCATTTAACTACGGCAGAGAATGAATTTGAATATAATGTTATTAAAGCTAAATTAACACAAAACAATATTATTTGCATTGGAAACGGAAAAAACTTTGGTGCGATTGATAGCGGTATATTACAAATCGTTCTAGGACCTTGCATACCAATTGAAATAATGGTTCCAAGTGAGATGTATGATGAAGCTTTGCAAATTATAAATTTAACAGTTAGTGATGAAGAACTTGAAGAACAGGCTATGAATTCGGCACAGGATGAGTTAGTGGAGTAACAACAGAGCTTTCCGGACTTTCATAAACATTTAGAAAATATGAGACTGTTTCAAGAATGAAATCAGATACACTGTATTGAAGTGATTAGTAATAATCAGAGTACAATATAGTGTAATGACAACATTGTTCAACAGTCTTTTTTAGTAGAAATATAGTTGGAAATCTTGGGAAAGAATGATATTATATATTACTGTGGGACGGGTTTGTTTATTGAATAAAAAGGGTGAATGTAAAAAAGATGAAAAAAAGTATCGGTTTTTTAGGTCCTCATGGGACTTTTTCGCATGAGGCGGCTCAGTCATATATTGAATCGAATACAAATATAGCTAGTCCAGAGGACTCCTATGAATTAAAGGATTTTTATACAATCCAGGATGTTCTTCTAGGATTGAGAGATGACAAAATTGATGAGGCTATTGTACCTATAGAAAATTCCCTAGAGGGTGCTGTCAACGTGACTTTAGATGTTCTTGCAAAAGAGGATGGATTGTATATAGTTAATGAACATATAATACCGATAAATCTTAATCTTGTTGCAAAAGAGGACACGTTAGTCGAGGATATAAGAGTGGTTATTTCACACCCACAGCCACTAGGACAGTGTAGAAATTACCTTAGCGGTGCTTTTAAAACTGTAACTCAAATTGAGGAGAATAGTACATCAAGAGCAGCTCAAAGAGTGACATCAGAAGATAGTACATATGCAGCTATCACATCTGGTATTGCGGCTAAAACATATGGGCTTAAAATATTAGCTAGTAGTATTCAAGACGTCAAAAATAACTTTACTAGGTTTGTTGTATTGTCTAAGAAATTAAAAGGCAGAACAGGCAAGGATAAAACATCAATAGTGTTTTCCACTGAAAATAAACCGGGAAGTTTATATAAGGTTTTGGATATATTTGGTCTGTGGGATATAAACATGACAAGGATAGAGTCTAGACCTGCTAAAAATGAGCTTGGACAGTATATTTTCTTTATTGATATTGATGGACATATTGAGGATCAGGATGTATATGATGCACTCACTATGGTAAAAAGAAAAACATCATTTTATAGATTTATTGGATCATATCCAACATTTGGTTTGTAAAATATCGAAATAAAGATCTATCATTTTGATTATAGTAATTAGATGATGGGTATACATAATAAAATAATGGGAAATAAAGTAATTTTGTTGCATAGGTGATATAATTTACATACCAAAAAATGTAAATTACCTACGTGGGGTGACACTATGGCTTTGTTTGAAAACCAAATTGATATTACAAGAAATATTAAAATTATTGAATGGCTGAAAAGTGAGTTGCTTACAGATGTTGCAAATTTATTTAAAGCACTGATAAATGGAGTTCAAGAGGAGGTTTCTGAAACTTTAGCTGACACTTTATCAAATATAATTTTGATATGTTATCTTTTAGGAAGAAGATTTGGCATTAACTATAGAACAGTAGAACAAAAAATTGAGAATAAGATTAGGCTTGGTCTTGTTGAAAACCATGATGTTGAAAAGTATTATGGTGATTTATCTGAGCTTGCAAAGCATCTCAATAGCGCTAGGACAAAAAAACAAGGAGCTTAAGCTAAGGAGATTTTGAATGAATAGTAAAAAACTATCACGTATATTTATACCAAAGGCAGGATTTTATCTTTGGGTAATACTATTTCTTGCTGTGATAATTACGATATTAAGTCCTTTATTATCTATACCAGTATATGTTTTATTTGTTTTTCTAGTAATCTACAATTACAAATCAACTCGTATCAGAAATAGAGAAATAGCAAAATACATAGAGACACTAACTTTCAACATTAACTGTGCAACAAAGGATACTTTGCTCAATTTCCCCATGCCGCTAGTTTTAGCTGAGCTAGATGGGACTACTATTTGGTACAATCCATCTTTCAAAGGCATGTTTGATGAGGAAACATTCCTTAAAAAAACAATATCAGGTATTGTTTCTGATATAAAACCTGAGATGACAGAAGGAGATTGCATTTCTATTTCAAAAGAAGTTACCATAAACAGCCGTTTCTATACTGTTTTAGGTAGTTTGGTAAAAATAGATGATAATAGTACTGAACAAAGCGTTATTGTAATGTTGTACTTTATTGACAATACAGATTTGATAAATGAAAGACAGAAGTTTGAGGATAATAAAGATATTATAGGTTTAGTTGTTGTAGATAATTATGATGATTTAATGCAGAGCTTAGAGGACTCTAAAAGACCACAGATGATGGCGGAAATTGAAAAGAGTATTGCTGGATGGATAGGCCATACTGGTGGTATTTTGAAGAAGTTTGAACGGGATAAATTTCTATGCTTCTTTGCATTTAAATATTTGAAGGAATTAGAAGAGAAAAAGTTTGAAATACTTGAAACAGTGAAGGAAATTAATTTTGGTAATAAAATCCCTGTTACTTTAAGCATAGGGATTGGTATTAATGCCCCAACTCTACTTGAAAATATGCAAAATGCAAATGCAAGTATAGATATTGCCTTGGGCAGAGGCGGAGACCATGTTGTTATAAAAGATGGAGATAACTTTAGATTTTTTGGAGGACGCACCAGAGAACTAGAGAAACGCACAAGAGTAAAAGCAAGGGTAATTGCCTATGCATTAAGAGGATTAATTGACCAAGCGCCATCTGTATTAATAATGGGGCACGAAAATGCTGATATTGATTGCTTAGGCGCAGCACTGGGTATATATAGAATAGTAAAGAGCAGAGATAAAAGGGTTAATATAGTATTAAATCATTCCAATGCAAACATTGATGCTGTTTTAAATAAGCTAGGCAAAGAACCAGAATATGCAAATGTATTTGTTGGTAGAAATGAAGCTCTTGACATTATAACTAAGAAAACGCTTCTTATAGTTCTGGACACCCATAGACCAAGTTTTACTGAAACACCAGAATTGCTGAAGATGACTGATCAGATTGTGGTAATAGACCATCATAGAAGAGGGGCGGATTATATTCAAGACGTAGTTTTGTCCTATCATGAAACCTATGCATCTTCAACCTGTGAACTTGTCACGGAGTTAATGCAATATTTAGAGGAAAAAATAAGGCTTACAAGCATAGAAACAGAAGCATTATATGCTGGAATTGTTGTGGATACCAAAAACTTTATATTTAAAACAGGTGTTAGAACTTTTGAGGCAGCTTCATATTTAAGGCGCCAAGGCGTTGATACAGTGTCAGTTAAGCAGCTTTTCCAGAATGATTTAAAAACATATATTACAATATCAAATATAGTCAAAGATGCCGAAGTGGTGTATGATAATATTGCTATATCTATTTGTCCTTCAAACATAAAGAATGCACAGCTAATTGCTGCTCAATCGGCAGACCAGCTCTTAAGCCTATCAGGACTTGTAGCTGCCTTTGTACTTAGTTCTCATGAAGGTGAGATTGTTATTAGCGGAAGATCCTTAGGTGAGATAAATGTGCAGATGATTTTGGAAAAGCTTGGTGGCGGTGGACACATGACTGTTGCAGGAGCACAGCTGGAAAATGTATCTATTGAAGAGGCAAAGGAAAGGCTCAAGAATGCAATATATGAGTATATTGATAGCTTGAATAAAGAATAGATGACTCAGTTTAAATATAGTTAATATTTTATTGTTAATATTGATGTCTACAGGAGGTATACAAATGAAGGTTATATTAAAACAAGATGTAAAGGGTTTAGGTAAAAAGGAACAAATGGTTGAAGCTAGTGATGGATATGCAAGAAATTTTTTGTTTCCAAGAGGATTAGCTGTTGAAGCCAGTGCTACGAATGTAAATATAATGAAAACCAAGAAGGAAGCAGAGGCTAATAAGAAAGAAAAAGAAATAGCTCAGGCGAAAGAACTTGCAAAAAAAATTAAAGATATTACACTCACATTAAAAGTTAAAGCAGGAGATAACGGTAAACTCTTTGGCTCTATTACAAGTAAAGATATTGCAGAAGCAATGAAGACACAACAAAAGCTAGAGATTGACAAAAAGAAGCTAGTAATGCCAGATTCACTCAAATCAGTTGGTACTTTTGAGGTAGAGGTTAAGCTTTATCCAGAGATAAGCTCAAAATTTACTGTTAAAATAGAAAGCCTATAAATAAGAGGATTTGTGTACTAAATAACGGGAAAAAAATCAATTACCACAGATAGTAGGCTTCTTTTTACTATGTGGTTAAAGCGGGCTTATGTATTTCAAAGTGTAATTGACAACAGAAAAATTAATGGAAACGGTGGAAGATGCAATGGATATAGGTGCTCTTGGCAGAATCCCCCCTCAGAGTATAGAGGCAGAACAATCAGTACTAGGTTCAATGCTCATTGATAAGGAAGTAGTTCCTGTAGTAATGGAAATTCTGAAACCGGAGGATTTTTATAGACCTGACCATAGAGAAATATACAATGTTATTATTGAGTTATTTGATAGAGCCCAGCCTATTGACTTGATTACAGTATCAGAACGTCTTAAACTGCATGGAAAGCTGGATTTAGTTGGTGGATTGGAGTATTTATCAAATATTGCAACAGAAGTACCTACTACAGCAAACGTAAAAAATTATTCAAAGATCGTGGAAGAGAAAGCCATTCTAAGAAAGCTTATTAAGGCTTCTTCTGATATAGTTGATCTAGGGTTTAGTGCTTCTGAAGAAGTATCATATATTCTTGATAAAGCTGAACAGAACGTGTTTGATATTTTACAGAAAAGAAGCTCTCAGGGGTTTGTACCTATAAAGGATGTGCTTGTAGATACTTTTAATAATTTAGAGGAACTATATAACAATAAAGGGATTATTACTGGTATACCTACGGGATTTACAGATTTAGATTTTAAGACTTCTGGGCTTCATAACTCTGATTTAATTCTAATAGCTGCACGTCCTGCAATGGGAAAGACAGCTTTTGCATTAAATTTAGCGCAAAGTGCAGCAGTGCATAGTAATGTACCCGTTGCTATATTCAGCCTTGAAATGTCAAAGGATCAGCTGGTAAACAGAGTACTTTGCAGTGAGGCAATGGTAGATAGCAACAAAATGAAAACAGGAAAGCTTGAGGATAATGATTGGCAAAAAGTTGCTAAAGCTTTAGCTCCTTTATCTGAAGCTCCAATCTATATAGATGACACACCGGGTGTTTCTATTACTGAAATAAGAGCAAAATGTAGACGACTTAAGCTAGAACATAATTTAGGATTAATAGTAATTGATTATTTACAGCTTATGCAAGGTAGTGGTAAATCTAAAGGTGGAGAAAATAGGCAGCAGGAAATATCTGAAATATCACGTTCACTAAAGATATTGGCAAAGGAAATAAATGTTCCTGTTATTTGCTTATCACAGTTAAGTCGTGCGCCTGAAACCAGAACTGATCACAGACCAATCCTAAGTGACCTCAGAGAATCTGGAGCTATAGAGCAAGATGCTGATATAGTAATGTTTTTATACAGGGATGATTACTACAACCCTGAGACAGAAAAGAAAAATATAGCTGAAGTAATCATTGCAAAGCATAGAAATGGTTCAACCGGAACAGTAGAATTGGTATGGCTTGGACAGTATACTAAGTTTGTAAATTTAGAAAAATTTAGACAATAGCAGGCGGAAAAAAATAATGATCCTTAAGCAGGTCCTTGATACAATTAAAAAAAATAATCTTATTGATTATGGAGATGGCATCGTTGTAGGAATATCAGGAGGATATGACTCTGTATGCTTACTCCATATTTTATATTATATTTCAAAAGATTTTGAATTAAAGCTCTATCCAGTACACATTAATCATATGCTTAGAGGCTCAGAAGCTCTTAGAGACGAGAATTTTGTAAATGACTTTTGCTCTTCGTTAGGGCTGAGTCTGCATATAAAAAGAATAGATATCGCTAATAAGGCAAATAATGATAGAGTTTCAATAGAAGAAGCAGGAAGAAACGCAAGGTATGATGAGTTTAATAAGGTCGCAATAGAGTGTTCAGCATCAAAAATCGCTGTTGCTCATTCAAGAAATGATCAAGCAGAAACTATTTTAATGAGGATTATTAGGGGCACAGGGTTAGAAGGACTTAAAGGAATAGAATATAAAAGAGATAATATTATAAGACCATTATTAGATATAGATAGAGTTCAAATTGAGAACTATGTTGATGGAAACAATCTAAAAGCAATTACAGACAGTTCAAACCTGCACACGGACTACTTTAGAAATCGTATTAGGCTTAATGTTATTCCAGAAATAAATAATGCTTCAAAAATAGATGTTACAGAAAATTTATTAAGATTATCAAAAATAGTAGTGACAGATGAGGATTTTTTACGGTATAATGCTGAAATAGCCTACGAAAAGGCATGCATAAAAAAAGTTGATAAATGTATTGAATTGAATTTAGTGGAATTAACAGGACTGCATCAGGCAATTTTAGGAAGAGTATTAAGGATTGCAATTTTAAATTGTTGTGGTAGTATTGAGGGCATTGGATTTGTTCATATCGACAGACTTATGTGGTTAATTAGAGAAGGACAGACAGGTTCACGTGTAGATATTCCGCATGGAATGATGGCTATAAAATCATATTCATCCATAGTTATTAAGAAGCAGGGAGAAGAGATTATACAAGACTTTGAGTATAAGCTAAAAATCCCAGGAGAAACAGAGTTAAAGTCTATCCAAGCTATTATAACTACACAAATACTTAAATTTGATAAAAATGAAAGTTGCCGAGATTATGTTGACAAAAATAAAGGTATTTATACCAAATTCTTTGATCTAAGTAAAATTGGATCTCAGAAGGATATGGATATAGTGGCTAGAAGTAGAAAAGGTGGTGATATATTCAAACCGTTAAATTCAAACGGTACGAAGAAGCTTAAAGAATATTTTATAGACACAAAAATTGAGAGAGAAGCAAGAAATAAACTTCCTTTAATTGCTATAAATAAGGAGATAATTTGGATTATAGAAAATAAAACTAGTGATAATTATAAAGTAACTGATAATACTAATTCTGTATTGATGATTTTTTTTAAATATATAAAGTAAATAGATGTAATATTTAAAAGGATAAAGTTATAAATCATTAAAGCGAAATTTGATGCAAAAATTTATGTAGTTGTTAATAGCTTTTGTAACAATAATTAAGGGGGATTATAACAAATGATGGACGTAATTGAACGTGTTTTAATTTCTAAGGAAGAGATGGAAGAAAATGCTAAGGAGCTTGGAAACCGTATTTCTAAAGACTATGAAGGTAAGGAGCTTGTTATAATCGGAGTTTTAAAGGGCGGATTTATATTTCTTGCAGACTTAGCTAGGAATATAAGTATTCCAGTTGAATTAGACTTTATGTCAGTATCTAGTTATGGAGATTCATCAAAATCATCAGGGGTTGTTAGAATAATAAAGGATGTAGACACAAATATTGATGGGAAGCATGTTCTTATTGTAGAAGATATTATTGATACAGGTCTTACTCTAAATCACTTAGTTGAGCTACTAAAAACTAGAGGACCTTTAAGTGTAAAAATATGTGCAGCTTTAGATAAGCCTTCAAGAAGGAAGGTTAATGTAAAGATTGATTATAAGGGAATTGAAATACCTGATGAATTTGTAGTTGGGTATGGTTTAGATTACTCTGGAAAGTATAGAAATATCCCTGAAGTATGTGTACTTAAAAGAGAGATATACATGAAATAGCATCAAAATTTAAATAGAAAATTGACTTTGTTGTGTTTTATAAATGTATATGCTAATATAATATATACTGTAATAACTAGAAAAAAATCCTATATAAATTAAGTTTTAATATGTGAAAGATTTTGCACTTTAAGTATATACCAAATAAAAAGCGTAGGTTTGCGGTTTACATTTATTATTTTGAATATTTTTTGAATTGATGACTTGCGAATTGGAATTTGGTACCTTGGCTATTATAAGGAGGGAGTTTTTTGAAATATATTAAGGGTATCAGTTTTTATATAATTATTTTTATTGTAATTATAGTAGTGATTACATTTTACCAACAATCTGATAATCCATCAAAAATGGTTTACTCAGACTTACTAACACAGGTCAATGCTGGTAATGTAAAAAGCATAGAGTTACAGACTGACACTGCTACGGTGGTACTTAAAAAGCCGTTAGAAAAGGATAGCAAAATTACAAAATATGTAGTGGTTGTTCCACCAGATGTTACTTCTGCATCTAATAGATTTACAGAAGCCTATGAAAATAAGTTGATCGAAAAATACAATGTCGTTACGCCGCCGCAAGCACCATGGTGGGTATCTATATTACCAACAATCGGTTTTATAATTATACTTATTCTAATATGGTTTTTCTTTATAAACCAGTCACAAGGAGGAGGCGGCGGCAACCGGGTTATGTCTTTTGGTAAAAGCCGTGCTAAGCTTTCGGTAGATGATAAGAAAAAGGTTACATTTGAAAATGTTGCTGGAGCTGATGAGGAAAAAGAAGAACTTGCGGAGATTGTTGAATTTTTAAAGGCTCCAAAGAAATTTGTTGAGCTTGGCGCAAGAATCCCCAAAGGTGTTCTTTTAGTGGGACCTCCTGGAACAGGTAAAACACTTTTAGCAAAGGCTGTTTCTGGAGAGGCGGGAGTTCCATTTTTCAGCATAAGTGGTTCAGACTTTGTTGAAATGTTCGTAGGTGTCGGAGCATCTCGTGTTCGTGATCTTTTTGAACAGGCTAAGAAAAACGCTCCGTGTATTGTATTTATTGATGAAATTGATGCTGTTGGTAGACATAGAGGAGCCGGCATGGGCGGTGGGCATGATGAAAGAGAGCAAACTCTCAATCAGTTGCTAGTTGAAATGGATGGATTTGGTATAAATGAGGGTGTTATAATACTTGCTGCTACGAATAGACCTGATATCCTTGACCCAGCGCTTCTAAGACCAGGACGTTTCGACAGACGTGTTGTAGTTGGATTGCCTGATATCAAAGGTAGAGAGCAAATTCTGAAAGTTCATTCTAGGGGCAAGCCACTTGAAGAGGATGTTAAATTGGATGATCTTGCAAGAATCACACCAGGTTTTACTGGAGCTGATTTAGAGAACTTGTTAAATGAAGCTGCTTTACTTACAGCTAGAGCTAATAAAAAGAAAATTGGTCATGAAGAGATAAAAGAGGCGGCTTTTAAGGTTATGATGGGACCTGAAAAGAAGAGCCGAGTTATGAGTGAGATTGATAAGAAGGTTACAGCTTTCCATGAAGCTGGTCATGCTATTGCAATAAAGCTTGTATCCAAAACTCAAAAGGTAGATAGAGTATCCATTATTCCTGCTGGTATGGCTGGTGGTTATACAGCGAGTAGACCTCAGGAAGATAAGAGCTATCATACTAGATCACAGCTTATCGAAGAAATAATTATAGCTTTAGGGGGAAGAGCTGCTGAAGAGATTATTATGGATGAAGTAAGCACAGGTGCATCTAGTGACCTAAAAAAAGTTAATCAGATTGCACGAAGCATGGTAACAAAGTATGGTATGAGCGAAAAATTAGGCAATATGATTTTCGGTAATGAAAATGAAGAAGTTTTCCTTGGCCGTGATTATGGTCATACTAGCAATATAAGTGATGAGGTTGCAGGTATTATTGATAATGAAGTAAAACAGATAATAGATGATGCTTATGAAAGAACTATCAATCTGTTAAAAGAAAATATTGATAAGCTTAATAGGTTAGCGAATGTTCTTCTCGAAAAAGAAAAAGTTGAAGGTGCTGAGTTTGAACAGATTTTTGAAGGAACAAGTTTACCAGGTTCAGCTGAGCCTCAGCTTGAAGGTTAAATGCTATAATCAAAGCTTATAAGGATAAATAAATTTATAGTTTGTATAAGTACAAATTATTAAGGGGTTTGCTCAGGGAATAACAAGAGCGACCCCTTTATATTGTAAAAATCAAAGTAATATGAAGACTATAAGAACAAATAAGAAATAACTGACTTAATTAAAGATAGATGACGCAATTGCTTAATTAGTTAATCTAGTAATTAACTTGATATTAACAGCAGTTTTCAAATAACGGATTTGATTTTCGAAAATTGACAAGTGGAGGGGTTTACGTGGAATTTGAAATTGGAATGGTAGGAAACGCAGAAATAACAGTTGATATAAATAATACTGCGAAGACAATGGGAAGCGGGGATTTAGAGGTTTTTGCAACTCCATCTATGGTAGCGCTTATGGAAAAGGCTGCGACACTAGCTATAAAAGAATGTTTATCAGATGGTTATACTACAGTTGGTACTATGATAAATGTCAAGCATTTAGCGGCGACACCTATAGGAGTAAAAGTCACTGCTACAGCAACACTTATTGAGGTTGATGGAAAGAGATTAATATTCAAAGTTGAGGCATTTGATGGTACTGAAAAGATTGGTGAAGGTCAGCATGAGAGATTTATAATTAATGCAGATAGGTTTATGAATAGAGCAAATGGGAAGAGGTAATGAAGCAATATATCAATATATGCATATGCCTACAATCAACATTCCATACATGAACATAAAATGTGCGTTATATTACACAAATGGCTTAAGTTGGAAACTTTTTTCTACTTTTTCAATCATAGATGTATAAAGGGTGGTAAAAAAATAAAATTTTAACAACATATTGAAAATTCTATTGACCTTTATTCAAATTAATGGTTAAATAAATATGAAAAGTAAATATTTTAGTCCTTATCAAGATAGGTGGAGGGAATGGCCCGATGAAACCTGGCAACCAGCATAGATGTGTATGGTGCCAAATCCAACAGGCTTTGCCTGAGAGATGAGGGGTGTTCATTGTATATTGCATTGATAAACCTCGCATAGAGGTTTTTTTTATTGATAAAATAATGAAAATTTCCTCATAAGATTATTTTAAAAGTTCAATGTTTTTTGACATTGGATAGTAAAACTTTTTTTAGAGTTGTACTGTCTTGATTCTTATTAGTTGGAATTGATGGACAGTAGCATTAAAATTAATAATTGGGAGGTTAAAAAAATGGCTAAAAGACTATTTACATCAGAATCAGTAACTGAAGGACACCCTGATAAAATTTGTGATCAGGTATCAGATTCAATACTAGATGCTATTTATGAGCAGGACCCACAGGCTAGAGTTGCATGTGAAACAGCAGTTGCTACTGGTATGGTTGTGGTTATGGGTGAAATTTCTACGAACTGCTATGTTGATATTCCTAAGATAGTGCGAAATACAATAAGAGAAATAGGATATGATAGAGCAAAGTATGGATTTGATTGTGACACTTGTGCTGTGCTTACATCTATAGATGAGCAGTCAGCAGATATTGCAATGGGCGTTGATAAGGCTCTCGAAGCAAAAAAAGGTGAGATGAGCGAAGAACAGATGCAGGCTATTGGAGCAGGTGACCAAGGAATGATGTTTGGTTATGCATGTGATGAGACTCCTGAACTAATGCCTATGCCTATCACTTTAGCTCACAAGCTTTCGCTTAAGTTAAGCGAAATCAGAAAGAACAAAGTTGTAAATTATCTCAGACCTGATGGGAAATCTCAGGTTACAGTTGAATATGACGGGGACAAACCTGTCAGAGTTGATGCGGTTGTTATTTCCACTCAACATAGCGCAGATGTAAGCCATGAGACAATAGAAAAGGATATTATGGAGTACGTAATAAAGCCTGTTATTCCAACAGAGCTTTTAGATGAAAACACCAAGTACTTTATTAATCCAACAGGCAGATTTGTTGTCGGTGGACCACAGGGAGACTCGGGTCTAACAGGTAGAAAGATAATTGTTGACACATATGGTGGATATGCAAGACATGGTGGTGGAGCTTTCTCAGGAAAAGATCCAACTAAGGTTGACCGTTCAGCTGCTTATGCAGCTAGATATGTTGCAAAGAATATAGTTGCAGCAGGAATTGCAAAAAAATGTGAGGTTCAGATTGCATATGCAATAGGTGTTGCTAAGCCTGTATCAGTACTCGTTGATACATTTGGAACGGCGGTTATCCCAGAAGAGAAAATTTCCGAGTTGGTGAATAAGCACTTTGATTTAAGACCAGCTGCAATAATAAAGACTTTGGATTTAAGAAGACCAATATATAAGAAGACTGCTGCTTATGGGCATTTTGGCAGAAATGATGCAGACTTTACTTGGGAAAAGACAGATGTGGCAGAAGCGTTGAGAAAAGAGGCAGGATTGTAATTAAGTCCGGCTATACAATCAAATAATTTAAATTAACGAATTATTTGCAACGCTATATTAAAGAATTTTTTTAATAGCTTTGAAGAATAAATATAATAATAGGGCATATTTCAATTGTTATTATGAAATATGCCCTATTATTATTATCTTGTACTAAAAGTGAATTTTTAACTGAATATATTATTTTTGATTGATTTAGCTAATTATGCTTGAGCTGATGCGGGATAATTTCTGTTATTCAGTATTTTTTCAACAATCTTTGATAAATCTGCATCGTCAACTATTCCATTTGGAACAATATCTGTTTCATATATGGAAGTATCTGTATCAGCCACAGCATCACCATAATACCATGCGTCAATACCTAAATCCAAAAGGGTAAATTCACCAGAACGGTTAACATCCCCATACTCTATCATTACTGTCTTTTCGCCGCAGTTTTCTTCTGCAACATCCATTTCAAGAGTTGCATTATCAGCAATACGTCCATTAGTGATATCAATCTTTGCTTCACCTGCTGAAATAGTTTTAAATGTCAGCGTAAGAAGTACCTTGTCTCCGTTTGCAGCATTTGCTTTACCAAGACTTGCAGTAATATATCTCTTAATGCTATCTGAAATGCTGGTTTTATTGTAAATTTTTATACCATCAGCACTTTCTACGCTTATAAATTGGAGCTTAGATGTGTCAAAGGATATTTCTATATCTTCAGCGCAAATATTATTTGCATTGCGAAGTACAATATCTGTGGTTATCGTATCTCCTACTTTTGCTTTGTCAACAGAAGTAACTTCAAATTTTAAATCGTAATCTGTTGGTGCTATTGATACTTCATTTGAATATGCACTTTCACCAGAAGCGTTTACAGCAGTTACGACATAATAGTATGTATTTCCTTTTGTAGCATCTATATCTTTATCTACATACATTGCTCCAGTTAATCCTGAAACAGTTTTATCATATGTCCCTGACGCTGTACCGCGTCTTATAGTGTAACTTGTAGCATCTTTAACAGAATTCCAGAATAGAACATATGATGAGTTGATTGTGAGGCCTTTTGGTGCACTTGGTATTGATGGCTTAGGTGTTGCGGAGACTTCGTTAGAGTTTGAGATATCACCGGAAGCATTTACAGCAGTAACAAGATAATAATATTTAGTTCCATTAGTTACAGAGGTGTCTGTAAGGGTGGTAATTGCTGAATTTGTTGTTATAGTAGAGTATCCATAACCAGAGGTTGTGGAACGCTTTATATTATAACCTGTAGCACCATCGACGACATCCCAAGATAGACTGACTTCTGAGCTGGTAGCTGTGGCTATAAGAGTTGTTGGAAAATTAGCCTCTGATGTATATTCTTCTACAGTTGCGTGAGCCCTATCTCCACCAATTACATAAATACTTCCATTTAATATTTCAAGCTGATGAATATATCTTACGAAAGACATAGGTGATGTTGTTTTCCATTCTCCTGTAGTAGGATTATATACGTCTACAGAGTTGATAAAGCCACTACCGCCTGATCCACCAGTAACATATATTTTTGAATCTAATACTGTGGCTTCAGGAGAAACTCGTCGTATTGACATCGGATTTAATGATGTCCATTCATTGGTTTCTGGATTGAATTTTTCCGGTATAGTGGTGGGCTCACTACCGATGGCATATATTTCATTATTTAGAACTACTGCTTCAAACGATTCTCTCCGAGCTAACATTGGTGATTTTGTTTCCCAAGTATCAGTATCAGGATTATACTCTTCTATTGAGTTAAGCGAATTACCATCTTTAGAACCACCGATTGCATATATCCTACCATTAAGTACTACTGCTTGAAAATTCATTCGTTCAGTAGACATAGGAGCCAATAATTTCCATCTATTAGTTGCTGGATCATATTCTTCAGCAGTTTTTAGTGCGTTAGAGCCATTATAACCACCTAACACGTATATTTTATCATTTAGTACTACTACCTGTTGTAAGCACCGTTCGTAATACATAGAAGCTTTATTCACCCATGTATCTGTTACAGGGTTATATTCTTCTACTGAATTTAGTGTGGTAGAATCGTTTTTACCACCAAATACATATATTTTTCCGTTAATAACTGCAGATTCATAAGAACTAGATCTTGCATAAGACATAGGTGATTTAGACTTCCAAATATTAAGAGTGGGATCATATTCTTCTACGGTGTTGGTTGTCTTCCAATTAATTCGTCCACCAATAGCATAAATTTTCCCGTTTATTGCTACAGTTTGAAAGTGAGATCTATCATTTAGCATAGGTGCTTTTATTGTCCAGGTACTTTCACCTTCAGCGTAAACTGATACATTTGTAAAAAGGCAGATTAGTAGTACTAGGGTGCTCAAGAGCATTAAATTCTTGATTGTAAAGCTGAATAAGTGTGATTTTTTTATTTGAGTCCTCATTTTTATTAACCTCCATTACATTTTTTTTAAATTATACAATACAAAACAAAATATAACAAGAATATCCTGAAAATAATTGACATATTATAACAAATTATAAAGTATTCTATAGAATTGTGATATATAATTAGAATTCTATATATCTTAGAGAAGTAAAAGGAACTAGAACTAGTAATAGTTAGCTGCTTGAGTTTACACCGTTTTGGTTTTGTAACATAAATGCAATGCATTTCATAGGATAAGATACGATTAACTTTGCGGAGATGGTTATTGTGACTATCAATTATGCAATACTTTCTTTATTTGCTATGTACGGGATGATAAGTCTTTTTATAAATGTATATAAGGCAATTGGGAGACAGAAATACTTTGTTGAAAATGCAAATATTGTCCTATTAGTGAATAATCAAGAGCAAAATATAGAGAGAATGATCAGAGAAGCGATGGAAAGCAAGTTTGTCCGTAATATCGCTATAAATGGGAGCTTTATAGTTGTAGACATGGACTCAAGAGATGATACACTGAAATTATTAAGAAAATTGGAGAATCAATTTCCGCTATTGGAGGTATGCTCGTTTGATGAAAGGGAATGCATTTTCTTTAAAGAGTAGATTGAACTGAAACCATATTAATGGACTTCTTGCTGTAATAAATAAAATAGGTTAATATAAATATATAATTAAAGGAATATACAAATGTGAAAGCAAGCTATCAACAGTTTGCTTTGGGAGATAGATATGGCGACAGGTCAATTTCAACAACAAAGATGGTCTTTTGAAAGCTACCCTGTAGGGACTAACCTGAAAATTACAGGTAGATTTGACTATAAAATATACGAAAATTCTGAGAATGGATATAAAATTTATACATTTGACATAGAGAAGATTATTGATGAAGATGATTTTGAGCATGATGTTCAAGAGCAGATAAGTGTAACAGGTTATTATGAGGTAAATGAACATTGTGCTATATTACCTTGTAAAATTGTTGGAATTGTTGGAGTTTACAAGGGAGAGAAACAGTTAAAAGCTGAAACAGTTGAGTTCATTGAACCTGCTACTGATGAAGGCATTATATCATTTTTATCATGTGGCATTATAAAAGGTGTTGGAGAAAAAACAGCACAAAATATAGTCAAGGGTTATAAATCAGCAAAGGGTTATGTAGAGGGTTTTGGAAGTAAAACTCTTGAAGTTATAAAAAATGATCCGCTATTGCTAGTCAAGATACGTGGGATTAATAGTGACAAGGCACAAGTTATTCATGATTCATATATGGAAAATATGGAGTACCAGAATGTAATGATATTTTTTCAACGTTTTGGGGTATCATCTGCAAAAGCAATGAAAATCTATAACGCATATAAAGGCACATCCATAGCTATAGCAGAGCAAAATCCATATATGTTTGCTAATATTAAGGGCTTTGGATTTAAAAGCTGTGATGAAATTGCAAAGAAATTAGGAATAGATACACACTCAATATTCAGACTTGAATCAGCACTGAAAAGTGTTCTGGAAAGTGCGGAAATGGATGGCCATTGTTTTTTGTTTAAGGAAAAGCTTATAGAAATGACTGCAAAAGCGCTTAGTGATGGGAAAGATATCATCGAAGAGAGTGAGCTAGAAGATGCATTCAGCAGAATGCTACATTCCGGTGCTCTTATAAATATTAATTATTCTGAAGAGAATGAAAATCACGAAGCGGTATATACTAAAGAAATGTACAAGCTGGAATGTGAGGCGGCCTTAGCGATAAAGAATATTAGCCGTAGCACTACAGGAGATAAAATATGCAACATAGATAAGCTGATAAATGAATTTGAGCAAGCAAAGGGCTTTGAGTTAGAAGATATGCAAAAAGAGGCCGTTAAGGCTGTATTTACAACAAATATGCTCATCCTGACAGGGTCTGCAGGAAGTGGTAAAACCACTACAGTTGAGTGTATGATTTATGTGCTGAAGAGATATTTTGAAAATAAAGAAGAAATGAGCTTTATGCTGGCTGCGCCAACCGGTAAAGCTGCAAAAAGGCTGACAGAGATAACCGGCTTTGAGGCGATGACAATACATAGGTTGCTTCAATTTTCATATGAGAATAAAGGATTCTTTTATAGGCAGGGAAATGAGCTACCATATGACTTGATCGTTATAGATGAAAGTTCAATGTTGAGTATAGATTTGGCACATGCATTATTTACAGCAATTTCGCCTGGAACTACAGTTGTCCTAATTGGTGACACACAGCAGCTTCCGTCAGTTGGAGCTGGAAACGTGTTGGATGATATGATAAGAAGTGAAGTAATAAAAGTAGTTAAATTAAATGTTATAAAAAGGCAGGCTGATGGGTCAGGAATAATAACAAATGCTAATAAGATATTAAATGGTGAGATGCCAGAAGTGATTAATTCTAATAAAGATTTTTTTATTATTGAAGAGGATGATAAAAATAGGGTTATAAAGAAAACATTAGAATCAATAACAAGACTGAGGACAGCGTATAATTTCTCAATTGAAGATATCCAAGTTATTTGCCCTCAAAAGACTTCTGAAATAGGCACTTTTGAGATGAATAAGGCTATTCAAGATATGGTTAATCCCGCATCTGATGGAAAATCAGAGATCAAGAGAGGAAATAGTGTTTTCAGAGAAGGCGATAAAGTTATTCATTTAAGTAATAATTATGAGGCAACTCACTATCAGAGGGATTTATTAGGAAGGTATGTTGCTGAGGAAAGCTGCGGAGTATTTAATGGAGATATTGGTAAAATTATTGATATATCAAAATTAGAAAATGTTATATCAGCTATAGATGACGAAGACAGTGATAATGCAACAAGCAATGATACCACTTCCGAAAAAAGGGTAGCGGTACAATTTGATGATTTTATTATCATATATCAAATTAATGAGCTAGAAGAGATAGATTTAGCATATAGTTTAACTGTTCATAAAATGCAGGGATCTCAATGTGAGGCTGCAATAATTCTCTGCCATATAAGAAATTTTATTATGCTAAATAGGAATCTTGGATATACAGCAGTTACTAGAGCAAAAAAAATGGCTTGTATAATTGGTCAGAAAAGAGCTATAAATGTAATGGTTTCAAATGTTAAAATTAATGAGAGAAACTCCATGTTATGCGGTTTATTGAAGATATAATGTTTTATTGCATAACATTGTAAATTGGTGTAAACTATTGGTAAAGGCAGAATTTCTTATATCAATGAGGAGTGATTTTATTAGTCTAATAGAGTATATATTTCCTCCAAGGTGTGTTTTTTGCAATGAATTACTAAAGGCAGGAACACCAATATACATTTGTGAGAAATGTGCAGACAAGATTGAATATTATAACAACTGTATAAACTCTTTAAACTTGCCAAGGAATATAGAGACATTCTGTGATGGAATGGTTTGCGTAGGCAAATATTCAGATAGTCTGAAAAATTCTATGAAAAGATTTAAGTTTAGCAATAAACCTTCATACTATCGTGCTTTTGGAAAGCTTTTGGCACTTAAGGTTCAAAACACAATACAGCTCGAAAAGATTGATTTGATTATTTCGGTTCCGCTTCATAAGAATAGACAAAAACATAGGGGCTATAATCAAGCTGAATTAGTTGCTAGATGTGTTGCAAAACAGTTGGGAATACCATTTAAAGGCGATGTTTTAGTAAAGACCTCTCAATCAAAAAGTCAAAGTGTATTGAGCAGAAATGAGAGATTTTACAATCTTGATGGCTTGTTTGAGGTTAACAAAGCAGAAACTATATTTAATAAAAATATATTATTAATAGATGATATTATTACTACAGGTAGTACCGTAAACCAGTGTAGTAGAGTTTTAAAGCAGGCTGGTGCAAATAGTATTATTGCTGGAATTATTGCAACAACGAGAAATTATTAGCTACTAAGTAGAATACGTAATATTATATAAGATGTTAAGAGGAGGTAATAATATGCCGGATGTAAGAAATTGTAGAAGATGTGGGAGAATGTATAATTACATAGGTGGTCCACCTATATGCCTTGATTGTAAAAAAGCAGATGAAGAGGTATTTAAAAGGGTTAAAGAATATCTTTATGAAAATCCTGGCGCAACGATGTCCCAAGTATCTATGGATTGTGAAGTTAGTGTAGAAAAAATAAAATTATTTCTAAAAGAAGGACGACTTGAGATAACAGAGGGTGCTAATATAATTTTGGAATGTGAAAGGTGCGGCACACCAATTAAGACTGGAAGATATTGTGAGTCATGCCAACATGAAGTCACAAATGATATCGCTGGTACAGCTCCTATAAGGAATGATAAACCAAAAGAAGCCCTTACTGATGCTAAACGAAAAGAACAAGGATTGCGTTTCCTTAATAAAAATCGCTAATTAATGAAGTTGCGCTTTGAGCGAGGTGAATTATTTTCCCTCGCTTTATTCTTATATTATTAATATTTATTAAGCTATTGGTTGATATTATTGTCATAGATAGCTTTTTTTTGTGGGAAATTAAAAGCAATACTAAATAAATTTATCAAACTGACGATAATTATTATATAGGAAATTAGTTATCGTGTTTTATGGAAAGTAGGTGTTTATATGAAGATTACAGGAGATATTTATAATGTAGCCAAGGTTTACAATAAACAGAAATCTGTTGGAAATATCGTAAAACCTGGTCAGATTGTATCTAAAAAGGATGTTGTGTCTATTTCGAATGATGCAAGGGATTACCAAACAGTATCAAAGGCTCTAAAGGATGTTCCTGATGTAAGACAGAATAAGATAGATGAATTCACAGAACTCTATAGGTCTGGTGGATACAATGTAAGCGGACAAGAAATAGTAGAGAAAATTGGAATGTCTGCATTGGATAAAAAGGCGTAAATTTTGTGGTAGATATTAGGGCTTAATGCTCGGAGGTGTATGGATGGTAAAAACGCTGACAAAGCAACTAGCTGATGTACTGAATCGTGAAAACGAAATATACAAAACAATTTATGAAATATCCAATAATAAAACGGATTTAATTGTTGGCGGAAAAGTAAATGAAATAGAGAATATTACAAAAATTGAGCAGTCATTAATAATCAAGATTTCAAAACTCGAGGATGAGAGAGAAAAGATTATTTGTAAATTATGCGATTTATTTGGTGAAAAGTCCAACGAGCTCACTATTTCTACACTTATAGGAAAAATAGAGAAAGATGATGCAGATGAGTTGAAGGTTTGTCAAGATAAAATAGTTGGAACCATAAACAATTTGAAAAAGACAAATGACCTAAATGAAAAGCTTATAAAAAACTCACTTGAATATATTGATTTTTCAATTAACATGATGACTAGTATTGATACTGTAAACAATAGTTATGGTAGTTCTGGTTTTTCTGGTGAAACAAAAAAGAGGAATTTCTTTGATATGAAGCTTTAGCATGGAAAATGTGAAGTTTACATTTGGTACATTCATTGTTCTCTTCGCATATCTAAAAGCCGCGAGCAGGTTTTTGTGGATTTGATCAATATAAAATCACTAGCGTACCTCCACCAGTATTTCAACAATTTTGTTGGCGAAAGCCGGTGTAGAGGTTAATATAAGTAATATTTTGAATTAATTGTTAGGGGGACAGCAAATGGCTGTAGGGTTTTCAAGTTATCAGATAGCTCGTTCCGGATTAACTGTTAGCGAAAGAGGTTTATTTGTAACCGGACATAATATTGCTAACTCAGATACAGCAGGATATGTTAGGCAACAAGCTATTAGTGAGACTAGTCCGTATCAGACTGTATACGGCAAAAATAATAAAATGTTCCAATATGGGTTAGGTGCAGATATTCAAGAGACAAGGCAAATCAGAAATACTTTTCTTGATATTATATACCGTCAGGAGAACACAGCACTTGGGTATTATGAAACTCGAAGCTCAGCAATAGAGGATATAGAGTCTATATTAAATGATCCTATGGGTGATGGTCTTCAGCAGGTAATGAATCAATTTTGGGATTCGTGGCAGGAGCTGTCAAAAGCACCTGAAAGTTTGACGACTAGAGCATTGGTTAGGGAAAGAGGTCAAGCTGTAGCTTATTACTTTAATCAGGTTGGTACACAACTGGATAGACTTCAAAATGATTTGAATTCTGAGATAAGGGTTAAAGTGGATGAGTTAAATAGTATTACAAGACAGATAGCTACACTCAATCAAAAAATAGCTTCTGAGGAAATAGCCAGCGATAGCGCCAATGATTACAGGGATCAAAGAAATTTGTTGCTGGATAAACTTTCATATATTTGTGATGCACAAGCAAATGAAATGCAGGACGGGCAAATAGACATCACTCTTGGTGGATATATTCTGGTTACAAAGGGACAATCAAGAGGTTTATATGTTAAAGCAACCAGTGAATATGGTAATTTCTACAAACCTATGCTGGAGGGTACTGAAATCGAAGTAAATATTAAAAGTGGTAAGTTAAAAGGATTGCTGGAATCAAGAGGAGAAGTTTCTGGTCTTAAAGGAAGTTGTGAAAATGGTACACCAAATGAAAAGGTTGATATTACAATTGCAGTTGATACATCACTAGATGCAGGGGATTTGAAAAAACAGATTAGTTCTTACGTTGATGGCTTAAACAAATCAGGTGTTGATTATAATATAAGATTTGTAGAAATGAATAATACTTCAAAAGTGTATAAGGATACGATTTATACTACTGAGAATATAAATGAATTTTTAACTAATTTGGGAAGCTTCGATCCAACTTTATTTAATGGTGACAAGGATTTTACGGATAAAGCAGCAAAGGTTACTTATACTATTTCTAATATGAACATAAATAGCGATACCAGTGATGATGTTAGTCTTGTTAGAATGGCTACAAACAGTAATATGAGTAATATTCCGTCATCTACAAATATTGTATCTGATTTGAAAATTAAACTTAATTCTATGTTAAATTCAATGGTTAGGGAAGTTAATTACCTGTCAAGTACAGGATATACCCTAGATGGACAGCCTGGTAATGACTTCTTCAAAGCAGTGGATGCTGATTATCCAATGGAAATGGGGAATTTAACACTGAGTGATAACCTAACCGGTGATGATGGGTTAAATAATATTGTTGCCTCATCAATAATTGCAGTAGGAGACAATACAATTGCTAGGCGAATTGCTAATCTTAGAGATCTAGATTTGCTGGCGGATTCATCTGGACAAGTCAGCCTAGATGAGTATTACAGGAGCATTATACTTGATATTGGTAATCAAGGTTCTGAAGCAATTACAGCTAAGAAGAATCAGCAAACGCTTGTATTATCAGCAGATGAGCAACGCTCTGCTATATCAGGAGTGGGTATGGATGAGGAACTATCAAATATGATGAAGTATAAATTTGCGTATGACGCATCTTCAAAAGTGTTGAATGTAATAGATACAATGATTGATAAGATAGTAAATTCTATGGGAGTAGTAGGTAGATAATAATTTCATTATAGAGAAGGTGGAAGTACATGAAACAGAGTTTTTTTGGTTTAAATATCGCAGTAAGCGGACTCTATACTGCGCAAAAAAATCTTAATACAGTTAGTCACAATGTATCCAATGCATCAACACCTGGTTACTCAAGACAGCAAACTATACAGTCTGCTTCGAAACCACTTAATTCTTATGATGGAACGGGAATGATTGGTACGGGCTCTGAGGTAACGGGTGTAAAAAGAATAAGAGATACTTATCTCGACTTTAAATACTGGAGCGAGAATATAGCAAATGGAGAATGGACTAAAAAGGCGGAACTGTTATCAGAGGTAGAGGCTACCTTTAATGAGCCTTCTGATAGTGGGTTTACTAAAATAATGGATGGTTTTTTCAGCTCTCTGCAGGAATTGGCAAAGGACCCATCTAGTTCGGCTGTACGTGCTCTTGTTCGTGAGAATGGTGTGACATTAACAAATTACTTCAATACCTTAGCTGCAAGATTTGAGGGACAACAGCAGGATATAAATGATCAAGTGAAGATAGATGTTGAAAAGATTAACTCACTGGGATCTCAGATTGCAAAATTGAATAAACAGATATATGCATTTGAACTCACGGGAGAGTCTGCAAATGATTTAAGAGACTCCAGGACAGTTTTAGTGGATGAGCTATCAAAGTATATAAATATTAATGCTTCAGAAGTTAAGTATGGGAAGTTACCTAATGGTGAAGATGACATACACTTTGTAATAACCATTGGTGGAAATAACCTTGTAGATCATTATGATTCAAGAAAATTAGTAGTTGTTCAGAGGGATACGAAATTAAACCCTGAGGATGTGCCAAATCTTTATGAAGTTCAATGGGATAATGGCAATGAGTTAATTTTAACTGGTGGAGAGCTTAAAGGCTTAATTGATGTAAGAGACGGTAAGGATGAACCTACCGCTAGCTCATCATACAAGGGAGTTCCTTATTACCAGAGTAAGTTGAACGAATTTGTTAGAACCTTTGCAATGGCATTTAATGAAGGTTATATTACTGAAAATGGTGTATTAACTCCTAAAACAGGACATGTCAGTGGTCATGGTGTTGATACCGATGGTCCAGGACCTGCAATAGCTACAAATGATATTAGGTTTTTTACAATGTTTGGGGAAGGTGACATGTCTATTTCGAGTGATGATTTTATCGACGGAGCGACGGGAATGAATGCTATTAAGTCACAGTACGATAAAATTACCGCAAAGAATTTTACTGTTGGACTTGATGTTATGAGCAACCCGAATGCTATAGCTACAACAGATATTGCGGGTGAAAATGGTAATATAAATGTATTAAATGAATTATTAAAGATAAGATCAAATGCAAGTTTATATACAGAAGGTGCTCCTGAAGATTTTATGAAGTCACTTGTAGCTACATTAGGTGTAGATTCGCAGCAGGCAAAAACATTTTCTGATAGTCAGAAAACAATAGTAAAACAAATTGACAATAGAAGAATGTCTGTTTCAGGTGTTCAGTTAAATGAAGAACTAGCCAATATGGTTAAGTTTCAGCAGTCATATAAAGCATCTGCAAAAATGATTAATACAATGAATGAAGTATATGATACCTTGATAAATAGATTAGGAGTAGGATAACTTTGTACTTTGTTATAGTATTGGACATAATTAAGAATAAAAACTAGGCTTATGGAGGATAGCGAATATGAGAATTACTAACAATATGGTTATCGCAAATATGGTAAGAAATATTGCTAATAACGTAGAACGTGAAAATAAATATCAAACTCAACTTAGCACAGGTAAGAAAATATCCGTACCATCAGATGATCCTGTTGTTGCTTCTAGAGCTCTAAAGTTAAGGACTGAT
Source organism: Bacillota bacterium (assembly GCA_023444055.1). Taxonomy (GTDB): domain Bacteria; phylum Bacillota; class Clostridia; order Acetivibrionales; family DSM-1351; genus Ruminiclostridium. The sequence continues at coordinate 123,471 of JAEZRV010000074.1, forward strand.
GTATCCAAGCTTGAACAATATAAAAAAAATATAAGCGATGCACAATCATGGTTAAGTGCAACTGATGAGACACTAGGAGCGATCGGTAAGGTGTTACAGACTGCAAGAGAAAAAATGGTACAGGCAGCTAATGGTACAAATACAGATGAGGAAACTCGTGCAATAGCTCAAGAAATAAAGCATTTAAGAACACAAGTCATTCATTTGTCAAATTCGTCCTATTCTGGCAGATATATTTTTTCTGGCTTTAAGACGGATCAAAAATTAATGGTTGATGATGAAACAAGTGCTAACTTCGGACAATTCGCCATTAGTGTCGATAATAAAGGTACACCTGCTAGGCTTGAGAAAATATTCTATGAAGTAGGTGTAGGCGATAATATAAACATTAATATTACTGGTGGGGATTTGTTTAATAATCGTGATACAGGAACAACTAATCATAGTTTTGCCGTTGCTGGAGAAACATCATCTATGGTAAAAATGTTTGATGAGGCTATATATCATATGGAAATAGGCAAAGTAGTAGAACCAGATAAATTTGCACAAATTAGTAAATGTCTTGACACTATAGATGCAGAAATACAAAATGTCCTTAGGGTTAGAGCAGATATTGGAGCAAGACAAAATAGAATGGATTTAACTGAAGATAGAATGGATAATGATTTAGTTAATTTTACTGAATCTATGAGTTTAAATGAAGATGTTGATGTAGCTGAAACTATAATGAACTTAAAAAATGAGGAAAATGTTTATCAATCGTCTTTAGCAGCCGGAGCAAGGATTATTCAGCAGTCTTTAGTAGACTTTTTAAACTAGTTATTTATCAAATGTTACACCACAACAAGCCAATAAATTAGGCAATTAAAATGGCACTTAAAGACTTTTTGATTTTTTATCACACTTTAAAAGTATGGGATATAGATAGACCTAGATAATGATTTCTAAGCGAATGCATGGAGTTAAGGCTCCGTCTTTAAAGCTTAGAAATCTGTTTATTAGTGCTATTATATATAATTATAATTTTAATAAAGAACTTATATCATTTTATGCAAGGATGTGAAGAGTATGGGACTATCTATCAGAACGACACCGGCGGAAATAGATATAGAAACAAAGCCAGCCAGTTTAAATATGCATATTACAAATGCTAAATTGGAGTTAAAACAAAAGCCGCCACTGATAAATATTAAGACTGAGCAAGCAATGATACAGATAGATCAGTATCCGTGCTTTGCAGAAGAAGGTCTTAAAAATAATTTTGATTTTATCAAAGAGTATGCCCAAAAGGGGCTTCAGAGTGTAACTGCGTATACGGGTAAAATTGCGCGTGACGGAGATGAGATGGCTAAAATTGGGCACGATGCAAATATTATGATTAATATTGCAAAGAATAGTGCAATTGATAAGAAGGATTTTAATATCGGATACATACCGAAGTCTAGGCCTAGAATAAGTTCAACAGGAGGAACTTTAGAACTCAAAGCCCAGTCCATAAATAGTATAGGTGAGATAAATGGAGTAACTGGTAATTATATACCTGGGAAAATAAGCTATAATTATGCACCTCCAATTGTTGATATACGTGTGGTATCTTATGGAACGATAGATATAAAGTATACTGGTATAGATACATATATATAATATATTGTTCATAATATTTGCATTAGTAGTGTATAGTAACTAATTTATCTGATAATATAATTAAAAATGTTATATAATAAAGACAGTTGAAGGTTGTAGGTACAATTGGTATATAAATATGAATGAAGTAGTTAAAAATTATACCTACACGAAAATATTTTTTATGCCTAAGATGGGCTGGAGGTTAGTATGTTTATAGAAACAACACATTTTGGTAAAATAGAAATACCAGAAGATAATATTATAGTTTTTGAGGAAGGAATACCTGGGTTTGAAGATATACACAAATTCGGAATAATAAATAATGAAGACCCCGAATCTCCATTTTGTTGGATTCAATCCATTGAAAAGCCAGAGCTTGCTTTTGCATTGGTAGATCCATTTGCAATTAAAAAAGACTATGATTTCGAATTAAGCGATGAAAATGCTATTGCTCTGGACATAGATGACCCTTCACAGGTGACAGTTTATTCCATTGTTGTGGTGCCTGAAGATATTAAAAGGATTAGTATAAATCTGAAGGCTCCGATAATTATAAATACAAAGAATAGAAAGGCAGCACAGATTATCTTGAATTCCGACAAATATTCAGTAAGACATTTCATTATGGATGAGCTTCACAATCAGGAGGTGTAGCTATGCTAGTACTTTCAAGGAAAAAAGGGCAGGCTATCATGCTCGGTGACAATATTGAATTAACTATAATTGACATACAGGGAGATCAAGTGAGGCTAGGCATAAACGCTCCAAAAAATGTTACAATATATCGTAAGGAATTATTTATTGAGATTCAGGAAGAAAACAAAAAAGCTGCAAGCAGCGGAATGATTAAACTTGATGATATATTAAAAAGTAAGTAATATTGAAGACTGGAATCTGAATATAATTTATTTAATAAAAAACTATTTTTAAATGGTTTTTTATTTTTTTGCGTATAATTACTCTAAAGTTTTTAAAAAGGGAATAAGGATTAGGCCATCATACTTGGACACTAGATTAAAAATTAAAAGTAGTACATAAATACCTTGTTTTATGAGTAAATTCTAGAATATGTGATTTACCTACTACAAGTGGCTGAATATAATATAAAAAGCTAGAATAACATACAATAAGTTGCAATGATTATTATAATTCGTTTATATTTTTTATTTTTCGATAAAATCCGCTAAAGTGTTTCGAAAAAAGTAACGATATATTTATCAAGCAGGTAAGTGCAAATTCTTTATACCGGCCGGATAAAGTAAATGGCAAATCTGCATACCATTCGGGGAAGGAATCCCGGAAAAAATATCAAGGAGGATTTTTATTTATGAGAATTAATCACAACATTGCAAGTATGAATACTAACAGAGCATTAGGAGTAAACAGAGGTAACACACAAAAATCACTTGAAAAATTATCATCAGGTCTTAGAATCAACAGAGCCGGAGATGATGCAGCAGGTTTGGCAATATCTGAAAAGATGAGAGGTCAGATCAGAGGTTTAAATAAAGCTTCTAGCAACGCTCAGGATTCAATCTCATTAGTACAGACTGCTGAAGGTGCATTAACTGAAACTCACTCAATTCTACAAAGAATGAGAGAACTAGCTGTTCAGTCAGCAAATGATACTAATACAGATTCTGATAGAAAAGAACTTCAAGCCGAAGTTAAACAATTAACTTCTGAAATTGACAGAATAGGTAACACTACTGAGTTCAATACAAAGAAATTGTTAGATGGTAGTGCAAAGGGAGTTAAGGAAGCTGTTGACGGATCATTAAACATCAACAACAATACTTCAAAAGTAACAATATCCAACACTGCTAATGCAGCTACTTATTCAGCTATCAGAACAGGTTCCCAGTATAATGGAGCAATTACAATAGTAAGAGTTCAAGGTACTGATAGTGCTGTAGCTGCTGGAGACTTTAAAGTAATAGGCAAGGATGGAAAGGCTATTACTGCTAATGTTACAGTTGCAGCTGGTAGTATTTCTCTTGCAGGTGGTGCTGCTACTGCAGGTGCAGTATTATCTACAGCACAAACACTTTCTGCCGCTAATATTAGTGCTATGGCAGTTGGAGAAAGTATAACGCTTGTATTTGGTGAAGCTAAAGCTGCTTCTACTGAATTAGATGATTCAATCATGGCTCAAATAGGTGCAAACTCTGGTCAGACTATGTTTATATCAATTGATGACATGAGATCAGAAGCTATCGGTGTTGATACAATTGATATCTCAACTAAGTGGGGAGCAGCTACTGCTATTGAGACAGTAAACAATGCTATCACTCAAGTATCATCACAGAGATCATCACTTGGTGCTGTACAAAACAGACTTGAACACACAATCAAC
>JAEZRV010000060.1 GCA_023444055.1 Bacillota bacterium
GCATAGAGTTTCAAATATCTGGCAATAATTTAAATATAATATTAAATTTAAAGTTTTAGTACTTAGGAAATACTTAACCAAAAAGAGTTAAAAAGTAATTCCATACACAAAATTATTTACAGTCCCAGCCTTTATCTATTTTACGGCTACAATTGAACCAAAAATTTAATCTTATTTTTCTGGATAATTCGCTCTAACTACATAGTGAGTATGTAATAGCTCATGAGCCTTGTGACTTCCTGGTTTCTCAAAATACTCATCATACATTTTCTTTATTACTGGATTTTCATGTGACTTTCTAACTGACAAGCTTGCATCTTCTTCATAGATAGCTTTAGCTCTCTCAGCTCTCAAGTCAGTCCAACTTCTTACTGAAGATGGCTGTATTGGCTGTCCACCACCATTTACGCATCCACCTGGGCAAGCCATAATTTCAATGAAATCATATTCTGCTCCATCTTTCATGCTATCAAGAAGCTTTCTAGCATTACCTAAACCATTTGCAACTGCAGCCTTTATTTTCTTTCCACCAAACTCAACTGTAGCTTCCTTGATTCCTTCTATACCTCTAACAGCAGTATATTCAATATTGTCAAAGGATTTACCCTCTAAAATCTCAGCAACAGTTCTAAGAGCAGCTTCCATAACACCACCAGTAGCACCGAAAATTACTCCTGCCCCAGTTGCTCCTCCCATAGGATCGTCAAACTCTTTATCTTCAAGACTGTTAAAGTCAATACCAGCCTCTTTTATCATTTTAGCAGCTTCTCTAGTTGTAAGAACCACATCTACATCAGCTAAGCCATTAGCAGATAATTCTGGTCTTGCAGCCTCATACTTCTTAGCAGTACATGGCATTACTGAAACAACAAATATTTTAGCTGGATCAATTCCCATCTTTTCAGCATAGTATGATTTTAATACAGCACCAAACATTTCGTGAGGTGATTTACATGATGAAAGATTATCTAGGAATTCTGGGTAGTTATGCTCACAGAATTTAATCCATCCAGGGCTACAAGATGTAATAACTGGAAGCTTTCCACCATTTTGAATTCTATTAAGAAGCTCAGTTCCTTCTTCCATTATTGTTAAGTCTGCAGCAGTATCTGTGTCAAACACCTTCGCAAAACCTAATTTGCTTAATGCTGCAACCATTTTTCCTGTACATCTGGTCCCTATTGGTAAACCAAATTCTTCACCAATTGCAACTCTAACTGCAGGAGCAGTCTGAACAACAACATGAAGTTCTGGATTTGCTAAAGCATTCCAAACCTTATCTGTATCATCCTTTTCTTTTAATGCTCCAACAGGACATACGCTTATACATTGTCCGCAATTAGTACATGGAACATCTGCCAATGACATGTCAAATGCACAGCCAACAGCTGATTTGAAGCCTCTCTCAGTTGCGCTGATTACATTAACTGTCTGAACATTTTTACACATGCTTACGCAACGTCTGCAAAGAATACATTTATTCTGATCTCTTACGATTGAAGGTGATAAATCATCTAATGCATAATTATTAGTTTCTCCTTCAAATCTCAATTCCTTTATATTTAACTCCTCAGCAAGAGTTTGTAATTCACAATTTTTGCTTCTAACACAAGTTAAGCACTTTTTGTCATGGTTTGATAAAATGAGTTCTAAAGTAACCTTTCTTGCTTCTCTAACGCTTGGACTTTGAGTATATATTTCTAAGCCTTCTGATACAGGGTATACACATGAAGCTTGAAGCGCTCTTGCTCCCTTTATTTCAACTAGGCACATTCTGCAAGCGCCTACTTCGTTTATATCTTTTAGGAAGCAAAGTGTTGGTATTTTTATATTAGCCTGTCTAGCTGCCTCTAAAATAGTTAAACCTTGTTCAACCTGCAATTTCTTGCCGTCTATAGTAATATTTACTGTTGCCATTTTTACACTCTCCTCCCTTATATTTTTGAAATAGCTTTGAATGGACATTTTTCCATACAAGCACCACATTTTGCACATTTAGCTTGATCTATTACGTAAGGAACTTTCTTTTCTCCACTAATGCAGTTCATAGGACATGCTTTTGCACATAATCCGCAGCTCTTACATTTCGCAGCATCAACAGTGTATTGTAGCATAGCCTTACAAACGCCTGCTGTACATTTCTTATCATGAATATGTGCTTCATACTCATCCCTGAAGTATCTTATTGTACTGAGAACAGGGTTTGGAGCAGTTTGACCTAATCCACACAATGCAGATGTTTTAATATTCTTTGCCAATTCCTCAAGCTTTTCAATATCTCCATCTTGACCTTTTCCTTCAGTGATTCTTGTCAATATCTCAAGCATACGCTTAGTTCCAATTCTACAAGGAGGACATTTACCGCAGGACTCATCAACTGTAAATTCTAAGAAGAATTTAGCTATATCAACCATACAGGTATCTTCGTCCATTACAATAAGTCCACCAGAACCCATCATAGCGCCAATTGAAATTAATGAATCATAATCAATAGGTACATCTAAATGCTGAACAGGAACACATCCACCTGAAGGACCCCCCATTTGAGCAGCTTTAAATTGCTTACCCTTTGGAATACCACCACCTATGTCATAAACAACTTCTCTTAGTGTTGTACCCATAGGTACTTCAACAAGACCGGTATTGTTAATCTTTCCGCCAAGTGCGAAAACCTTTGTTCCTTTACTCTTTTCAGTTCCAATACTTGAGAACCACTGCGCACCGTTTAATATGATAACAGGAATATTCGCATATGTTTCAACATTATTTAATATTGAAGGCTTCTGCCATAGACCTTTAACAGCTGGGAATGGTGGTCTTGGTCTAGGTTCACCTCTATGACCTTCAATTGATGTCATTAGAGCAGTTTCTTCACCGCAAACAAATGCTCCTGCACCAAGTCTAATCTCTAAATCAAATTTGAAGCCTGTACCAAGAATATTGTCTCCAAGTAATCCATATTCTTTAGCTTGTTCAATAGCAATTTGTAATCTCTTAACTGCTATAGGATACTCTGCTCTTACATATACAAAACCTTGTGTTGAACCAATCGCATATCCTGCTATTGTCATTGCTTCAATTAGTGAATGAGGATCACCCTCAAGAACACTTCTATCCATAAATGCTCCTGGGTCACCTTCATCGGCATTACAGCAGACATATTTAACGTCATTTACTTGTGCAGCTGCAAAACTCCATTTTAAACCTGTTGGGAAGCCTGCGCCGCCTCTTCCTCTTAAGCCTGATTGTTTCATTACTTCAATAACATCTTCAGGATTCATTTCTGTTAATACTTTTTCAATTGCTTTATAACCATCAAAAGCTATGTATTCATCTATATTTTCAGGATTTATACGTCCACAATTCCTTAAAGCAATACGAGTCTGTCTTGTAAAGAAGTCAACACCTTCTAGTGATTTTGAAATATCTTCTGCTGCCTTTTCACCAGCAAGTAACCTCTTTACAATTCTTCCTTTTAGTAAATGCTCTTCAACTATTTCTTTTACATCTGATACCTCTACTCTTGTGTACATCGCACCTTCTGGATATACTACAACAATCGGACCTTCTGCACAAAGACCAAAACATCCTGTTTTTACTATTTGAACTTCCTTATCCAATTGATTGCTTGACAGTAAAGCTTGCATTTCTTCCATAATCTTTAATGAATTAGAAGATGTACAACCTGTACCTGCACAAACTAGCACATGTGCTCTATATAAATGCATTTTTGAAAACCTCCTCACAATTAATTAAGAATAAACAATAGACCCACTACTTTTGTTCAGTTCCAATAGTTAAGTCAAGACAAACTTTACCATTTACAATATGCTCAACTACCACTCTTGCTGCTTTTTCAGCAGTCATATTTACGTAGGTAGTCTTGTTTCCATCTTTATCTATAACTTCAACAACAGGTTCAAACTTACATACACCAACACATCCTGTCATAGATACAGTAACATTATTTAAACTTCTTTTACTAATCTCTTCAACAAATGCATTCATAACTGGTCTAGCACCTGCTGCTATACCACATGTAGCCATTCCAACAACAACTCTAATTCCATCAGTACTTGTTCTCAGGGAAATCTGATCAAGAGTCTTCTTTCTTATCTCTTCTAATTCAGCTATCGACTTCATTTAGTACACCTCCAAAAATATTCTTTATAGCTTCATCAATATACTCTTTCAACCACTGTATAACCGCGAACTCATTTATACTAACGCAATTTTGCGATTTATTTACACCCTCTGTACTTTCAGTAACATCACCATTAAGCGTTCGTTTTATTTCCTCTGTATCGAGCTCAAACCTTCCATTTCTGCTCTCTAATAACAAAACAAATTGTATCTCAGGATTTGCAGTTATTAATGTAATCATAGTACTTCCAATGTCTCCAATAGGCAATCGATCAATATGATTAATTGAAAAAGTAGCAAATACTTTTGTACCTATATTTTTTTTCGAGTAAATTTCGAATTTGCCTTCACATTTTAATGCTGATGCCTTTAATAATGGTATCCCTAATCCAATCTTCCGAGTAGTTCTAGTAGTTGTAAATGGGTCGTCAACTCTTGTAACAAAATCGCTCTCCATTCCATTACCATTATCATTAATTTCAAGAGCAAGACTCTTATTGTCATCCTTCTCACCAATATGTACTCTAATTTCTGTTGCATTCGCTTTTAAAGAGTTTTGGACTATATCAAGAATGTGAAGTGATAAATCCCTCATAATTATGTCCATGTCCCACATTCTGCACAAAACTACATGACAGAAATGACATGGACTCGGCATCTCCTTTAAATGTATTAGTAATTTCTTTCAACCTTTACTCCAAATAAATTTTTAGTTAGTAAGTATCAAAAAAGAATTCCAAAAAAAGAATTCATATGAATTTAATTATAAGTCTTTATATTTCTCTAAAATACTTGCAACGTCATCAGCAACTAATCTTCCATGAACGTCTTCATTTATAGTAATTACAGGAGCCAAACCACATGCACCTATACATCTGCATGCATCAAGTGAAAATTTGCCGTCCGGAGTGCATTGTCCAACATCTATCCCTAGTAATTCTTTAAATTTTTCAAGTATTTCACCAGCACCTTTTACATAGCAAGCAGTACCTAAACAAATATTAATACTAAAACGTCCCTTTGGATTTAGTGAAAACTGCGTATAGAATGTAACAACGCCATAAATTTCAGCTAATGAAACATTAATTCCTTCTGAAATCTTTTTTAGAACATCTTCAGGTAAATATCCATAAACCTCTTGGGCTTCATGCAATACTGGAATTAATGCACCCCTTGTGTCCTTATACTTATCAATTATATTTTTGAGCTTCAAGTCTTTTTCATCTACGCAACCACAACAGCACTTGCTTTCACTCATTAAATAGACCTCCCTTTTTCAGCATGTTAATATATTCACAATATCGTTAATATTATAACAAATTATTAATATTTATTCAATAATCTAATAAAAAATGTTTCCAGAAAATTTCAAAGTTCAATCACCACATATAGTATTAATATTTATTTTTAATCACGATATATAGTTCAAAAATAACTTACTAAATATATTTTTAATTTAATATGAATACGTTACGAATATAATGTAGAGAGAGATTTAAGTTAGAAAAAAACTATAGGCATTTATTGCCTATAGTTTTTTATTTTAGTTTTATTCATCTAAGTCGTATTCTTCTTCCATTCTTTCCTTAAACTCTTCGAAAACTTCATTGAGTTCATCTTCATCATCAACTGTAATAAAAGCATCTTCGCCATCTTCGTTATGATCTACCTTAAGAATAACAACTTCATCAACCTCATCATCCTGCTCATCTAATGGCAGTAAAATAACATATTCGTTACCATTCATTTCAATTGTATCTAGATGTTCAAACTCAACTTCTTCTCCATCTTCTCCAATTAAAACAACAATATCATCTCTTTCATCTTCACCCATATCTATTTCCTCCTAGCATACCCTAGTTATTTAAGCTCATGTGTAAATTAGTATTATTAATTACTACATGATTTATACAAATACCGTTTTATAATAACACACTTGAATATGATTTCCAATATTAAGTTTTATTTATTGCAATTTGCTTGCCTATCCAAATACCCCTGTAAAATAAAAACCGCCGACATAGTATCTACAATATTTTTTTTATTTGCTGCTTTAACACCAAGTTCAATCATAGTTCTATGTGCAGATACGGTTGTAAGTCTTTCATCCCATCTAATAATATTAAACTCACCAAACCCTAAAAGCTTATTAATAAACTCATCTGTTCGCTCAGTTCTTGGACCCTTAGTACCATTCATATTTAATGGATATCCAATAACAATATCTTTCACATCATACTGAGTAATTATTTCTATTATTCTAGCTAGTGCCTTCTTTAGTCCATCCTTGCATTTTATCGTTTCAATACCCTGTGCTGTCCAACCCATAGGATCGCTAACAGCAACTCCTATCCTTGAGTCTCCATAATCAATACCTAAAATTCTCATTTATTCCCTCCACGATTATTCCATACCATATAAGAACATAAATATGCCTATGTCAAACATTTCGCACAAGACACTAAGGAAATGTACATTTCCCTTTGCAGAAATGGCAGGGACTCTCTTTAACCCAGATTAGTTTGATATGCAAATTAATAGGCATCCTCTTATCACGAGAATGCCCTTGAGTTTTTATAAATATTTATTCAGAAGCATTATTGTTACTATCAAGATAGAACATTAAAACTTCCTCTAACAATTCATCTCTCTCTAGTCTTCTAATAATACTTCTTGCATTTTTATAGTTCGTGATGTAAGTAGGATCTCCCGACAATATATATCCTACCATTTGGTTAATAGGATTATACCCTTTTTCCTTTAATGCTCTATACACAGAAATTAGAATTTCTTTTGCTTCGTTATCCTTTTCTTTATCTACTTCAAACATCATTGTTTCATTAATGCCCATTATATCACCTTCCTACCACAACAGTCCTTAATTATCCTATTTATGCAAGCCTATATTTTACATTGTTGTATATGGATATCCTTACATATCTATACTAATACATCCCACAACCTTTTGCAACATTTTTGCAAACTTATATTTCCTTAATATTTCCTTCAAATAATGCACCATTTATTTTCTCAAGTTTTGTATTTATTAAACTTCCCTTTAATTCAGCGCCGCCTTTCGCCATTACTCTTATATAATTCTTTGTAAGTCCTTCAATATATTCTTTATTACCATGTAGCTCCTGCTCATAAAGGACTTCCATCTCTCTGCCTATAAAACTTTCAAAATACTGTTTTTCAATATTATCAGATAATTCTAGCATTAACTGGCTTCTTCTCTCTTTTTCCTGAGGACTAACTTGGTTACTTAATTTAGCAGCTGGTGTTCCGGATCTTGGAGAATATTTGAAAACATGAATTTTTGAAAAACCCATCTCCTTCGCAAAATTTAATGATGCTTCAAAATCTTCTTCAGTTTCTCCAGGAAATCCAACCATAATATCTGTAGTAATTGCAACATCAGGAATATTCTTTTTGAGAAGCATAACACTATTTCTATATTCTTCTGTAGTATATTTTCTGTTCATTGCTTTAAGTGTGTTGTCACATCCGCTTTGCAATGATAAATGATAATGCGGGCATAACTTTGGCATCTGATTTGCGCTATTAACAAATTCCTCTGTAATAGTTGTTGGCTCTAACGAACCTAGTCTTATCCTTTTGATTCCTTCAATCATATTAATTTTTTGTATTATTTGAAGCAAACTTGTAGTTTTAATATCTTTTCCATATGATGCGAGATGAATGCCTGTTAAGACAATTTCTAAAAAGCCATTTTCAGAAAGCTCCTTAACCTCTTCAATTATAGCCTCTGGCTGTCTGCTTCTGATTGGCCCTCTAGCATAAGGTATTATACAATATGAGCAAAACTGGCTACAGCCCTCTTGTATTTTCAAGTACGCTCTGGTTCGTTCCTTATATGAGCTAACTTTCAATTCTTCAAAATCTCTTGAAGACATAATATTATCAACTGCATTTATTTTACATTCACCTAATTCAACTCTAGTAATATATTCTAAAATCTTATTTCTATCTTTAGTTCCAATTACTAAATTAACTTCTGGTATCTTTAAAACTTCATTTGGAGATGTTTGTGCATAGCAACCCATAACTACAACTATAGAATTAGGATTATTCTTTTTTGCCTTTCTAATAGTCTGCCTTGATTTTCTGTCACTCAGACTGGTAACTGTACATGTATTAATTATATATACATCTGAACTCTGTTCAAATGGCACAACTTCATACCCATTTTGCTCAAACATTGATGATACGGCTTCTGATTCATATTGATTAACCTTACAACCAAGAGTAAATATTGATATGCTTTTTTTACGCTTATATGTTTTGCAAAACTCCTCGTTGTTTAGCGTTAAGTCTACTTTCTCAGTACTTATATTATCCATTCTTGCTTATTTTCCTCCAATATCTTAACAGCATACATACTCACAAAGTATAACATTTTGCAGATTGGCATTCAATAATAATACCTAAACAATACCTAAAAACTAAAAATATGGAACTGTATATGCTATAGATTTATTTCTATTTAATAACCATAGTATAAAACTATATATAAATATTATGTTAAAGTTATTTTATAGAGAATATGTATAACCTCTCAATTAATAGATATTAACATTTTTATATATTTGACATCGCCGAATGCCTCTGTAAAATCAAGGTTTCCGTTTCTGCCTAAAATATATTAATTTTAATATTCAACAGCTATTTACAATATAATAAATAAACTTTATATTTAAATCAAATGTTAAAAAGCACATAATATAGCGGTATGAATCATTGCAATAACTAAATATTGATTTTTTATTAAAAGTATGGTAGTAATTAATTTTTTATGATATAATTACTTTAATTTTTATTCTATTATATAATTTACGGTTGGGCGAATAATCGCTTTCAAGAATTTTTGGCTTTTAGGGTGGAAGGTCGTTTTAATAACGAACCTCTGCCCTTTTATATATTAAAAGCAGAAAAATTATCCAAGGAAATCTTTTTTACCTCTAATTTGGTAGCATTTATTTTATATATTAAAAGAAAATAATATAAAGGAGATGATAGACTATGAAAAAAGTTAATGTAACTGAAACTGTTTTAAGAGATGCTAATCAGTCTCTTATCGCAACCAGAATGCCTTACTCAGATTTTGAGAGTATTCTAGAGACTTTAGACAAGGCAGGCTATTACTCGCTTGAGTGTTGGGGTGGTGCAACCTTTGACTCATGTCTCAGGTTTCTGAATGAAGATCCTTGGGAAAGACTTAGAAAAATTAAATCCAAGGTCAAAAAAACACCTCTTCAAATGCTGTTAAGAGGACAAAACATACTAGGTTATAAGCACTATCCGGACGATGTTGTAAGAAAGTTTGTAGCCCACTCTATTGATAATGGAATGGATATTTTTAGGATATTTGACGCTCTAAATGATTTTAGAAATATCCAAGTAGCTGTTGATGAAGTTATAAAACGCAAAGCCCATGCACAAGGTTGTATATGCTATACTACAAGTCCAATTCATAACCTTGAAAAATACGCTAAGATGGGTAAACAATTAGAAAGTTTGGGAGTTAATTCCATATGTATTAAAGATATGGCTGGAATTATGGGACCACAAGAAGCATATGACCTTGTTAAAACTCTTAAAGAAAGTGTTAGCATACCAATATTTTTGCATACCCATTCCACAACAGGCCTAGGGTCTATATCCTATACCAAGGCTATTGAAGCTGGTTGCGATGGTATTGACTGTGCTATTTCTTCCTTTTCCGGCGGTACCTCTCAGCCTGCAACTGAAACTCTTAATTATTCATTAAAACAGTTAGGCTACGAAACCGGACTAAATGAAAAAGTATTGAAGGAAATTAATGACTTTTTTAAACCTTTAAAGGCAAAATATATATCATCAGGACTCATGGATGCTTTTGTTATGGGAACAGAAACAGATGCCCTTGTGTATCAGGTACCAGGTGGTATGCTTTCTAACCTCATCTCACAGTTAAAATCACAAAATGCAATAGATAAACTAGACGAGGTTTTAGCTGAGACGCCTAAAGTTAGAGAAGATTTAGGTTATCCTCCGCTGGTTACACCAATGAGTCAGATGGTTGGTGTTCAAGCTGCTACAAATGTGCTTCTTGGAGAAAGATACAAAAATGTATCTAAAGAAGTTAAATCCTACCTAAGAGGCGAATATGGACAAGCTCCTGGTGAAATTGATGCAGAATTAATTAAGAAGGTATTAGGTGATGAAAAACCACTTACTATTAGATATGCAGATACTCTTAAGCCTGAATTTGATAAAGTAAAAAATGAGCTTAAAAACATCGCTAAAAACGATGAAGATGTTCTTTCCTATATTGCTTTTCCACAAGTAGCCGAAAGATTCTTTAAAGAAAGAGAAGATTCTAAAGCAATTAAGGTTACGTATTCTATTATAAAAAAGTAAAGGGTGGTGCATATGACTATAATTGAAAGTTTATCAGTATCACTATTCTGTATTGTACTAGTATTTTTTGTTCTATCCTCTTTGTTTTTGTTAATAAAAATACTATCTAAAGGGTTAAGTACATTAAACAACAAATTATCCACTGTATCAGTTGATAACACAATTTCTCAGAATATTTATACTGATGAAGCTTTGAATTCAAATGTATTTTCTACAGGAGAATTAAAACTTATTGATGTAGATGAAAAAACTGCTGCACTGATTATGGCTATTGTCAGCGATGAGACTAAAATTCCACTTTCAGAGCTCATATTTAAGTCAATAAAGGCAATTGATTAGTCTAATAGCTTTGAAAAAATCAAATAACATGTTTGATTCTCAAATATTAAGATTGGAGGTTATAAAATGAAATATATTGTTACAATTAACAATAAAAATTATGAAGTAGAGGTCGAGCAAGGTCAGGCAAGTATAGTAAAAACAACCGAAGCTGTACCAGCAGCAGCTCCAGTTGCTCCTGCAGTTTCCACTGCAGCTCCTCAGCCCCCATCAGCAAACACTGTAACACCTGTAAATGGTGAGCCTATAAAAGCTCCAATGCCAGGACTTATCTTAAACTGCAAAGTTAATCCTGGCTCAAAAGTAAAAAAAGGCGATGTGCTTTTTATACTTGAAGCAATGAAAATGGAAAATGAAATAGTTGCATCAATCGATGGCACAGTTGTTCAAATTCTTGCCGCCAAGGGTTCATCAGTATCAACAGGTGAAGTCCTTGCCGTCATTCAATAGTGAGGTGAATAAAGATGTTTTTAGAGGCTTTACAAACTATCTGGTATACATCCGGTTTTGCTGCAATCACTTGGCAACAGTGCCTTATGATTGGAATAGCCTGTGTACTGATGTACTTTGCTATAGTTAAAAAGTTTGAGCCAATGCTCTTATTACCTATTGCCTTTGGTATATTGCTTGCAAATTTACCTCTGACTGGGCTTATGAGTGCACCTGTAGAAGGTTCAACTGAACCTGGAGGATTATTGTATTATCTGTATCAAGGCGTAAAACTGGGTATTTACCCGTCACTTATATTCCTTGGAATTGGTGCAATGACCGATTTTGGACCTCTTATTGCAAGACCTTCAGGACTCTTTTTGGGAGCTGCAGCTCAGTTTGGAATATTCATAGTATTTATTGTGGCAGTTTCAACTGTTTTTACTCCTCAAGAAGCTGCATCAATAGGTATTATAGCAGGTGCGGATGGCCCCACTGCTATCTATCTAACCACAAGACTAGCCCCTGAGCTTTTACCTGCCATAGCAATAGCCGCCTATTCGTATATGGCATTAATACCAATGATACAGCCCCCTCTTATGAGACTGTTAACAACAAAAAAGGAACGTGAAATAAAGATGGAGCAGTTAAGAGAAGTATCAAAGTTAGAAAAAATATGCTTCCCAATAGCTGTTACAATCTTCTGTGTCTTGTTGCTTCCATCAGTTGCTCCATTAATAGGAATGCTTATGCTAGGTAATCTTTTTAAAGAGTCGGGCGTAGTGGAAAGGCTTTCAAATACTGCTCAAAATGCGTTGATTAACATAGTGACAATTTTCCTTGGAGTAACAGTAGGAGCCACAGCAGTAGCAGATAAATTTTTATCTCCTAAGACACTTATGGTCATTGGTTTAGGTTTGGTAGGTTTTATATTCAGTACCATTGGCGGTCTGCTTTTAGGAAAGCTTCTTTGCTGGTTGTCAGGAGGAAAAATTAATCCTCTTATCGGATCTGCCGGTGTATCTGCTGTTCCGATGGCTGCAAGAATATCTCAGGTAGAAGGACAGAAAGCAAACCCATCAAATTATCTGCTAATGCATGCTATGGGTCCAAATGTGGCCGGTGTAATTGGCTCTGCTGTAGCAGCAGGTATATTGCTAGCATTATTTGGCTAAATATAAGGTTTGGATTATATGTACTATTTAACTAAACTATTATAAAGCTAAAAATATTGCTCTATTAATAAATTCATTTGAAGAAAATATATTTAATTTTTGTTTTGACATAGTTATACAGAATTTAAGAAACTGATAACCGTATTAAACGTAAAAGCAATGTTATATATAATTTAATATAAAGTGTGCCATTTAACGAATTTTTTTAAATTTTACTTCAAGGGTAAGAAGCCCACTATAACTTCTTACCCTCCTGTATTCATATATAAAATCTGCATTTATACTTATATTTTTCAAGTGTCTATACAAAGTAATATTAAATAATTGGAGGAACAGTAATGATTATAGGTCTCATAATTGTATTAGCATTAATTTTTATACTTCCATTTGCAGTTCGTAAAATTGAGCACAATTTGGAATATTTCTTATTAGTAATGGGAATTGCTACAGTAATAATATCAAAAACACTTTCTTTGGATTTAATTATCCACATCTTTGAAAATTATCTTTTATATTTTATAACTGCAGCAGTATTAGTAGCAGGATTAATTTTCAGAGTATCTGTTAAAAAAATACAGGAATTTGTTAATTATATTACTACAAAAATACCAATGGAATTGTTTATCTTTCTTTTGATTGTTCTTTTAGGTTTAATCTCAAGCTTAATAACTGCAATAATTGCAGCATTAGTATTAGTAGAAATGATTAACGCCTTACCCTTTAACCATAAACAAAAAACAACACTTACAATCATATCCTGTTTTTCTATAGGCTTAGGTGCTGCATTGACTCCTATCGGCGAACCGCTTGCAACCATCGTAGTTTCTGCACTTAAGGTTGATTTCTTATATCTCATAAGAAATATTGGAATGTATATATTC
Organism: Bacillota bacterium; assembly: GCA_023444055.1. Taxonomy (GTDB): domain Bacteria; phylum Bacillota; class Clostridia; order Acetivibrionales; family DSM-1351; genus Ruminiclostridium. The sequence continues at coordinate 13,391 of JAEZRV010000060.1, forward strand.
CCTTGTGTCATTGCTTTGGGTGCGCTGGGTGCATTTTATATCGGACGAACATATAGAGCTGGTAATAACACTTCTAAAACAGAAGAAAATAAAGAAAACACATCAATTGAATTAAACACTGAAGAAAGCTTACAAGCTGTATTTATTCGTGCATTTAAAATATTTCTGTTTGTTATAGCCCTTGAGTTACTTGGTGCAGGATTTAAACCACTTATTAATACCTACGTTATTCATTTAGATAGCAGAATACTTTATTGGATTAATATGTGTTCGGCAGTATTGGATAATGCTACGCTCGCAGCTGCAGAAGTTAGCCCTGCAATGAACTTACAACAAATTCAATCAATATTAATGGGTTTATTGTTAAGTGGCGGTATGCTAATTCCAGGCAATATACCCAATATAATATCTGCAGGAAAACTCGATATCAAAAGCCGTGAATGGGCAAAAATTGGTTTACCTCTTGGTTTTGCACTTTTAATTATTTACTTCGTATTATTATTTATTATTTAAAGTCAATTACAATCGACTAAAACTCCGGCTCAAACTAGGCTTCAAAGCATAATTCGCGTAAGAAAGCGAATAACTAATTGACTTTAGTAACGATTATAAGCTTTACAATACAATGGTTTTGAGTGCTTAATCAAGAAACATACTATATTATTGAATGAAAACATGGTTAAAAGTTTGTTAGATATGCACAATATTAAGTGAAACCTTTACAATTCAACGCTTTCGGGTTATTTCCACTCAAAATAGGCTGTACGCAACTTCTTTTTCAATTGACTATACCTGAAAAAGCAGTTATATTAATATTAAAGTATAAATTTAGTAATAATGTTTTTACTATAGTAAGGAGGATTATATGAAAACTTTTGATATTTCTTTAAAGTCTATCAATGACGTAAAGGATTTCGTTAATATCGTTAACAAATATGACTTTGATGTAGATTTGTCATCAGGACGTTATATAGTTGATGCTAAGTCAATTATGGGTATTTTCAGTCTTGATTTAAGCAAACCTATTAAGTTAGAAACTCAAGTTGAAGATTGCGGAAACTTCTGTGAAGAAATTAAGCGTTTTGTAATTTAATTATGTAGCACAAAAGCGAGCGGTTAACACCACTCGCTTTTTGTTTGTCTATAGCTACTTTATATGTTTAGCTGTTAGTCTTCTTTTTTCTTTTTCTCTTACCTGTAATCTGATCTAATACTTTTTTGTCTATAGCTTTACCCTTTTTAGGTGACTTTTTCGGTGCTCGGTTGCTGTCAGCGTTTGAATCGCTTTTCTTTGCTCTGCTAGTATTTGTTTTACCATTTTGTTTGCTATTTGTTTTTTTAGAGTCTGATGTTCTTTCCCTATTGCCAGTAGATTTCCTTTTTGGCGAAACCCCTCTCGATTTTCCTCTATGCATAGTGAAATCATCGTCTGAATTAAAATCAATGTCATCAGACTCGTCATCTTCCTCTGAGTCATCTAATATAAATTCGATTTTCTTTGCGGAAACATCAGCCTTTGCAAGTATAACCCTTACAGTGTCGCCTACCCTATAGATTTTATTAGTACGTTCGCCAATCAAGCAAAAATGGCGCTCATCATAATTATAATAATCGTCCTCCATACTACTCATTCTTACAAGTCCTTCGATTGTGTTCTCCAATTCAATAAACATTCCAAAATTGGTAACATTCGAAATAATACCATCAAATATTTCACCCTCATGATCCTTCATATATTCAACTTTTTTGAGGTCTTCTGTTTCTCTTTCGGCTTCATCAGCCATTCTCTCTCTTTCAGAACACTGCTTTGCAATTTCAGGTAAAATACCATGTAGCTGTTCAATTTTCTGCTCGCTCATTCCACCTTTTAAATATAGCTTCATTATTCTATGAATAATAAGGTCTGGGTATCTTCTAATAGGTGATGTAAAATGGCAGTAGTATTTAGCGGCAAGTCCAAAATGTCCAACGCTTTCATCACTGTATTTTGCCTTCTGTAATGACCTTAGCATAACTGAGCTAATAATCCTCTCATGCTTTGTGCCTTTAACTTTCTCAAGTAAATCCTGCAAAGCTCTTGGATGGATTTTATTGATGCCCTTAATACTGTATCCTAAATTATAAACAAATTCATTTAATGCACCGATTTTTTCTTCATCAGGGTCTTCATGAATTCTATAAACAAATGGTGTGTTTGTCCAATAAAAGTGCTCTGCTACTGTCTCATTACATATCAGCATAAACTCTTCAATTATCTGATTAGCAATTGTGATTTCATACTTTTTAACCTCAATTGGTTTGCCATTTTCATCAAGAATAACCTTAGCCTCAGGGAAGTCAAAATCTATTGCTCCTCTTTTAAACCTATTTTTTCTAAGAATAAGTGCCAACTCATGCATAAGGTTAAAATCAGGCACAACATGCTTATACCTATTTATAAGCTCTTCATCCTTATCAACCAATATTTTATATACATTGGTATATGTCATTCTTTCATCAATATTAATTACGCTTTCAAATATATCATGGCTAATAACCTTTCCATTTTTATCAATATCCATCATAACCGTGAAGCTAAGTCTGTCAACTTGCGGGTTCAAGCTACATATTCCGTTTGAAAGCTTTCTAGGCAACATTGGTATTACCCTGTCAACTAAATAAACACTGGTTCCCCTTTTCAAAGCTTCTATATCAAGAGGAGAATTTTCCGTAACATAATTAGTTACATCTGCAATATGAACTCCTAGCCGGTAGTTGCCGTTTTCAAGCACTTCAACAGACACAGCATCATCTAAATCCTTTGCATCCTCTCCATCAATTGTTACCATACGTAAGTTTCTTAAATCACGACGGCCTTTAATCATAGCTTCAGTAACAGTATTAGGTATCTTCTCAAGCTGGTTGTTAACCTCTTGTGGAAAATCGTCTTCTAAATTATAAGTTTTGATAATTGAAAGTATGTCCGTCCCCAGCTCGTCCTTATCACCTATTATTTCAATTACCTTTCCCTCTGCATTCCTTCTCTGCTCTGGGTATTTTACAATTTCTACAACTACCTTTTGGCCTTTTTTAGCTCCATTAAATCCACTCTTCGAAATAAAAATATCGCCTGAAATTCTTTTATTGTCCGGCACTACGAAGCCAAAGCTCATACTTTTTTCAAAAGTACCTACCAATGTAACATTTGCTCTTTTAAGTATCCTTACTACTTCACCTTCCATTCTCCTGTCAGATGAGCTTTTCTTGTTTACTCTTGCAACTACCCTGTCATTATGCATAGCACCATAAAGACTATCAGCAGGAATAAATATATCATCTAACTTGTCATCGTCAGGAATAACAAACGCGTAGCCTCTCTCATGTCCCTGAATTGTCCCAGTCACTAAACTTAGTCTAGACGGTATTCCATATCTATTTCCATGTGTCTTATATATCTTACCCTCATCCTCAAGCTCTTGAATAACTTGATTAAAAATTTCGTAATCACTAGGAGGTACACTCAGTATCATTCTGAGTTCTTTAAGCAAAAGGGGTTTATAAGCCTCCTCTGTCATAAATCCTACTATTCTCTCTTTTCTTTCCTCTAAATCTGTCATTTGCTTAATCTACCTTTCAGTTATTTAACATAGATGTTGAACTCTTAAAATTAATATATTGACTCAAACTTCGCACATAAAAAATCTACTGGTGCGGTAGAATTATCAATGTTTGTTGCCAAAATAATTGCTGGAATTAGTAATTGCTATTAAATCTTTAGCACGACCCTTAGTTTGCTTACTCTAATATTATTCTATTATTAATATTATTACAATTATTTCTAGCAATAATTCACTTAACAAAGCGAAGTTTACATTTTCGAGTATTCATCATTCTCTTCGCTTATCAAAAAGCTGCAAGCAGCTTTTTTCGGGTTTGGGTAATTTTCGAGTATTCATCATTCTCTTCGCTTATCAAAAAGCTGCAAGCAACTTTTTGTAAATTAGAGCTACGTTTTGAGCATTCATTGTTCTCCTCGCATTTTTTTCGTGCATTCATAATTCTGTTCGAAATTTTGGGCAATTTTCGTATTTATGGTTCTGTTCGCATATCGGTAAATATCTTTTCAACAAATTTAGCCCAGATATCAGCATACTTCCCTATAGACCACTCTGCCATAATAACAGTATCTTTTTCTGATAACGGTATTTTCATCAGTTGCTTATTTATTATACTCCTTTTTTGAACAGGATATATATTCAGACTATCACGGGATACAAGTATAGCAATATCTTTATTAGGTGACATATATGCATCAGTAGTCCAAGGAAGCTTAGATTTTATGTTATTCCATGGAATATCCATTTCATCATAGTGTATAAGATTTGTCGGCACTAATAAATTCACATCAAAATCCTCATATTCCTGACCGTTATAGACTTCGTTAAAATATAGTCTACTCTTCATTATCCAGTGCCCATTACGCCTTTTTAATGTGAAATTTTCTTCGTTACATTCCCCTATAATGTTTTTCAGCTTATCACTTTCAAGCGTTGAAACATAGCTTTGACGGGATTGTTTAAATTCATTTGATACATTGAAGGAACTATCATTTATAATATCAGAAATAGCCACCTTTTTGTCTGCTCCTATATTTTCTATAGGTAAAACATTAAAATTAGACTTATGCTCTATACCAATATAATCATTACCGACAAATAAAATTTTTGCCCTTGGCTTGTCTACAAGAATATTACTTTTACCCTCATCTCTAGGAATCTGCTGTAAATGGGAATTAACAAATGGTATAGCATAAATGCTTTGGTTCATATTTGGAATAACCCCTACCTCCCAGAAACCATGAGATCTAGGAACCAATAACTGTTCCCTTGAGCTTACTGCTTTTATTTCTCTGTTTTTTGAATAAATCCAGACAGTGCAGTATGTATTGTCTTCAGACCGTATACCAATTAAAACTCCAGATCTTAATAATGGATCCTCTTCAAATTCCTCAACGTAATTATTTACTTCAGCTTTTACAACGCTACTTTTTTTAATCTTCTCATCTACAGAACTAGATATTTTCTTTAAAACTAGAAATCCGTTATCTAAATAAATATATGCTGTCATATCATCAGTAACAATCAATTGGTTAAAAAATTTATTCGCTGTAAAAATTGTTACTACGTTAACCTTTTCTTTTGGAATTCCCAACCTCTCATTATTAAGCTGGTATGTGCTTTTTAGAAAGGTGTCAGATGAAGTTCTGATTACCTTATAATCTGGATTTGTACATACATCTATTCCTATTACACCTATTTCATTATCAAAGATAGCTTCTTTACCTATATATTTTTTTTGATTGCTCTCTTCATCTTCATTAGAATCCTTATCTCCTTTTAATATAGATATATATTTTTCAATCTTCCATGTCCCCAAAATAGCTACATTCCCATTCTCAGGCGGTTTTATTGTACCCTCTATATTAAACTCATTACTTGAACAGCCTGATAAAAGACCAGATAAAATAAATATACCTATTAAAAGAATAGGTAGTTTATTGATTTTTCTTATTTCACGCACACAAGCAAAAAAAACTTGTGAATTTTGTGGTTTCAAAACACACCAAGTTTGAACAAATTTATTTTTCAATCTTTACCTCCTAAACCCACTTTTGGCACTAAAATTAATAAACCCTTTTAAAACTGATTCATACACTTAAACAAAACCATTAAGTTTTTATATTTCGAAAATGCAATATGCACGAATTAATTGTACACTTTCCCAAAAACCACTTTTAGTTTCTGTAGTTAGAAAAGAACTATTATCTCATAAATTTCTTTACTGATATGGAAGCCTAACTTCCACAACCGTTCCCTCATTTAATTGGCTTTTTATATTTAGGCTTCCATTGTGAGTCTTAATAATTTCATCACATATTGTAAGCCCTAGTCCTGTCTGTGACTTACTGGTTTTCCCTTTAAAGAATTTTTCTTTAACAAGAGGAAGTTCCTCACCACTTATTCCACATCCATTATCTCGAACTTGAAAAACTAACCACTCTTCATCTCTAAATACTCTGAGTGATACACTTCCTCCAGGCTGTGTAAACTGTAACGAATTCCCGATTAAGTTTATCAAAACCTGCTTTATCTTATTCCTGTCTATATTAATTGTCGGTAAGTTCTCGCAAGTAACACTAAAATTAATTCTTTCTTTTATTGCCCTTTTGCTCATTTGTTTCTTAATATAATCAACAATTATAGCAATATCAGTTTCTTCCTTCTTTATCTCATCCTTACTTGAAATGAATCTAGAAAAATCCAACAACCCTTCAACCATCTTTGAAAGTCTGTCACATTCTTTTATAATAATATTCATACCATCATCAAGTATTTCTCTGTCATTATAATCATCATCAATAATAGTATCGGCCCATCCCTTAATTGAGGTTAATGGAGTCCTCAATTCGTGTGAAACCATTGATATAAAGTCGTTTTTTACATTATCCCTATTTTGAATTTCCTTAGACATGTAGTTTAATGTATCAGCAAGTCTGCCTATTTCATCATTTCTGTCCTTATTTACTCTTACCTCCAGATTACCCGACGCCATTAATTCAGCAGCACTTGTCACATCTTTTAAGGGCCTGACAATACTATGAGCAAACAAAACGCTCATTATAATAGCAAGCATTATTACAAAAAAACCAATGCATATAAATAATAATGAAATATTCATAATTATTGAATCAATTTCATCAAGTGAAGTTATAAACCGTAAAACTCCTACACCACCAGTGTCTGATTTTAGTTGATAAGATATTGCCATAATATGTTCCCTGCTATTATTTTTGCTTCCTGTCCATACACCCTTTTCATTTTTTAATGCAGCATTAAAATCATCACTTTTTACTAATTCTTTGTGAATAACTCCCTCAGAGTCAAGAATCACTTCTCCAGAAAATTGCAGTATTTGAACCTCTGCATTTGTTTGCTTCCAGAATATTTCAGCATTATCAACTATGTTTACTTCTAATGGAACATTGGAATAATATTGAGTATAAAAATCAGATGTAGTCTTAATTTGATTAGTTAAAATACTTTCAACATTATTATAAAAATAAAAACGTGTAAAATATATCAACAACGCTTCAAATACTAAAACACTTATAAGTATGACAAATATAAAATTTGCAACCAATCTGGTTCTTATACTTTTCGGACAAGTATCTTTTTTATTTTGCCTACTAAAAATCATCTACTTTTCCTTTCTCCATCTGTACCCAGTTCCCCAAACAGTCTCAATATACATTGTTTGCGAATTTTTATCTTCAATTTTACTCCTAAGTCTTCTAATATTTACATCTACTATCTTTGTATCTCCTGCAAAATCATAGCCCCACACTTTATCTAAAAGCTCATCTCTTGTAAATGCTTTATTTTGATTTTCAATAAATAATTTTAAAAGCAAAAATTCTTTTGGTGTCAGTAAAATTTCCTTTCCATTCTTATACACTCTTTGTGAGTAAAAATCCAGCTGGAACACGTTACTATATATGTTTTCCTTCCTTTCAACATTATCTTTTAAACCAATTCTTCTAAGCAATGAATTAGTTCGTAGAATTAGTTCCATAGTATTAAAGGGTTTAAGGACATAGTCATCTGCGCCATTCTCTAAACCTTTAATTTTATCAATATCCTGCCCTTTAGCAGTAAGCATAATTATTCCTATATCAGCAAACTCTTTTCTCAGAAGTTCACAGACTTCAAACCCATCAATTCCAGGAAGCATAACATCTAATAAAACTACATCAGGTTTTTCAGCCCTAGCTTTACTTAGGCCTTCTTCACCTGAAGCAGCTTCACTGACTAAAAAATCATGTTTTTTAAAGTTGATTTTTAGAAATCCTCTTATGCTCTCCTCATCTTCAATAATAAGGATTTTATTCCCCATAAATGCGCCCATGCCTAACATTTCTCACAAGAATATCAAGTAAAAGTGCAATTCGTTGTTAGAAATAGCATGAACTCGCTCCCCCCTTATGTATATGTATTAGCGCGCAAATGTGTATTTATATCCTTTTTCCAGATTAATACTTTTTGCTTCATAAAGCTCATTTATTGTAACAAGCTGATATCCACGAGAACACAATTCTTTTATAATCACTTCAGCAGCCATTGCGGTTGTTTCGTATATATCATGCATTAGGATAATATCACCATCTCTAACTTTTTTTAAAGCTGCATTGACTACTTTATTTTTATTCCTGCTTTTCCAATCAAGAGTGTCTATAGACCACAATATAAGAGGTGCATCAGAATACAACTTTACATTATCATTAACACTGCCATATGTAGGTCTAAGTAAATTTGGTTTAACTCCAGTGATTTTTTCTAATATATTCGCAGTCTTAGTTATTTCATCGGTTATTTCCTCGCCACTCAATTTAGTCAGTTGCTTATGATCATATGTATGATTACCAATCTCATTACCACTCTCAGCGATTCTCTTTATTACTTTCTTATTCTTTTCAGCGTTACTGCCCAAAACAAAGAATGTAGCTGCACCATTATACTTTTCTAAATAATCAAGTATCTTATTAGTGTACTTGTAATGGGGTCCATCGTCAAAGGTCAATGCTATCATGGGTTTCTTAGGATCGATTTTTCTCTTTATATATTTTTGGGAATCGGTATTTTCATCTTTATTATTTTTTATCTTAGTATCACTTTCAATCTTATCTCCGCCTTCATTATCGGATTTACTCACAGACTGATTATTCTCTTCGTTATTGTCTTTACTCACAGACTGATTATTCACTTCGATTTTTGAATCAGCATCAAATACTTTTTGAGTATCATTTACTTTTTGTGAGTTATTATTAATTGATGTTTGTTCTTGATTCTTAAACTTATCTGTTAAAAATAAATCATAGCCGCTTATATTTGGCTCTGATTTATATATAGTTTGTGTTCTAGAAGTATTATCTATATTTTGACTAGTGTTAGTATAAATGTAATCTTTTTTATGCGAGAAACTTTCCGCACCATTTAAATAAAACACTAAAACCAAACACATTATCGACAATATTGTTGCAATCAGAATATAATATTTTTTCACATCTTTCACCAATCGACCCTCTCATACACTGGCTAAGTTTATTCACACCATAGAAATTTTCATGTTACATTTATTGTATCATTATTATATATATTTTTGAAAACTAATGAGTTACAAAATAGCAAAAAAAAAGTTACAATCCAGTAACTTTTTATAATTATTAATTTTAAGTTGTCTGTTCTACCCAATAGTACCATTAACTTAAGCCAGAGAGAAATAGCTATTATTTAAGCCCTGTTACTTTTGCTCAGCATTTATAAATTCTTTTGGAATTACTTGCATAGCTTTTATTGAAATATTGATAAACTGCTCTAATGATAAATTCAGTTCTTCAAGATATTTCTTTTTAATATGACCTGAAACTCCAAAAAAAACTTCCTCTGGGATCATTTTTAAAACAGCTTCTGCTGAGACCTCAGATATTTTCTTACTTTCAAGTGTAGATGCATTTTTAATTATCAAATCAGAAATAGGGTCTGCTAAATATAATACTTTATCTATTTGCCTATTTCGTGGAATACCGAGAATATCATTTTGTGCTCTTACACAGTAAACAATGGTTTCGTCAATATCTAAATTTTCTAAAATATCAGCTCCCAAAGCTCCGTGTAATTCAGGTTTATTAACTGTTCTCTCATAATCAATATCATGCAATAATCCAGCCATACCCCATAACTCAATATCATCATGATAATATACTGCAAACTCTTCCATTATTGCCTCGGAAACTATTGAATGCTGCAACATATATTTATTTGTTAGCCTAATTTTTAATTCTTCCAGAGCTTCATCCCTAGTCATAATGTTCCCTCCGTTGAACTGTCTAACTATATAAATATCCAATTTATTAAAAAATCAACATTACAATTAAGATAATATTAAAATTACAACAAAAAGCCCAAGTGCACATTTGAGTACTCCTGGGCTCACATTTCTAAAAAACACTAGATTAATCTTAATACTTCATCAAAATGAAGAGAGCAACTGAAGTTGCTAAAAATAAAATTGCAGCAACAGCAGTATACTTAGAAAGTAATGCATCAACTGTACGCCCCTTATTTTTTCCAAAGAAAGTCTCTGCTCCACCTGCAATTGAACCAGATAAACCAGCTTGCTTTCCAGACTGAAGTAATACAATAACTATAAGTGAAAGAGCAAGAAGAATGTGTACTATATTAACAATCCACTTTGCAATTACCAATTAAAAACACCTCCTAAAATATACAAAGCCAATTACTATCCAGCTAAAGCCTATTTATTAATAATAGCTTTTAAACAGAAACCGTGTGTTCAAAGCAAATATAACTACTTAAAATACAAATACTTTAAACCGCAATTGACTTAATAAATTGTAGCATATAAACGAATAAAAAACAAGCCTATACTCTTGTTTTTTATTCGTTTTATTAGAAAAAATGTTACTATTTAGTCTGTCACAAATACAATATATTCTGAAGCATGTTTTCACAAACTATATACTTACTGTATGCTTTCACTCTCCTATTTAAGATTAAACCATGCATTAAGTCCAGGGTATTCGGCAACTTCACCTAGCTCCTCTTCGATTCTAAGTAACTGATTATACTTTGCCACTCTATCAGTTCTAGAAGGTGCCCCAGTCTTTATTTGTCCTGAATTTGTTGCTACTGCAATGTCGGCAATAGTTGCATCCTCTGTTTCACCTGATCTGTGTGATGTAACAGCAGTATACCCAGCCCTATTTGCCATCTGAATTGCATCTAGTGTCTCTGTTAAGGTTCCAATCTGATTTACCTTAATTAGAATAGAGTTTGCAACTCCCATTTTTATACCCTTTTCAAGCCTTCTTGTATTTGTTACAAATAAATCATCACCTACTAGCTGAATCTTTTTCCCTAGCCTTTCAGTTAACAGCTTCCAGCCCTCCCAATCCTCTTCTGCGACTCCATCTTCAAGAGATATAATTGGATATTTATTGGCTAATTCAGCCCAATAATCAACCATTTCTTGCTTTGTCTTTCTAATATTTGTTTTCCAGAAGAAATAAGATCCATCATCTTGATACATTTCTGTTGCAGCAGCATCTATAGCTATTCTAAAGTCATCACCAGGTTTATATCCAGCCTTAGTTATTGCTTCTATAATAACTTTGATTGCTTGCTCATCAGTCTCTAAGTTTGGTGCAAAACCGCCTTCATCTCCAACCGCGGTACTAAGACCTTTACTTTGTAATACCTTTTTAAGATTGTGGAATACCTCTGCACACATTCTGAGTGCCTCCTTAAAGCTCTCAGCGCCAACAGGCATAATCATAAATTCTTGTATGTTTACACTATTGTCAGCATGTTTACCTCCGTTAATTATGTTCATCATCGGAACTGGTAGAGTCTTTGAATTTGTACCGCCTATATATTGATATAAACTCAGTCCTAATGCTTCGGCAGCAGCCTTTGCGACTGCAAGTGATACTCCTAGAATTGCATTCGCACCCAGTCTTTCCTTATTAGGTGTACCATCTAATTCTATCATTAGCTTATCTATGGCAACCTGATCGAATAAGTTCATACCCTCTACTTCAGGTGCAATTATATTATTTACATTTCCAACTGCTGTCTCAACGCCCTTACCCATGTATCTGTCATTATTTTCATCTCTTAATTCTATTGCCTCAAAAGCACCAGTTGATGCACCGGATGGTACTGAAGCTCGTCCTATATAACCACCTTCAGCGATAACCTCAACCTCAACAGTTGGGTTTCCTCTAGAATCAAGTATTTCTCTAGCAAATACACTTTCAATAGCAATATATTGTTTCATATTCTTCTTTTTTCTCCCTTCAGGTATTTTTTAGAATAACATTAATACATTACTGTTATTAACGTAATCCATTTATCTTTTTTATATAAACTAATATTATAATACCCTTAATTACTAATAATAAACGATTTTGGTATAATTGGTCAGGTATAACTTCTTATATATTATACGTAATTTGATAAATTACATACTAAGATAAAATTATATACTTAGATACATTATATACTTAGATACATTATATACTTAATTTGCAAAGTCATTTTTAAAACAATATAAAGAGACTCCCAGATAGTGATTCCGAGAGCTTTCACAATTATTTATGAACTCTATATTACCTTCATAGAATTGTTCCTTAAATTGTGCAGTTCCTTTTCATACTCATCTATAATTTGCTGTCTACGGTTTTCAAATGTTTTATGATCCTGTATAAAATCAGTATATTCAGGTATAAAATTCAAATCAGTATATTCAATATCACTAATCTTTTGGGGCGGTATTAGTATTAACTTCCCCATAATATTGCTCATATTTTGCCCATCCCTTCTAAATAAGCTTTTCTTTTTTCCTTACTTTTTTTAAAATGTCAAACTTTTTAGCTAAAACCTTAAATAGCTGCTCTTGATAGTAACTCACTGTGAGTAAATGTATATATGCCATAAATGGTTTGACAAACTCCCGTATTTCTTCCTTTGTCCTTCCAATTAGCATATTTTCTTTTATTTCTATTTGTAATAATGATACAATACCTTGATCTTCACATATTACAGGAATTGCAATGTATTGTACAATGTCATCTTTATTAGTCCTTTTCCCATATACCAATTGTTTTTTTATCTCTTCAGCATTTTTCAAAATAAAAATATTATTCTGATTTTCATTAAATATTTTTACATGAAAATAGTTATGATCATAATTAAGATAAAAATGCTTATCAAATATATTTGGTGTTATTTGATTTGCATTTCCATAACTTATCATTTTTATATATTCTACCCCTGTTTTTTTCTCTTTAAACCGTTGCATTAATGAAACCTGATGAGAATCTATATCAGTTGAAGCTTTAATAGCATCATAAATATTGTGGCAAACAAGTGCTGCTACATCCTGATAACTAAAATTTACAAAATCAGATTTCATAGGGATTGAACTTGATTTTGAAGATATACATTTTGTAATTTCGTAGAGTTTCTTACCAATCGTATCATTTATAACGGTTTCTCTATTAACAATTTCCTTTACACACTTAACAAATTTCTCCTGATATCTCTGATAGCTATCAATTAAAATTGTTATCCAATTAAACACTACAATAAACACACATGTTATTAGTATATGCCATTTGTCTTGATAAAATTCCAATTGATTAAATTTAAATGTATTAAAATCTGCTAATTTCATTTGAATAGAAAATACAGTAGTAACTATAAAATTAACTAAAGTTCGAACATATGAAGACTTAAAAATCTTATAAATATAATTTAAAAGAGTTCCGAGTTTTTTATTTTCTTTAGATAATCGTTTTATATGTAAAATAAATCTTGAAGGTTTTTTCATCAATACATCCCCCTAAGAATAAATACTATTTATTTCTATAAATGTACTTTTTATCCTTCTGTAAGGAAATAAAATGCCACTCAGTCCAAAATGAACAGAGTGGCTAAATTGATTTTATTCTACATTTTACAAATAAAAAACTAAACTTTCCAAGTTTAAAACTGTAGGTATGGGACACTTATCAACGGAAAATCCCTCTAAGTGATAGACTTTTTATGTTAATAAGTTGAGTTAAAAATAAATAAATTTCCTAAATATAAAAAAACGATTCCCCATTTTTTAGCGCTGCACTTTATTTTATTAATAATGATATTCCAGTCATTTCTGCTGGCTTATCTACACCCATTATGTCCAAAATCGTTGGAGTTAAATCTGCAAGCTTTCCCTCTTTTAGCTTAGCATCACCCAAACCTATTCCAATCAATGGCACCGCATTAGTAGTATGTGCTGTAAAAGCTCCACCATTTTCGTAATCTACCATCTGCTCTGCATTTCCGTGGTCTGCTGTTATAAGAACCACTCCTCCTTGAGCAGTAACCGCATCAACAACCTTACCTACACACGCATCAACAGCTTCAACGGCTACCTTTGCTGCATCAAATACGCCTGTGTGTCCAACCATATCACAATTGGCAAAGTTCAATATAATTACATCATATTGCTTTGAATCTATTCTCTTTACAGCCTCTTCAGCAACTTCATAAGCACTCATTTCAGGCTTTAAGTCATAAGTAGCAACCTTGGGTGAAGGTATAAGTGCTCTGTCTTCACCTTCATACTGAGCCTCAACACCACCATTAAAGAAGAAAGTTACATGTGCATATTTTTCAGTTTCAGCAATTCTTAACTGTCTATAACCAAGTCTGCTGATATATTCTCCAAAAGTATTTTCTAGAGTTTGTGGCTTAAATGCAACAGATACATTAGGCATTGATTTATCATACTGTGTCATACATACAAAACATAGTGGGAATAAACCATTTGCTCTTTCAAAGCCTTTAAATTCTGAGTCTACAAATGTTCTTGTTATTTCTCTAGCCCTATCAGGTCTGAAGTTAAAGAATATAACTGAATCATTTGCTCCGATTGTAGCTACAGGCTTTCCATTTTCAACAATTGCTGTTGGTTTAACAAACTCATCATACTCCTCACGAGCAAAGGATGCTTCTACAGCCTCTACAGCAGATTTTGCTGTCAATCCTTTTCCAAGAACCATAACATCATAAGCGAGCTGTACTCTTTCCCAACGATTATCTCTATCCATAGCATAATATCTGCCCATTACAGAAGCAATTTTTCCAACTCCTATTTCAGCAAGCTTTGCTTCCAACTCTTCAGTATATACCTTTGAACTATCAGGTGGAACATCTCTTCCATCAAAGAAACAGTGAATAAATACATCCTTCAAGCCATTTCTTTTTGCCAGTTCAACCAAGCCATATAAATGTGTGTTGTGGCTGTGTACTCCACCATCAGACAATAATCCAAACAAATGAAGCTTTGAGTTATTTGCCTTACAGTTTTCTATTGCTTTTAAGAATTCTTCTTTCTCAAAGAAATCTCCATCAATAATTGACTTTGTAATTCTAGTTAACTCCTGATAAACTATTCTGCCAGCACCGATGTTTGTATGTCCTACTTCAGAGTTACCCATTTGTCCATCTGGAAGTCCAACATCCATACCACTTGTTTGAACTATAGTATTAGGACATTTTGCCATGTAGCTATCTAAATTTGGCTTATTGGCTGCATTAATAGCATTTCCTTCAGCCTTAGGATTGTTTCCGAAACCATCCAGAATCATTAATGTTACTAATTTTTTTTCCATATAGTTTTCTCCTTCATATTTATGCCCATGCCCAGCATTTCGCACAAGAACATCAAAGAAATGTGCATTTCTCTGACAGAAATGGCATGGGCTTGGTACCTTCTTCATTTATCTTTCATATTTCTTTCAGCCTTATCCTATAAGAAGACTTGCAATTTCTATTTGAAACTTACGTCATATAAACAGACTTGCATTTATACAAGTTGACCCCCCAGAGCCTGCCGGAGGGTCAATTAATTCATATTTAATTTAAAACCTGAGAATTCATGTTATTAAAATCTATAAGTAAATTTCAGCTAAAATAGGTAAATATTTTATCAGCTAAAACTATACAGAAAATTTTATGCTTTTGCTATAACTGTGAAATCATCAACTTTTAGGCTTGCTCCGCCAACTAGTCCACCATCAATATCTGACATAGCGAATAAATCAGCAGCATTTTTAGCGTTAACGCTTCCACCATACTGAATTCTAGTAGCGTTCGAAACGTCTTCTCCATAAAGTTCTTTTACAGTATTTCTGATAATTGCGCAAACTTCATTTGCCTGCTCGTTAGTAGCAGTCTTTCCTGTTCCAATAGCCCAAATTGGCTCATATGCAATAACAGCCTGCTTAACTTGCTCAGCTGTAAGTCCAAGTAATGCAACCTTTATCTGGTATCTTACATGATCAGCAGTAACGCCTTGTTCTCTTTGTGTTAATGTTTCACCACAGCAGATGATAGGAGTCATTCCATACTTAAATACAGCAAGAGCCTTTTTATTAACTGTCTCATTAGTCTCACCAAAGTATTCTCTTCTCTCTGAGTGTCCAATTATTACATAGTCAACACCTAAATCAGCAAGCATTGGTCCAGAAACTTCACCTGTAAAAGCTCCATTTTCTTCCCAGTGCATGTTCTGAGCTGCAACCTTTATATTTGATCCCTTTGCTGCTGCAACAACACCTGGCAAGCACACAAATGGAACGCCAACAACTACTTCTGATGCAGTATCTGCAACATTTGCTTTTAATGCATTTACAAATTCAACTGCTTCTGATGCAGTTTTATTCATTTTCCAGTTACCTGCTGCAATTGTTCTTCTATTACCCATTTTAAATACTCCTTTTTTATATTAATAAATTTTACAGTATTCATAAAGATATCTGTTAAAAAAATTCTATTCTTCGGATTTGAAACTATATATACCACGTAAAAACGTTTATAAAAAATATCTGTTAAAATTATTACTTACTCATAAGAACATCTATACCTGGAAGAACTTTTCCTTCTAAGTATTCTAATGAAGCTCCGCCACCAGTTGAAATATGTGTAATCTTATCAGCAAATCCTAATTGCTCAACTGCTGCAGCTGAATCTCCACCACCAACTATAGAAATTGAACCTGATTCTGCAAGTGCCTTAGCAACTTCTTTTGTACCTGTTGCAAAGTTTGAAAATTCAAATACTCCCATAGGTCCGTTCCAAATAACTGTCTTTGCATTCTTTATAGCTGTAGCATAGCTTTCGATAGTAGCAGGTCCAATATCCAATCCCATCCAACCATCTGGCATTGCATTTGATGCAACAATCTGCTTTTCTGAATCATTATTAAATTCTTTAGCAATTGCATTATCAGTAGGAAGTAATAAATCAACACCCTTCGCTGCTGCCTTTTCCATTAAGCTCTTTGCTAACTCTATCTTGTCTTCTTCACAGATTGATGTTCCTATGTTATATCCTTTAGCCTTTAGGAAAGTATAAGCCATACCTCCACCAACTATCAATGTATCAACTTTATCAATTAAGTTTTCAATAACTGCAATCTTATCAGAAACTTTTGCACCACCTAATATAGCAACAAATGGTCTAGCTGGGTTTGCTAAAGCTTTACCCATTATTTCAATTTCTTTCTTTATAAGGAATCCGCAAACTGCTGGTAAATAATCAGCTAGTCCTGCAGTAGAAGCGTGAGCTCTGTGAGCTGTACCAAATGCATCATTAACAAATATTTCAGCCATACTAGCTAGTTCTTTTGCAAAATCTGCGTTATTCTTAGTTTCTTCTTTATGGAATCTAACGTTCTCAAGCATAAGCACTTCGCCTGATTGTAAAGCAACAGCTTTAGCTTTAGCGTCTTCTCCTATAACGTCTTTTGCCATAATAACATTTTTACCAAGTAACTCACCTAGCCTAACTGCTGTAGGCTTCATGCTATATTTATCTTCAAATCCATCCTTTGGTCTTCCTAAATGTGAAACAAGAATAGTTTTTGCTCCCTTGTCAACAAGGTATTTAATAGTAGGAAGTGCTCCAACAATTCTCTTATCATCAGTAATATTTCCATTTGCATCCAATGGTACATTAAAGTCTACTCTAACTATTACCTTTTTACCTGCTACGTCAATGTCTTCAATTGTCTTCTTATTCATTAACTTCACGCTCCTATATAATTTATTTTTTATTGATTCTAAAATTTAGACAAATGTCCTTAATATTGTATATTATCCACATTTTCATCGAATTAACCAAAGTAATTTTACCTCTTTTTCTAAGTTATTTCAATAGTTTGTGAGTAAATTAACAAAAAACTCAATAATGATTTATATAATACTCAAATTACAACTCAAGTATGAGTGTTACTAACAAGTTTCAGCAACACAGCAATACATTGTGCAAGAGCATTTTTACATAGACCAGAACAAACTAATTAAAAAATCTAAGCCAATGGTTGAATACTTTATCAAAGTATTGCTTGGAACTGATTTTTTTTAGTACAATATATAGCGTTTTGATATTCAAATCTCTATTAAGTGGCTAAATAGTAATTAATGTCTCAACTTTCCAACAAACTCACTTATACAGAATAGATTAAATAAAAATAGCTTTTATACATACATTATTTTCCACCTTAATTTGTATTTTTACATAAATTGTAAATAAAATGCTTATTCTCTACCTTTTCAATATCTATGTCATACATATATCTACATAAATTGAAAATATGAGGAACATTTCTACATATTAAACCATCACCCATTTAAACACAGTTAATGGAGAATATTATGGACAGTGAGTCAAATATAAATAATTTTCAGCATGAGTTTATTGTTATCGAAAATAAACTTTATAGATTAGCTTATAGTATATTGAAAAATCACTATGACGCGGAGGATGTTGTACATGATGCATTTATAAAGGCTGTAGAAAACATTAATCAATTAAGAGACATGGATAAACTCCCTTACTGGTTATGTACAATTACTCGTAATAAAGCGTTGGAAAAGTACAACAAAAAGAAAAGGGAAATTTCTATTGAATATGAAGTTAACAGAATAGATCAGTACCTTGGGGATTTCCAATGTAATACATTACTTCCTGAAAAAGCATGTGTCAACGATGATTATGAAAGATATTTAAAAGAAAAGATCAGCAATATTCTTGATCCTTGTAGCAGAGATATCATTTTTGCTTATTATTTTGACGGAATGAGTTATAAGGAATTAGCTAAAAAATTTAAAATGAAAGAAGGAACTATTAAGTCTAGATTGAGCCGTAGCAAAGCAAGAATCAGACTTTTGCTGCAAAATTTATTAGCGTCATAAATATGCCCATGCTCAACATTTTGCACAAGAACATCAAAGAAATGCACATTATTTTACACAAATATGCATTTATTATGTCAACCTCCCACTTTTTATTTTATTACATTAAGTTAAAATTCTAGGAACATTTTGAATTTAATTTAATCAATTTAATATAACCAGCTAGTTATTCTAATATCAATTCTAGATAGATACTAGGACATGCTGTCAAATAGTGGTATTCAATAAATTTTAGTTTTATTTATAATTTTGTGGCCTATCTTATGGCTCAAGGAGGTTAATATGTATTCAAACAGTTGTGGGTACAATTTATATTACGAAATATCCGGCAACTCAGAAGCTGAGTGGTTATTATTAATACATGGAATAGCAGCATCTACAAGATGCTGGAAATACCAGATAAATGAATTTAATAAACATTTCAAAGTATTAAATATAGACCTTGCTGGACATGGCAATTCAGGCACTCTTGTCACAGATCTTTATAGCGGTGAAATCATTGCAAACCATATTCGAATTTTGCTAGATGAACTGAATATTCATAGAACTCATATAGTCGGTCTGTCCTTAGGTACAATTATACAACAATATTTTTGTGAAATGTTCCCCGAAAGAGTAATATCAAATGTATTTACTAGTCCAGCCAGTAAGTCAAATTATATAACAGCTTTCGTGAATAGCTTTGTAGGGAAAATATATTTAAAGATATTCAATAAGAATACGTATTTAAAATTTATGGCATACTTAATGCTTCCAGGAAAAACACATGAAAGGTCTCGTAAATTTTTTCTTATTGAAACGACAAAGATGAAGAACGATGAATTCTTAAAATGGTGGAAATTAGGAATGAAAGGCGATCATATTCACTATACCTCCAAATGCAGCATACCTTCTCTCATTATTGTAGGTGAGAATGATTTCTTTTTCTATAATGATGCACTGGCCTTAAGAGAAAGATATATTAATTGTGAATTTAAAATAATAAAAGATGTGGGACATGTGCTTATTTTCCAAAAACCCGATGAATTCAACAATATAGTTATAGATTTTTTCCGTTCAGCAAGTAAAAAACACATGAAAATAACTAGCTTACAATAGAAAACTTTCATTAATTATTAGAGCAGGTTTTGTCTATCCTTTATAAAACACCTGCTCTGATTTTTTTTACCTAAAATATATAATAGAAGTATCTGGTTAAGGTTAGTACTAACTAAGAACTATCTACATATTACTCTAAAGTATTCCATCGTGATTACTAATTCTTAAATAGATTTTCACACCTCCACTTTTATATATTCTTTCAATTTCGACATTTTACTTATATTTGTGATTTTGGATTGCGAATCAAATCAAATTTTGTCACTTTTTTCACATTTTTTGCAAATTCCTTATATAATTTGTCGTTTTCCTTATTGACTTTTTTTACATATCATGTATAATATAACTATGATATGAAATATAGGTTAACTAAAGAACTTATTTACTCTTGTAAGGTAAATAATTAAACAAATTGCAATTTAACCTTTTTAACTTTATTACTAAAAAATTTAGAGGAGGAATAAGAAATGGTTAAAAATTTGCAAAAATTTGAAGTGATTGAGGGGAGCGATATGCAAAAAACATTAAAAAACTACGCAGACATTAGAAATCAAAAAATTTACTATGAGATTTCTGGAAAATCTGATGGAGATTGGTTAGTTCTAATTCATGGTGTATCTGGTTCTACAAGATGTTGGAAAAACCAAATGGGAGATTTCAACGAACATTTTAGAGTACTTAATGTTGATCTTATAGGTCATGGAAATTCATCTGCACTTAATGATTATCAAAAGTATAATGGAAGCATTATGGCAAATTATTTGAGGTTGTTAATGGATGAGCTTGGAATTGAAAAAGCACATATTTGTGGACTTTCCCTAGGCACCATAATTCAACAGTATTTTTGTGAATTATTCCCTGAAAGGATTATTTCATGTATATTTGCAAGTCCTATATGTAAAACAAACTACTTAACCAAATTTGTTAATAGTTTTGCAGATAGAATTTTTCTTAAAATTTTCTCAACGAACACTTATCTTAAAATGATGGGGTATATGATGCTTCCAGGTAAAGCGCATGAGAAGTCAAGGAAATTCTTCCTTAATGAAACTTTAAAAATAAGTGGTACCGAATTTAGAAAATGGTGGAAAGTAGTTGTACAAGGAGATCACTACGCGTTTTTAGGCAAATATGATATTCCTTCACTTATAGTTGTTGGTAAACAAGATTTTTGTTTTTACGATGATTCACTTGAACTAAAAGAAAAATTTGCAAACTCAGAATTTAAGGTTATTAAAAATGCAGGACACGTATTTATATTCCAGAAGGCCAAAGAGTTTAATCAAATGGTTATAGACTATGTAGATTCTTTAAATGCCACTTCAGTTGTAGAAACCAAAGAAAGGGATACTTTCGCTGCATAATATATTATAAATATTCTTTATATAACACAAGACGACATTCTCAATAAACTCATGATAAATTTTCAGTATTGTTTCTTAATTCTCAAATAAAAAATTAATAGCCAAAAATAAAACCTGAATTAATGTACATACTCCAAAGGGTAAATTACATTATTCCAGGTTTAATTTTTATAAATAGAAAATCAAATAAATTATAGTTTATATGTTAGAAGGTAAAATTTCTTCAAGATATGCATTAATTATCTCAGCAGGCTTATGCTTCTCTTTGTCATAACCCAGCATCATATTGCAGTGCCAATATCCAGGTACAATTTGTAATCGAGCATCCTTAGTACCTTTTTCTACAAGCTTGTTATACATATTAATAGAATTACTGCGAGGAACAAGCCAATCGTCTCCTCCATGTAATATCAAGCATGGTGGCTCTTTTCCAGTTGCTTGAGAAATAGGTGAGCAATCCTTCTTTTTATCTTCAGTTAGCATAGCAAATATTGAAGATTCTAAAAGAGGATGTAAATAATTCTCTTTTAAGTTAAAATCAAATATACCGCTTACTGGTATCCAGCACTTAACTTTTTTTATATCAATATCATATTGCTCATGCCATTTCCTGTCTGTCACAAGAAGAGCTACCAAGTGAGCACCTGACGAATGACCTATTAATGCTATTCTATTTGGATCGCCACCATAATCCTTAATATTATCAATAACCCACTTTAATGCAATCGCACAATCTTCTACCTGAGATGAATGAACAACATTTGGAGCTAACCTGTAATTAACAGAGACAACTGTGTAACCCCTATTTATCCATTCAAGTGCATAAAATCTTGTATTACTTTTGTCTTCAGTAGTCCATCCGCCACCATGTACAAATACAATTACAGGTCTTCTTATTCTATCTGGTTTCTTTAAATGATGTATATCAAGTCTTTGTAATGGATCATCACCATATGGTTTGGCAAACCAATCCTTACGTTTAGAATCTGGTAAAGCATATAAGAAAGAATATGTAGCTGAGCATTGTCCATAGAATGCCCAATCCTTCTCTTGCAAAGAGTTCAATGGTTCTTTTGAATCTACAAATTGTGAATATTCTGTTTCATAACTCATATTATATACCTCTCTCCTATATTTTTATTATCATTTCGTTTATTTCCTTTGCAATATCATTAAGTGCTTGAGCAGATGTGAGCAATTCTTCACTAGAAGCAAATGCTTCCTCTGTTGAAGCAGTTGTAGCCTCAATGCTCTTTGTCGTCATTATTGAAGCATGGTTAACCTCTACTATAAAGCTATTCACCATCTCAGTATGTGATAGTTGTTGTTCTGATACATCTTTAATGCTAATAAGAGATTCAATAGTTGTACTTAATGCATCAATTATATTCTGGTAATACTCCCTAGACATGTTAATTATCTCTACACCTTCATCTACATTGAGTACTAAATCATCAACTTTATTTTCATGTTGGAAGATATCTCTTAAATTTTTTGTTATGTCATCTAATGACTTTTGGCTTTGTTCAGCAAGTTTTCCTATTTCACCTGCAACAACTGCAAAGCCCTTGCCATATTCTCCAGCTCTAGCAGCCTCAATCGTTGCATTTAGTGACAGTAAATTTGTTTGCTTTGATATACTTTGTATACAGGCCACTATTTTATCAATTTTCTGAGCTTTTAAATCAAGCTCTTTTGCACTTGCATAAGTAGCAGTGGCGCTTGCTTTAATTTTCATTATTTTTTCAACAGCATCATCAATTGAATTACGTCCTTTTCCTGCAATATCTTTAAGTTCTTCAGAGTTACTAATTACACTAATTGTATTTTCCTTCATATGTTTTGTACCCTGAACAAGCTCTGAAATAAGCTCTGTGGCCTCCTCAACGCTTTCAGAAGTATTTACTGCGCCTGTAAGGATATCAGATGTATTGACAGCTGTTATCTCTGCTGCCTCTTGCTGTTGAGATGCAAGTTGTGTAATCAGTTCACTTGATTTTGAAAGAGAATTGGAAACCTCTTTTACTTTTGATACCACAATTTGTAGATCATTAAGCGATTTACTTACATTAAATTCGTTTTCACAAGATCTGTACAGAAGCTTTTTACCCATACAAGCACTTATGAATGCAGCAACTCCACCAAAACTAACCATTTGTAATCTTGTAGTCAAGTCACCAATTGATAAACTTAAATCTTCAGGACATGTATTAATATAAAATGTAAGAATACTTACTAATGAGCCAAATACTATACCGTACAATGCTACTTTTTTATCAAGGTAAAATGCTGCCACAAAGAATATCAATATGATTACACCCCATGCATCTCTATAGGGTATGAAAATTGATATAGCAATGTCATTTATACATGCCACACTTACAATAATATACTTATAGACATTTACATATGTAGCTATATCTTTCCTTTTTAAGATTTGGTTAGATATAAACATTAGCGTGACATTAAAGACTACAGGTATAGCAAAATAGAGTAAGTTAATCCATTGAAAAATTGGCATTATCCCCAAAAGCTTCATAATAGCATAAAAAGCTACTCCCGCAAAACCACCTAATGTACAATAAAATGATATTGAATCACTAAGCCCCTTCTGATAGTTCAATAAATTCTTCGTAAACAGGCTGTTTAAATCTTCTGACATAAAGTCACTCCTTTTAGTTTATTGAATAATTACTTAACTATTTCATATTAATAGGAAGAATATAATAGTAAATCCAATTATTTACATTTAAGCAATACCTATTATTAGCCTATATTTCATTATTCTACATTTGCTTACTAATTCCTTCCATTATAATATTTTTTTTAAAATTTATATAAATTATTTATTATTTTGTAATTTAAGCCTGTATACTTAACCTAAATTTATCTATATTTTAATTATATTTGTTGTTTTTTGAACTATTTACAAATAAAAATTTCCGCAAGATATTGATTAATTATCTCAGCTACCTTGTGACCTTCATTATCATATCCAAGCATCATATTAAAGTGCCAATATCCAGGAACCTTAATAAACTTAACATTTTTGGCATTTTTCTCAATCAGCTTTTCATACAGCTTAATTGAGTTAGTAATTGGAACAAGCCAGTCATCCCCTCCATGTAATATTAAGCACGGTGGTTCATCTCCTGTAATATGATTAATAGAAGAACAATCGTTTATATCAGCATCACCAAGCATTGCAGGGATACATGTGTCAATAATAGGTGGTAAATAGTTTTCATGTAAATTTATATCATGTATGCCGCTTACAGGTATCCAACACTTCACTTTACTAATATCCACATTATATTTTTCATTCCACTTTTCCCCCGTTATAAGAAGAGCAGCTAAATGCGCGCCTGCAGAATGCCCAATTACGCATATTTCCTTAGGGTTACCACTAAAGTCTTTTATATTATCAAATACCCATTTCAACGCTTTTGCACAATCTTCTACCTGTAATGGATGAGTAACATTAGGAGCCAGCCTATAATTAATAGATACAACTATATATCCCTTTTTTATCCACTCCAATGCTCCGCTAAATCTGCAACTATTCTTGTCTTCAGAAGTCCATCCTCCTCCATGAATAAAGAATATTACAGGTTTTTGATTCTCATTTATATTTTTTAGATAATGAATATCCAAGCATTGTAAAGGATCTTTACCATATGAAACTGAAAAATGATCTTGACGATTTTGGTCATTTAAAATGTCGAGTTGTGGGTATGTTGTCGCACACTCTTGATAAACTTTAAAATCCTTTTCTTGCAATAAACTTAATGGTTCTTTAGAATCTACAAATTGAGAGTACTCTGTTTCATAACTCATATGTCACTCCTCCAATTTTAAATTTTAGTATACTATACAAATTGTTAATGCAAAGTATTTTTTTGCCTATATTTGTATAATATATAGCACTAAAACATAATTCTACATATCTTTACTATTTCCTCCTTATAGTTCATATTTATCATACAAAATACAATTTATTTTTTAAAACATATATGTCCTAAGATAAGTCCTAAATCCCAAAGATAAATATCAAATCCATTTAATATACTAAAAATAGAGCTTTATGATTTTTGTATGTTACAAAAAAAAACGATATCATATCATCATTTGATATTTTATCGTTTAAGGTTTGAGCTGTAATTAACTTAATATTTTATTTACTTAATTTCTCTTGCACCATCATTTATCTCACTTACATAGAATTCAGGAATTAAGCCTGTTTGCTCTTTATAATTTTTTCCAACCTGTTCAATAAACAAATCTACTCTTTCAGCTGGAACAATACTAACAGTACAGCCTCCAAAGCCAGCACCCGTCATCCTGCTTCCTAAAACACCTTCTACTTTCATAGCCTCTGATGTCATAGTATCTAGTTCTATCCCTGTTACCTCGTATAAATCTCTTATTGAATCGTTTGCCTCTACAAGTAGCTTTCCAAATTCAACAATATTGTTCTCATTTAAAGCTCCTACAGCTCTTAGAACTCTATCGTTTTCATAAATAACATGAGTTACCCTTTTTCGTATTATAGGATTTTCAATTTTAGACTTGTATTGTTCAAATTCAGCTGTTGTTATATCACATAAATTATTTTTATTACTTAGGTAATTTTGTAATATTTTTAATCCTTCAGCGCATTCCAATACTCTTTCATTATATTTTGATTCCCCGAGTGACCTTTTTTTCTTTGTATTTCCAATAACTATTTTATATTCTCCTAAATTGATTGGCAGATACTTATACTCCAGCGTAGCGCAATTTAACAACATCGCATGATCTTTTTTTCCCATAGCTGAAGCAAATTGATCCATTATTCCACAGCTTACACCACAAAATTCATTTTCTGTTTTCTGACCAATTATCGCCATTTCAATCATATCAATGGGCTTTGATAAACCATACACTTCGTTGCCTAGTGTTAATAATGTTACAGCTGTAGCTAATTCAATTGCTGCTGATGATGATAGACCAGAGCCTAACGGTACTGTATCGTGGAAAAGCATATCCACACCGACAAGTTTATAGCCAGCATCTTTAAGCATATATGCCACACCTGCCTGATAATTTCCCCATTTCAAGCTTTTAGCACTTTCCAAATTGTCCAGATTTACTTCAACTCTATCATTAATGTCTGTTGCAGCAAGTCTTAGAGTATTATCATTATTTATCCTTGCAATTACAGTAGAATCAAGACTTAAGGCTGCAGGAAATACAAATCCTCCGCAATAGTCAATATGTTCGCCAATAAGGTTAACTCTCCCTGGGCCAGAAAAAACTCTCAAGTCATTTTCACTGCCACCATATATTTCACAGAATCTCTTTTTAAGCTCATTATATTTTTTATGCATAAGTTTCTCCTTTTAACGAAAATATTTTATCTATTACTCAACTTATAACATTTTGAGACTCTAATAGCAATATGTAAGACAAAAGTCAATTACTATGGGCTAAATATCGCATGATATCGGACGATAGTTTGGTTTTATCATAATTGACTTTAGTAAACGTCAAAAATTATTTAATGCTCTCAATTGCCACATTTATATCCACATCTGCACTATAGTCAACAGCATCAAAACCAAATCCAAAAAGCTTGAAAAATTCCGTTCTATAGCCTTCTACATCAGAAATTTCAGTAATATTGTCATTATTTACTTCATTCCAAAGCTTTGAGACTTCCGCTTGAATATCATCTGCCATCTCCCAATCATCCATACAGATTCTGCCCTTTTTATCGAGCTTCATTTCACCTGAATACACTCTGTCTTCAAGCATGCGGTACATCTGTTCAATGCAACCCTCGTGATTATTTTTGCTCTTCATTATTTTAAACAGGATACTTACATAAAGTGATATGACTGGTATAGCAGCACTGGCTTGGGTAACAACAGCTTTATTTATAGATACGAACGCCTTGCCATCAATATCTTTTAATTTATCAGTAATTTGGTAAGCTGTAACCTCTAGGTCATCTTTCGCTTTTCCTATTGTTCCCTCTCTATAAACTGAATGTGTCATCTCAGGACCAATATATGAATATGCTAATGTTATGGCATTTTCAGCCAACACATCTGCTTTTTTAAGTGCATCCATCCACATTTCCCAATCTTCCCCACCCATTACTGCAACAGTCTGCCTAATTTCATCTTCATTAGCGGGCTCAATAGTAATATTTTCAACCTTTCCAGTGTGAAAATCTACTGTCTTAGATGTATATACAGGGCCTATTGGCTTAATAACGGAATTAAATACTTCTCCAGTTTCAGGGTGAGTTCTCCTAGGTGATGCTAAACTGTAAATAACCATATCAATTTTACCAAGGTCTTTTTTTATTAACTCAATAGTTTGCTGCTTAATTTCATTTGAGAAGGCATCGCCATTTATACTTTTGGCATATAAGCCCTCTTCTTTTGCAAATTTCTCAAAAGCAGCAGAATTGTACCAACCTGCTGAAGCTGTCCTATTTCCTGATGCAGGCTTTTCAAAAAACAAACCAATAGTAGCTGCACCACAGCCAAAAGCAGCCGCAATTCTTGATGAAAGACCATACCCTGTTGAAGCACCAATAACTAAAACTTTTTTTGCTCCATTAATTTTCTTCTGCTTTTTAACATACTCTACCTGCTGCCTAACATTATATTCACAGCCTACAGGATGTGATGTTGTACAAATAAATCCACGGAATTTTGGTGTTACTATCATATTAACCTCCCAGCCGACTTTCGTCTCAAAATTTATTAAAGAACATTGATGAATAATGGCTTTACCGATTCATCAACATTGAATTCAAGTTTTATAAGCTTCTATAAGAATGAATATTAATTTATATTAAGATTGTTTAACTTCTAAATACATCTGCTAATATTTCACATTCATTATAACATAATATATTAATGATTGGAACTAGATATTATAACTTGGTAATAATTATTATCATGGATTAAATTTGTGACATTCGCTATAACTCCATAAAATGTAGAATTGCATTTAACTTGCAACATAAGCGGCATTATAGCATTTTTCTCAAATTATTATGCAATACAAACTCTCATTTAAATATATCTTTTCTATTTTCTAATTGAGAAGCAATATTATTTTTTAATGTCGATATTATTATATCCCATATTGATGAACAATTTGTAGAATAATATTAAAATGAAAAACAAAAAGAACTATAACAAGATAAAAAAATCCTGATATAGTCCTTTAATAAAATACTTATTTAGTTAACAACAATTAATTATTTAGCGTCAACATTAGCCATGTGCTCGATTAAGTTAACAACTTTGTTTGAATAACCCCATTCATTGTCATACCATGAAACTAATTTAACGAAGTTTCCGTTTAATGCGATACCAGCATCAGCATCGAATATTGAAGTACGTGCATCGTGAATGAAGTCAGTTGAAACAACTGCATCTTCAGTGTATCCGAGGATACCCTTTAATTCATTTTCAGAAGCCTTCTTAACAGCTGCTTTGATTTCATCATAAGAAGCTGCTTTTTCAAGACGTACTGTTAAGTCAACAACTGATACGTCAACTGTTGGTACTCTGAATGCCATACCTGTTAATTTACCGTTTAATTCTGGAATAACTTTTCCAACTGCTTTAGCAGCACCAGTTGATGAAGGAATGATATTTCCAAGAATTGATCTTCCGCCTCTCCAGTCTTTCATTGAAGGAGCATCAACAGTCTTCTGAGTGTTAGTTGCAGCGTGAACTGTAGTCATAAGACCTTCAACTATACCGAAGTTGTCGTTGATAACCTTAGCTAAAGGAGCTAAGCAGTTAGTAGTACATGAAGCATTTGATACAACTGTCATGTCCTTAGTATATTTTTCACTATTAACGCCCATTACGAACATTGGAGCGTCAGCTGAAGGAGCACTGATAATAACTTTCTTTGCTCCACCTTTGATGTGAGCTGATGCTTTTTCAGTAGTAGTGAATACACCTGTTGATTCAACTACGTAATCAGCACCACAAGCTCCCCAAGCGATAGCTGTAGGATCTTTTTCAGCAAATACAGCGATTTCTTTTCCGTTAACTAATAATTTTCCATCTTTTACATCAACAGTTCCTTCAAATTTACCATGAACTGTGTCATAAGTTAACATATATTTCATGTACTCGAGATCGATGAATGGATCATTGATTCCCTTTACTTCTACATTAGGGTTGTTTATTGCAGCCCTGAAAACAAGACGTCCAATACGTCCAAAACCGTTAATACCCATTTTTACTGCCATTGTTGTTACCTCCTAAAATTTTTATTAATTAGTCAAGCATATAAATGCTTATCAACATAACAATTGGTTTGTATTTCCTAGCCAATGATAATTTTATATTATTTTTAAAACATTATCAATAGTATAAACGCCAAATTATTAATATTTTAACAAAGTTCTACTGTGAATTTTTCCAATAGTATTATTGGGTTGTATGATAATTTTGCCTTTCTTAAGCCTTCAATGCCCAAATCCTGTTCTCTATTCACATATTCAGTTTCATTCCAATGATTCAAAAGAAATTGCTGATTAATAAAAGGATATAGACCATTTATCATAGAATTTGCCTTTTCAACATGGATTACAACAGTATTGTTGTTTAGCATCTCACCTACTGTAAATGCTTCTGGCTTATCATCAACCCTAATTAGAGCGCCTTTAACATTTAAAAATTTATAGTTGTTTAACAAATCAAGATTTGCCTTCCTTTCAGCAATAAGGCTATCATCTTCAAAATAATTTCTTTGTATTGACCATTTTTCTAAAATATCTATGCAATCTGATATGTTTTTATCAGAGATTTCTTCATATTTAAACGTATGAAGCTTTTTAAACTTATTTATATGATTTCGTTTTCCATCTAACTTTTTCCCAGAAAGAGTTGAAAGTTTTTGTACAGAGTATATATAATCAAAGTTATCCCTATCTTCTTTTGCAATAAACTTAATTTCCAAATCCTCTAGGATAGAAATCTGTTGTGAAGCTACGCGGCACATAACAAATTCCAAATCCATTTGGTAGAAATAATCTCTAAGCGTATATATTGCTACCTTTAAGTCTTCAGTATTACTATAATCACCTATCGGAAAATAGCAAAACATTTTATTCCCAACAGAGGATATTATGCATAGAAAATTATTTATTATGCTGTATCTTATTCCATAATAATCTCTCCATATATAAAAATTTGTAAAGTTTAGCTCAGAGATCTGTAAATCTACACTGTTAAAATATTCATCAAATATTTTTCTGTCATTTATAGATATTTCTGATAGTCTTAGTGTAGTTTGCAATACGTATCACCCCCATTTCCAATAATCAATATACAAACCCATCGTATTTTCACAAAACTCGTGGATATATTAGTATCTTGACAAGATGGTATGGATTCAGCACTTCATTCTATTTACTAATTGTCTCTACTTTTACTCAATATTATTTATTATTGAAATAAGGAATAATGCTGCATTTTCCATATCAGTTATTGATATTTGTTCATTTACGCTATGAACCTTTGTCATTCCAATACTTAAATCCACTGATTCGATACCCTTCGAATTAAATATATTTGTATCACTTCCGCCACCAGTAACAACTGCTTTAAATTTAAACCCACTTTTTGATGCTGATTTTTCCAATATTTTAACTATATTAGCATCCACTTTTATATTAAATGATGGATATTCAAGTTGAACATCAAGTTCAACATGCCCATTCCATTTCTCAGCTGCCTTCTCAAAGCACTCAATCATGTGTTGAGTCTGGGCATCAAGCTTGTCTTGTTGTCTACTTCTAGCTTCAGCTTCTATTTCAACTCTGTCACAAACAATATTAGTTGCAGTACCTCCATTGATAATACCAATGTTTGCAGTGGTTTCTTCATCTATTCTTCCCAATTTCATATTTGATATAGCTTCAGCCATAATTGAAATGGCACTTATGC
Organism: Bacillota bacterium; assembly: GCA_023444055.1. GTDB lineage: Bacteria > Bacillota > Clostridia > Acetivibrionales > DSM-1351 > Ruminiclostridium. The sequence continues at coordinate 44,689 of JAEZRV010000060.1, forward strand.
CATTTTCAGGTTCTATACCTGCATGTGCCGGTTTCCCTTTTACAATAACGTGCATTTTATTATGTGAAGGAGCATTAACAGCTGCACATCCAATTCTGCCATCACTATCTAAAATAAAACCATACTTTGCATGTATTTTACTGTAATCCAAATTCTTCGCGCCCAACAAACCTATTTCTTCAGCTACAGTAAAGACAATTTGTATATCACCATGCTCTATGTTGTCTTCCTTTAGAATCTTCAATGTTTCAAGAATTATAGCTATTCCTGAAGCATCATCTCCACCTAATATAGTAGAACCATCACTCCTAATAATGTCTCCATCTATAATAGGCTTTTTACCCATACCTGGTACAACCGTATCCATATGTGCAGCTAATAATATAGCGGGAACATTTTTCGAACCCTTTATTGTACATATGATATTTCCACACTCACCGCCAATTTTTTCTCCAGCATCATCTTCAACCGCTGTGTAACCTAATTCAAGAAGCTTTCTCTTTAACAAATCACACATTTGTCTTTCCCTAAGCGATAAGCTATCTATTTTAACCAACTCTACAAATTCATTAACAAGTCTGGTTTCGTTTAACAATTTGACCACAACTCCCTTATTAAAATATTTAATAACTACGTTATTCTATATTTACAATACTCAACTTTTCCCAATAAAAAGTCAACTTCCCATTGATAAATTTAGACAACTACATTTTAGCTAAAAAAGTTAAGCAGATTACTATAATATACCCAATTTATATAGTTATCACACATTATACAAAAAAGTTTTTATAAATTTACTTTAATTAATTTATTATCTACCAATCAAATTTAACTAAGTGCCCTTGTGTTTCTAAATTCATAAACTCTTGTTGTCTAAGTACTTCATAAACTACAATAGCTACTGAATTAGATAAATTTAGAGACCTGATTCCCTCTTTCATAGGTATTCTAATGCAACTTTGTTTGTTATCCTTTAGCAGTTCCTCAGGCAATCCTGCTGTTTCCTTACCAAATAATATAAAGCAGTCATCCTCATATTTTATATCACTATACTTGTTAATAGCCTTTGTCGTTGAGTAATATAATTTATTATTGTCATTAATTTTTAAAAATTCATCTAAACTATCATAATATTTTATTTTTGCTTCATCCCAATAGTCAAGGCCAGCTCTTTTTAAATACTTATCTTCTATAGAAAATCCGAGTGGTCCTACCAAATGCAGAATTGTGCCTGTTGCTGCACATGTTCTTACTATGTTGCCCGTATTCTGTGGAATTTCTGGTTCCACTAAAACGATATTTAATGCCATCAAATAACATCCCTTTCATTTTTCCATTTTAGATCTAAAATAAAAAAGATGGCGTATACCATCTTTTTTGTTTTAGCAATGTTGGTTTTTTGTAATATTCTATATGTATTTTATCAATTATGTAACTTTTTCTCAACCCTCTACAGATAAATCAATCTCTAACATTTCAGTATCTGTTAGATGTAGAGGAATACATATAGTTTGCATTTTGGATTGGGATATTGATAAATTTTCACCTAATAGTAAAGAAGGTGGGGTTATTTCAATCCCAATGCCCTTGTTATAAAGTAAAGTCGCAGCATTTCCCAAAATCATATTTGTTAATTCAGATAGTGCACTCTTGGATATTTCATTCAATTCTTCAACTGCCATACCACACATCATTGCCGATGCGATCCTAAAAGCTGTTTCCTTAGACATAGTAAATATAGTTTGACCTCTCATTTTGCCAGTTATTCCAACCAAAATAACAACTGCTTCTCCTTTGTATGGAGAAGATCTGAGAAAGACCTTACCAAGCTTAGCATCTATATTCGCCACTTGCTGCAGCACTGTTTGACTAGCCTCAATAAAAGGGTTAATGTATTCTATATTCATAACAATCCACCTTATTATATATATTAAAAAACATTACAGCTGAAAAAATTTTAATCTAAAAAATAAAATCATTTTTATTATATACAATATTTAATCATAATTCTATATGTTTTTAAAAATTTATCTTAAACACATCATTTCTACGACATATTTTTTAAATCATTCATTATATCAATATGTGCAATTACTTCTTAACTTTTGACCTAGATGTAGCTGCCATTAAATATCCAAAAAATACGGCTGCTGCAAGTCCTGCTGAAGCTGCTTTAAAACCACCGGTAAAAACACCAAGTATTCCTATTCTATCAACTTCGTTAAAAACACCTTTTGCTAAATTATAACCAAAACCGGTAAGTGGTATTGTTGCTCCTGCTCCGCCAATATCAACAATTTTTTGATATACACCTAAAGCAGCAAGTACAACTCCAGCTACTACAAATACCACCAAAATTTTAGCCGATGTAAGTTTTGTTTTATCAATAAGAATTTGTCCAATTGCACAAATTACTCCCCCTACTAAAAAAGCATTCAAATAACTCATATTTTTGTCCATGCTGCATATTTTACTTCTAAAATACTTACACGGACTCTATCCTCCTTTATATGTTGAAATAGGTGTACTAATGTAAATACTTAGTTGTCAATTATTCTTTTTGTCTTCACAAAATTTTTAGTCCAAACTTCTGTGAATACTTACTGCATGTGCAATTCCAGGTATCGACTCCTTTTGCTGTAAACTTATCGGACTCATCAACGCTCCTGTTGCAATAAACAAAACTCTTTTCAAGTTTCCTTTCATTATTTCTTTATAAATATGTCCGGCAAATACAGTAGCAGAACAACCGCAGCCACTTCCGCCTGCATGAGTATCTTGTTCTTTTAAATTAAAAATCATTACACCACAATCATTATACATAGCTTCAATTTCTAATCCATTCATCTTTAAAATATCTATGCATAATTGCTTACCGATCTTTCCCAAATCACCTGTGACAATTAAGTCATAATATTCTGGCACAAGTCCAGTATCTGAAAAATGTGTTAGAATCGTATCTGCTGCTGAAGGTGCCATAGCAGCACCCATGTTATTTACATCAGTTACACCTAAATCAACAATCTTTCCAGTAGTTATTTGTTTTATATATGGACCTGTTCCTTGTGATGATAATACAACCGCCCCCGAACCTGTTACAGTCCATTGAGATGTCGGAGTTCTTTGATTTCCTAGTTCTAATGGAAAACGGAATTGCTTTTCAGCCGAACAAAAATGGCTTGATGTAAGACATACCACGTTATCTGCAAAACCTCCATCCACAAGCATACTTCCTATGCTCATAGATTCAGCCATTGTTGAGCAGGCACCATATAGTCCAAAGAATGGTACGTTTGATTCTCTTAGTCCATAGTTTGCTGCTATGCACTGATTTAACAAGTCTCCGGCTAAAATATAATCGATTTTGTCATTGCTAAGTTGTGCATTCTGTAAGACTTTCGCAAAGGTTTCTCTTACCAGCTTACTTTCCGCCTTTTCCCAGCTATCTTCTCCCCAGAGCTCATCAGGGATAATATAGTCAAAACAGTTTTTCAACTCACCTTTACCTTCTTTTGGTCCAACAATAGATGCTGTAGCCTTTATGGATGGTGGATTTTTGAGAACAATAGTCTGTTTACCAATATGTTTTTCTGCCATGGATAGATATGCCCATGCCCAACATTTCAAATACAAGAACATTAATGAAATGTGCATTTTCTTTACAGAAAATAGTATGGGCTAGGTACCCCCTTTTCTATTTTTTTATTTCTTTTCGGGTCTCAATGTTCTTATATAAATCAATTACATAATAAAATAATGAACTACTCCTGCAATCATAGCAGCACACATTCCGAATACTATTACAGGTCCAGCGATTACAAACATTTTTGCTCCCACACCCATAACATATCCCTCTGTCTTAAATTCCATTGCCGGTGATACAACTGAGTTAGCGAAACCTGTGATCGGTACGATTGAACCTGCCCCTGCATATTTTCCTATTAAATTATATACATTAATACCTGTTAAAAAAGCACCTAAGAAGATCATTATAATAGTTGTAATACTTGACACTATTTCTAAATCCATCCCTCTTGCTTTGAGCAAATTAGTAATTAATTGCCCAATATCGCAAATAAGGCCTCCTACGACAAACGCTTTTATTAAATTTATAAATAATTTTGAATTTGGTGAAACGCTCTTCACATGTTCTGCGTATTCTTCCTTTGTAAAAACTTTTTTCATAAATATGTCCATGTCCCACCTTCTACACAAAACTAAATGACAGAAATGACATGGACTCGGCACCTCCTTTTATAATTTTCTTTTCAACTTCCTCCATAAATAAAAATAAGATATAAATCAATATATCTTATTCTTAACAAAATAAATAAAAATTATTATTAAATTATCTGCAACACATTTTTTACCAATTAAATGACACCAATAATTAATTTAGACAAAAATAAAATAAACTAATCTAACCTTTCTGTTATCTCAAATACATAAACAGCTCTACTTGGATTTTTGCCAGAACTCATGTTTAAAATTGTAACGAGTGTAATAATACCACCTAATATTAAAACTAACAAAGCAATTAATATTAATTTTTTCTTATTTAAATCCGTAATTTTAAGCATCTTGTATATCCTCTATATTGCCGTAATATTATGTCTTAATTATTATTTGCTATCATTTTATGCTTAATATCATTTAGAATTTTTTTCTCAATACGAGATACTTGTACCTGTGAAATTCCTAATAACTTTGCTATTTGCACCTGAGTCTTTTCTTTAAAATATCGTAGTATTATTATTTGTCTTTCTCTTGTATCTAATGTATCAAGAATTTGTCTAATTGCAATTTTATCAATCAAGTCCAATTCAGTATTATTGTTATCAGCATCTATTCTATCTATTAATAGTATTGGTGAATTATCACCATCCCCAATGGTACTGTATAATGATTCAGGCGTACATCCTGCTTCAAGAGCCATGACCAAGTCTTCTGGTGAAACATTCATATTTGAAGCTATTTCATTTATAGTAGGTTCTCTGCCTAATTCCTTGCACATTATCTCTTTTGTTATTCGAGCCTTAGACGATATCTCTTTGAGTGATCTGCTAACCTTTATTATTCCATCATCTCTTATAAATCGTTTTATTTCTCCAATTATCATAGGAACGGCATATGTAGAAAACTTTACATTGTAAGATGAATCAAACTTATTTATAGCTTTAATTAATCCAATGCTACCTATCTGAAATAAATCCTCAATTTCATATCCCCTATTCTGGAATCTTTTAACAATGCTCCAAATAAGACCCACATTTTTTTCAACTAAGATTGTTTGTGCCTGTTTATTTCCAGCTTTAGCATCTTCAATAAGTATTTTTACCTCTTCATCCGTTATATCTTTCATAGCTTTCTAAACCTTCCTGTCACATATTTTTATAAACCCTTTGCAGATACATGTCAAAATGTAATTAAACTATTTCTTCTAGATTATTAGCATAAATATGCATTTATATACATTAATTACACTTATTTACATTAAATATTAACATTACCCGCTATCCTCTAGCCCGAACTACGAACTGCATGCTAGAAATAAGGGCTGCTCTGCCGAGCACGAGCTAAGTCTTCTTTCCCCTTCGTGCCATTTCTAATCTCCTGCTCTGCCGAGCATAAGCTAAGAACTGCCTCCTCGGAATAAGGGCGACTAAGCCCGGAAAACTACATCCGGGCTAAGTCTTCTTTAGTTTTTTGAACATTGTGACAGTGGTACCCATTTCCAGTTCGGATACAATTTCGACACCATCCATAAAGCTCTCCATAACGGTAAAACCCATTCCAGAACGCTCCATGTCTGGTTTTGACGTATATAAAGGTTGTCTTGCCAACTCAACATCCTCTATTCCTTTTCCTTTATCTGATATAATAATTTCAATCCCCTCATCAAACAGCCTACATTGCATTTTTACTATCCCAGAGTCATTTTCATACCCATGTATTATTGCATTAGTTACCGCCTCAGAAACAGCAGTTTTTATATCGGCCAGCTCTTCTACTGTTGGGTCAAGCTGTGATGCAAAAGCGGCTGCTACGACCCTGCTGAAAGCCTCATTATTAGATTTACTCATAAATTCCAGCTTCATTTCATTTATTAGCTGCATATTTTCTTCCTCACTCTCATATTGACATTTAAAATTTATATCAATGTTATTACTATTCTTATGTAAACCATCAAAACAATACCATGCTTTCATTAAGTGCACTGATTAGCTTGTGATATTATAGTAATAGCCATAGCCTTATATACTTAAACTTACACGAAATACTTACAAATGCGGCATAAATGTTAGCACTTCTTTGTATCAATTATCCGCACATGCTTGAAATAGCTTTGTCCAGATCGTTATAAGCAGGAATAATTTTTAGTATTCCTGACATTTCAAATATTTGCATTATCTTTGGATTTGCGTTTATAATAGCTGCTTTGCCGTTTAACTTTTGAATATTTTTATATCTTCCAACAATTATACCGATTCCAGAGCTATCCATAAAATTGACATTAGAAAAATCAAAAATTATATTTTTGACAGTTGCCTTTACTAGTTCGTTATCTATTTTTTGTCTTAAATACTGAGCAGAATGATGATCCATATCTTCCATAATTCTTATTATAAGAGTTGTACCCTTTTTTGAAAGCTTAATATCCAAAGCAAATTTCCTCCTTTATTAATTAACAAAATAAATAATCTCATTCTAAATGTTGGTATGAGATTATTTTTTAGTTACACAAAGTATTTAATTCGCTATTTCCCTATTTTTTCCTTTTAATTTATCAAGCTACTTCTTTCTCTGATATTATTAGCTATTTCATCTAATTTTCTAAGTCTATGATTAACTCCTGACTTACCTAGCTTGGGTGTTAACATTTCTCCTAGTTCTTTTAGGCTTAATTCAGAATATTCAAGCCTCAAATTTGCAATGTCAATAAGATTTTCTGGAAGATTTTTAATACCCATGGTGGATTCAATTAATTTGATATTTTCCGCCTGCCTTACAGATGCATTTACTGTTTTTTCAAGGTTCGCGGTTTCGCAGTTTACTATTCTATTAACACTATTTCTCATGTCCTTTAGTATTCTTACATTTTCAAATTCCATTAATGCACCATGTGCACCAATAATATTTAAAAAGTCCACTATGTTTTCACCCTCTTTTATATATGCTACATAGTTTCCTTTTCTTATAATTATTTTTACATTTATTCCATAGTCCTTTAGTATTTCTTTAATAATTTCTGTACACTTTTTGTTTCGAGTTGCAATTTCTAAATGATAGGTTTTTTCAGGGTCACTGACAGAACCCCCTGATAGGAAAACTGCTCTAAGAAAGCTTTTTTTACAACAAACTTTTTTTAGTGTAGTATTTATAGGAAATAAATCATCTTCATTAAATGCGCTAATTTCAAAATCATAAAGTATTTTATTAATCATTTGCATAGATGCAAAAATTATTGAATACGAAATATGTTTTTTAAGTTTACTGCTTCTTCTTATCGAAACCTCTGGGCTCATACCATATACTTTTCTTACTGCAGTATATAGTCTTCTAGCAAATGCAGCATTTTCGGTAATGACCTTAATATTTCTTGAATCCTTTTCATGTAAAAATAGATTACCTGATAAAACAACTCCGAAAATTTCAGACTTTTTGCAACATTCATCATTTAGCTCTATTCTGCAAAGCTCATCTTTTACTAAAGTTGAAAAAGACACCTCACTCACTCCCTAAACAAGCTCTCATGCCAACTTATAATACTTATCTTTTAATTAGTTGCGCAATCAATATTATATTATCTTCTCTTTATTATTATTCATCACAGATAAAGCCATTAGTGCACCATTAAACGCTATATCAATAACTATTTAATAGTGCACTTTTAATATAAATTAAATCTGAGCATCCTCAACCGCTGCTCTTAAAATTTCAGACACGCTCCATGCCTGTGCAAAGCAGCCTCTAGGATAGTGAGGAACATTTCCATCAAATATCTCGGAAATACTACCCAACCCACCATCCTTCATATGATCAATAAATGGCAAAATAAAATCTAAAGCATTTTTTCTGGCTACTTTTGTTGATCCATTAACTCTAACATAAGCCTTTATAAACCTTCCTAGAGGCCATGTCCAAACAGTTCCCTGATGATATGCACCATCTCTGCTCCATACATCCCCCGAATATACACCCTTATATTGCGAATTATTTTTAGATAGGCTTCTTAATCCATATGGTGTGTATAGTTCCTTCCACACTTTTTCCACAATACTCTTAGCCATATCACCATCAACAACTGCAAATGAAAGTCCAACAGCCATTATCTGATTTGGTCTTACACTTGGATCTTTCCCAAAATCATTAACTACGTCATACAAGCAATTGTCAGTACCATTCCAAAAAACTTTTTCGAAAGAATCTTTAGTCTTATGAGCTAAATTAATATATATATCTCTATCTTCAAATTTCTTTGCCATATGCGACATAACCATTAATGCATTATACCACAAAGCATTTATTTCAACTGCTTTCCCATGTCGTGGAGTAACAACCCAGTCACCCACTTTTGCATCCATCCAAGTCAATTGGGTATGTGGATTTCCAGCCGTAATAAGACCATCTTCAGTCATTCTAATGTCAAAAACAGTTCCATCTCTAAATCCAATAAAAATTTCCTTTAGGCAATCATATATTTTTTCTTTAATAAAACTATAATCATTCGTATATTCTAAATAATTATATACTGCTTCAAAATACCATAAAGCAGCATCAACACTATTATATGCAGGCTGTTGACCATCATCTGGAAACATATTTGGTATAAGTCCATGCTTTACATATTTTGAAAAAGTGTAAAGAATATCTTTTGCATCGTCATACCTACCTGTAACTAGTGTAAGTCCACTAAAGGCTATCATTGTATCTCTGCCCCAATCAGTAAACCACGGGTATCCGGCTATCACAGTTTTAGAATCTGTAGATTTTCTATAGACAATAAAGTTATCTGCCGCTAAAACTAGTCTTCTACACAGTTCATTATTATATGCCTTTTTGTCCAGCAGCTCAGATAGGCGCTTTTCTTCTGCATTAATTACTTCTTCAGCATCAATCTTACAACTTTCAAGTTTCTCAATAGTTGCAACAAAAGATATCGTTTTACATTCTGAGGGTTTCAGCTCAATGCTAAAATATCCTGGCATAAAATGATCCTCAAAGCTATCAAGACCACGTTCCTGCTCAAGAGTATAAAGCATATTATAAAAATAGCAATTATCAAGCTTTTTAAACTGTCCTATACTTGTACTAAAACTCAATGTTACATCAGAGCCTTTTGGTGTAATGCTTGCTCCATTATCATTTGCCACTGTATCAAAATGCAAATAGCTGCAATTGCTTTGATGGTGATGATCTCTATAATTAATTAATGGTGAAAGCTTTAAAACAGCAGCTTTTGAACCATTTCTAATCTCATATCTAACGACAGTAGTATTTTCCCCGTACTTCATTGCAATTTTCTTTTTTACGAAAACATCCTTATAGCTATATACAAACTCAGGAAGATAATCATATTGAACCCTTTGAAGGTTATTAAATCCTTGGTTTATATATCCGTCTGATGTCTTGAATGAAGCAAAAGATGCCGAAGTACCATCCTCAAAAATCAAATCCTCCATAACATTGGATAAAAGCAGATGCCTACTTGTGGGCGGCTTCAACGCCGCTATAAGCAAACCATGATAACGTCTGCTGTTTGAACAAATTAATGACCCTGATGCATACCCGCCTATTCCGTTTGTTATAATCCATTCTCTGCTACTTCCTTGCTCATAACTATACCAATAGCTTTTTCCAAACTCCATATATATGTCCATGTCCCGCATTCTACACAAAACCACATTAAAGAAATGACATGGACTCGGCACCTCCTTTTTTTATTTTTTTAATTTATTTCACACTTACACTCCTATCTATTATTAGTATTCACATAATATGGTTGGAGAATTTATTCAAATCATGTATTTAATCTTTCTCTCGCATAGTAATAGTCAAGAACTCTATCCTTATCACGAGATAAAACAAGATCTGAAACCAATTCTATTATTTTTTTTGCAAGTTTGTTTGAATCATGTCTTACTAAATTATTATTTACTGCCTTAAAATCACCAGTTATAAGTTCAATCCCCATTTTTTCAACCACATCAGAGTCAACCTTTACAAGCTCTGCCCCATCTACCAAATATCTTTCCCGTAGTTCATCTGGTATAGAAGAGTTATTAACCACACAAAAATCAATTATTCCCTTTTTGGTATGTTTTTCAATAGCTTTTACATGATCACTTAGTGTATACCCCTGAGTTTCGCATGGTTGTGTCATAACATTGCATACATATACAATTATTGCTTTTGTTTTTTGTAGTGCTTCACATACCCCCCCCACTAAAAGATTTGGTATAATGCTTGTATACAGGCTACCAGGTCCTAATACTACTATATCAGCTTCCATAATTGCCTCAATAGCTTCATTTAATGGCTTTACGTTTTGCTGATTAAAATAGACTCTTTCAATTTTTGAATCATCAGTTAAATCTCTATGTCCAATATTAAATTCTCCCAAAATTGTATTTCCATTGTCTGTTTCAGCGCACAATCTTACATCATCAAGAGTAATAGGTAAAACTTTACCTGTTACAGCTAAAACATCACTCATTTTCTTAACAGCCTCTTCAAAGCTATCAGAAATACCGTCCATAGCAGCTAGAAATAAATTACCAAAGCTTTGCCCTTTTAGCATACCATCTTGAAATCTGTATTGAAGAAGCTTCTGCATAATAGGTTCAGTATTAGCTAAAGCAAGTATACAGTTTCGAATATCCCCAGGTGGTAACATTCCAAGATCCTCTCTCAAAACTCCAGATCCTCCTCCATCATCTGCTACTGTTACTAATGCTGTCAGATTAGATGTATACTGTTTTAATCCTCTAAGCATAGTTGAAAGACCTGTGCCACCTCCAATAGCAACTATTTTAGGACCCTTTACTGATATTCTTTTTTCATTGAGAAGACTGCTCAAGCCTTCTGGATTTAAAGAATTTTTTTTATAATGATTTAATGCAGAAAATATTGTACGAGCAAGTAACTTCAATGCAAATAATACAGAAACAACACCTAACAATGCTAAGATAATCATTAAGATAACAAAAGGAATGCCTTTACTATAATAGTCAATAGCAAATGTAATACTTAAGCAAATAAGTATTAGACCTACTGCAAGTAGCAACCCTAACCTAATCATTTTAGCACGTGGTACTCCCCAGTCTGTTGCTCTCATTTACCAACACCTCTACTATCTTTCTCTATATCCCTATGTTCAATGATAGTTCTATGCTCCTTCTCTTTCAGCCTTCTAAACACCTCATCTGCTATAGCAACAGATCTGTGTCTACCACCTGTACAACCTATTCCAATATCAAGTTGAGCTTTTCCTTCCTTAATATAATTAGGAATAAGAAAATCCAACATATCATCCAGTTTCTCTATAAATTCCTTTGTTTCATGGGCAGATAAAACAAACTCTTTTACCATTTCATCCTTACCAGTTTTCAGCTTCATAGGAGCAATATAATAAGGGTTAGGAATAAATCTAACATCAAATACCAAGTCACAATCTGTTGGTATTCCGTATTTAAAACCAAATGAAACAATATTAATAATTATACCTTTAAATGTCTTTCCTTCCAAAAATATGTTATTTATTTCCTGCTTGAGTTGACGAGTAGCAAGTGTTGAAGTGTCAATAATATAATTGGACTTTGATTTTATTGTCTCAAGAGCCTTTCGTTCTTCTCTTATTCCTTTTAGTAATCTTCCCTCTTGAGATAATGGATGCTGCCTTCTGCTTTCCTTATATCTCTTTACAAGAACATCATCAGCAGCTTCTAAAAATAATATTTCATATGAGAAACCTGATTGTTTAACCTCATCAAGAGCTGGGAAAAGATCATGCAGCAACTCTCCACCCCTGATATCTATAACCAGTGCAATTTTTTCCATTTTCCCTTCACTCTGAGCACTAATTTCAGCGAACTTAGGAATTAATGCAGGAGGCAAATTATCAACACAGAAAAAACCAATATCCTCTAAATAATTTGTTACAAGACTTTTACCTGCTCCTGACATACCTGTTACTATCACAAATCTCATTTGTATCCTCCCAAATCTTTTACCTTTTTAATTAAAGTCTCCAATAATCCTCAGCTCAGGTTCAAGTTCTACATTGAACCTGTCTTTCACGGTACTTTGAATAAATTTAATTAGTTCAAGAACATCTTTGCAAGTAGCATTACCCGAATTAATTATAAAACCACTATGCTTATCAGATATCTTTGCGCCACCAATACTATATCCTCTTAATCCACAATCATCAATCAGCTTGCCAACAAAATGTCCTTGTGGTCTTTTGAATACACTACCTGCACTAGGCCATTCAAGAGGTTGTTTATCTCTTCTTTTGAAGTTAAAATCATCCATTAGTTCCTTAATTTTTTCACTATCACCACGATTGAGCTTAAGTCTTGTTTTTAAAACAATGCCTTTAGTTTTTTGAATAATACTATTTCTATAAGAAAAATCATGTTCTTTACCTTTTACAGAAATTATGCAGCCACTAGCATCAATATACTCTGTCTGTTCAACTACCATAGACATTTCACCAATGTATGCACCTGCATTCATTGTTACAGCTCCACCGATGGTGCCGGGAATACCTTCTGCAAATTCAAGACCTGAAAGTGAGTTGTTTAGTGCTATTTTTGAAGCTGTAGATATAAGCATGCCTGCATCAAACTCGATGAACTCTCCTTCAACAGAATAATTATTCATGTTATCGTATATTTTAATAACTACGCCTCTAATCCCCTTGTCAGATACTAAAAGATTGGTCCCGTTACCCATCACCATGTATGGGATTTTAGAGCTAGTAAAGTATTTTACAATCTCTTCTATCTGCTTACAGCTGTCGGGTAAAACCATTATATCCGCTGGACCGCCTATCTTAAATGAAGTGTGTTTACTCATAGGTTCATTAACTAAAACTCTTTTTTCTCCTAAAATTAAAGAAAGTCTATCAATAAGCTCTTGATTATGCAATTTTCTGAACTCCCCCTTTCAAAAAGCTTGAAAATATATTTTCACATAATATTTAATCTACACAGCAAAATTATATGCGTCATATTATATTACTCAACTCCCAAGCTACAAAATCAGTATCACATCTGAAAAGCAATTAATATTAAGAATCACCTAGATTCTTAATTCTTTTTCTTCTTTCTAGCAAATATACATCCATTTTTTCTACAGAGGTAGTAACTACCAGTTCTTCAGGTACTTCAGCCTCTTCAAGTAATTTAGTCACATAGTCAAATTTACCAACACCGAAACTTATATGTGCATCACTCCCAGTTGTAATTCTAACTCCATATTTTTTGCACATACGAGCTATCTGGATGCAATTTTGTTCACTACCCCTTCTTACAATTGCTGACTGATTGTTTATCTCAATAAGCTTGTTATAGTCTTTTGCAGCTTTAACAACCTTTTCTATATCAATTTGAAACTGTGGATTACCAGGATGAGCAAGTACATCTATATATGGATTTGATAAAACCTGTATCGCAGCATTTGTGTGTTCTTCAATTGTTGCTGGTTTTATGCATATATCGTGATAGCTTGCTAAAACCAAATCCAATTTTTCTAAATAGTAATCATCTAAATCAATTTTTCCATTATAATTAATAATATTCAGCTCTACGCCTTTTAAAACACGAACACCATAAAGTAAATTAGGTATTATTTCTAAATTGCCAAAATGGTATCGAAAAGGTGCTCCTGACATAGCTGGACCATGATCTGACATATTAATCATTTGTATTCCATTAGTAAATGCCTCTTTTGCATTTTCTTGAATTGTGCTGTATGCATGCCCACTCGAAATTGTGTGAGTATGAGTATCTACTACTATTTTCAATTTTTTCCTCCTTGAGTCTGTTTTGTCACTTATCTCATATAAAAAGTTTCTTTATAAATAGTATTATTGTTAATATTTCCCAGAACTCTTTCACTCAGAACCTGTGCAGCATTATAGCCCATCTTCTTTTGTCTGTTGTTCATTGCCGCAACTTCTACAATAATAGCTAAATTTCTTCCAGGACTAACTGGAATAGTCAAGCATGGAACCGTCAATCCCAACACTTCTGTATATTCATCCTCAAGTCCTAACCTGTCATACACCTTTTTATCATTCCAGTGTTCAAGTTTAATAACAAGATTTATATTTTCTGTCATTTTAACAGATCCAACGCCATATAAATTTTTAACATCTAGTATTCCAATACCCCTAATTTCTATGAAATGACGTATAATATCCGGAGCTGTACCTACAAGTGTTGTATCAGATACTTTTCTAATTTCAACATTGTCATCTGCTACAAGACGATGTCCTCTTTTTACTAATTCAAGAGCAATCTCACTCTTTCCTACACCACTTTCACCAAGTATTAGGATACCCTCACCATATACCTCTACCAGTACACCATGCATACTTGTTCTAGGTGCCAATTGTACATTAAGATATCTTATTACACCACTCATAAATCTAGATGTAATATCATCTGTTCTAAGAACTGGTATGTTATATTTTCTTCCCACCTCAATCATCTCAGGAAATACACCAAGTCCTCTTGCAACAACCATGCAAGGGAAACCACATTTAAAAAAATTATCTAGTCTTCTATACCTATCGCTTTCACGAAGCTGCATTAAGTATGCAGTCTCTCCTTTACCGATAATCTGCATTCTATCTGTTCCAAAATACTCCATATATCCTGCCAATTGTAGCCCAGGTCTATTAACATCTGCAGATGAAATTTCTATCTCCTCATGGTTTTTACATCCTGTCAATTCTTCTAATTTAAACTCTTCCTTTATTTCTTTTATGGTTACAGAAAACACCAAAAAGCACCTCTATTCCTTCAAGATACATACTCTTGTATTATATAATACCTGTGATAAAAATGAAACACGGTAAATCAATAAATTTACAGTGTTTTCTTTTATTAATAATTGTAAATATTTTCGCACAAACATTATTAGCATAAATTCCATATACGTTAAAAAAGAACTATCCTATTCAGAACAGTTCTTTTTTGGAGCGGGTAGTGGGAATCGAACCCACGCAATCAGCTTGGAAGGCTGATGTTCTACCATTGAACTACACCCGCATAATCAATATATCAATATAACAACTCAGCGTAATGTCATTATGTAAATGATGGAGCGGGTTAAGAGATTCGAACTCTCGACTTTCACCTTGGCAAGGTGACACTCTACCACTGAGTTAAACCCGCATGACCTTTACGCAAGAGTAATTATACATACCAATTAATGTTTTGTCAACACATAATTTTTAGTTTTTATTAATTTTTTGTATCATTTTATCTATGCCCCATATCATTGTAGCCTTGGATTTTACATATTCTAACTGGAATTTATTGCTGTGCCCATAAAGGAATTTTAAAGTTTATTACTGGGTATAAATAGTAATTCATCCAAACGCATTGTCAACCCTTTTCAAATTTAATGGTTGACAATACCTTTTTATTTATATATAATTCAAGTACCTTCTAGTTAGTACCAAATATTGATACAAAAAGGTTGCAATCTAATAAATTTTTCTATTAATTACAGCATGGAGATAAATTATGAAGAAGAAATTTAATGTCAATCAGATAGTTTTTATCGGAATTATGTCAGCAATAATTTGCATTTTAGGACCATTTTCGTTCCCAATAGGCATAGTGCCAATATCCTTTACAAATCTGGCAATCTACTTTGTGCTATATGCACTTGGTATGAAAAATGGAACTATAAGCTATTGTATATATTTATTAATCGGTTTTGTAGGTATTCCGGTATTCTCTGGTTTCACCAGTGGTCCTGCTAAACTCTTAGGACCTACTGGTGGATACCTTATAGGATTTATCTTCATGGCGTTAATTGCTGGGGTTTTTATAGATAAATTCATTGCAAAAAGGTATTTATGCATTACAGGTATGGTATTAGGTACTGCTGTTTGCTATACTATTGGCACTGTATGGTTATCGTTTCAAGCCAATATGTCTATAGGTTCAGCACTTGTTGCAGGTGTAATTCCCTTTATTGCAGGAGATCTAATTAAAATTTTACTTGCTGCTTTTTTAGGTCCTCAAATCCGCAGTCGATTAAATAAATCTAAATTATTGTAGGTAGGATTAGATTTTCCCATAACCTAGACTTTGAGATGAGTCAATTGTTTAATTGAGTTTTTGTGTTCAATTTTCCCAAATTAAAAATCTATCGGCATGGGGGATTATCCCATGCTTTTGCTTTGTTACCAAAATTAAAATCCAACTAAATTTCTAATTATGTAATACAATACAGGAATAAAAACAGCAGGAAGCAGATTCCCTATTTTTATTTTCTTTATTTCCAGTAAATTCAGCCCAATAGCAAAAATTAACACGCCACCTATTAGGGACATTTGCGAAATCACCGTATCATTAAGCCAAGGTTTTACAAAACCCGCTAAGAGAGTTATACTGCCTTGATAAACTAAAACCGATACCGAAGAGAATGCTACACCTATTCCCATAGTTGCTCCAAAAATCACTGCTGTTACACCATCAAGTATAGATTTTGCAAATAAAGTAGATGTATTTCCAGTAAGCCCATCTTCTAGTGCTCCTACTATAGCCATAGCTCCAACACAATATATCAAGCTTGCAGACACAAATCCTTCAGAAAAAGAACCGCCTTTAGCCGGAATCTTGCTTTGAATCCACGTTCCTATGTTTTCCAGCCTTTTTTCGATCTTTAGGAACTCACCAATTAGGCCGCCAATAACCAAGCTAAAAATCATTAACATGGTAAATTGACTATCCAATTTATTTCCATTCACAATGGTAATCATTTCTTTAATAGTTCCTGAAATTCCAATAAATAATACAGATAGCCCTATCCCCTGCATAACTATATTTTTATATCTCTCGGGGATACCACTTTTCAAAAAATATCCTGCAACACCTCCTACAATTACAGCTCCAGTGTTTACAATTGTTCCAATACCTATCAACTTGTCCCACTCCTTAATAAATTTTTTTCTTTGCTATTTCAATCAATATTTGTCTGTCATTTAGTTTAGGATCTTCCAAAACACATTCTAGCAAATAGTTAAGCATGTTATTTAACTCTCTCCCCGGCTCCATGCCTATAGATAATAAGTCATGTCCATTAACAGCCATATCCTTTTTACTCAAACAATGATTGTCGTCCTTTATTTTAGTATATATTTTTAAAATAGAGTCAAACTTTATCATTCTATTTTCCAAATATTCTCTATTTTGACCCATTGCATCTGCTTTTTGCACTTCTATTAATTCTAGAAATGAGTCCTCACCAACTTTATTAATAACTTTTTTAATCGACTTCTCAGTATCTAATATTTCTATATCATGATAAATGATAAGGTTGGTAATTTTTTTAATTGTATCTTTATCAAACCTAAGCCTGTTCAATATAATGTTAGCCAGTTCAGCTCCCGCCTGTTGATGTCCATAGAAATGATCAATTCCCTTATCATCAGTAGTTCTTTTCTCTGCCTTTCCTATATCATGCAAAAGCATTGTCCATCTAAGAATACTGGTGTTCTTCACATATTCTACAGTATGTAAAATATGTGAAGCAACATTATATATATGATAAGGATTGTTCTGCTCAGTCTGATAACATATCATAAACTCTGGGATTATATGCTTAATTAGGCCTGTTTGATACAAATAATCAAAATGCATAGGATTTTGGGATATCAAAATTTTATTAAGTTCGTCCCTTATCCTCTCCTTACTTATATTTTCTATCAAATAAAAATTTCTTTTGATAGCATCAAAGGTACATTTGTCAATACTAAAACCTAGTTGAGCACTGAAGCGGATAGCTCTGAGCATTCTTAATGCATCTTCTTTAAATCTCAGATTAGCATCTCCTACAGCTCTTATTTTACAATTTTCCATATCTTTTAATCCCTCAAAAAAATCAATAAACCCTTCTTTAGGATGATATGCAATTGCATTTATTGTAAAATCCCGCCTAGCTAAATCTTCTTTGAGGCTGAAAGTAAACTGAACTCTATCAGGTCTTCTATTGTCAGAATACTCACCATCAATGCGATATGTTGTTACCTCAATACATTCATTATCAATTGCAACGCTTACTGTACCATGCTTTATGCCAGTATCGTATGTTTTCACAAAAATTTTTTTAATATCTTCAGGAAATGCATTTGTTGTAATATCCCAGTCGTTAGGAGCCCTGCCAATAATGCTATCTCTAACACAGCCGCCAACTACAAAAGCTTCAAAACCACATGAATTTAATTTTCTAATAATATATTCCACATTATTAGGAAACTCAATTTTTCTAATGTAATTCATATCTTCCTCGCCTTGCTAGTTTATTTATTATTAATATAGATATCTACTTGTTAGCCCTATAATATGTACTGTTCTGCATTAAGTACTATTCTACATTTAGTGTAAAAGTATTCCATATAATTAGAAAATTGAACTTTTCGCTTTATTATATGAATAGTCAATATATGTAATTGTATCACAAATTAATACTTAAAAATCAAATATTGTTATGTACAAAAGCAACTATGCTTGAAATTAATATTTCAGCAATTGCTCCCACTGTCACATTATCATTAAATGGACATGATATGCAAAGTAAAGTATTTGTGCTTTTAGCAAAACACTCACTATTTAGCGAGCAGGCTGGTGGTGTAGCTGGCATGATTAGTAATCGAATATATGTATCTTCCTTCCCAATTAAAACTCCTGTAAACCCGTTGCCAGCCAATCCCCCACTGTTTACGTATATGGTAACAGGGCGCCCAATAAACTCATCAAAATTTGTATTATCTAGTTTATCTTGTATATGTATATCTAATTCAATCTTTTCGTATTTTTTCTTATGGTGAATTGACTTTTTTTTATGTGATTTCATTATACATACCTCGAAACATATTCTCCTAATTTATTATATTATACTTATTGAATATTGCTATCGAACTATAAATATAAATTTTTAAAATCTGTAACACTTAAATTCGTTGTGAATACTATATTATTAGCCAAGTAATTACTTATTTCTAACAAGTATTAAGTAAATTATTGTGTACTTAACTTGGAATTTTGTTATTAAAATTATTTATTTTGGGAGGGAGTGTAAAACGATGGGAAAAAAGGGTGGATGTCTTAGTGATTGCTTCTGCAATATATGTGATGGTGATACAATATGGGTATTAATTATTCTTATTATCCTATTCTGCTGCTTCTGCTGTGGAAAAAATGACGATTGCTGCTAAAATCACATATAGCAGGCGCACAAGTAGCAAGCTAACATTTCTTATTCTAATAACCATAATTCTTAACTTCAGATGGTTTTTTTCTACATCTAAAGCCTAGAATCCGTTATCCAGGGTCTTAACGCCTCATATCCTATATTTAAAAATGAGGTATTAGCGTCGGCAGACTATGATAAAAATAAACCCATGGGCTCAGCAGCTCATGAGTTTATTTTTTAATAAATACATATCTTTTAATATACTTGTACTAAAGATCAACCTTTTTCAGTTCAACATCATCTTCTTTCTTACCTTCTTTTCTAGTAGCTATAAGTGAAACAATAATACTTCCTATTAATAAAGTAAATATTGTAAGTAGTGATAATACAATAGGAATTTCTATATTAAAGAATAGAATTCCTAGCTTTACTCCTGTAAACATCAATATTAATGCCACACCAACCTTAACATACTTGAATTTCTCATGTAATGCATTAAGCACAAAATACAAGCTTCTAAGCCCAAGAATAGCAAAAATATTGGAGGTATACACAATAAATGGATCTGTAGATATTGAGAATACAGCCGGTATTGAGTCAATAGCAAATAGAACATCAGAAGACTCAATAATTATCAGTACAGCAAATAATGGTGTCGCTAATAATTTTCCACCGTGTCTAACAAAAAACTTTTCTTCGTGCATTGTATCTGTAACAGGAATAATTTTCTTTATAATTTTTAAAACTTTACTATCAGTGTAATCCTTATCATCGTCATGTCCAAACATCATCTTAAATCCGCTTATAATTAATATTAGTCCAAATATATACAATATCCAATGAACACTATTAACTACTTTTATTCCCAATAGAATAAATATGGCTCTTAACACTATAGCTCCATAGATCCCATAGTTTAATGTTCTGCGCTGATATTCCTTCTTAATACCGAAACTTGAAAATATCATCAGGAATACAAATAGATTGTCCATACTGAGGCTCAGCTCAATAATGTAACCACCGAGAAACTCCAACGCTTTTTTTGACCCTTCGAAATATAATACTCCAAGATTAAATAAGACCGCTAAGCCCATCCACATCAATACAAATTTTACTGCTTTCTTTGCTGACATCATTCTTTGTCCTCCATAATTTTATTTTTAACACCTTACGTAACAGCCAACATTTCTTCAGTCAAACAAAAAGACCATGAATGATATAATTAATCATTCAAGGTCTTGCTTTCCAACTTGGAGAATAAAGCCAGGCATTGTGCCGATTGTTGACTTTATCGCTTTTAAGCTACTCCCCTCTACTTATTACTAGTCTAGCAAAATTATTCATATAAGTCAATGATGGTCACTAAAAATAGTTCAGATTCGAATATAATTATTCATTAAATTACAATTATTCACATTACATCGTATATTCTTTAGTTCTATATAATTACAATTTTTCACTCTCAAAGATAAATTTTCTAGTCCCTATATAATACAATTTTTCACTCTCAAAGATAAATTTTCTAGTCCAAAATTATTTTATAGATTTGTATTTTTTTTAACGTAGAGTTGCAGAGTTTAAAACGCAATATACGGAAAAGTTGAGTATATTTTTATGCTTCAAATGACCTATCTAATTACTTTGATGTTATAACCTTATTAATTACCTGCATCATATATTCTTCTTTGAATGGTTTTACAAGAAAGGATTTAGCTCCAGCTTTAACTGCTTCCATAACAAAACGTTCCTGTCCCATAGCAGAAACCATAATAATTTTAGCATTTTTATCATATTTAATAATTTCTTTTACTGCTTCAATACCAGTAATATCAGGCATAGTTATATCCATCGTGACAATGTCCGGTTTTAAATCTTTATATTTCATTATACCCTCTTTCCCACAATCAGCCTCACCCACAACTTCAACATTATTTTTTTCTAATATTCCTTTTATGGTCAGCCTCATAATAGCTGCATCATCCACAATAAGTATTCTGTTCATTTTTTATAAGCCTCCTTAAATCAGTTATATTAAAAAACTTGTAAATATTTTTCCAACTTTATATAATCTTACAATTAACATCATAAATAACTTTATGTATTTGCAAAATAAATAATATAAAATATTTTGTAAAGTCTAGCAAAAGCAGTTTTAAAAAAATCCTGAATAGTCTAACAAAACAGTTTTTAATAAAATCCTGCAATTGCAATAACACATAAAAAATTCCTTGTAGGATCTCTGTTACAATTTATATACCATATTATACTACATTTTTTCGCATTTTGGTATATTTTTCGACTGTATCTGATAAAAAATATATTAAATCTTTTAAGATTAAACCATAGTTAGAATTAAACTCACTTTAAGAATTTATAGACCAGATATATACACTCTTAATTAGTGTTTCACAGTTATTGGATTTTGCATTCACATTTTAGATTATGACATTCACATTTTAGATTTTAGATTATGACAATCACATTTTAGATTTTAACATTTAGATATTAGATTTTAATACTCTGATGTCTTACATCTTTTGTAAAGATTGCTTATTAAAAGATCTCATTCAATGCTTAACATGTCTCCATAGTTCTTTAACCATTCTCTGTAATTTTTGTAATGTGGAGAGTATTTTTCAACGACTTTCCAAAATTCCTTTGAATGGTTCATGACCTTCATATGGCAAAGTTCATGAATAATTACATAGTCAACTATTTCTAACGCTGCCATAATGAGCTTCCAGTTTAAATTTATATTACCTCTGTTACTGCAGCTACCCCATCTAGTTTTCTGTTCTCTAATTGTTACATTGTTTGGAAATACACCTATCATCTGTGAATAATAATTAATTCTATCTGAAATTATCTGCTTGAATTGTTCTATATACCATTTTCTTAATATATCTTTTATTTTTTCTGAATTAAAATTAACTGGTACTTCAATCACTATGAATTTGTCCTGAATACTAACATTAGCCTTTTTATTAATACTACTTCTATGTATTTTTATCTCAAATACTTTTCCTAAGTATAAAAATTTTTCACCATCTTCAAATATTTTGGGGCAATTTATATTAGTAGAACGGTTTTCTAACTCATTGAGCTTTTTTTGAATCCATGAAGATTTTCGTTGTATAAGCTGATTAATATAATCTTGAGATAATCTTAACGGACTTGCCACCTTAACTAATCCATTTTTATCTATCATTATACCTATTGTTTTTCTATTGCTTCTAGTTAATATATATTTAAGCTCTTTGTCCCCAACTTGAGTACAAAGAAAATTACAGTTGTTCGGAATATCTTTTCCCACTAATTTAACCCCCACAACTACGATATGTAATCGAAACACCTAGTCCCATTGTTCCCAAACTTCTGGTTTATAGCCAACAGTAGCATTTTTACCATTTCTGACAATTGGATAATTAAATAGCTTAGGATTCTTTAATAGAACTTCTTCAGCTACTTTTCCAATGCCTAAATTCTTCATGTTCAATCTTTCATAGTCCTTGCTTTTTACATTAATCAATTCTCTGATTCCTAAAGCAGCCTTTACACTCTCATATTCACCTTTGCTAAGCCCATACTTATATAAGTCAATATAATGGTAGCTTATTCTTCTTTCCTTGAAATACCTTTCAGCTTTTTGTGTTTCAAAGCCTTTTACACCATATATCTGAATATTCATACTTTCAACCTTTCAAATTCTTAGTTTATTTTAATCAATAATTATTTAGATGAAAAAATCCCTTAGCTTGAATAATAAACCGATCATACCACATAAAAATATCATTTTGAAGCACTAATAGCCCAAATATTAAGGCAAAATGCTAACTATCGTACCCACAGCTTAAAATGCCATGCAAAAAAAGACTATATTCCTTTTCGGAATTATAAACTAATAAAACGTAAAATAAATTCTTTATTCTACACTCCTCCACAGATTAATAAGTAGCTAATACTACTTTCAATCAAGCAACTGCTATTATTTAGTTTTTAAGAGAAATTTAATTAATATTAGATTTTACTTAAATCATTTAACAATATCTTTTTCCATTCTTCATACTTTCGTTCAAACTTTATTGTATTTGCTGGACTTGTAGATGGTAATGTGTTAAAAGATATATTTATATCACCAAGAGCATTTCTTATAAAGCGCTTAAATAGTTTCTCTGCTGATTCTCCATTAAAGCAAATGCTTTTAATATTAGGATATTTAACTAACAATTCTGTTATATTATTTGGTATTGGATTTTTAATTTTGCTATCACTGCTACCTTCTCTATTGCATGATTTTAAAACATCCCATAAAGCAATATTATGATTGAGTAAAAATTCTTTTTTATATGAGTAGTCATGGTTTAACTGTTCATCAAATACCAAATAAATTATTTTCCAGAATGCATTTCTTTCATGCCCATAATACTCTTGCTTTTGGAGAGATTTAATACCTGGCATTGTTCCTAGTATTAATATTTTACAACTTGTGTTAATAATGGGTTCAAATGAGCTAATCATAATTTCACCTTTAAATGTCATTTAAGTTTCTCTCTTCATTATTCCAATTTAGTTGTTTTAAATAAACAAATAAAGCTTATATCTATTTGTATATTAACTCTTTGTTCTCACTTACACGAAAATAATCTATTAATATACAGATAATTTATATTTTTATATGCACGCATGATAAATGCCTATACATTAAATCTTTTTCATTTTGTATTAAGGTAGCTACCTGATTTTGTGCAGCATACATGGCATTTTTATCTCTATGAACTAATTGTATACCGTACTCACTTCTACCAAAGATTTTTGACTTTCTCATTATCGTTCCCTCAAATGTTAAAACCCTATTACTAAAATATAAATTTATATCTATATTATCTTCTATTTCAAAATCTTCCGTAGAAAAAATACACATGCCAGAGTAACTAATATCTTTTATACAAGCAGCAGCCCTTTTAGTTGTACCAACAAGCTTAATATCTGCAAGAAAAGACGTCGGATACCTATCATATTCCCTTCTTTCCGTTCCTGATGAAAGCCATTCTATATTTTGGGAACATATAATGTAACTGTTTTCTTTTGGTGTAGCAGCAACTACACTGCATCCATTAATCTCAAAATCATCTTGATTTGATAACATCCCTATTAAAACAGGATCTCCTTTTATCATATCTGCCTCTTTGATCTCGTTGTCATCAAACCTAACAGTAAATAATTTATTGATATCTCCACTTACTACCGAACAATTGATTGGTTTAAGTTTATTATAATGCCTTAACACTAAGTTTATTTTTCGCATACGTCCTCCAATCTTTTACTACACGTAATAATATAAATAATTTGAATATTATAATATAAGCAAGAAATATTTATAATAAATTAGTTCCTATATGTTTTAATTAGCTTAATGAGTTAAAATGTCACTTTCTTATTATATTATATATTACAACTCTCTAGAAAATAGTTTTTTATTTGTTCATTGTATCATCTATGATCAAGCGTAAAATAAGACTCTATATCCATTATGTATTTAGTTTGGTTAACATAAATTACTTTCACTTTATCAAAATGGGTACTGAGAGTTAATAATAATGAATTTTGCAACTTTAAATTCATAGAATTAATCAATATAAAAATTATACACCTTAACCAAAGATATTCCAATTAGGAATTTTTCCCTTTATATTGATGGCTTTTATATTATATCTTTAATTATTAGTTTGTACCACCCCTTTAAGAGCAAATTCTCAACTACATAATATATATAAAACAAATCTATATATATATAACAAAACAGAGTTCCAAGCTATTCACTCGGAACTCTGATATAATTCTGGCAGAGACTTACTTTCCCAGGCCGTCGCCAGCCAAGTATTATCAGCACTGAGATGCTTAACTTCCGTGT
>JAEZRV010000071.1 GCA_023444055.1 Bacillota bacterium
ACACGGAAGTTAAGCATCTCAGTGCTGATAATACTTGGCTGGCGACGGCCTGGGAAAGTAAGTCTCTGCCAGAATTATATCAGAGTTCCGAGTGAATAGCTTGGAACTCTGTTTTGTTATATATATAGATTTGTTTTATATCCTAAAATTGCAGTTGAAGCCTAAATTCCGATGAAAATTTAACATACATACTAAAATATCTACTTAAGCATATTTTAAAAAGTATATTATTTCTGTAAGTGGTAATTTTAATATATACAAAACTACACTGCCCTATTTATAAGGGCTTCAAATGTATGTTATGCAAAATCCGAAAAGTTGATAGTGGTAGAATTTAACTTTCCAATCGAGGATGCAAAGACATGCAAAAATTAAATAAAAATAAGTATTGCAAAAGAACAAAATATGTAGTAAAATATTGAATGTTGTGGCGAAGGCATACGATGACGTAGGAGATTGCTATTCATAGAAATAGGTAACTTCTGCTGAGAATGTCCGATTCAAGAAACCGGGCGACAAGTCACTGTACATTTTGCGTTATATAATGCTGTGTAATATAATCGCTTTAAATGCCCAGGTTAAGTTTGTCCATTAGGATAAGAACGATCCTGGGTTTTTATATAAAACGTTATGAAACACCCGGCGTAGTGTACAGAACAATACTTGTTGTACGTAACCAAATACAACGTACGAGGAGGTATATGTATGTCAAACAAACAGAAAATACGTATCAGATTAAAAGCGTTCGATCATCAGGTATTAGATCAATCAGCTGAGAAGATTGTTGAAACTGCAAAGAGGACAGGAGCTAGAGTTTCAGGACCAGTTCCACTCCCTACTGAAAAAGAGGTAATTACAATCTTAAGAGCTCCACACAAATACAAGGACTCTAGAGAACAGTTCGAAATGAGAACTCATAAGAGATTGATTGATATTCTTCTTCCAACGCCAAAAACTGTTGACGCATTGATGAGACTGGATCTTCCAGCTGGCGTAGATATAGAAATTAAACTTTAATTTTTTATATTGTCAGGATGAATAGGTCATGTTCATATCGTGAAATACATTCACGCAGACATATGAACCAATAACCATAGGAGGTAATTTTATATGAAAAAGGGAATGATAGGTAAGAAAATAGGAATGACCCAAATATTTGACGAAAAAGGATTGGTTATACCAGTAACAGTTATCGAAGCAGGTCCATTAACTGTTGTACAGAAGAAAACAGTTGAAACTGATGGGTATGATGCAATAAAGGTTGGATATTTGAAGGTTCAAGAAAAGAAGCTAAGTAAACCAAAATTAGGTCAATTTACAAAGCTCAAACTCGCTCCAATGAAATATCTTAAAGAGTTTAAATTTGAAGATGTTTCAGGTTACGAAGTTGGACAGGAAATCAAAGCTGAGGACATGTTCCAATCTGGAGATAAAATAGACGTAACTGGTATCTCTAAAGGTAAAGGATTTGCAGGTGTTATTAAAAGATTTGGTCAAAAGACTGGTCCATTAACTCATGGTTCTATGTATCATAGAAGGACTGGTTCATTGGGTTCAGGTACAACACCAGGTAGAGTAATTAGGGGAAAGAAGATGCCAGGTCATATGGGTATGGATAAAATAACAGTTCAAAATCTTGAAGTTGTTAGAGTTGACGCTGAGAGAAACCTTATTCTAATTAAGGGAGCTGTTCCAGGACCAAAGGGTGGATTGCTTGTTATTAAAAATACGGTTAAGTCCGGTAAATAATAACGTTGAAGGGAGGACGTAACACATGCCAAAGGTTGATTTATATAACATGAAGGGTGAAGTAGTTGGAGATATCCAGCTTAGCGATAATGTTTTTGGTGTAGAAATAAATGAATTAGCACTTCACACAGTAGTAGTTAATCAGTTAGCAAATAAAAGACAGGGAACTCAGTCTACTAAAACCAAGAGTGAAGTTCGAGGTGGTGGTAAGAAGCCATGGAGACAAAAGGGAACTGGTCGTGCAAGACAAGGAAGTATCCGTTCAGCTCAGTGGATTAAAGGTGGTATTGTATTAGGACCTAAGCCACGTAGCTATAAATATACTCTTCCTAAGAAATTAAAGCGTATTGCTTTAAAATCTGCATTGACATCTAAGGTATCTGGAAATGAAATATTAGTACTAGATGCTATAACATTGGATGCAATAAAGACAAAATCAATGGTAAGCGTTCTTAATAGCCTTAAAATTGATTCAACTGCATTAATTGTAATTGATTCAAACAATGAGAATGTTATTAAGTCTGCAAAAAATATTCCTGGAGTTAAGACTGCATTTGTAAATACTATCAATGTTTTTGACATATTGAAGTATGACAAATTCATTATAACAAAGGATGTTGTTGAAAAGGTTGAGGAGGTGTACGCATAATGAGATTACCACAGGACATTATTCTTAAGCCATATATTACTGAAAAAAGTAATATGGAAATCGCTTCTGGAAAGTACACTTTTATAGTTGATGTTAATTCAACAAAGACCGAAGTCAGAAAAGCGGTTGAAGCATTGTTTAATGTAAAAGTAATACAAGTAAACACAATGAATTATGATGGTAAAATTAAGCGCACTGGTGTTCATGAAGGACCACGTCCAGCTTGGAAAAAAGCCATTGTTAAAATAGATACTGATCCAAAGCCAGTTGAATACTTGACTAAGGGTGGTAAGACAGTATCAAATGCTAAGAAATACAAATCAAGCATTGAAGAATTTGGTGTTGCTCAGTAAAAAGTTTTAGTTATAAAGGAGTGAGAAGAGATGGCAGTAAAAAAGTATAGTCCTACAACCCCTGCTAGAAGGTTTATGACATCACTTGATTATTCAGAATTATCAAAAGTTGAACCTGAGAAGTCATTACTAGAACCTAAAAGCAAAAACGGGGGAAGAAATGCATTTGGTAGAATTACTGTTCGTCATCAAGGCGGCGGTAATAGACAAAAATATAGAGTTATAGATTTTAAAAGAGATAAAGATGGAATCAAAGCAAAAGTTGCTACGATAGAATATGATCCTAATAGGACTGCAAATATTGCACTTCTTAACTATGTTGATGGTGAAAAGAGATATATTCTCGCACCGTTAGGATTAAGTATAGGCGATATAGTAGAGTCAGGTCAATCAGCTGATATTAAAGCAGGTAATGCACTTCCACTATCACACATCCCTCTTGGTTCATTAATTCATAATATTGAACTTAAGCCGGGTAAGGGTGGACAATTGGTAAGATCAGCAGGTAATTCTGCACAGCTTATGGCAAAAGAAGGCGAATATGCTCAGGTAAGACTACCATCTGGTGAAGTTCGTATGATTAGAATTAATTGTAAAGCGACTATCGGTCAGATAGGTAATATCGAACACGAGAATATAAAGGTTGGTAAGGCTGGTAGAAAAAGATGGATGGGAATCAGACCTACAGTACGTGGTGTTGTTATGAATCCATGTGATCACCCTCACGGTGGTGGAGAAGGTAAATCACCTATCGGTAGACCAAGTCCAGTTACTCCTTGGGGTAAACCAACTCTTGGCTATAAGACAAGAAAGAAGAAGAATAGTTCAGATAAATTTATTGTTAAGAGAAGAAATCAAAAGTAATATATAAGGATGGGCTTTTGGAAGCTTGGAAGTGAGAGCGGTGTAGCCGCTCCGCCATATCCTAGAGATGCTGGCGAAGGGAGGATTTAGAACATGAGTAGATCAGTAAAAAAAGGACCTTACGTGTTAGATTCATTGATGAAAAAGATTGAAGAAATGAATAAGGCTAATGAAAAGAAAGTTATTAAGACTTGGTCAAGAGCTTCAACTATATTCCCTCAAATGGTCGGACATACAATTGCTGTTCATGATGGAAAGAAGCATGTACCAGTTTTTTTAACAGAAGAAATGGTTGGTCACAAGCTTGGTGAATTCGCACCGACTAGAACATATAAGGGACACGGTGGCAATGAGAAATCAACTTCACTAAGATAAGTGCGATTGATTATTCAAACACTGAGATTATAAGTCTAAGATTAGAACTGAAAGGAGGCTATTCAGTTGGAGAAAAAGGTATTGTCCAAAGAGGAGCTATTAAAAAATAAAGATCAAATATTAGCTGAACAAAATGCTAAACACAGAAAGTCAAATAAGCCTGCACTTCTTACTAAAAAAGAAAGAAAAGTTCTTGGTATTGGTAAGGATGAAGGTAGAGCAGTATTAAAATATGCGCGTATATCATCTAGAAAAGTTAAAATAGTATTGGATTTAATTAAAGAAAAGGGTCTTGATGAGGCATATGCAATTTTAAAGTTTACTCCAAAAGCAGCTGCAGAAGTTTTATATAAGATTCTTAAGTCAGCAGAGGCTAATGCAGTAAATAACAATGGTTTAAACTATGAAGATCTTTTTGTTGCTGAGGCATATGCGACACAGGGACCTACATTAAAGAGAATTCAGCCACGTGCACAAGGTAGAGCATTTAAAATTCAAAAAAGAACAAGTCATATTACACTAGTTGTAAAAGAAAGACAATAAGTGAAAAGGAGGTTGGATAATGGGCCAGAAAATAAATCCACATGGATTCAGAATCGGGGTAATTAAAGATTGGGATACCAAATGGTATGCTAATAAGAAGACTTTTAGTAGTTATCTCGTTGAAGATGTTAAGATTAGAGACTTTATAAAAAAGAAACTTTATATATCAGGTATATCAAGAATTGAGATTGATCGTGCTGCTAATAAAGTTAAAATAAATGTAAATACTGCAAAACCAGGTCTTGTAATTGGTAAGGGTGGACAAGGAATTGAAGATTTAAGAAAAGAAGTTGAAAAGTTAACAGGCAAGAGTGTTCTAATTAATATTACTGAGATTAAGTCTCCTGATACAGATGCTACACTCGTTGCAGAAAATATTGCATCACAGCTTGAGAAACGTATATCTTTCAGAAGAGCAATGAAGCAGTGTATGTCCAGAACAATGAAAAGTGGCGCTAAAGGTATAAAAACTGCATGCGCTGGTAGACTTGGTGGTGCTGAAATCGCAAGAACTGAGCATTATCATGAAGGAACTATTCCACTTCAAACACTTCGTGCTGATATAGACTATGGTTTTGCTGAAGCAAATACAACCTATGGTAAGATTGGCGTAAAGGTATGGATATATAAAGGAGAAGTTCTTCCAGCTGTTAAGAAAGAGACAAAAGCGGAAGGAGGAGTTAAATAATGTTAATGCCCAAAAGAGTAAAACGTAGAAGAGTTCACAGAGGCAGAATGACTGGTAAAGCAACCAGAGGTAATGTTGTTTCTAATGGTGAATTCGGCATTCAAGCTTTAGAGCCTGCTTGGATCACAAGCAATCAAATTGAAGCTGCCAGAATAGCAATGACTCGTTTTATTAAGCGTGGTGGTAAAGTTTGGATAAAGATATTCCCAGATAAGCCGGTAACAAAGAAACCTGCTGAGACTCGTATGGGTAGCGGTAAAGGTTCACCAGAGTACTGGGTAGCAGTAGTTAAACCAGGTAGAGTATTATTTGAAATCGCGGGTGTACCAGAGGAGACTGCAAGAGAGGCATTAAGACTTGCTATGCACAAACTTCCGGTAAAATGTAAATTTGTAACCCGTGAGGTAGAAATGGGTGGTGAAGCAAATGAAAGCTAGTGAAATCAGAGAAAAAAACATGTTAGAGTTAAATAAGGAATTGGGCGATCTAAAGTCTGAACTCTTTAAGCTTAGATTTCAGCTTGCTACAAATCAGCTTGAAAACCCAATGAAGCTAAAGGATGTTAAAAAATCCATAGCTAAAGTTAAGACAATTATAAGGGAAAAAGAGCTTAGTGGTGCCGAAAAGTAATTTTTTAATCAGATTGCTATAAGCTATTGAAAAACCTTAACCATAGAAGTGTGTAAGTATTCGGAAGGAGGTAATTTCACTTGGTAGAAAGAGCGCTAAGAAAGACGCGAGTTGGAAAAGTTGTTAGCAATAAAATGGATAAAACTATTGTTGTTGCTATTGAAACTAGTGTAAAGCATCCGTTATACGGAAAGATAATTAAAAGAACTTATAAGCTAAAGGCACATGATGAAGAAAACAAGTGTAATATAGGCGATAAAGTTAAAGTTATGGAAACAAGACCATTAAGTAAAGAAAAAAGATGGAGACTTGTTGAAATCGTTGAAAAGGCACAATAATTTTGTGTCAGTCTAAGTAGAAATATTGGAAGGAGGTACCATTATGATTCAAGTCCAGTCTAGAATGAAGGTAGCTGATAACACTGGAGCTAAAGAACTTATGTGTATAAAAGTTCTTGGCGGTTCTTGGAGAAAGTATGCTAATATAGGTGATGTAATTGTTGCTTCAGTTAAAAATGCAACACCCGGCGGTGTTGTAAAGAAAGGTGACGTAGTTAAGTGCGTTATTGTACGTTCAAAAAGAGGTGTTAGAAGAGCAGATGGTTCTTACATCAAATTTGATGAAAATGCTGCAGTAATAATAAAAGATGATAAAACCCCAAGAGGTACTCGTATATTTGGACCTGTTGCAAGAGAATTAAGAGATAAAGAATTTATGAAGATAGTTTCTCTGGCACCAGAAGTATTGTAAGGAAGGAGGCGGCTTAATTTGGCTAACAAAATTCATGTAAAAAAGGAAGATACAGTACTTGTTCTTTCAGGTAAAGATAGAGGTAAAAAGGGCAAAGTATTAAGCGTAAATCCTTCTACTAATCAAGTAATTGTTGAAGGCGTTAACATGGCAACAAAACATAAAAAGCCAAGAGGAAGATATCAACAAGGTGGAATTGTTCATCAGGAAGCTTCTATTAACAGTTCAAACGTAATGTTGGTTTGTGATAAATGTGGCAAGCCTACAAAGGTGGCTAAGACAATTCTTGACAATGGTGAGAAGGCAAGAACATGCAAGAAATGTAATGAAATAATTGAAATCGTAATTAATAAAAAAGATGTATAAAAGCTCTACTGGAAGGAGGTAACGTGGATGGCAAGGTTGAAAGATAAGTATAAATCGGAAGCAGTTCCAGCTTTGCAAGCAAAGTTTAAATATAGCAGTTGCATGCAGATACCAAAGCTTGAAAAAGTAGTTCTTAACATGGGCGTTGGAGAAGTTAAGGATAACCCAAAAGCTATGGATTCGGCTGTTAGTGATATGACGCTAATCACTGGACAAAAGCCGGTTGTAACTAAGGCGAAGAAGTCAGTAGCAGCGTTTAAATTGAGACAAGGAATGAATATTGGTTGCAAGGTAACATTAAGAGGCGAAAGAATGTATGAGTTTGTTGATAAGCTCTTTAATGTTGCTATACCTAGAGTAAGAGACTTTAGAGGTGTTTCAAACAATTCTTTTGATGGTAGAGGAAATTACTCATTAGGAATTAAAGAACAGCTTATATTCCCTGAAGTTGAATATGATAAGGTTGATAAAGTTAGAGGAATGGACATAGTTTTTGTAACGACGGCAAAAAGTGATGAAGAAGCTAGAGAGCTTTTAAAATTGCTTGGTATGCCATTCAGCCAGAATTAAGGAGGGATTTAAGGCATGGCAAAGAAGTCTATGATTATAAAGCAACAGCGTACACCTAAGTTTAGTACTAGAGGTTACAATAGATGTAAATTATGTGGTAGACCACATGCATACATTAGAAAATTTGGAATTTGCCGTTTGTGCTTTAGAGAATTAGCGTACAAGGGTCAAATACCTGGCGTTAAGAAGGCAAGCTGGTAATAGTCTGGAAGGAGGTTAAACATATGCAAATCACTGATGCAATCGCTGATATGTTGACTAGAATAAGAAATGCAGGTTCTGCTAAACATGAATCAGTTGATATACCCGCTTCCAACCTTAAAAGGTCAATAGCAACTATATTGCTGGAAGAAGGTTATATAAAGAATTTTGAGGAAGTTAATGATGGTAAACAAGGTGTTATTAGAGTTAACTTAAAGTATACAAATAACAAGCAGAATGTTATTACTGGAATAAAGAGAATAAGTAAACCTGGTTTGAGAGTATATGCTGGTAAAGAAGAATTACCTAAGGTATTAGGTGGACTCGGAATAGCTATAATTTCAACTTCAAGGGGAATAATGACTGACAAGAAAGCTAGAACTGAAGGTGTTGGTGGAGAAGTACTAGCATTCGTATGGTAAAAAACGAATTTTACTTCGTAAAATCCGTTAGGAAAAACACTTCGTGTTTTTCCTGGCTATATAGCCATTTATAAGCTATATATTTTAATAATACCCAATGAATAGGTCTGAAAAGGGCGAATTTTTCGCTCATAATTTTAAGAACTGGAGGAATATGAAATGTCAAGAATAGGAAAGTTACCAATAGCTGTTCCTAAGGGAGTAGATGTTAAGCTGGATGGTAACAATGTATTGACTGTAAAAGGATCCAAAGGAACATTAGTAAAAGAGTTCCACAAGGATATGATTATAAAAGTTGAATCAGATCAGATAGTTGTTGAGAGACCTTCTGATATAAAGATGCATAAAGCGCTTCATGGTTTAACAAGAACACTTGTTAACAATATGGTTGAGGGTGTTACAAATGAATTCGCAAAGAATCTTGAAATAAATGGAGTTGGTTACAGAGCTCAAAAGCAAGGTAAGAAGTTGGTATTAACATTAGGATACTCTCACCCAGTTGAGATGGATGATCCAGATGGAATTACAACTGAAGTACCTGCACCTAACAAGATAATTGTTAAGGGTATTGATAAGCAAGCTGTTGGAGAGTGGGCAGCGAAGATTCGTGGAAAAAGATTGCCTGAGCCATATAAGGGTAAGGGTATTAAATACGATACTGAAGTTATCAGACGTAAAGAAGGTAAAACAGGCGGCAAGGGTAAAAAGTAGAAAGGAGATGAGAGTAAATGATTAATAAACAAAACAGGAACGAAATTAGAGTTAGAAAGCATTTTAGAGTACGTAAAAAAATCAGTGGAACTCAAGAACGTCCAAGAATGAACGTTTTTAGAAGTTTAAATAATATCTATGTTCAAATTATTGATGATACAAATGGTAATACTCTTGTATCCGCTTCAACCCTTGATTCAGCTATTAAAGGAAAAGTTGCTAACGGTGGAAACAAGGAAGCAGCTAAAGAAGTTGGAAAATTGATAGCTTCTAAAGCTATTGAAAAGGGTATAAAGCAAGTTGTATTTGATAGAGGCGGTTATATCTATCATGGAAGAGTTAAAGAACTTGCGGATGCTGCTAGAGAAGCAGGTTTGGATTTCTAAGAGAAGGAGGGGAATACATTGCAACGAATTGATGCTAACACTTTAGGTGAACTTAAAGAAAAAGTTGTTAATATAGGTCGTGTAACGAAGGTTGTTAAAGGTGGTAGAAACTTCCGTTTTAGCGCACTTGTTGTTGTTGGAGATGAAAACGGTTATGTTGGTAGCGGTATGGGAAAAGCAGCCGAAATTCCTGAAGCTATTCGTAAGGGTATTGAAGATGCAAAGAAAAATCTCATTAAAGTTCCATTAGTTGATACTACAATTCCACACGAAGCTGTTGGAGTTTTCGGAGCAGGTAAAGTATTGCTCAAACCAGCAGGAGAAGGAACTGGAGTTATTGCCGGCGGACCTGTTAGAGCTGTACTAGAACTTGCAGGAATACACGATATTAGAACGAAGTCACTAGGATCTAACAATCCTATAAATATGGTTAATGCTACTATCAAGGGTCTTTCACAGTTAAAGACAGTTGAAGAGGTTGCTAGACTTCGCGGAAAAAATGCAGAAGAAATTCTAGGATAGGGGGAACATTAATGGCTAAGTTAAAGATAACTCTAAAACGAAGCACAAATAAGGCTGTTGCAGGTCAAAAAGCAACTGTAAAAGCGCTTGGTTTGGGTAAAATCAATACTTCTGTTGAGCAAAATGATAACCCTCAAATTAGAGGTATGATAAATAAAGTTTCACATCTTGTAAGTGTAGAAGAAATATAAGGGAGGTGTAGTCAATGAAATTATTTGAATTACAGCCTGCTCCTGGATCAAAAAAACTACCTAATAGAAAAGGTAGAGGTATAGGCACTGGTAATGGTAAAACAGGCGGCAAAGGTCATAAAGGACAGAATGCACGTGCTGGCGGCGGCGTTAGACCAGGTTTTGAAGGTGGTCAAATGCCTTTATATATGAGATTACCAAAAAGAGGATTCAATAACTATGAGTTTGCAACTAAATATACAGAAGTAAATATATCTCAATTGAATATATTTGAAGACGGTACTGTTGTAAATGAAGAGCTATTAAAATCATCTGGCCTTGCTAAAAAGATTATTGATGGAGTAGTTATTTTAGGCAATGGTGAATTAAATAAGAAACTAACAGTTCAAGCGGCTAAATTTACGAAGACAGCTATTACAAAGATAGAAGCTGTAGGAGGAAAGGTCGAGGTGGTATAAGTGGGTGGTATGTTGGATACACTTAAGAATTCCTGGAAAATACCTGATTTGAGAAGGAAACTCCTTATTACGATAGGTTTGCTTATTGTTTTTAGGTTGGGCTCAAGACTTCCTGTACCTGGCCTTGACCCTGCTGCTTTTGCAAAACTTCTTAGTAGCGGAGGACAGTTATTTAGTTTTCTTGATGTAATTGGTGGTGGTGCTTTTTCAAATGCAACAATTTTCGCTATGAGTATAACACCTTATGTTAATTCATCAATTATAATGCAGCTTTTGACAATTGCTATACCTAGGTTGGAACAGTTGTCAAAGGAGGGCGAAGAAGGCAGGAAAAAGATTGGCCAATGGATAAGATATGTAACAGTTATACTGGCGTTTTTACAGGCAACAGCTATTACACTTGGTTTGAGATCTTCACTTGTTTCAGGACTTAACGTTATGACCTTCATTACAGTTACACTTACACTCACAGCTGGTACTGCGTTCTTGATGTGGCTTGGCGAACAAATCACTGAATATGGTATTGGTAATGGTATTTCAATGATAATTTTTGCTGGTATAGTTTCATCAGCACCAACAGGTGCTATGTACCTTATCAACAATTACCAACTCGGAAATCTTGGTACTGGATTCTTAGGAATTTTAAGTATCATAGGTATTCTAATAGTCTTTGTTGTTATAATTGCTTGTGTTGTTTGGGTTAACCAAGCTGAAAGACGTATACCTGTACAGTATGCTAAAAGAGTTGTTGGAAGAAAGGTTTATGGAGGACAGAGTACTCATTTACCTATTAAAGTAAATTGGGCTGGCGTTATTCCGATAATATTTGCAATGTCAATTATGATGTTACCATCAACAATTGTTGGATTTTTTGGTTCAAACTCAGAAAATGCATTTCTTGTGTTTATGAAAAATTGGCCATCACATTGGACTTACGCAATCTTCTACGGTATACTTATCGTTGCGTTTACATTCTTCTACACATATGTTCAGTTCAATCCAATTGAGTTGGCAAATAATATGAAGAAGAACGGCGGATTTATCCCTGGTATAAGGCCTGGTAAACCAACATCAGAATATATCGCTAAGGTTTTAAATAGGATAACATGGTTCGGTGCACTTTTCCTTGCTGCGATATCAATATTCCCATATGTAATCGTTTGGATAACTGATGTACAGGGCGTATGGTTTGCCGGAACAAGTGTATTGATTTTGGTAGGTGTAGCACTTGATACTGTTAGACAGATTGAGTCACAAATGCTAACTAGACACTATAAAGGATTCTTAGAATAAAATAATATATATTTTTTTAAGGTATCTTAATTATGTATTAGATAAGTATTAATAATTGTTTGGGGTTTATGATACGTCATAAACCCTAAACTTAGTATTAGGCATTTTATATTTATGATAATTAACATGAATTAAAATGGAACTGATTTTATGCAAGGGGGGGAAAAAGTCCAACTGAATACTTTTACTGTTTTTACCGGTAAGAGAGTATGGACATATTTATGAAAGTTATATTATTAGGTGCACCAGGTGCGGGTAAGGGAACTCAAGCTAAATTATTAGCTGAGAAATTAAATATACCACATATTTCAACTGGTGACATATTTAGAGCAAATATAAAGGGTAATACACCATTAGGAATCAAAGTAAAGGAATTTATGGACAAAGGTGAGCTTGTTCCAGATGAACTTACTGTTGAAATTGTTAAAGATAGATTATTAAATGATGATTGTTCAAAAGGATATATTTTGGATGGATTTCCGAGAACAATTCCTCAAGCAGAATATTTGGACAAAGTTCTAAAAGAAATGAACACTTCAATTGATGTAGCACTTTTAATCGATGTTAAGGATGAAGACATTATAACGAGAATGTCTGGAAGGCGTGTATGTATCAATTGTGGGGCAACATATAATATTGTTTTTAACCCTACAAAGGTTGAAGGTATTTGTGATGTTTGTAATTCGCCAGTAATTCAGAGAGCAGATGATTCTGCAGAAACTGTATTAAATAGGTTGACAACATATCATAATCAAACTCAACCACTAATTGATTACTATAAGGAATCAGATAAACTTGTAGTGGCAGAAGGCGCTGGCGAAGTTAAAGAAACTACTGAAAGGGTTTTTAAAGCATTGGCTATTTAACAATTTTACTATTAAGTAAAAAGTAGAGATTGATTAATGTTAAAGTGTGTAAATTTATTATACTTAATTATTTGAATTATTAAAAAGTACACTATTCCTGGGGGCATCACCCAGGAATAGAAATAAAATGCCAAATAATATGATATTAAAAGGTAATTCACATCTTTTTAGTAGCAATTTATGAAGTATCGTTTTTCACTGCGAGTATAAGCACATTAGCCAATGAACATAGACATATGCCTTACTAGGTTTAAACATACTAAAAGATGGCGATATTATTAGAATAGATATTGGTGTATATAACAATAGCCTTAACCGATTATAAATACGGATATTTATTTAGTTGAAATACTAGAAAATAAATGAAGTGTTATTCAATAAATGGTTTATTATCAGACCAATGTAAGCGCCGAGGCAATAACAGATTGCAATTCATTAATATTGACAAAGTTCAAAAAGTTTTTTAAATAAGCTATTGTTATTATTTTTGTTTTGATGTATAATTTATAATTGGTTTGAGTGTGAATCTAGAATATGAGGTGACTAAGCTTGAATGTAGTCCTGGGACAGGTTGTATTTTCAAAAGCAGGGCGCGATAATGGAAAGGCTTTTATAATTACAGAGATTATAGATTCTGATTATGTATATATTAGTGACGGTAATCTTCGAAGAGTAGAAAATCCAAAAAAGAAGAAAATCAAACACTTAGTTATTACTAAAGATATTATAGATGCGATAGTCCAGAAGACCTCTTCTGATATTAGAATTACAAATGCTGATATTAGGAAAGCACTTTTAGAAATAAATAATTCTAAAAATATTGATGAATGATTATCTGCTTTAATGTTTTTATTTATATAAATATTTCCACCCTTTGGAGGAGGTGTTAGTTTGGCAAAAGATGATGTTATAGAGGTTGAAGGAACTGTTGTTGAGTCATTACCGAACGCAATGTTTCAAGTAGAATTAGAGAATGGGCACAAGGTACTTGCTCATATTTCAGGTAAACTTAGAATGAACTTTATTAGGATTCTTCCTGGAGATAAGGTAACTCTTGAATTATCACCATACGATCTCACTAGGGGAAGAATTACATGGCGAGCTAAATAATACATACCTTTATTATTATGGTCAATGACTAGACGGAAAAGGTATTATTAAAAATAGATAAAATAATATATGTAAATTTTTTTTCTTACCATAAGGAGGTTATTGTAATGAAAGTTAAACCATCAGTTAAGCCTATTTGTGAAAAGTGTAAGATTATTAAGAGAAAAGGCAGAGTAATGGTTATCTGCGAAAATCCAAAGCACAAGCAAAAACAGGGTTAATAGAAAACCCACTAAGTATTTTTAACTTCGTAAAATTTCATCAAGAAGCGGCTGAACATAGAATTTTATTCATTGAATTTCATTCGTAAGAATTTTTAATTCATAGAATTAACAATTCAATTGAAGTATCCCAATTTCTTTGTTTTTCTTGCTGATATTTTAAATATTTGACGATATCGTATGGACATTGTAGCCTATGGGAATGGCGTTTGTATCTACATCATTGACCATGCGGTGGAGAATTAGTATGAAATCGCGAAGCATTCAAAGATAAACTTCGCGTTTCAAAAAGCCAAAGGCTTTTTGAAGTAATCTGTAACATGAGAATTTTATTGGAGGTGTACGATAAGATGGCACGTATTGCCGGAGTTGATTTACCCAGAGAAAAAAGGGTAGAAATTGGTCTCACTTATATCTTTGGAATAGGTAGAGCTAAGTCTAATGAAATACTTCAAAAGACTAGCATTAGCCCTGACACAAGAGTAAGAGATTTGACTGATGATGAAGTAAATAAACTTAGAGATGTTATTGACAAAGAGTTTAAGGTTGAAGGTGACCTAAGAAGAGAAGTAGCTTTAAATATCAAGCGTCTTATAGAAATTGGATGCTACAGAGGAAGAAGACATAGAATGGGTCTTCCAGTTAGAGGTCAACGTACAAAGACAAATGCGAGGACTAGAAAAGGGCCTTCAAAGCCTGTTAGCGGTAAAAAGAAATAGTTAAAGGAGGTTTGCAAACACATGGCAACAAAAACTGCTGGTGCTAAAAGGACTACCAGAAAGAGAAGAGAGCGTAAAAATATTGAACGTGGAGCTGCTCATATCCGTTCATCTTTTAATAATACAATTGTTACCTTAACAGATACTGCAGGAAATGCTCTATCATGGGCAAGTGCAGGTGGACTTGGTTTTAGAGGCTCAAGAAAGAGCACACCATTTGCTGCACAAATGGCAGCTGAAACAGCTGCAAAAGCTGCGATGGAACATGGCTTAAAAACTGTTGAAGTGTACGTAAAGGGACCTGGAGCAGGTAGAGAAGCAGCTATAAGAGCATTACAAGCTGCAGGGTTAGAAGTAAGCCTTATAAAGGATGTAACACCAATTCCTCATAATGGCTGCAGACCACCTAAGCGTAGAAGAGTATAATTGGATTATTAAAATGGAGGTGTAAACTTAAATGGCAAGATATACTGAAGCAGTTTGTAGACTCTGCCGTAGAGAAGGCGAAAAGCTATTCTTAAAGGGCGAGAGATGCTATACTGATAAATGTTCTATATCAAAAAGGGCGTATGCACCTGGACAACATGGACAGGCAAGAAAGAAGATGTCTGAATATGGCATACAGCTTCGTGAGAAGCAAAAAGTTAGAAGATTCTATGGCGTATTAGAAAGCCAATTTAGTAAATATTTTGAGATGGCTTCAAGAAGACGTACTGGAATTACAGGTGAAAACCTATTACAAATTCTTGAAACAAGACTTGATAACGCTGTTTATAGACTAGGTCTCGCAACATCAAGACCAGAGGCAAGACAGTTAGTTACTCATGGTCACTTTAAAATAAATGGCAAACGTGTTAATATTCCATCTTACTTAATAAAAGTTGGAGATGTTATATCAGTTGCTGACAAAACAAAGAGTTCACCAAAAATAAAGTCAATAAACGATATTGCTGGTGGAAAAGTAGTACCAAAATGGCTCGATTTTGATGCTGAAAACTTAGTGGGAAAAGTTGTTGCTCTTCCTGTTAGAGAAGATATTGATTTGCCAATAAAGGAACATTTAATCGTAGAGTTGTACTCCAAGTAATAATTAGTAAATTTGTAATTGGCTTGGATGCAACTGAAGAATTATTTTATTAATAATTCTCTATGAGGATTGTTTGTTAGAATCAGTTGCCCTCAAAAAATAAAAATGTTGTTAAAGGAGGGTTCTTGGTGATAGAAATAGAAAAACCTAGAATAGAATGTGTATCTAATAGTGATGATAACACTTATGGCAAGTTTATAGTTGAACCTTTAGAGAGAGGATATGGTATTACTCTTGGAAATTCTTTGAGAAGAATATTGTTATCTTCATTACCAGGTGCAGCTGTTAATTCAATTAAAATTGATGGAGTCTTACATGAGTTCTCCACAGTTCCTGGTGTAGTTGAAGATGTAACAGAGATAATACTTAATATAAAATCTCTTTCATTAAAAATGCATACAGAGGGATCTAAAGTTATTTACATTGACGCAAATGGTGAAGGGCCAATAACGGCCGGTGATATTATCACAGATCAGGATGTTGAAATTTTGAATCCAGACCTTCATATTGCAACACTTAATGGTGACCACAGATTCTATATGGAGTTAGTAATTAGTACAGGTAGAGGTTATGTCTCTGCCGATAAAAATAAGCAACCAGGACAGCCAATCGGTGTGGTTCCTGTTGACTCTATCTACACTCCAGTAAAAAAGGTTAACTATACTGTTGAAAATACTCGTGTAGGCCAGATTACAGACTACGATAAGCTAACTTTAGAAGTTTGGACTGATGGAAGTATAAATCCAGATGAAGCTATTAGTCTTGGTGCAAAGATTATCAGTGAACATTTGAATTTATTTGTAGACTTGTCTGACCAAGCAAAACATACAGAAATTATGGTAGAAAAAGAAGAGACTAAGAAAGAGAAAGTTCTTGAAATGACTATTGAAGAGCTTGATTTATCAGTTAGATCATACAATTGTCTTAAGAGAGCTGGCATAAATACTGTTGAGGATCTTACTAACAAAACCGAAGAGGATATGATGAAGGTAAGAAATCTTGGTAGAAAATCTCTTGAAGAGGTTCTTCAAAAGCTGCAAGCACTTGGACTTGAATTAACTCCAAGTGAAGACTAGTTTCTATATGATTGGCTTAATTCGATAAATGTAGAATATATAGTTAATTTGATAAATATTAAATTGTTTAAGTAAAATATTGAGCAAGGAGGGATAGTAATGCCAGGTTATAGAAAGTTAGGTCGTCCGTCAGACCAAAGAAAAGCAATTTTAAAGAATCTGACAACAGCCTTATTTGTAAGTGGTAGAATTCAAACTACTGAAGCGAGAGCTAAGGAAGTTAAAAATATTGCAGAAAAACTTATTACTCTAGCAATTAAAGAAGCTGATAACTTTACTTCAAAATCAGTAAAGGTTAGCTGTGCTAAAGTTGATAGCAAAGGTAATAAGCTTACTGATTCTAAGACTTCAAAGAATGGTAATAAGTATTTAGTTATTGATAGAGAAATTAAGACTGATATGGTGTCTGTTGATAATCCTTCAAGACTTCATGCAAGAAGACTTATGATGAATTGGGTATACAGACCAACAACAG
This sequence comes from Bacillota bacterium, assembly GCA_023444055.1. GTDB lineage: Bacteria > Bacillota > Clostridia > Acetivibrionales > DSM-1351 > Ruminiclostridium. The sequence continues at coordinate 17,276 of JAEZRV010000071.1, forward strand.
CTGACGGAAAGAATGTTAATATAACAGATAAGCTTTTTGATGAGATTGCTCCAAAGTATAAAGGTAAAAATGGTGGTTACACTAGAATTTACAAGATTGGACAAAGAAGAGGCGATGCTGCTGAAATGGTAATTCTAGAATTAGTTTAATTCAGAATTAGCAAAGGCATGTTGATTTTTATCGTGTGCTGATAGTAATGTTAAATTAAAAATTGGGGATTAGGCACTTTAGAGTGCTTAGTCCCTATATTTATTTGATATACAGTATTAGGCTTCTTTTTTGCTTTGTGACATTATCTAGTTGATATAATGCAATACCAAAGCCTTCATCAGAAGCAGCCAAATAGAAGTAGTTTAATTATATGAAATGCAGCCACTTAAATAGAAGCAGTTTAATTATATGAAATATTTCAACTTAATTGCATTTATTGCTAACAAATTATGGGGGGATTTTTAGTGGATAATAATATTTTTGAAGTAGATAATGTTAACTTCTCATATGTTGCGTATGATGATACAAATCAAGATGTTCATGCACTAAAAGATATTAATGCAAAAATTCAAAAAGGTGATTTTGTAGTTATTCTTGGACGAAATGGCTCTGGGAAATCAACGTTGGCGAGGCTTTTGAATGCATTATTGATACCACAAATTGGCAAAGTCTTAGTAATGGGAATGGACACAGCTGATGAAAATAATGTTTGGAATATTAGAAGCACAGCAGGAATGGTATTTCAGAATCCAGATAATCAAATAATTGCAACGACAGTTGAAGAGGATGTAGCATTTGGAGCTGAAAATTTAGGCATTGAGCCTAAGGAAATTAGAAAAAGGGTAGATGATGCATTAGTAACAGTTGGAATTAGCAATTTGAAAGAAAATGCGCCGCATCTATTATCTGGAGGGCAGAAGCAACGTGTTGCAATTGCAGGTATACTTGCGATGAAACCGCAGTGTATTATTTTGGATGAAGCCACTTCCATGTTAGATCCTATTGGTCGTAAAGAAGTTATAAATATTTTAAGGAAACTAAATAAAGAAGAAAATATAACAATAGTGCATATAACTCATCATATGGATGAAGCTGCATTGGCAAATAGGCTAATTATAGTTGATAATGGTAGTATTGTTTTAGATGGGACGCCGCAAGAAGTATTTAGTAATGTAGATAAGGTGAAAAGCCTTGGGTTAGATGTACCTCAAGTAACAGAGTTGATGTATTCTATTAAAAAACATGGAGTTAATGTAGAAAAATTACCATTAACTGTAGATGAAGCGTTGGAAATGATTAATAATTTAAGAAAAGATTCTATCTAAATCAAGCTTTAATGATGATACAAAATAATTTTAAGAGCATTTTGAGACAGTTTCAGTTAGACTAATAAAAATTAAAAGCGACGACAGTATCTTTATGTGTAGCATTTTTATTAAACTAATCTTTTCTTACGCTTTTGTAAACTCTGATTCCGCCACTCTTATCAATATCTGAAACATTTCCAAAAACATTCATCATTATGTTTTTTAGTGTAGAACCACCTTTGTTATGGAATGCTACTAACCATAAGGAACCCGCTTTTGATAAGTGCTGATACGATTCTGTTATTAATCGAGTGTTTAATTCTTTTCCAGCAGCAATTGGTGGATTTGATACAATATCATCAAATATTCTATTTGATAAAGATGAAAAGAGATTACTACTTAAAATTTCAACTTCAAGTTTATTAGTATTTGCATTATCTCTAGTATATTCTAAAGCCCTATTATTTACATCAATCATTGTAACATTCTGTTCAGGAAAGAGAGCTTTAATATAAAGTCCAATAGCTCCATAACCACAACCAATATCAAGAACATTTGAGCCACTAGTAGAAAAGTTATTAATTAGGTTGCATGATGCTTTATCTATTTTAGTTCCAAAAGAAAATACTCCACTTACCGATGTAAAATTTAGTTGTATTCCGGATAAACTCTCACTGAAGGTCTTTTCCTTGATTTCTGATTCGGGATTTTCTGTGTAGTAGTGCTGACTCATATTATTATTTTATAACCTCCAAGACTCATGATATATGTAAATCTATATTAATTAGATAACTATCTATTTAGTTTTAAAAGTTATAGTCCAGTAAAAAAGAATAGAAATTGATTTCAATTTTTTAAATCACCAAACTATTTAGACATATAGAAATTCTATTATTTATTAGCTATTATTATAATATATAATATATAATAAGCACAACAAAAAGTGTGAAGATATTGAAACTCTTCCTTCACTATTATCTCAGTAATATGGTATGATAGGTTGAATGACATTTAATGAATATAGTTCACACAAATGAAGGTTAATTATTCAGCGCTAGAGTAAGATAGGTTGACAGGTGTTGGATATGATAACATAGACAAGGACAAAGGTCATTTATTCAAGACTAAAATATTATTAACACAGATAAAGGTTAATTATTCAGGGCTGGAGTAAGATAGGTTGACATGTGTTGGATACGATAACAAAGACAAAGGTCAATTATTCAAGACTAAAATATTATTAACACAGATAAAGGTTATTTATTCAGGCTAGAGTAAGATATATTGATAGGTTGAATTGTAATATTTACTTAATATATTTAATTAGAAAGTACATAAACTGATGATTGTAAGTATATCGCCACAACATGCGATGGGATTATAGCCAAATGTTGAGTTGAAATTTAAACAATTATAAATACTTTTTAAATAGATTAGGAGTAACAATAAGGTATGTCAATTAAAATAGAAAATTTATATTACACATATATGGATGGCGGTCCTTTTGAAAAAAATGCTTTACATGATATAAATATTGAAATAGAGGATGGAGAGTTCGTTGGAATTATAGGTCATACAGGTTCAGGTAAATCTACTTTGATTCAACATCTTAATGGGATTTTAAAGCCAACAAAAGGAAAAGTAATTATTAATAACATCAGCACACAGCAAAAAAATTTAAAAGATTTAAGAAGTCAAGTTGGAATTGTATTTCAATATCCGGAACACCAGCTTTTTGAAGAGACAGTAAAGAAGGATGTATCTTTTGGGTTAATTAAGCAGGGATTAAAGCAAGATGAAATAGATAAGAGAGTAATTTCTGCGCTGAAATCAGTTGGTCTTAATGGTGCAATTCTCGAAAAATCGCCTTTTGAGCTCTCTGGTGGTCAGAAGCGAAGGGTGGCGATTGCAGGAGTTGTTGCAATGATGCCTAAAATATTGGTTTTAGATGAGCCAACTGCTGGTTTAGATCCAATAGGAAGAGATGAACTGTTTGGATACATTAAAAAGCTGCATACGGAGTATAACATGACAATAATTCTTGTTTCGCATAGCATGGAGGATATAGCAAAGCTAGCAGATAGGGTTATAGTTATGAACGAAGGTGCAGTATTTATGGATAAACCATCTGATGATGTGTTTTCTGAGCCAGAAGCTTTAGAGAGAATAGGTTTATCAGCTCCGCAAATCACATATTTAATGAAAAAACTAAAAAAAATATTTCCCAATATTAATGAAAATATATTTACCGTTGAGGCAGCATCAGAAGAATTGATTAAATATCTAATTAAAAAAGAACACAAATAAAGTTTATTAGTAAATTAAACGTCAATAAACTTTGAGATTGAGAGATATTAATTGAGAATAAACAGATTTAACGCGAGGAAATAGTTATGAGGAGGGAGAATAAACAAAAGGCGGCAGCTTTTTTGTTTTAAAATATGATTAGGGATATAACAATTGGACAATACGTACCGGGTAATTCACTTTTGCATAGGACTGACCCTCGTACGAAAATTATACTAACATTTATAATGATGATATTTATATTTATGATTGACACCTATTGGGGATACTTGTCGCTTACTATATTTACGGCAATTTCGGTTATTACCTCAAATATACCAATTAAATTTGTTTTAAAGGGGTTAAAACCTATTCTATTTATAGTAATTTTTGCGGCTATAATAAATGTGTTTACGATCAGCGGAAATCCGATTTTCGAGTTTGGATTTTTAACGCCAACATATGAGGGATTAGATGTTGCTGTTAAGATGGCTATTAGGTTGTTTCTGCTAATAATTATTGCTAGCATGTTAACTTATACAACAACGCCTATAGCTCTTACAGATGGAATTGAAAAGCTGTTATACCCACTGAAATATATAAAAGTACCAGTTCATGAAATATCAATGATGATGACTATAGCATTAAGATTTATTCCTACACTTCTTGAAGAAACTGACAAAATTATTAAGGCTCAATCTTCAAGAGGTGCAGATTTTGAAAACGGTAGTTTTATTGCACGCGCAAAAAGCTTCATTCCAGTTTTGATTCCATTATTTATTAGTGCTTTTAGAAGGGCAGATGAATTAGCAACGGCGATGGAAGCAAGGTGCTATAGAGGAAGTGAAGGCAGAACAAGAATGAAGCAACTTAATTTTACGAAAAATGATGTGATAATAGTATTAATAACCACTGTATTTATGGCAGGGATATTGGTTGTGCAATATATAAAAATAGTAACTTAATATTCGTAGCAGAAAATTGTATGTATTTAAACTTATCAATGGAAAGTTAGGATAGCACCTTGTATTTTAAGAAAAATAGTAATTATAGTACAGTTTTAAATAAAGTTAATAATTTCTATAGGTGAAAAATGAGAAAAATTAAGCTTAAAATTGAGTACGATGGTACTAACTATCATGGATGGCAGATCCAAAAAAACGCAAATTCAGTACAGGAAACAATTGAAAGAGCTATTTCTAAATTGTTAGGCGAAGAAGTAGGAATAGTGGGTTGTAGCAGAACAGATGTGGGAGTACATGCATATGGGCAGGTTGCACATTTTGCTACAGATTCAAGTATTCCAGGAGATAAGTTCTCTTATGCAATTAATAATTTACTTCCAAGTGATATTGTTATACAACAATCTGAAGAGGTTTCTGAAGAATTTCATTCTAGATATTCAGCTAAAGGTAAAAAATACAGATATTTGATTTATAATGGAGCTCATGCATCAGCGATAATGCGTAATAGAACATATCATGTAAGGCCAGAACTGGATTTTGAAAAAATGCGAAAAGCAGCTAAGTACTTTATTGGACAACATGATTTCGCGGCGTTTCAAGCAACAGGAGGACAAGTAAGAAGTACTGTAAGAGAAATTTACGATATGGAGCTTTTAAGAAAAGAGGATAATCTAATTAGCGTAGAAGTTTCAGGTAATGGATTTTTATATAATATGGTAAGAATAATAGCTGGTACTTTAGTATATGTCGGAATGGATAAAATTGACGCAGATGAAATACATGAAATAATTGATAGCCTAGACAGAACTAGAGCAGGTAAAACAGCACCTTCAGAGGGACTATATTTGATGGAGATATATTACTAAATATACTGTTGTAAGAAGCGTAAAATATGTGAATATGAGTGTTACAGATATAGAACAGTAAAATTGCAAATTACATTAAATTAAATGGAAGTTAGGACAGCAAATTAGGACATAATTATCTAGACTGTTGTGATTTTATAAACTTAAAATAGTTTATTTAACATCGCTTTAGTTGAATTTTAACAATATAACATACTTTATTAGTTAGTAGCCAAGTTAAGTATTAATAAAAAAGTGAAATGAAAAATGATTATGCAAGAGAATAAGAGATATATTGAGATAAATAGAGAGAGAACAAGAGGTAAATTAAATTATCAGCAATTTATACTTGACAGAGCGTTATGTCTATATTAAAATATGTAAGTGTCCTAAACGGTTACTTTTAAAAACAAGAAGAAATTAACTGTTAACATAAAAAGGTTATAGATTTAGAGGAGGTTGTATTAAAGAATGAAAACTTTCATGGCAAAAGCTGAAGAAGTTGAAAGAAAATGGTACATTGTTGATGCAGAAGGTAAGCCACTTGGAAGATTAGCAAGTGAAATTGCTAGTATTTTAAGAGGTAAAAATAAGCCAATTTACACACCACATTGTGATACTGGTGATCATGTAATTGTACTGAACGCAGGAAAAGTTGTTTTAACAGGTAAAAAGCTTGAACAAAAAACTCACAAAACTCACTCTCAGCATCCAGGTGGATTTAAGGAGATCAAGTACAGACATTTATTAGAAAAGTATCCTGAGAGAGCTATTGAATTAGCTGTAAAGGGAATGCTTCCAAAGAACAGCCTTGGCAGACAAATGTTTAGAAAACTTAAGGTATATGCTGGTTCAGAGCATGTTAACCAAGCACAGAAACCTGAAGTACTTGATTTAGATATTTAAGGGAGGGAGAAATTAAAATGGCAAAGGTATATTACTACGGTACAGGACGTAGAAAGAAATCAATAGCAAGAGTAAGACTTGTTCCTGGTGAGGGCAAGGTATTGATAAATGATAGATCATTAGATGATTATTTTGGATTAGAAACAATGAAAGTTATAGTTAAGCAGCCATTAACTCTTACTGATACACTTTCAAAGTTTGATGTTATATGCACAGTAGTTGGTGGTGGATTCACTGGTCAAGCTGGTGCAATCAGACATGGTATTTCAAGAGCTCTTTTAAAGGCTGATGAAGAACTCAGACCAGCTCTTAAAAAAGCAGGTTTCTTAACAAGAGACCCAAGAATGAAGGAAAGAAAGAAATACGGTCTCAAGAAAGCAAGAAAGGCATCACAGTTCTCAAAGAGATAATGTGTGTGTCAATTACTGGGATTGTTGCTCGAAACTACAAAGTATATTTTTACAAAAAAACAACCGTCAAGAGAATCAGCTCTTGGCGGTTGTTTTTCGGTGATTTTTGATTTTTTTAGTGTTCTACAAAAATAACTGATTCAGTAAATAACTATAGAAATAGTTAGCGTTTTTCTTATAAAGCATCTATTGTTGAAAGGGAACATTAGGACAAAAGGTATAATGAGGAAAATGTGTAACATTTAAAATATTTGCATATAAAAAGGTAATTATCAATTAAGTTAATGATAATAAAGAGTATAAATAGTCAGCCTAAAAGTAAGAGATAAATTAAACCTATTTCCTCATTATTAATTAGGACTTGCTGAAAAAAAATAAATGCATTAGTATTGAAAGTACATAGGGCACCTTAAAAGTAAGTTTTACTAGATATAGCTAGCAGATGTGTTTCGCAGTTAAATACAAATGGAATAAAGGACTAAAAATACAGTAGAAAAGATATAATAAATAACGAAAAAATCCTTTGCTGAACATGATTAAATTAATTTAACGATTTATTACATGTTGTAAAAATATTAAGTATTGTTGATACTATATGAAAATCAATAAATTAGAAAGGGTGATGATAAAATGATAAAATGTTTTACTTTTGAGAATTTTAAAAGTTTTGAAAAGGCAGAGTTAAATATTGAAGGACTTACCACTTTGGTTGGAACTAACTCTTCTGGGAAAAGTAATGCAATAGAGGGAATTAAAATTCTGTCAGAAACTTCGTCAGGACTTGATTTAGGTGTAATATTGGATGGTACTAAAAATACAAATAGTACTGTAAGAGGCGGTAGTAAATCATGCCCAAGATTTAAAACAACGGCTTTTAAGTTAGGGTGTTTGGTAGATTTAGATGATGTTTATGATTTGTTGTATGAAATAAAAATAAATGTTAGTAATAATAAGATTTATGTGGATGAAGAATCACTCTATAAAATGCCTAATGGACAATTACAACCAAGAATAAATAAAATATTTAAAACAAAAAAGCCTACGAACAGTGATGGTGCAGATATAAAGGTAGAATATCGTAACGGTAAAAGAGGTACAAATCCTGATGTAATATGTATTAGGACATCAGCGATATTACCTCAACTAGCAGTAAAACTTCCTAGGGAAACTATTGAAGATATTGAGACTGCCGATTATATTTCGATAATATTAAATAATTTAAAGAACGTAATGGTATTAGATCCAGTGCCATCAGAAATGCGAGAATATACAAGAATTTCTGACATTGAGTTACGTTCGAATTGCGATAATATTTCATCGGTATTAAATCAGATTTGTAAAAATAAGGAAAATAAACAGAAATTGTTAGATATAGTTTGCAATCTGCCAGAAAATGAAGTGATAGATATTGAGTTTGTGGAAACTAAAATTGGGGATGTAATGTTTGGATTAAGAGAAAAGTACATTAATTCCACTGAATTAGTTGATGCAAGAAGGTTATCAGATGGAACTTTACGATGTATTGCAATTGTTACAGCAATATTAGTAAGTGAACCTAATAGTATGATATTAATTGAAGAAATTGATAATGGAATACATCCTGGAAGAGTCGAAAAGTTAATTGATAGTATTGCTGAAATTGGAAAAATAAGAAATATAGACATTGTTATTACAACACATAATGCATTATTATTAAACAAGTACGATAAGGAAAAATTGCTAGGTGTATCCGTGATATATCGTGAACCAGAAAAGGGAACAAGTAAGTTTATGCCATGTATTGATATGGAACAATTCCCTAAGATATTGGCAGCAGGTGGATTGGGAAATGCTATGATTGATGATTCATTAATTTTAATGCTAAAAAATAGCAAGACGAACGTAGATTATTCGTGGTTGGGGGTGTAATAGATGAATATTAGATTTATTGATACCTCAGTTATGACTAATTTATTAGATATTCCCGAAATGAATCAAGATAAGGAAAGGGTGATTCTAGAATGGAGTGAAGTATTGCAAAATAAAGAGACGTTAATTATGCCAATAGCTACAATTATAGAGACGGGGAATCATATTGCACATATTGTAAATGGATATAAAAGAAGAGAAGTTGCCATAAAATATATCGAGTATTTAAGAAAGACTGCTGAAAATGAAGCACCTTGGATTCTATATGGTAATAATCTAGATACAAAATCGCTTAGGTTTTTTGTAGAAAATTTTGAAACAAATGCACTTAATAAAACGGGGATAGGGGATCTAAGTATTATAGAAGCTTATCAAAGATACAAGGAGAGTCAACCTGCAATTGGTACTATTAGAATATGGAGTATGGATGCTCATCTTAATTCATATTGTGAAGAAAATGTAGGGATGAGTAGAAGACGATCAAAGTAGTATGATACATAAAACTATATAGATAAAAAGAATATGAGCTTTTCAAATTGTCTTCAATATAATAATTACTTATAAGTAACAATTTACTAACCTCTTGTGACTAAGTGTTTAAAAATTCCACCTCTAAGAATAGTTTCAATATTTTTTTGACAGAGAATAATTATCATTATTATTCGATTACTATTAATAATATTTTAGTAAATTATTATTTAGTGGATTAATTTATGGCTAGAATTAATAAGATTTGTTATAATAATTACACTATAACGGTAGAATTTTTATTAAAAATACAAATAATTAACAACTACAGCGATTACTATTATTTATAATATAATTACTAGGAGGGCTACAAAAGCAATGAGTCATACACTAACAGAAGAAAACATTCAAAAATTAAGAGATGAATTGGAGTACAGAATAACTGTAAAAAGGTCGGAGATAGCTAAGGAGAAATTAATAGCAGCTGCACATGGCGATAGATCAGAAAATGCAGAATACAAAGAGGCATGTGAAAGATTTAATGCAAATGATGATAGAATTCAGCAGTTAATGACTATTATCTCAACAGCAACTGTAATTGATGATAAAAATACAGATAAGACCAAGCTCGGAATTAATACCAAAGCTAGAATAAAGTTTATTGAGGACGATGACGAAGATATCATAACCTTGGTAACTACGATGGATGCAGATGTAAAGAAAATGCACATTAGTATAGAAGCTGATTTAGGAAAAGCATTATTTGGTAAAAAAGTTGGTGACATAGTTGAAGTCAAGGCTCAGAGTGGAACTTATAAAGTTGAGATATTAGAAATATTATAAAAATATGAGTGTGCCATAAGGTAAATATGGAGGTTTGGTTTTTATGAACAAAGTTAAACTGTTTTGCTTACCTTATGCAGGTGGGTCTGCAGCGATATACGGTAAGTGGAAAAAATATTTAGATAAAAGTATTGATTTAGTCCCAGTAGAATTGGCTGGCAGAGGTCGGCGAATGAGCGAGAGTTTCTACGATAGCATGTCTCAAGCGGTTGATGATACTTACAACATTATAAATCCATTAATAAAACAGGGTGATTATGCCTTCTTCGGACATAGTATGGGGACTATTATAGCTTTCGAGTTGTGTCGTAAGATACTGGATAAAGGTGGAAGACAGCCATTGCACTTATTTGTTTCAGGAAGGTATCCGCCAGATCTTAAGACAGAAAGTGAATTTTTAAGCAGATTACCCGATAATGAATTTTTGCAGAAAATTTTTAAACTTGGAGGGACAAGTGCTGAAATTATTGAGAACAAAGAATTGAGAGAAATATTTGTTCCAATATTAAAAGCTGACTATAGAATTATTGAAGAATATAGATACATAAATAGTAACAAAAAGTTTGACTATGGTATTACTGCTTTTACTGGAAAAGATGATCTGGAAGTTTCTTTTAGTGATATAAAGGAATGGGGAAAACATACCACAGCCCAGTCTTTATTCTATGAATTTGAAGGAAATCACTTTTTTATAAATGGAAAAATTACAGAAATAACTGAGATTATTAATAGTACATTAAAAAGTGTTATATAACATTAAACACTGGTTTAGAGAGAGTTACACACCTCATGGAAAAATTGTATTACATTAAAGATGGTTTTTTCATGAGAAGCAATAGTTTTTGAGCAAATAGCATAAAGACTGTTAGAATCAAGAGAAGAATGGTATAGTGAGTAGCCACTTATAGATTCATTTGAGTTAATAATATTATTGTTTTCAACACTTACAGTAAAAGAATCTAAAGGAATTGAGAGCCCTTTTCCTACTGCTTTGATATAGCTTTCCTTTAAAGTCCATAGTTTATAAAAATAGGTTTGCTTCTCATCATCATGCTGGCTTTTTAGTGCAGTATATTCATCTTCTGAGAAGAATCGTTTAGCTATTTCAAAATCAGTAGGCTTTATGGTTTCAACATCAATACCAACAGGATTATCGCTTATTGCGCAAACAACCCAATTCCCTGAATGAGAGATATTAAAATGAATTTTATCAGCTCCAAGTAAGAAAGGTTTTCCATACTCATTTGCTCCAAAAGTAATATCTACATTTTTAATATTTAAATTTTTACAAAGAGCATATCTTGATAAAACATTGCCAATGAGTGCTCTTTGTGAATCTTCAAAATGATAAAATCTATGTATTTTAACTTTTTTATCCTCGGAAACATAGTTTAACAGTCTGTTGAAAGCATCATTTTCCAAGTTGCTATCTATATTAACCATATAAGTTTTAAGCAAAATCTAATCCCCCTGAACTCTCTATAATGACTTACTATAAATTTACTTAGTTGCTCAGACAATTTAAATATAGAATAAACTGGTTTTAAATGCAATAGTTTAGAAAATAAACTTACTTATAAAGTTTAATGAACTGTTATCAACTCAGGATATTTGCTGTTATTTATTTAATTAGGTAGATTTGGGTTAATTTATAATAATATATTATATTAATAGCAAATTATTTTTATTCAAAACCCTCCTGTAAATGTAAGATACAGCAATACCGCATTTGCAGTAATAATTATGCTTGCTATTATCCATCCTATAACGTTTGTTAAAGGCTTATTAACGAAAACACCCATTAAATCCTTACGTTTCGTGATCATTAGCATTGGAATTATTGCGACAGGAAGAATAAAGCTTAGTACAACCTGACTAAATATAAGTGCTTTCATAGGGTTTATGCCTATTAAAATAATAAGCATGGCTGGTAGCATGGTTACAATTCTTGTTACGTTATCACTTACCTTTAGTCCAACAAATCCTTGCATAATGGTAGTACCTGCCATGGTTCCTACGATTGAAGAGGACAATCCTGATGCAATTAATGCTAACCCAAAAGCTCCACTTGAAGCAGCACCCAAAAGTGGTGATAATGATTGATGCGCTTGCTCAATAGTTTCAACCACCAAACCATTCCTGAAAAATACTGCGGCAGATACTATAACCATAGCAGCATTAATGATGAATGCTATATTCATAGCAATTGTAATGTCCAGTCTCTCCATTCTGAGATGTTGTTTTTTTGCCTTGTCTGATGTAGTAGTGTTTCTCTCCTGAACTAACTGTGAGTGCAAAAAAATAACATGAGGCATTACAGTTGCGCCTAGCATACCAACAGCGATCATTACGGCTTCACCATTAGGAAGTGAAGGAATTAAGAGATGCAGTCCTGCAGCAGTCCAATCAGGCTTTGCTAAGAAAACTTCTAAAGTATAAGATATACAAATTACGGCTATTAATACCGAAATTATGGCTTCCAATACTCTTTGACCATATTTTCCCATATAGATAATAAAAAAAGTGATAGCCGCAGTGATTAATCCAGCTATTGGCATGGGAATGCGAAATAGTAAGTACAGACCCAGTGTACTTCCAAGAAACTCTGCAAGATTTGTTGCTATCGCAGCTAGCTCAGCGACAATCCAAAAACACCAATTAGTTTTTCGTGAAAAAACCCTGCCGCACATTTGGGGTAAATTGTAACCAGTTGCTATACCCAATTTTGCCGAAAGAGACTGCAAAAATATTGCCATTAGGTTGCTCCAGAGAATTACCCAAATTAGGTTGTAGCTGAACTTGGAACCTCCGCTGATATTTGTTGCAAAATTTCCGGGAGGTGTATTGTAATTGGAACACTTTAAAACGGATTTTTGAAATTATAATGTATCTTTACAGTTTTGTCTTCGAAAATTTCAACTTTACTAATTAATTTTACTATAGTCAATCTATCCAAAGTATCAAAACTTGCAAAAGTATCAATTAAATTTTTAAAAGATTTACTAGAAGTATCTTTCTTTGTGTTGGGTTCAAGTTGATTATATAGGAATTCTAATCTAGTGTTTAAACTTTGTTTTTCTTCAGCCAACGCATTACTTATATCAAGATAATCGTTAGCTGATAATTCACCATTACTTTTATCTTGATACGCTGATAATAGATGCCTTTTAATGTCAGCTAACCTATTTTCAATAGTTTGTATTTCTTTTCTATAAGAGATTGAGGTATCTCGATTATCTTTTTTTCTTTGTTCTTTAATATGATTATTTGCTATATTTGATAAATTGTCAACATCTAAAAATTGTTTAGCAATGGCCATTAACTCATGCTTTATTATATCACACAACCTTTTTTCAGAAAACGTATGTCTTGTACAATCGCTATACCGTTTGTATCTGGAGCATATTGTGTAAAAATATTTGCCTGTTCTTGTAAAAGTTAATTTTTCACCACAATCGCCACAATAAACTAACCCAGAAAAAAGGTGAGGTTGAACGACTTTGTTACTATGATAACTTTTTTTACTCATAAGAGCCTGTACAGCACCAAAATCTTCCTTTGAAATAATGGCTTCATGAGTATTTTCAACGACTATCCAGTTTCCTTTTGGTATGCATTTGTATTTCTTTTGTTTAAAACTAAGTTTTTCAGTTTTGCCCTGAGAAATAGAACCAATATAAGTTGGGCTGGTCAATATTATTTTTATTGTTTCTGGATTCCAAAGAAAGCTTTTTGTTTTTCCACCTCGATATAATGTTGTACTAACTTTATAGCTTGCAGGTGATAATACATGTTCATTATTTAATATAGTTGAAATTCTATGTAAGCTCTCTCCTTCAATAAACATTTTATAGATTCTTCTTACTATTTCGCATGTTTCTGGATTAATAACTAGCTTGTTTTTATTTTGAGCATCTTTTTGATAACCGTAAGGTGCAAATGCACCTATAAAGTCACCTCGCTTTCTTTTGTCTAAAAAAATACTTTTCACATTTGCTGAAATGTCTGCTGCATATTTTTCATTCAAAAGACAGGTAAGGGGGCGAACAAAATAAGTATTTGTATCCTGATTAAAGGAGTCTATTTTATCATTAAATGTAATAATTCGCACGTTATTTAATAAACAATAGTCAAAAAACTTTTCTGATTCATATAGGTTTCTCCCTAACCGAGATAAATCTTTTAAAATTATTAAATTTACCTTCTTAGAATTCACGTCGTCCATTAGTCTATTAAAATCAGGTCTATCAAATGTTGTTCCAGATACACCATCATCATAATAAATATCTACCAATGTCCAATTTGATTTATTACAAACAATTGGTTTAAGTAAATTAATTTGGTTTTCGACACTTTCAGATTCAGGATCATCTCTTGACAGACGAGCATATATACCAACGTTAAAATGATTGTTTTCGTTTTCAATATAGTTACCAGCTGAGTAATACATTTTCATTCATCCTTTCATAGTTATGTCCATGTCTCACATTTTACACAAGAACAACAAGGAAATATGCATTTCCTTGAAAGAAATGACATAGACTCGGCACCTCCTATAAAGGTATTAACAATTTATTTTTTTAAATTAATTTTTAAAAAGTATTTAAAACTTTCATTCGCAAGTTGTTGAAAATCTTTTCCAGATGCATTGTACTCTGAAACTATAATATACTGAGCAGAATTACTACTTTTTTTACTCAATAAAATCACCCCATCTAATGTATATGAAAAATATTACTTGTCTGATATCTATAATGTTAAAATAGGTAAACGAAATTAAGGTTAAATCAAATAGTATCTGCCAAGTTAGTGTAGAACTCAATTAAGTACTTTAAGTTGAAAAAAGAAGTTATATCTTTTGCTTCTGTGTATAGTAGTATTTAATCTTTTGTTATAAATGTGATATGCTTAAACATATTTACCTCTTTTTAACGGTAATATCTGATGTTTAATTTAATATCATATTTTGGTAGAATGAATAACAATGGTATTAATCCACAGATGTTTTTTACATATAATAATTTTTTTGTAGGAGATACAATGCAAATTTTTAATCAGGATAAAGGATTTAATAATAGTATTAAGGATAATTGGATCTTAAACAGGTTAAAAAAAATAAGCTTTAAGTCCAAACTTATCTTTTCTTTTATATTTGTTTCTATTATGCCAATTTTATTAGTACAAACTATTTCCTACTATAATACAACAGAAGCCATGAAAGAAAATGTGAATGAGTTGATAAAGGTTAACCTTACTCAGACCGAGAAAAATCTTAACACTACATTAAATTCTTATATGGATATTTTGTATCAGATATACACTGATGATGAAATTATTGAACTGGTTAACAAAGTCAATGGTCAGTCTGAAAATGCCATGGAAATTAGCCTGCTAAGGGATAAACTTAGTAAGCTTACAAATTCAAAAGAGGGAATAAGAAGTATAGCAATATTGTGCTCAAGTGGAAAATCAGTTTTTTACGATACACTAACAGCATCCTCAATTGAAAGCTCATGGATAACAAAAAATTATAATAGAAGATTGTATTATTCAAATGTTGTAAAAAGCAAAGGTTCTGTTTTAATACCAACTTCATATGCAGCCCAACTGGGTGATAAAAAATATTACCTTTTCCATATTGCAAATAAAATGATTGATTTTAGTGATATAAGGAAGAACCCAATAGGAGTAATTGTTATCAGCATTGATGAAGAGATTATATTTAAAGCAAGCAATGACATTGAAAGTCTTAACCAAAGTGAAAATGGTGTAAAAAATATAAATTTTATTATCGATAGAGATGGACAAATTATTTCTTTTTTGGATAAAGAGTTTATTGGCACAAATCTTTCTAAATATAGTTCGGATAAATCAGGTGAGAGCGTCAATAAATACAGTGGACTAATAAATAGTGTATCATATTTAAACGGAAATTCTGTAATAACCAATGAACTACTTGATGAAAAGATGGGTTGGATAATAGTAAATGCTGTTGACCAGAGTTATCTATTTAGTAAGGTATACTTGACACAAAAATTTACTGTTTTCTTCGGAGTTCTTATACTATTATTTTCAATAGTAGTTATTATATATGTGACACGAAAATTTTCTGGCTCAATAGGGAAAATACTAAATGCTATGAAGACAGCACAGAAAGGTGAACTATCAGTTCGGGTAGAAATTGATGAAGGTGATGATGATGATATTTCAGCCATAGCTTCAAGATTTAATAAAATGATATATAAAATCAATCAATTGGTAGAAGAAGTGAAAAGTGCTACGCTTAAGCAGAAAGATGCAGAAATAAGAGCTCTTGAAGCGCAAATAAATCCTCATTTCTTATATAATACACTGGATGCAATAAATTGGATGGCGATAGAAAAAGAAGAGTATGAAATAAGCAATATGCTTAAATTGCTTGCACAAATTTTGCGTTATAGTGTTAATAAAAGTAATAGTGTAGTAAAGCTAAGAGAAGAAATTGAATGGCTCAAGCAATATATATATTTGCAACAAATGAGGTTTAATTTCTCATTTGAATGTTCAATGGATATTGAAGAAAAGGTTTTGAATTGCCATATACATAAGCTACTTTTTCAGCCCTTTATTGAAAATACAATTATTCACGGATTTGAAGGATTAAAAAAAGGGGGAGAATTAAGAATAAGTATCAAGGACATGGAAAGTACAATACAGATAACAATAGAAGATAATGGCAAGGGGATGGAAGAAGAAATTGTAGAAACACTAAATTCCTCTGAGAATATTAGAATTCAGACAAATGGAAGTGGACTTGGTGTAAATAATGTTTTCAATAGAATAAGAATGTATTATGGGGAAAATGGAAGTTGGAGAGTGGAAAGTAAACTAGGAACAGGAACGATTATCTATCTAAAAATACCTAAGCTATAAAGATGGGGGAGCGGAATGAGAATTGTAGTGGTGGAGGATGAATACAGGATTAGAAATGGTGTTGTCAAGCTCATTAGTAAGATTAACCCTGCATATGAAGTTGTAGGTGAAGCTGAAAATGGGCTGATTGGCATTGATATAATTGAACACCATAAACCCGACCTAGTTATAGTTGATATTAAGATGCCTGAAATGGATGGCATTGAAATGCTAATGCAATTAAAAAAAAGAGGGATTGATCATAAAACTGTTATCTTAAGCGGATATTCTGATTTTGAATATGCTCAGAAAGCTATAAAAATTGGTGTTTGTGAGTATTTACTAAAACCAATTACAGCTAATGATCTGGAACAAACCTTAAAAAATGTTGAAAAAGAAATAAACATGGAAAAGATGCTTAAGATAAATCAGCCTCAGATATTGAATTCTTTAGAACATATATTTCAAAATCTTGTTTTGAGTAACAATGATCAAACCAATGAAATTTATAAGTATCTTTATGAGAAATATGAAATTGATTCAAATGGGGAGTTTGCAGTAGTTACTATTTATGTAGGCACTGATACTGATAATATTAAAAATAAGGTTGATAAAATTATTACAGGGCTTTTGCATAATTTTCATGAAGCAAGATATAGTATATTCGAACTGATGCTACATCACGAGCTTGTTATTTTGGTTTATAGATGTAATGACTTTTTAGCACTTGAGAAGTACTTTCAGAAGGTAATCATCAAGGAGATAAATAGAGAAGGTATTAGTGGTGTTGTCTTTGGATGGGTACAGTTTAATGGACTGGTGAACTTTAAAAGGAGATTGCATACCTTAAGGAAAGAGCTAAGGTGGTCTATTGTTTTGGGAGACGATGTACTTATCTCGTATCCAAAGACTCAGAATATCAACACAAAACTAATTCAGTATCCTATATATATTGAGTTAGATGCGAAGGCATCGGTTTGTTCTTTTGATATTATTAAACTGAATAGGCTCTTTGAAGAGTTTCTATCATGGTGGCATAAAGAACTATACCAGCCAACTGACGTCATTGATTCTTTTGTCAGATTTGCATCTTCCATAATAACTGTAATTAAAGAGATAGATTATGACCTCTATAAAAAAATTGATCAGAATGAAATACTACAAGGGATTATGAATTCTATAACCTGGAATGAACTTAGAAATGCTTTGTTTGAAATTGTTAAAAAAATTTCATTAAATAAACAGAACAATATGCCTATAGTAAATCTATTAGTAAAAAAGGGTCTAAGTATGGTTGAAGAGTTTTACAGGGATGGAATAACTTTAGAACAAATAGCAGCACGGTTGAATATTACTCCAGAATACTTAGGTTCACTCTTTAATAAGGAAGTTGGAGTTAATTTTAGTACATATATAAAAGGATTTAGAATAAAGAAGGCAAAAGAGTTACTTATTAGTAAGGAACTTAAAACATACGAAGTTGCAGATAAGGTGGGATATCCGGACCCCAAATATTTTTGCAGAGTATTCAAGGAAGTAACAGGATTTACTCCAGGAGAATATCAAAAAAATTATAAATAGTGTCTTGATATCAAAACTTTTGAAAGGAACTAGTAGAAAGTGTGAAATAAAAACTTAAATTTTGCGCAACAAAAGAAGAGATACGGATAACCCTATCTTTTCGGAAAAAAGGTTAGTAGAAAATATTAGCCATAACAATACTGCTTTTGCAAGATTGAAAG
>JAEZRV010000028.1 GCA_023444055.1 Bacillota bacterium
AACCAGCCGAACCAGAGGATGAACACACCCAGCGCGCCGATAACGATGTTGTGGCCCGGTATCGCGTTGGGCGTACCGTCTTCTTTAAATTTGCCAATACGAGGTCCAAGTATCGCCGCACCCACAAGAGCACACCAGCCGCCCACGGAGTGGACGAGTGTAGAGCCCGCGAAGTCGATCATGCCCGTCCAGCTGCCGATTGTCAGTGTCGAGAGCCAGCCGCCGCCCCATAGCCAGTGTCCGGCGATGGGATAAATGATCAAGCTGATCACCGCACTGTATATCACGTAAGAAATAAACTTTGTTCTTTCAGCCATAGCACCCGAAACGATTGTCGCAGCCGTTGCGCAGAAAACCGTCTGGAAGATGATCGATACGGGAGCGTCAGTCAACGCCGGATCGATAAACTTGCTGCCGCCGATTATACCTGCAATATCATCGCCGTACATCAGGCCGTAGCCGACCACAAAGAACAGCAGCGACCCGATAGCAAAATCCATAAGGTTCTTCATGATAATGTTGCTTGCGTTCTTCGCACGTGTGAAACCGGCCTCCACCATCGCGAATCCAGCCTGCATGAAGAACACGAGAATCGCCGCGATAAGCACCCATAGCGTATCGAGCGTTTCCACCT
The DNA here is from genome assembly GCA_023444055.1 of Bacillota bacterium. Classification (GTDB taxonomy): domain Bacteria; phylum Bacillota; class Clostridia; order Acetivibrionales; family DSM-1351; genus Ruminiclostridium. The sequence goes on from JAEZRV010000028.1 coordinate 635, forward strand.
TTGCCAATAATTCTTCAGTCATTTGCGATTCCACCTTTCAAAATCTTTAAAATTTATTATTGCATGCCCTGCTCGTTGTTGAATTTCCTTTGAAACAAAAAAACCGCACAATAAAAGCCAAATACTTTTACTGCCGGTTCTGCATCGAGCCGAAGTCAAACCTTATTATTGATGTCAAATGTGCTTATAGCACGATGTTCCCTTTTTCACCTGTTCTCACTCTCACGGCATCATCAATCGGAATGACAAAGATTTTGCCGTCACCGACCTCACCGGTCTTGATTCCCGCAATGGTTGCATCGATGAGCTTATCGACCATATCGTCGGGAACCACCACTTCAATTTTGAGCTTGTGCAAGAGGTTAATGACCATTTCGGTGCCCCTGTACACTTCCTTTTTGCCCTTTTGTGCGCCGCAGCCCAGCACGGATGAAACCGTCATGCCACCCGCGCCCACTTGTTCGACGATTGCCTTGACCTTTTCCATCATCTCAGGACGGATAACCATTTCTACTTTTTTCATACTCTCACCCTTTCATGTCTTATTTCTGCGCCAGCTCTACAATTTTCACTGCGATATCGCGCATGGCGACCCTTGAGTCCATACTCATTTTTTGTATTCTGCGATAGGCCTCGCCCTCTGAAATACTTTTGCGCTTCATCAGTATGCCCTTCGCTTTTTCGATTATCTTTCTGTCTTCCAGACCCTGCTTAAGCTGATCGAGCTCCTTTTCCATCCTGCCCATACGACGCCGGTTTTGAGTGACCGTGTCTATGGTGCTTAAGAGCGCAATCCGATTAATGGGTTTTAAAAGCAATGTGATATCATAATCTTCAACGATCGACACACAGAAATCTCTTTGTGTGCTTGTGATGAACAATATGATACTGCACAGGTTTTCATCGCCAATAATTGTTGCGACCTCAAGGCCGGTGACATCCGGCATCTCAAAGTTGACAAGCAATATGTCCGGCGGGCCTGTGCGAACCTTTCTTATGGTTTCGTTTCCGGATGTGCAAATATCGACAGAGTAACCGTTTTGCTGTAACGCATATTTAATTTTTTCAGCAGCCTGCTCGTTTTGCATTGCCACTGTAATTTGTACCTTATCCATATCCTGCTCCGTCGTCGCAGCCGGTCATACGGCCGATTTAATTTGTCATCTGTTAATTATTATTTCTTCTTAATAACGAAAAGACGTCTATTCAGGAGTCATGACTCCGAACAAACGTCATCGTTTCTTCTTATCTAGGGCTATTATAACATACCCTATTCAAAAAGCAAGTGCCTTTTTGCAATTCGTTCATATTTTTTATTCACTATTTGCAGATCCTTTGCGTTAATAAGCCGATCTTGCATAATGTAATGCAACTCTGCTTCTCAATTCTTGCATTCTCAAATATCGTCCACAACTTTTTTAGGCACTTTGGAGAAGAGCGGGCTCACCGATTCTTTTTCGTGAATACGCAGCACCGCCTCCGCAAACAGCGGCGCGACCGATACAGACACGAATTTGCTGCTCTTTGCAATGATCGGATTCTGCACGCTGTCGGTTCCCACAACCATCTCTATCGGGCTTTCCTCAATTGCCTTTAGGCCCTTTTCACGCACGATGACATGAGAAAGGCACGCAATGATTCGCTTTGCCCCATGCTTTTTAAGCGCATGCGCTATGTCCACCAATGTGCCGCCGGACACCGTGAAATCGTCCACGATCATGCAATTTTTGCCTTCCACATCGCCGATGATAGAAAGAATATGCGCGTTTTCGTCGTGCCCGTAGCGCGTCTTGTCGCCGATAGCCACGGGACAATGCAGGTAATCGGCATATTTGCGCGCGGTCTTGGCATAGCCTGCGTCCGGTGAAACCACGCAGATATTCTCCATGATATCAAGGCCCTTGACGTATTCGCACATGATCGGCAACGACAGCAGATGATCCACAGGCTTTTTAAAAAAGCCTTGCACCTGGGCGCTGTGAAGATCCATCACAACGATCCTGT
>JAEZRV010000050.1 GCA_023444055.1 Bacillota bacterium
TTATTTCCTGAATAAAATCTTTTGGTAAAGCACTCATAAAAAAACTCCTCTCTGGTTAATACTTAAATTCTTAACCAAAAAGGAGTATTTCCTATGTGTCATACACAAAATTTATTACAGCGTCAAAATTATTTTGTGACAGCCTAATATTTTACATACTCCTTTGCGACTATATATGCCTGTATTGCGTACATACGTTTACATACGATTAACACTTATATGCAAAACATCTACATAAGCAAAACGCTTATACGCAATACGTATATAAGCTACATACGCCTAAATACACCTATTACTTTACCTAAAATTGAAATGTTATCTTTTACAATGATGGGTTCTAATCTACTATTTTCAGGTTGTAACCGGATGTAATCTTTTTCCTTGAAAAAAGTCTTACAAGTAGCTTCATCTCCAATTAAAGCAACAACAATATCACCATTATTTGCTGAAGATTGTTGCCTAACCAATACAAAGTCTTTATCCAAAATTCCAGCCTCAATCATACTGTCACCTTGAACCCTAAGCATAAAAGCATCAGCATTCTGAACAAATTCCACTGGAAGGGGAAATGTGTCTGTAATATTTTCAACAGCTAAAATTGGTTGTCCAGCAGCAACCTTACCAACGACTGGTATATCAACCATTTCACGAGATGTATAATAACCTTCCTTATAACCTGTAGTTGATTCTTTTACCTGTAAATTTGAGTTGTCTACAATTTTAATTGCCCTTGGCTTAGTTGGGTCTTTCTGTAATATACCACTATCAGTGAGCTTTTGTAGGTATGCATGTACAGTAGAGGTAGATTTGAAACCAACAGCAGTACATATTTCTCTTACTGATGGTGGATAACCGTTTTCATTTACACATTTATGAACATATTCAAGGATCTCTTGCTGCTTATTTGAGTTTTTCTTTGCCATATTAACCCTCCACGCCAAATTTCGGCACAAAAATTTAGTATTATCAGTAAACAACCTCTGCTCTCAGAGGCATGCTTGTTTATAAAACTGTATCTAAGTATTTTAAGCTAACCCTCCATTAGCTATAAAGCTGTAAATTAAACATTTCAACAGTTAATCTTAAAAAGTATGAAAAGAGGTTAATTCATTATGTACATTTAAATATTGAGCATATACCATATGAGTATTATCAAAATATCATAAGCAATGTTGGATTACAAACTAGTGTCCTGTATCAATCCTATATTAGTATATCATAATAAATTATAAAATCAAACTAATGTTCGAAAAATAATAAAAATAATAAAATATTAAATAAATTTCAATACTATTGACAAGAGAACACATGTTCTGTATTATATAATATATAAAAGAACATACGTTTGGAGTGGCTGGTATGAAGAAAAAATATATATTGAAAAACAAAAGAAAATTTTTTGCATTTTTGTTTACTATTTCTCTTATTGCATTCGTTTTGATTTATACAAATTCAGTATTAGGCTATAAACAGACTCAATACCAGTCTGTTGTGGTTAAATATGGAGATACACTTTGGTCTATAGCTGAAAGGTATGGGGGAAATTGCGATATAAGAGAATATATATACAATTTAAAGGAAATTAATAATTTGGAGTCAAGTATTATTTCTGAAAATACACCTATTCTTATTCCTATTGATAATAACATTAAATAATAAATTTATAAATTTAAGAATAGATTACTCGACTTTCCCAATTAAAAAATCGTAGGTGTTCAACTTATCAATGGAAAGTTGGGTGAAAATTAATTGCTTGAATTAGTTTGGTGAAAAAAGCTTGCTGAATGAATACAAGGATTTTAGTATTAATGAAATGACGAAGGTAGTATTCATGTATGTTTACAATTGTTCAGCAAGCTCTAAGCATCTTTAGCCGTAAAAACAACACGATGTTGTTTTTAGCACACCATGAGCCATGGATGGCGAATGTGTGCGACGGCTAAAGTGCTGATTAACACAAAAGCACATCATTTTAATAAATACCACCCACATCGGCAAAAAACGCTTGCGTTTTTTGAGACTCGAAAGTGCACCATGTAAGCACCAACTATACTTTCGAGTTGTTTTGGCAACAAACCATTGATAAGTTAGAACACCGATGAGTTTTTTATGTGGGAAAGTTAAGTAAATTACCAGTAAATGATTATAAAGCAAGAAAAGCAAAAATATGGCATAATTATTGCAACTTCAGTCAACGTATGTACGTTTGATTGATGTTCTTGTACTAAATGTTGGGCATATTATAAAGATTTATAAAAACAGAATATTTGACATTTCTAAAATGGGGTAGTATCATAGATGCTGTGATTGGCAAGAACTAAGTTACTTTAGTTGGAGGTTTTGTTTAATGGCAGCAGATAATGTAACAGTATACTTTATAGTAAGTGTAGTAATTTATTTAATCGGTGCACTATCTTCGTTATTTACATTTAGAATACCAAAATTATCAAATAGATTATCTAATACATGTGCTATTATTGCTAGTGGATTTTTAAGTATACTTATGATTTGCAAGTTATTTATTCTTAAGGATATACCATTAGAATTTAAATTTAATAGTACTATTCCATTTCTTTCTATCAGCTTTAATATTGATAACCTTGCTGCGTTTTTTATTTTAATTATTGCTATAGTTTCATTTGTAGTTTCACTGTTTTCATATACATATATGTCTCATTACTTTTCAGAAAGAAACGTATCTTTATTTGGAAGCTTATACAATCTGTTTATTATATCGATGATTCTTTTAGTATCAAGCAGCAACTTACTATTATTTTTGATCTTTTGGGAACTTATGTCCTTAATTTCTTATTTCTTGGTTAATTATGAAAATGAGAAAAAAGAAGTGCAAAAGGCCAGCAGGATTTATATTATAATGACATACGCAGGTACAACTTTTATAACTGCAGCATTTGGCTTAATGGCTTATTGTACAAAGAGTTTTAGCTTTGACTTTTCTACAATTAGTAGTTCAGCTATTCCGAGCAACTATGCCAATATAATATATGTATTTTTACTTATAGGTTTTGGAACAAAAGCTGGAATAATACCAATGCATGTTTGGTTGCCATATGCGCATCCTGTTGCACCTAGTAACATTTCTGCATTAATGTCAGGTGTAATGATTAAAATGTCTATTTATGGTTTATTGAGAGTAGTTCTAGATTTTCTGCCAGATAATCCAATGTGGTGGGGTGTCTTGACATTGATAGTAGGTGCTGTTTCTGCAATATTTGGAATTGCTTATTCTATTGCATCTACGATAAATATTAAGAGATTATTAGCTTATTCAAGTATTGAAAACATGGGGTTATTATTCTGTGGAATAGGTATGGTGCTTATATCTAAAGCTACAAATAATTCATTTTTACTTGTTTTAGCTTTAACAGCAACACTTTTACATACTTTAAATCATGCAGTTTTCAAATCTCTGCTATTTATGGGTGCTGGAGCAATCCAATATAGTGCTCATACCAAAAACATGGAGAAGTTAGGCGGCTTGATAAAAAAAATGCCAATTGCATCTGTCTTTATATTTATAGGCTGTTTGACTATATCTGCTGTGCCTCCGTTTAATGGTTTTATTAGTGAATATATGATTTTTCAGACTATAATAAATAGTATTGTATGGTTTACTAATAATTCATCACTTATTATTTTATTTATGAGTGTTGCGGCTACTTTGTCATTGACGGGTGCATTAGTTGCTTTTTGCTTTGTAAAAATGTATGGTATTTCATTTTTAGGTTTGCCTCGAACTAGTGAAGCCGAGAATGTAAAAGAGCCAGAGAAACCTATGCTAGTTGCTCTTGGAATATCTGCTTTCCTATGCTTAACTCTTGGTATATTTTCGAAGTATGTAATCGGTCTAATAGATAATGTAAGTAGTGAGCTTATTAATTTGCGGCTTTTATCTACTGATTGGTCATTAAATAAGATTGCCCATTATCCAGTAGCTGATGGCAAACTAGATATTTCAATTGGTTTATTATCAATTTTATTATTGGTTTTAGCTGGTATAATAATTCTTGTAGTTAATTTTATTAGGAAAAGGACTAATGTAGAAAAATATAATACTTGGGATTGTGGATATACAAAGCTAAATCCCAAAATACAGTACTCAGCTACAGGTTTTTCAAAATCAATTAGGATAATACTGCGTGGAATATTTAAGCCAAATAGGGATTTAGTTATAACGGAAGGACATGGACCTTACCATATAAAAAAGGCAAGTTATACTATGTCTACGGAAAAGGTATTTGAGAAATATCTGTATGCTCCAGTTATAAAGTTTATTATAAATTTCTCTAGAAAATATAGATTAAAAATACAAACGGGTAGTATACATACTTACCTACTATATTTCTTTAGCATTATAGTTTTAATGTTGTTATATTATTCAGTTATGGCTTAATGTAATGTTTTGTTTATTGTTAAATTGCTTTAAAAAATAGAAAGCAACAATTTTATAAAGATAGATTTAAAGAATTAGAGATTTAGAAATTTAGAGATTAGAAGATTGAAAGAAATAAAAGAATAGGAGGAGCCGAGCTCTGCCATTTCTGTCAGGAATGTAGATTTTTCTTGATGTTCTTGTGCAAATGTTGGGCATAAATATATTTATGATTGAATCAGTTTTAAAATTATTTTTTCAGACAATATTTGTAATACTTATTGCACCTTTTTTTACAGGCGTTATTAAAAAGTTGAAGGCTAAAGTACAGCACAAGATAGGTTCATCTATATTTCAACCTTATTATAATCTAATTAAGTTATTTAAGAAAGATTTAGTAGTATCATCTACTTCTTCATGGATTTATAATATTGCTCCGTATATTTATTTTATTACATCATTGACGGCTTTGCTCTGTTTACCTGTAATACATCAGCTAATGGGTTTTTCATTTTATTCGGATTTATTGATAATAGTATATTTACTTGTTGCAGGTCGTATTTTTATGGCTTTAGCAGCACTAGATACTGGAAGTGCTTTTGGCGGAATGGGTAGCAGTAGAGAAATGCTAGTTTCAGCATTAGTAGAACCTGCTCTATTTATCATAATTATTACTGTAAGTGCAAGAACAGGTGTTGCATCTACAAATGTTACATCAATATATAATTATTTAGTAGACCATACACAAATAGCTTTTACTCCTATTAATATATTGCTTTTCGTTGGAATGCTGATGGTATTAATAGCTGAATCTTCCAGAATTCCAGTTGATGATCCTTCTACTCATCTTGAACTTACAATGGTACACGAAGCAATGGTACTTGAGTATTCAGGAAGGCACTTGGCATTTATTGAATTAGGTACACATATTAAGCAGCTTGTTTTCATGACATTTATGGCCAATATTCTAATTCCTATAGGATTTAATGTTGAAAATATCTTTTTAGGCTTAGGAATCTATTTATTAAAAATATTAGTTATTACATTACTTGTAGCACTTGTTGAATTAAATACAGTTAAATTACGATTATATAGTATTCCTAATTTTGCAGCAATTGCTTTTATAATATCTGTTTTGGGATTTTTGACTTGTTTTATTCTTAAATAGAAATAAGCTTTAAATTTTAAATGCCGAAAGTAGGCGTAGGAGGTTGCTATGTACAACAATGCTTTAAACCTTTTATCAATTTTAATATTAATTTCATCGTTTATTTTTATTGCAAATAAGCGCCAAAATGCATATATAACCACTTTTAGATTTCAATCCTTACTTCTTGCTTTAGTTTCATTGTTAGTATCAGCAAGAAGTATGATTGTAAATAAAAAGTTTGATGAAGTAATTATTATTTTTTGTTTAATAGTTATATTTAAAGTAATTTTAATTCCAATAGTTTTGAAAAGAACATCAAAAAAGGTTGAGTATACTGTTGAAAAGGATTTCTTTATTAGTATACCTATTTCGATGCTTATTTGTTGCGGACTTGTGGTATTGAGCTGGTATGTTATATATAGTATAGAAGGAATAATCAATTCCGATACAAAAAATTATCTAATATATTCAATGTCAGTTGTAATGATTGGATTATTTTTTATGATAAGCCGTAAAAAGGCAATTGGACAGATAGTTGGGTTCTTAGTTATAGAGAATGGGATGTTTTTAGCTGCTATGTTAACTACTGAAGGAATGCCAATGTTTGTTGAATTAGGACTATTCTTTGACCTACTTACAGCTTTTTTAATAATGGGTATATTTGTTTTTAAAATTAATGATACATTTGATTCAATAGATATTAATAAGCTGAACAATTTAAAAGGTTAGCTTTAAGCATATTGGGAGGATATATGATCTTAGCATTTTTAGCCATTCCTATAATGGCAGGCGGTTTAGTATGGATAACTAAAAATAAAACTTTGGTGCATTTAACTAATTTAGTAGGGTCAATGTTAATTCTAGTGTTTTCTATATTATCACTAATTGATATTAATAAATATAAAGTGATAGTCGGGGACGGAATATTAAGCGAATTTTTTTATGTCGATTCGTTAAGTGGATATATTATTTTTATAACTTCAGTGGCGTTCTTTTTAGTATCATTATTTTCTATTAGTTATTTTGGGCAAGAGCTTAAAAGAAATGTAATTACATTAAAAAAATTAAAACTTTATTATAGCCTATCAAATGCCTTTGTTTTAGCAATGCTGTTGGCTTTAACTACCCCGAATATGGGTGTTATGTGGATAGCAATTGAGGCAACAACACTAGCATCGGCTTTCTTAGTTGGTTTCTATAATAATAAGAGAGCAATTGAAGCTGCCTGGAAATACCTAATTATTTGTTCTGTTGGTATTGCTTTTGCTATGTTTGGAATTGTACTACTTTATTATTCATCAACTATAACGCAAGTAGGTACCAAGGTTTCAGGATTAAATTGGAATTTACTACTTCAGCACGCTTCGTCTCTTGATCAAAGTATTTTAAAAATAGCATTTATATTTATTTTAATAGGTTTTGGTACAAAGGTTGGTTTTTCTCCTATGCACACATGGCTACCAGATGCGCATAGCCAAGCACCATCACCTGTAAGTGCATTGCTGTCAGGAGTACTACTAAATACTGCAATGTATGGCATTATAAGAGTTTTGTCAATTGTAAATAAAAGTCTGGGAAGCAACGGTTACACAGGGAATTTGCTATTGTTACTTGGATTATTATCATTAGCAACTGCTGCTATATTTGTTTTAGTACAACAAGACTATAAAAGGATTTTAGCATACTCAAGTATTGAGCACATGGGAATTATCGCTTTAGGCTTAGGCATATGTACACCAGTAAGTATTTTTGCGGCATTGTATCATACTTTTAACCATGCTATAACGAAGTCAATGCTATTTTTAGCTACTGGTAATGTTTATTTAAAGTACCATACTAAGAAAATAGCGAGCATACACGGTTTAATAAAGACAATGCCTGTGACTGGTATAGCTTTTGTTCTAGGGGTTTTTGCAATAACTGGTATGCCACCATTTGGTATTTTCATGAGTGAATTCAATACAGTTGCAGGAGCTATACAATCAAAATACTACATAATTGCTGCACTTCTACTAATATTCTTAGCAGCTATATTTGCAGGATTTGTTAAGCAATTAAGTAAAATGTTTTATGGGGAAAATACTAACTCTGAAATTAAAAAAGGCGAGCTGGATTTTATTGGACCAACAGTACTCATTATATTACTTTGCATAATGATTTTTGTGGGTATATATATACCTACCCCGTTAAAGTCGTTAATGGATGCTTGTACTAATATAATTTTAGGAGGGATATAAGCCATGGTTTCCGAGGCTATTTTTGATACAATAAACAGAATATTATCAACTAATGCAATTGAAAGTGACTTGCTTAATGAAAATGAGATATATATAAAAGTTGCAGTATCATCTCTTAAAGAAGACTGTACTAGCATTTATAATAATATTGATTGTGTACTTGTTGACTTATTTGGTAATGATACTTCTGAAATAAATAAATGTATAACTGTTTATTATACATTTGCTGTTAGGTCATCCAATACATTAATCACTATATACGTTGAATTAGATAAAAGTATTTCTATGCAAATTAGTTCAATTTCAAAAGAAATTCCTGCTGCAAGCTTGTATGAAAGAGAAATACAAGATATGTTCGGTGTTTCTTTTGTTGATTCAATAGATAGCAGGGAATTGGTACATCATGGGAACTTTCCATTGAATGTACATCCTTTAAATAAAGATTTTAAAGCAAATACTCGATTAAATTTTGAAAATCGTGAGCAAAGATTTACTAGTATTTCAGGTACAGGAGTATTTGAAGTTGCTGTTGGGCCTGTTCATGCTGGAATAATTGAACCTGGACATTTTAGATTTAGTGTGGCAGGTGAACCTATTATAAATATTGAGGCTAAATTGTATTATACTCATCGTGGATTAGAGAAGTTATCAGAGAACGAAGACTATATGAAAGTACTTTTGTTTTCAGAGAGAATATCAGGAGATGAGACATTTACAAATTCTTTAGCATATTGTCAGGCAATTGAAAAAATTAACAGGATAACATATCTTCCTGAAAGAGCCCTTTATTCGAGGGTTATATTTGCAGAACTTGAACGTATTTGTAGCCATCTTGGTGATATTTCTGGCCTATGTGTTGATACAGGTTATATTTTTGCAAATGGACAGTTTGCTATGATGAGACGCTGGATACAGCTATTATGTGAGCAACTTACAGGGAGTAGATTTTTAAGAAATACAAATAAACCAGGTGGATTAAGGCGAGATTTTATTAGAAATAATGAAAAATTAGTTTTAGAGTGTTTAAATAATCTAGACAATGAGTTTAATGATACAGTAGGAATAATAAAAAATAATGGAATGTTTATTGACAGAGTGGAGCATACTGGAATTTTAAGCAATTCTATAGCAATTGATTTGAATGTGGTTGGTCCAGGTGGCAGAGCTAGTGGAATTAACACAGATGTTAGAAAAGAATTTCCATATGCTGCTTATTCAAAGCTTAAATTTAATGTTCCTCAACATAGTAATTGTGATATTAATTGCAGAATGAATGTTAAAATTGAGGAGGTTATTGAGTCTATAAGCATTATTAGACAAGCTATTGAGAAGATGCCTGAAGAAGGACCTATTTCTATTGATATTGGAGACTTAAAGCCTTATTCATATGCTTTTGGAATGACTGAATCACCAAGAGGCGAAAATATTCATTTTGTTATGACAGGTGTCAATAATACTATTTTACGCTATAAGGTTAGAACACCTTCATTTTGCAATTGGCCTGCACTTTGCCATGCTGTAAACTCAAATACTTTAACAGATTTTCCGTTAATAAATAAGAGCTTCAACTTGTCATATGCTGGGAATGATTTATAAATGCGACAATGGTTTAGTTTGCAATTATTACGTAGCTTGTTTGTGGAGGTAGATGTTACAATGCATAATACAATAAAAAAGCTTTTTAAACATGGTACTGTTACTATTGATTACCCAAAAAAACCAATAAAGAGTTCATACATTACAGGTATGCTTGAATTTGATTATACTAAATGTAAAAGATGCATGAAATGCATTAGTTCGTGTCCAACAGGAGCTATTGTTTTAGTTGATAATGACAAGCAAAAGGAAAAGTCACCTGCAGTCAATATAGATGAGTGTATTTTCTGTAGATTTTGTGAAGAAGCATGTTCAAACAAAGCAGTATTTCTATCAAATAAATTCGAACTTGCACAGAAAAACAGAGATACATTAAGAGCAACGCCATTGATAATTCAAGATGATAATGTGAAAGGTCTAGATTATGAACTTTTAGGTAAACAACTTAAAGAAAAAGTAAGCAAATTTTATGGTAGAAGTCTAAATATCAGAGAGGTAGATGCTGGTTCTTGTAATGGTTGTGATTATGAATTAAATGCTTTATCATCACCATACAATGACCTAGAGCGTTTAGGTATTCAATTTGTTGCATCACCAAGACATGCTGATATGTTAATGGTAACTGGCTGCGTAACTAGAAATATGGAGGAAGCACTAATAAAGACTTATAATGCAACACCTTCACCAAAATTAGTTATAGCTGTTGGTGCTTGTGCATGCAGTGGTGGTATATTTAAAAACAGCTATGCTGGTAGAAATGGTGTTGATTCAGTGTTACCTGTAGATGTTTATATTCCAGGATGTCCCCCAAGACCTCAAGCATTAATTTATGGTATATTAAAAGCAATAGGAAAACTATAGTTAGTATAGTAGGTTGCTAAAAAGAATGTAAATGTAGCGGTAAAAGAGTAGCAAACCTATGCGAAGCAAAAGCTCTCAATTATGTTTTAGCTTAATTATTTGCCGAGAGTCGGTGTTGAGATTAGCTTGAAAGATTTTGTTATAGTAGCAAAAAGAGATAGCATACCTCTGCGAAGCAGATGTTCTCCACTGAAAGCTTTACCATTATTTGTGCCCAAATGGGTGTGGGAGGATAGTATGGAAGATAAATGTGAAATATATGATAGAGAATGTATTAATTGCGGTGAATGTGAAATTTGTGATTTAGATCCTAAAAAGCATTGCGACAATTGTGGTAAATGTATTGATGAGGTTGATGATTATAGAAGCGTCACGATAGAAGATTTTATAAAATCAAATATAACTAAGGAACAGATTGATAGAGTCAGTAAAAAGCTAAGTGAAAAAGAAAACGAAATATGACATAATTAATGTTTGTATTTGATTATAGATTATAATAAAATAGAAGTTCAAAATAATTCATATAGAAATGTTTAATTAAAGTTTTTAGGGTTAAATTTTGAAAGGTTGGTTATTAGAATGTGTCATGAGATATACTTAGATAATAGTGCTACAACAAAGCCCTATGACGAAGTTATTCAATATATGTATGATGTAAGCAAAAATTTTTATGGTAATCCTTCCTCTTTGCATACAAAAGGTATAGAGGCTGAAAATCTAGTAAAGCGTGCTAGAACTCAGATTGCTGCTGCACTTAAGGTGGATTTAAAAGAAATTCTTTTTACCTCATGTGGGACAGAATCAAATAATATGGCTATATGTGGTTTTTTAAAAGCAAATCCTAGAGTAGGTAAACACATTATAACAAGTGAAATAGAGCATCCATCTATCTTAGAAGTTTTTAAACAACTTGAAAAGGATGGCTATAGAGTTGACTATATTCAAGTAGATAGCCAAGGAATAGTTAATCTTGAAGTCTTAGAAAAGGTAATAGATAGTGATACTTCTCTACTTAGTTTCATGCATACAAATAATGAAGCTGGTTCAATGCAGCCTATTGAAGAGATTAGTAAAATAAGAAAAGATATGTGCCCATCTGCAGTACTTCATGTAGATGCTGTTCAAGCATTTGGAAAAGTTCGTATTCACCCTATAAGCAATGGTATAGACCTGTTGTCCATAAGTTCACACAAAATCCATGGACCGAAGGGAATGGGTGCACTTTATATCAGAAAAGGAATAAAAGTTAAGCCTGTTTTACTTGGCGGAGGACAAGAAGCATCACTACGTTCAGGGACAGAGAATGTTCCTGGTATATGCGGATTTGGACTGGCTACTGAAAAAATATTTGCATCTATTGATGAAAACTATTCTCACGTAAGTTCTTTAAAAAATTATTTTGTACAAAAAATAAAAGAGTCGTTTGAAAATGCTGTGATAAATTCACCTGATAAAGCTTTACCATATATTGTTAATGTCTCGTTTTCAAATTTAAAATCTGAGGTTTTATTACATCATCTAGAACAGAGGAACATTTTTGTATCCACTGGGTCTGCATGTTCCTCTAACAAAAGAAATCATAGTTATGTTTTAAAGGCTATGGGAGTTAATTCAAAACATATTGATAGTGCTATAAGGTTCAGTTTATCAGCCTCAAATTCTATTAGTGATATTGATGAAACAATTAATGTATTAAATGAAATCATACCGGTAATAAGTATCAAACATGGAGGAAAAAGATGAAAAAGATTATTTTAGTCCGTTATGGAGAAATTATATTGAAAGGCTTAAACCGACCAGTTTTTGAAGAGAAGCTTGTTGGAAATATAAAAAGTGCAATATATAAATTTGGTAAGGCTAAGGTTTTAAAATCCCAAGGTAGAATTTATATTGAACCTGAAGAAGAAAACTACGATTTTGATGCCGTATTGCATAGAGTCATAAAAGTATTTGGTGTTGTATCAGTAAGTCCTGTTTGGAAAATTGACACTGATTTTGAACAAATTAAATCTCATGCTCTCAAAATGGCTGGAGAATTAGTAAGTCAAAATGGTTTCAAAACTTTTAAAGTTGAAACTAAAAGAGGTAATAAAAGATTTCCAATGCAGTCACCTGAGATTTGTAATGAAGTTGGAGGCTATATCTTAGAAAATGTTACAGGCTTATCAGTAGATGTTCATAAGCCTGATTTCATTATGTATATCGAAGTAAGAGAAAATTCATATGTATACTCTGAAACTGTTAAAGGACATGGTGGTATGCCATTAGGATCAAATGGAAAAGCTATGCTTTTATTATCAGGAGGAATAGACAGTCCTGTTGCAGGTTGGATGATGGGTAAAAGAGGAGTTGAGCTTGAAGCTATCCACTTTTACAGCTACCCATATACAAGCGAAAGGGCAAAGCAAAAGGTAATTGATCTTGCGCAGATTCTTGCAGGATACTGCGGTAAAATACATTTACACATAGTTCCTTTTACTGAGATACAATTAGCCATAAACGATAATTGCCCAGAGGAACAGCTCACTATTATTATGAGACGTATAATGATGAGAATTGCTGAGCAGATAGCACGTAACTCAAATGCTATGGCTCTTGTAACAGGTGAGAGTATGGGACAGGTTGCAAGCCAGACTATGCATGGACTATATTGTACTGATGCTGCTGTTAATATGCCTGTATTCAGACCTTTAATTGGAATGGATAAGGTAGAGGTGGTTGATATAGCTAGAAAGATTGATACATTTGAAACCTCAATTTTACCATATGAAGATTGCTGTACTGTATTTGTTGCAAAACATCCACAGACAAAACCAAAGCTGGATAAAATTATGCTGTCGGAATCTAATGTTGATTTTGAGCCATTAATAAAAACAGCTGTTGAAGCCACGGAAGTTATTTTAATTAAGCCATAAATTAGTCTATAATAATTAACTATTAGGCATCCATTTAGTCTAACACGGGTGCCTAATAGCAACAGATGAATATTTTAGAACAGTTAATAGCTTTGTTAAGAAATTTCTTGTGTGTATCATGTATCTAGTAATGCCGAGTTATGCCAGTCTGTCATTAATTTATAATCTTTTTTAATTTAATCTTTTATAATTAAACAATCTTTTATATTAATTAATCTTTTGAATGAAAATAAATGCATTAATTTTACTTTCATAAGAAGTAGTCTGTTGAGGTATAGTAGCATTACCTGAATGATTTTTTATATATAAAAAGTCACCAGCAGAAGCAGTAATAAATCCTATACCTAATTGTAAATCAGCAAGGGAAATATAGGTGCTATCTAAAACAGGATTATCTTTTTGGTATAGCGTAAATTGATTTGTCTTATTTCCAGTAATATAGAAGTTGATTAAATAGATGCCAGTATTGGAAATGTAAATTAAATCTGTACCAGGTTTATGTACAAATCCTTTAGTAACGGTTCCATTAATGCTAAAGTTTATATTGGAACCAGCTTCAATAGTTTGACTATCCAAGTTAAAAATATAAGCATATTCATATGACCCTTGTGATGTGTTTAAGCCAATAGGTCTATCCGAAATAGTAGCACCAGTGTCAACAGTAGGACTAGCTGTTATATTAGTACCTGTATTGATGGCAGTGCCAGTGTCAACAGTAGGACTGGCGGTTATATTAGTACCAGTACTGATGGCAGTACCAGTGTCAACAGTAGGACTTGCTGTTATATTAGTACCAGTACTGATGGCAGTACCAGTGTCAATAGTAGGGCTCGCTGTTATATTAGTACCTGTACTGATGGCTGTACCGGTGTCAACAGTAGGACTTGCTATTATATTAGTACCTGTATCAATAGTAGGACCCGCATCTAGATTAGGACCCGTTATAACATTAGGTCCAGCATCAAGAATAGGACCTGTTAATATATTAGGTCCAGTATCAAGGGTAGGACTTGCATCAATATTTGGGCCAGTTATGAAAGTAGGTCCTGTATTTAAGGTGGGATTTAGTTGTATTGTTTCACCATTTGAACCAGATTGACTAAAAGTGTTCATAAGACATGGTGGTGTAAGATAGCAGTAGCAGCTACCACAACTAGAGCATTGGCCATGCATACATATGTTTTTGTATTTAGAGCATTTGCAACAATTAAAACAACTGCAGAAATCCTTTTTACAATCTACATTTTTAAGATGCTCCTGAATAGATTCTAAAACTGCTTTTAATTTTGATTCATGTTGCTTTTTACCTCGATGACTATTTGAATTGTATGAATCATTGAGCCCCATAAATATATAATCTCCTAAACAAAAGAGTTTAGTACATTTTATTGAAAGGTGACATAAAATGTTACTAATGTTGATTTAATATCTTTTAATGCTCTATTAAAAACTTATCACTTAGATTTTGCGCGTTTAATTATATACTCAACTTTGCAACTGGAAATTGTAGGTGCAGGAGTCCTATCAATAGGTTTTAATGAGGAATAATTTTATAAATTGGTTTATAAATCCATTAAATCTACTCTTAAGACTACAGTAATAAAATCCAATTTATTTATTTTCATAGAATACTAAAATAACTATAGATTTTTTATTTAAAAAGATAATTAGTATAACTTCTAAATAATATTATAGAAGTAGATATATTTATTATATGTATAGAATCTTGGCAGTTGTGATTAAATTGATACATGAAATTAAATTTAGCAATTTACAATAAAATGCGTAGTTTACATTTCGCGCATTTATCGTTCTCTTCGCGAATCAAGAAGCTGTGAGCAGCTTTTCGTGGATTTGAGCAATCAAGCAACGGCCATAAGGGATAGTTTCTTCTGATAGCAGTTAGCAAGAAACGAGCCCATAAATACTGTTGTAAAGTCGTGATAATAAGGTGAAAGCAATTATATAAAAAGGGGATCATATCGGTATCAGTAATTAAAAGTGGTATCGTGCATGGTACGAGGCATTGGCATATGTACAAAAAAATGATAAATAGAAAAAAGGCTTCTAATAGAATAAATTACTTAATTACAGTAGGTATTTTTCTGACTTTTCTAGTGGGAATTACTTTTGGTATTTCAGCTTATAAAAGCCTCTCTTACGAGTATTATTATAATGGTATTTATGTTGATGGTATAGACATTTCAGGCATGACGAAAGATAATGCAATTAAAAAGCTACAGAAAGAATTTAATATAAATTATCAAAGCAGGGTAATTCAATTAAAATATAAAGAAAAAACATGGCCGATATCTCTCAAAAGTTTAAATTATCATTTTGATTTTGATGCAACACTTGATTATGCGTATAGTATTGGACGAGAGGGGAGTATATATCATCGGCTAAAAACAATAAATATTATTAAAAATAAAAATATTAACCTTATTGTTTCTGCTAAATATGACGAAATTAAGATTATAAAAAATTTAGAGATTATAAAAAAGGAGATAGATTTTTTAGGAGTTTCTTCCACTTATACTTATAATTATGGTAAAATAAACTGTACAAATGATATTGAAGGAAAAATCTTAAATATTGAGGAAAATAAAAAATTAATAGAAAAACATTTACTTAATAGAGAACTTGAGAATATTTATTTAATTGTTCATCCCATGAAACCTTCAATTACACTTGCAGATGTTAAAGAGCTAAAGGATATTCTAGCTTCATATACAACTAATTTTAATGCAAATAATTATTGCAGAGCAAATAATATAAAATTAGCAAGCAGAAAAATAAATAACTATTTGTTATTGCCTGGTGAAGAATTTTCGATGGATTTAGCACTTGGCCCTAGGACAACAGCCCTTGGCTTTATGGAAGCACCAATTATAATGAAAAATACCGTTGTACGAGGAACTGGAGGAGGAGTTTGTCAAGTAGCTTCAACTTTATATAATGCTGTTCTGCTTTCAATGTTGCAAGTTACTAGCAGAGTAAATCACTCAATACCTCTTAGCTATGTACCTCCAGGGCAGGATGCAACAATATCAGAGGGGTATATTGATTTTAAATTTAAAAATAATAGGGATTATACTATTTGCATTGTAACAGAAGTAAGTGGAGGCAATGTAACTATTAAAATAATAGGAAGAAAACGTGATGATGACCCTACAGTTAAATTAAGACCGATTATTATTGAGGAGTATGACCCTCCGTATCCTGAATATATTGTAGATGAAAGCCTTTCGGATGATCAAGTTGTTACTAGACGTAAAGAAAAAAAAGGATTCAAAGCGGTATTATATAGGGATATTTATAACAAACAGGGTTCATTAATAAATACAGAAAAAATTAGTCAGGATATTTACAAGCCTGTACGTGGAATATTAGCAGTCAATAAAAAAGTTTTTAAATACTTGATAAAAAATTAATAAAATTTTTATAATATTTGAGATACATTTAATAAAAGTTTTTTGTACTTAATCAACTTATAGAACTAAATCTATAAATATTAAATAACTAACGATTAGAGGTATTGATATGAATGATTTGCTTTACAATAAGAAAGTTATTTGTCCTGTATGCAATAGAGAGATAGAAGTTACAAGAGTTAAAACCAAGGCTTGTAAAGTACTTTCAAGGGATACTGATATGTGCGTACATTATGAAAACATTAATGTGCTTTTTTATGATGTATGGGTATGTGAGAATTGTGGGTATGCTGCTTTGCAAGACAAATTTGAAGGGTTATTCACCAGAGATATTAAAGCTATAAAAGATAATATTAGTAGCAATTGGGTAAGAAGAAGTTTTAAAGGAGAAAGAGATGTCAACCAAGCTATAGAAGCTTTTAAACTGGCGCTCCTTACATTAAAAGTAAGAAATGCAAAGAATAGTGAATTGGCAAAGGTATGCTTAAGAATAGCGTGGTTGTATAGATTTAAAGAAAGCCCAAATCATGAGTTAAAGTATCTTAATTTTGCATTAGAATCTTATAACGAAGCCTATCAAAAAGAAAGGTTTCCACTGGACAAGCTTGATGAAATAACTTGTATGTATATAATTGCAGAGCTGTTTAGAAGGGTAGGAAAGTATGAAGATGCTATTTTGTGGTTTAGTCGTATTGTTGCATCTCCAGAAGCTAGAAGTAAGCCTAGCTTAATGGATATGGCTCGTGAACAGTACCAGTTAGCAAAAGATCAGCTGTCAGGTGTAACCACATAAATATATAGAATTATGCAACCGTCTCAATCACCATTAGATTTAATGTAACAACATAAGTATATTAAAACGAGGTACACTACTTGCAAGTACAAAAAAAATATGATATTAATAACAAGAAGAAATTAGTTTGGATGTTGTACGGAAAAAATTATATAAAATTTGGACTAATATCGAAGTAAAAATTGGAGGCACGTAATGAAATCTGGCAAGATACCAAATGAAATTTTAAATAAAATTGTTCTTAGTAAAATTAATAAGTTCAGAGATGATGTGATTCTTCGACCTGGAATTGGTGAAGACTGTGCAGCAATTGATTTTGGCAAATATGCATGTGTACTATCAACTGACCCTATTACAGCAGCGGTAAATAAGGTTGGTCAACTTTCTGTTCACATATCTTGTAATGATATTGCATCAAGTGGAGTTGAGCCGATAGGATTACTAGTAACTATTCTATGCCCAGTAGGTACAAGTGAAGCAGAGCTTGAAAAAGTAATGGAACAGGTATGTTCTACTGCTTCAGAGCTGAATGTTGAAATAATAGGTGGTCATACTGAGGTTACACCATCAGTAAATCAGATCATTATTTCTACTACTTGTATTGGTAAGGCTCAAGCAAATGAAATTGTATCATCTTCTGGAGCGAAACCTGGTGATAGTGTAATAATTACTAAAAGTGCTGGACTAGAAGGTACAGCAATAATTGCAAATGATTTTGAGCACAAGTTAGCTAATATAATAAGCAAAGAAGATTTAAACTATGCAAAAAACTTTATCAATTCTTTAAGTGTAGTAAAAGAAGGCGTTTTGGCAGGTAAGTATGGTGCTACATCTATGCATGATATTACAGAGGGAGGCATATTAGGTGCTGCATGGGAGGTTGCAGAGGCTTCTGGTACGGGTATTATTATAAATAAAGATAATATTCCAGTTGATTCTGTTACAAATTCAATTTGTGAGGCATTAGAAATAAATGTGCTTCGATTAATTTCCAGCGGATGTATGTTAATAACTTGTCCTGATGGTGAAGGTCTTGTAAAGCTTTTAGAAAGTAATAATATTAAGGCTACTGTTATTGGAACTATTACAGCAAATGAAAATGAGAAATTACTCATAAGTAAAAAGGAAGGCACTGTACAAGATATTGAACCTCCATCTGCTGATGAACTTTATAAGTTGAATATATAGTTACTAATAATTTTTGATTGTAAAACAAAAATGTATAAATATGTAATATAGCAAATAATTTTGTATAATTATTTGCTATATTTAATTGACATTAGTGTAGCTGTTTTATTATAATTTTAATAGTATAATTATTAACAAATGATGCCAAAAATTAATTTTTGGCATGGAGTGGAGGCAAAAGTGTATAATATTGATACAATAAAAAAAATGGATCCTCAAGTTGCAGAGGCTATTGAACTTGAAGTTAATAGACAAAGAAATAAAATAGAGCTAATTGCTTCTGAGAATTTTGTAAGCGATGCTGTTATCGAAGCTCTAGGTACTCCTTTGACAAACAAATATGCTGAAGGTTATCCTGGAAAAAGATATTATGGTGGTTGTGAACATGTAGACGTAATTGAGCAATTAGCTATAGATAGAGCTAAAGAAATATTTGGTGCAGAGCATGCAAATGTTCAGCCTCATTCTGGAGCACAAGCAAATGCAGCTGTTTTTCTTGCTTTCTTGAACCCAGGTGATACATTTTTAGGTATGAATTTAGCCCATGGAGGTCACTTAAGTCATGGAAGTCCTGCTAATATTTCAGGAAAATATTACAATGTAGTACCTTATGGTGTTAGAGAAGACAACAGCTATATAGATTATGATGAACTCAGAAATCTTGCTAAAGCAAATTCTCCAAAGCTTATTGTTGCTGGTGCAAGTGCATATCCAAGAACACTTGATTTTAAGGCTTTCAGAGAGATAGCTGATGAAGTTGGAGCAATATTAATGGTTGATATGGCACATATAGCTGGACTGGTTGCAGCAGGTGTTCATCCAAGCCCAGTTCCTTATGCAGATGTTGTAACTACAACTACACATAAAACTTTAAGAGGACCAAGAGGCGGTATGATTCTCTGTAAAGAAGAACACGCAAAGAAAATCAATAGCGCTGTATTCCCAGGAACACAAGGCGGACCATTAATGCACGTTATTGCTTCTAAAGCAGTTTGCTTCAAAGAAGTACTTTCTCCTGAATTTAAAACTTATCAACAGAATATTGTTAAGAATGCAAAGGCATTGTCCTTGGCTCTAATGGATAAAGGATTTAAGCTGGTTTCTGATGGTACAGACAACCACTTGATGCTTGTAAATCTTACAAACATGAACATAACTGGTAAAGAAGCCCAGTTAAAGCTTGATGAAGTTAACATTACTTGTAATAAAAATGGAATACCTTTTGATACACAGAGTCCATTTATTACTAGTGGTATCAGACTTGGAACTCCTGCAGTAACTGCAAGGGGCATGAAGGAAGAAGATATGAAGGAGATTGCAGATCTTATTCATCTTACTATTACTGACTTTGATAATTCTAAGGATAGCATTATAAATAGAGTAGAAACTCTTAGCGGAAAATATCCATTGTATAGATAATTGAAGAAAAAACGGTCTATATTAGAATTATTGACTTAAAGCTAATGGGAATAGACTTTATTCAGTACTTAAATATTAATAATAAGAGAGCTAGAACAGCATTATTCGCCTGTTTTAGCTCTTTTTACTGTTCTAAACAAAGACCCCAGATATGTTCTAGTGGAATTTTGACTTGTTAAAGGTAAGAATTTGGTGTTTTATAGGATAAAAGTGGAATGTTATGTATTATTTTTTTGTTATACCAGAGAAATGGATTTATGTTATGGAATTGTACTGACAAAAACTAATAAGAGCATGCTTAAATAATATAATAGAAGGTAGGAATCCTGATACTACAGTGTAGATATTTCCTGTATTGTTATCTGTACATAATTATGCTATAATTATGTCATTCGAATAAAATCTAATGAGGTGATAAATAATGCCACAAATAAGACCTATAACTGATCTGAGAAACACAAATGAAATTTCAGATTTATGTCATAAGCAAGGTGAACCAATATTTATTACAAAAAACGGATATGGTGATTTAGTTGTGATGAGTATTGAAACATATGAACGTCAACTTGCACTTGTAGACATATATAAAAAGCTTGCTGAAGCTGAGCAGGAAATTGCCAATGGTACCCCTTTGCTAGATGGAGAAAACGTTTTTAAAGGATTGAGAGATAAATATGCCAGAAAATAATTTCAGCTTGAAATTTAGTACAAAAGCAAGTCATGATTTAGAACAAATTTATATCTACATTTCTGAGAAATTATTTGCTGATGCTGCGGCTGATAGGCTTCTTGATAAAAATCGAAAATAGTATTATGCTATTAAGGAGCTTTCCGTATTCTTGCAGCTTTGTTTTAGATGATCTAATGAGAAGTAAAGGATATCGCAAATTAATAGTTAATAATTATATAGTATTCTATTTGGTCAATGAGATTGAAAAGCAAGTTGTAATTATGAGAATTCTTTACGGTGCACAAAACTATCAAGATATACTCTGATTTTTAGAATTGCCAACATAAATGTTATAATTATTTGAAAAACGTATGTAATCTATTTATTCTCCATTTATATATAAGTAAAGACTAAATTCTGTCACTTTTAAAAAATATGAATATTATGCTGAATTTAAACATGATATGGAGCAAATTAAATCTGTTATTAAATACTGGAATAAAAATTAGTTTTATCCATTGCATATTCGGTGACATCCTAAATTAGTGATTTTGAGGACAAATCTATCGTAGATGATAATAATGTCGTTGTCACAGGCGCTAATGATGCTCTATTATTATGATTTTAGTTTTTTACTTATTAATGCCTAAAATAGTAAATGACATTAATTATTTTAAAAAAATGTTTACTTATTCATATCATCATCAATGCTTTTAAGTTTTCTCTGGCTTTCCGGAACGAACTCACTCAACGGATTCCTGCTTACCGCATCACGGAGCTGTTCTTGGTCTAGGTGAGTGTATATCTCTGTGGTGGCAATGCTTTGATGGCCTAATAATTCTTGCAAAGCTCTGATATCAACTTTGCCGTACTTATACATTAAAGTAGCGGCTGTATGTCTTAGTTTATGGGTTGAGTACCGCTGTGGGTCAAGACCTGCTTCCTTGATATATTTTTTTACAATTTTTTGAACTGATTCTTTACTGATACGCTGCAAACGCTTACTTATAAATAAGGCGTTTTTATCTTTTACACCGTTAACAGGACGGACTTTCATATATGCCTCAATAGCTTGCAAACAGGCATTATTGAGTGGTATGCTGCGTTCTTTGTCGCCTTTACCGATAACAGTCAGACAGTTATTTTTGATATTATTTAAATTAATCCCAACTAATTCAGATAATCGAATTCCACAATTCAAAAATAAAGTAATTATTGCGTAATCACGTTCGGAATACTCACTATTAACTGTATTAACAGAAGCCAGCAAGTCTTTGCTTTCTTCAACATTTAAATATCTTGGAAGTCTTTTTAAAATTTTTGGTGATTCCAATTCATTTGTAGGGTTAAAAGCAAGGAGCTTAGCTTTGTTTGTAAGATAATTAAAAAAAGCTTTCAAGCTGGCAACCTTTCTAGCTCTGGCGTGTGATGTATTATCACGGTTATTGCTCACAAAAGACATAAATGAATATAAATCACTTAATGTAACAGTTTTTAATAATTCTATATCAACATTTGTAATGTCTATCTCATCAAATTCAACTTGTTTATCTACAAGCTTTCTATGAATCTTCAAAAATCGGAAGAAAACCCTGAGATCATAAAAATACACTTGAACTGTATTTGGAGATTTTCCTTTTATTGTTTGAAGATAATTTAAAAAATCTCTTAAAATTAAAGGCATTTCAAAATCAGAAATATTTTTCATATGTAAACTCCAATTCAATTTATTTATGTATATGTCGTAATAGTTCTATTTTTAATTCAAAATCTCTTTTTAACCATTATAAAATAAATCTTTAAATATTATTATAACACCATTTAATCTAAATATTTAATATTTTAAAACATAAAAAGCAGGGATACAAGCATATTGCAAAGCTATCAGTAGTTTATAATTTTTTAAAAGACTAAATATTTAAATAACTGAAAAACAATAAAAAGAAACAAAAAATGACTAAAAATACTATAATAACACAAACATACACAAAGTGGTTTGAAAAACAATCGACAATATACGACGGAATATGCTATAATGAATTGAATATTTACATAATAGGGGGCTTGAATATGAATTCACAAGATATTCTTAAAAAGAGTCGTAAAGAATCTGATGATTTTTCACTTAAAATCATGATGCTTTTTACAGTTCTATTGTTTGTTGATTTTTCTTTTTTACTGTTTAGCAATAAAGGCAAAATAAATAGTGAAGATTGGTTAATTTTAATTTCTGCATTTGTATCAATCATTCCAATTTTATATTATAAGCTGTCAAAAGAAAAGCAGAAATTTGTTATTATACTGCTGATTTCTACAGAATTTATTGCTGCGGCATTGTTTATTAGCTCTTGGTTGTTAGCAGCACCGGTTTTATTACTTCCATTTATTTTCGGAGCTATATACTACAATGTACATGCATTGAAAAAACTAGTGATTATTAAAATTCCAACATTGATTGTTATGTCCTTTGTTTTATTATATC
Source organism: Bacillota bacterium (assembly GCA_023444055.1). Classification (GTDB taxonomy): domain Bacteria; phylum Bacillota; class Clostridia; order Acetivibrionales; family DSM-1351; genus Ruminiclostridium. The sequence goes on from JAEZRV010000050.1 coordinate 23,139, forward strand.
TTTCAGAGGGACACTCAATTACACTTTCGATGAAATCAACCATTAGTTCGATTGTGTATTTAGGATTGCAAGTTGTTGGCTCTGGCTATATGTTTTTATGCATAGCAAAAAAGACTATGGGAATGTTAAATAGCGCTTTGGAGCAAAGTGATAATAGTAAGTCTTTACTTGATAAAGTTTTGAATAACACTGGAGTTATTAATAACAATATCAATGATTTATATGAATATATAAATTTGAATCGTGATTCAGTTAACGGTATATCAACGACAGCAGATTCCATTGCAGCTAACTCAAAAACTATGGCTGCAAAAGCGGAGGAAAGTCAAAAGTCTATCGACCAGTTTAGTGAAGAAATTAATAAAACAATAATAAATTCTTGTGAAATTGTTGATTTATCTAAGACAATAGGTTCAATCACAGAAATAAACCAAAACAATATTAGTAAAATTATGCAGAAAGTAAACGATATTGATGTATCTAACAAACGGACAATTCAACATTTTGAATTTATGAAGCAGAACAATGAGGAAATAGTGGCTGCTTTAAAAATTATCAATGAAGTATCTTCACAAACTAATTTGTTGGCATTGAACGCTTCTATTGAAGCAGCCCGTGCAGGAGAAGCAGGAAAAGGATTTTCAGTTGTTGCAACAGAAATCAGCAAATTAGCTGAACGCTCCAAATCATCAGTAGCAAATATTTCTGATGTTTTAGATAAAATGAATACTGGAACTGAGCAATCCTTAGAGGCTGTTTTTTCCACAGAAATGAATATTCGTGATAATTTAGAATTGTTAGATAATACAAAAAAAGATTTTAACACGATGTTTAGCTGTCAAAAAGATATAACAGATAAAATAGGAGAATCAGAGAGTCTTATTAAGGAGCTAGAAAATCATATTATAAATGTTAAGAATGTATTAGGTGAAACCCTTTATGAGTTCAGAACAACCGCTTCAGATATCTCAAGTATTTCAACTAAGTTGGAAGAGTTGAATAAATCCTTTAAGACAATTGATGATTTTGCAAAAGAGATTCAAATATCTTCTAGTAGTATGATGCAAAATTAAGGTTGAAATAAATAAGAACGCAAGTTGGATTATATCATTCAAATGGATCTTCTATGAAAGGTCTGTTTGAATGATTTTTTTGTTTGTGTTTTATGACTTCTATGAGGCTAGCTCGAAAAACAACTTTGTACTAGCATGATGCTTTTTCGAGCAACAAAAACCCACAAGTGGGTTTTTGACAGTGTTGGTAGGGGTTAACCTCAACCCCAAATTATTAGCTTTAGCCGATAGCAATTGACTTTTCATATATATTTGCCTTAAACTGTATATAATACTATTTCGTATTTAAAATATAAGAAACAATATTTTAAATCACTGCTTATGCAGCGACTCATAGTATTGAACAACATTTGCGAGCTTCGCTCATCGCCGCAAATGCGGCTATTTAAAATGTGATTCCACATTTTAAATGCAAATTAGTATAATTGCAAAATAATGAAAGGTTGAAAATTATAAGAATAATGTTTTAAATCTTTAGGGTTGTTGATTGGGTATGATTCTGAATATCCAAAAGTCAACGAACTTTCAACTATTGTAACAATAAAATGATTACAGAATTATTTTGGGAACAAACCACCGGTAAGTTTTAGTTCAGACAGACTTTTATGCGGGAAAGTCGAGTTAATAAATATAACAACAATAATGGAGTTGACTATATTGGCTGATACTTCATATAGCAAAATTAAATACTTTGATAATATCCCAGCTGCTCCAAAAAGAGAGCTTATTCTTACTAGGTTAGGATACCGAAAAGGTGTTACAGAGTTAAATGGAAATGATATTTCATTAGTTGAGGATAACATACGTCTGGGTGAATATTTGTCTAAGCCTGCAGGTGCCTATTTGATTGTTCCTATATCATCAATAAATGATTCAAACATAATGCTTGAAAATGGGATAACATTTGAAAGTTCAGGACTATTAAATCTATTAAAAAACAGCCATAGTGTTGTTCTTATGGCTGCTACTGTAGGCAGGGAAGTTACAGAGAGAGTATTTAATGAAATAGAAAAAGGTAACGCAGCTGCTGGACTAATAATTGACTCAGTAGCATCTCAAACTGCAGATGCTTGTCTTGACTGGATGGTACAACTTTTAAGAAAAATTCTAGTTAGGGAAGGTAAATTACTTACAAGGCACAGATACAGCCCTGGTTATGGAGATTTGCCGCTTTCGTATCAAAAGGTTATTTTTGAAACCCTTAAGCTTGGTAAGCTGAATATGGCACTTACTGAAAAATTTATGCTGGTACCTGAGAAATCAGTTATAGCAATTGCAGGTATAGAAGAAAAGGGGGAGCAAAACAAGGTTGAAACAAATTAAAAAAATAAAAAAAGGAGGTGCCGAGTCCCTGTCATTTCTTTCAGGGAAATGTACATTTCCCTTGTGGTTCTTGTGTAGAATGCGGGACATGGACATAAGGTTCAAAGAAATATAAAAATAAATGAAGACTAACTATTAAAAGTCAAGTATTAAAATGTTATTTTTAGAATAAAGTGCAGAAATGTATTTTAGATATTTATGAACCTTGAAAACTGCATGACAAATAGAGC
>JAEZRV010000061.1 GCA_023444055.1 Bacillota bacterium
GCTCTATTTGTCATGCAGTTTTCAAGGTTCATAAATATCTAAAATACATTTCTGCACTTTATTCTAAAAATAACATTTTAATACTTGACTTTTAATAGTTAGTCTTCATTTATTTTTATATTTCTTTCACACTTATCTCCGATACAAAACTTTTTTAAACTACCAATATCAACTTTTACACATAAAAATTCTATCTAAATAACTTTATCATATATTCCTTTACAATTACATCCATCAATCTCTATTTCTTCGTTGACCTGCTAACAAAAGTAATCTTATAAAGTTTGCAACCGCCACTAACGCAGATGCAACATAAGTCATTGCAGCAGCACTCAATACCTTTTTAGCAGATTTTAATTCATTACCTATAAGCAATCCTGAACTATCTAAAGCTGCTATCGCTCTTCTACTGGCATTAAATTCAACAGGAAGTGTAATCAAATAAAACAATATAGCAGCGGCAAACAAAAGTAAGCCTATATTAATTACAATCGGCATTCCAAGAAATAAACCCAGCACAGCAATATAAGGTCCTGCAGATGAACCGATATTAGCAACTGGTACAAGTGAGCTTCGCAATACTAATGGTCCATAATTTACACTGTGCTGTATTGCATGTCCTGTTTCGTGAGCTGCAACACCTATTGCTGCCACTGAAGTACTACTGTAAGTAGAATCTGATAAACGGAGTATCTTTTTTCTAGGGTCATAATGATCAGTTAAATTACCGCTAACCTGCATAACCTGAACATCAATTATTCCATTTGCCTTAAGAAGATATCTAGCAACCTCAGCCCCTGTCATATATTTTGAGCTGCCCACTTTGCTATATTTATTAAATGTGCTTTTTACAAGCATCTGTGCCAGCAAAGAAATAATCAATGCAGGTACCACCAAAATTATATAATATTGATCCATATAAAAATATCCCATAGGCTACCCTCCACTAAAATTTGAGTTATTCAACTCTAAATATGAATAACATATTTTTGCGATACCATAGGAATCCACTAAAAACTAAGTTGTTCAACTCTTTTTTTAATTGCGTCAATATCCACATCTGTATTAAAACAAGGTCCGTTAGGTGTTTTGTTTGTAATCCCCACCACCGGTATACCTTTAACGTCTGAAATACCGCTCATCAAGTCTCTTTCACAAGCAACTGATATAATAAGCTTTGGCTTGATTTTCTTTATTATATTCCGAGCGACTGTACCACCAGTAGCAATAAAGATGCTAATATTTTTTTGTTCAGCGTATTCCATCAGTTCTCCAATTTTACACTTACCACATCGCTTACACAGTTTAGGATTGCTTGTAACTTTTATACCACATTCATTGTTTTGTAAACAATGGGGTAAAAGCAGCATAATGTCCTGAGTACGATACTTTTTATTATCAGAATCAACAATAATATTATTCAATTCAATATAAAATTCCTGAATATTTTTTTTAGTTTTATTATTTGCCTTTTCAAGAATGAATACTAACGGCAGTAATATTCGCAGTCCTAATTTAGTAAAAGCAAGAAGAAGGCCTTGAGCTTTCTTTTTTTTATAGGTATATGCAATAGCAACTGACATTAACAAAGACGATAGTATACAGAAACATATTATTGAAATAATCAAAGTTAATATTTTATTATAAGCATTTATAGATGCATACCGATAAGCCAAACAAAATAGTACCAGTAAAGCTGTAAATGCTGATATTATTATTAATATTGCCCTTATAAAGGCTTTTATATTACTGTGTTCCAAACTTTTCACCTGCATCAATTTGTCGCCCTCTGATATAACATTCTACTCTCATTCTTTTGCAGCAATCCAACTGCATTTCCTTAACTAAAATGCATCCATCTGAACATTTAACTAAAATCCCATCGTTATTTACTTCTAAAATTTTACCCGCTTCAGTATTTGAATCAGTGTGTTTTTGTGGGACTAGGGTTGTACGCCAAACTCTTATTCTATCTCCATTTAAGAATGTGTACGCACCAGGCCAAGGATCTGTTCCTCTAACTAAATTGTGTATTTCCTGTGCAGTTTTATTCCAGTCTATAAGTCCCAATTCTTTTGTCATTATAGGAGCATACGAAGACAACGAATCATCCTGTGGCTGTCTCTTTAATGTTCCATTTTTCAATTCAGTCAAAGTGTCCTTTAATACCTTAGCTCCAAGAACAGCCATTTTATCATGCAGTTCTCCTACTGTAGTATCAGAGTCTATAGGTAGCTCCCTTTTTAGTAGCATATCACCTGTATCTATTCCTACATCAGAAAACATAGTAGTAATGCCCGTAGTTTTCTCTCCGTTTATTACTGCCCAATTAATAGGTGCAGCTCCTCTATATGCTGGTAGTAGTGAGCCATGCACATTGATACAGCCCAAAGACGGAACATCCAATAAATCTTTTGATATAATTTTCCCATAAGCAGCAGTAACTAATAAATCTGGCTTAAGTGCTCTAATCTGCTGAATAAATTCATCTGTCTTTATCTTGTTTGGTTGTAGAACTTCAATGCCATGTTTCAAGGCAAACTCCTTTACAGGAGGTGCACACATCTTATTTCCTCTTCCTTTTGGTTTATCTGGTTGAGTAACTACTGCTGCTACCTCATAGCCTTCTTGTATCAACATTTCAAGACTAGGCACTGCAAATTCTGGTGTCCCCATAAAAACAATCTTCAAAAAACTTCACCCCTATATCCTCTGTATATTCTGTAAATTCGCAAGTACTGTATTTTTCAAGTTCAGTATTTCGCAAATTCTATAAATAGTAAGTTCTAAATATAATACGTTATTCTTTCATGCTATCCATTTCTTCCTGCGTATACATTTTGTGAGCTTTGTCTTTGTATAGAATTCCATCAAGGTGATCAAGTTCATGGCAGATACACCTTGCAAACAAGTCTTCTGCCTCAACAATTACTGTCTCACCGCTAGCATTTATATATTTTGCTTTAACATGCATTGGGCGCTTTACTTCCCCTGTTGTACCTGGTAAACTGAGACAACCCTCAGGGCCATCCTGCTCACCGCTTTGTTCAAGTATAACTGGGTTAATCATTTCAATTAGTCCATCTCCAACATCCATTGTAACTATTCTCTTGAGAATTCCAATCTGAGGAGCTGCTAAGCCTACTCCATCTGCTTTATACATTGTATCTGCCATATCATCAATAAGAGTAAGTATTCTCCCATCAATTTTTTCAACGGGTCTGCTCTTTTTTCTTAATACCTCATCGCCGTCTATTCTTATTTGCCTGTAAGCCATACCTTAACCTCCAAATTTTTATAACATATTTTTTATTATTCCCATCAAATCCCTTATATAACTAATCAGTATAAATTATAAACATTGAATTATTATCATACTCAAACTTCGCACATAAAAAATACTATTGGTGTGTTTAAATTATAAAATGGTTTATTGCCAAAATAATTGCTAAAAACCAGCAAATTCCAGGAACTAGATTTTGTTCATTCTCAGTGTTTTTAATGCGAAATAGTATAATACGTTTTCTGCAAATAACCGCATATATTATAGCATATTATATGGATTAATATCTATGCTCATTAAAATATCTTCATCCTTTGCTCTTTTCCAAATTCCATCTGACATTTTAGTTAATTCATCAACTAACAAATCAAGATTTTTAGCTTTTAATACCAATCTCCAGCGATACTTATTTGCAATTTTAGGTATAGGGCATCTTGATGGACCTAGAACTTCAATATCAGAATTATCTTGTTTCATAAGTTCTAGTTTAACACCTTTTGCAATTTCAAAAATGGCTCTATCCTTACGCCCGCTGAAAACAACTATAGCAATATTTAAAAATGGAGGATAACCCAACCTCTTTCTTATCAGTATTTCCTGATTATAAAAAGTGATAAAATCATGATTGCAGGCAGCTAATATACTATAATCCTCCGTGTTGTAGGTTTGAATAATTACTCGACCCTTTGCTTCACCTCTTCCAGCCCTGCCAGCTACCTGCGTTAAAAGCTGAAAGGTTCTCTCTGACGACCTGAAATCACCAACATTCAGCATGCTATCAGCAGCTAATACCCCAACAAGAGTAACATTGGGAAAGTCATGCCCTTTGGCAATCATCTGAGTACCTACCATAATATTTATATTTTCGGCTTTAAAACGGTTTAGTATCTCTTCGTGTGAATTTTTATAACCTATTGTATCAGCGTCCATTCTAATCACTGAACTATCTGGAAGCCTTTGTTTAATCTCTTCTTCAATTTTTTGTGTGCCAATGCCAAAATATCTTATATTGCCACTTTCGCAAAATGGGCATTTTGAAGGGTTTTTAACAGTAAAACCGCAGTAGTGGCAGATTAATCTATTACTCTTTGAATGATAGGTTAATGCAATATTGCACTCTGGACATTTCATAGTATATCCACAATTACGACAAAACACAAATGTTGAAAACCCACGTCTATTTAGAAACAGTATACTTTGCTGACTATTTTCAATGTTTTTTCTTAATTCATCCATCAATCGAAAACTAAATGGCGTTCTATTGCCATTTTCAAGTTCCAGCCTCATGTCTACTAACTCGACACTTGGAAGTTCTGCAGTTTTTGGACGACTCTTCATCTCTATAAGGTCAATTTGCCCATCAATAGCTCTATAGTATGTGTCTACTGAAGGCGTGGCTGAACCATATAAAAGAAGGGCATTATTTATTTCACACCTTTTCTGTGCCACCTCTTTTGCACTATACCTAGGCATAGACTCTGATTTATATGAACCCTCATGCTCTTCATCAATAATAATCAAGCCCAAATTACTCATAGGAGCGAATACAGCAGAACGAGCTCCAACCACAACATCAACCTTGTCCTCACTTATTAGCTTCCATTGGTCAAACCTTTCTCCAAGCGACAGTTTGCTATGCATTACTGCTACTCTTTTTCCAAATCGTGATACAAATCTTCCGACCATTTGGGGAGTTAATGCTATTTCTGGTACAAGCATTATGGCCTTTTTACCCATTTCAAAGCAGTGTGATATTAGTTGTAAATACACCTCTGTCTTTCCGCTACCTGTTATTCCATGTATCAAACTTTCTGCATATATTTTGCTGTCCAATTTTTGTTTTAGCATCATTAAGGCGTTGGCTTGCTCATCAGTAGGTGTAAGGGGTTCTGTCTTCTCATAGTGTTTGTTTCTTAAAGGGTTTCTTTGCACTTCTAAATCAGAATAGCTTATATAGCCATACTTGCTCAGCGTATCTAATACCGATGCTGTTACACCTGCAAACCTTTTAATATCGGCTACTGAAACTATTTCATTGTCCAGAAGTATTTCCAACACCCTAATGTGTTGAATTCTTCTAATAGCATTGTTTTCAAGTTCCTCAATTATTTCTTCCTTTGCTTTTGCAAGGGAAACAGCCTTTATTATTTTTGCAGTTACCTTTTGTTCGTAGCATTCTTCAATGGATATCACACTTAACTCACACAGCTCTTGTATACAGCCTTTAAAGCCTTTTATTCCACACATATCCCTTAGTTCTTCATACTCACATTCTCCCCCGATATATGCTAAATTCTGAATAATTTTATTCATACTGCTTTTTTTATAGGTTACACTTTTATCATAGGATAAGAGGCGTACATTTTTTATGGCTTTAACACTTATTCCAGGTGGAAGCATAGATTTTATTACATCAGAATATGTACAAATATACTGTCTCTTCATCCACTCTAAAAGATGTATATTATCTTCCTTCAACAGTGGATATGGCTCTAGTACGCTTTTTATTTCCTTATATTCAATAGCCTTTTTAAGGTTATTTTTAGGATTCATTTCTAATACAAAGCCTTCTTTTACCATGCTTCCATTTCCAAACGGAACTAAAACTCTACAACCAACACAAATTTGACCTATAAGGTCTTCTGGAACAGCATATGTATATTTTTTATCAAATGCTCTCGTAGTATTGCTAAGAGCAATTGATGCGGTTATCATATTCATATCTTTGCCTCAAATAAAAATTATCGTTATACTAATTTGCACCTAAAAATGTGGTATCACATTTTTTAATAGCTGCGGCGACTGGACTTAGTCCGCAAATGTTGTTCAATACAATTTCTAAATACGAAATAGTATTATTATGCAATCGAATATTATTATATCAGATTTTAGTTAAAATATTTTTTTATATTCGTCTTTCCACAAAATAATTTTAAACAAACTAAAGCACCTCATTTTTTAATACATAAAATGAAGTGCTTCTAAATTAAAATAATACTAAATTCATTTTTTCTTATTCGTTTGAAGGGTTTTCAATATCTTCATCAACTTCTTTATCTTGAGTCCCGTCACAAATTTCCATCTTAGAAACAGATACCTCATAGGCAGTTTTAGAAATAGCCTCGCCAGATTCTAACTTCTTCTGATATTCTCTGCTCTGAATTCTTCCCCATATTTTAATATTATCTCCGATAGTTAAGTTCTGAGAATATCTCGCATTCCTTCCCCATGCAATACAAGGAATATAATCCGATTTGTTATATGGTCTATTTACCGCAACAAGAATATCAGTAATCTCTCTGCCAAATGGCGTCATTCTATATATTGGATTTTTACATATGTACCCATTCAAAAAAATCTGATTAGGGTTTTTAATCTTCTTATCTTCATCAACAAAAATGATTTCTCGAGCAAAAACAGTTAAAACAAGTTTGTTTGATTCACTTTTATAACTATTATAAGATCTAAATTGACCCTCTATCTCCAACGGTACTCCCAATTGAAGTTTGCTCTTTGGTATAAGGCGTTCCGAAAATGTAACAGATATTTTATCGCTGCTGTCACTTAATCTAGGTACATCTAAATAAAATGAATAAAAGCCCTCACCATATACTTCATGACTATATTCAACATCCGAAACTACTTTTCCTGAAATGGTCACCACATTATTTTCTATCACATTCCCGACCATTTTCCCCCCACTCCTCTCTTTTGCTGTTGTGTATCTCTTTTTATTTATCTAATGTAATATGTATTCTAATACAACACTATTTAGAATATCAGTAACTTAAATATTTTAAATAATTTCTATATCTTAGAATGAAGGTACAATAAAGTACTACCAAAATAATACAATACCTTTAATATTATATTACATATTTGGCAAAATGAAAATCTTTTATTCTACAAAAATGATATAAAATTTTTGTATTTTTTTATTAAAAGTTAATTCACAACAACAAAAAGTTACAATATATCTCAAATTCTCCTTACAAAAAAAACAAGTTAGTATATTTATTAATTAGAATTCTCATACAAAAATGTATCGGTGTGGGGTACTTATCAATGGTTTATTGTCAAAATAATTGCTAGAATTAGTAATGGTTCCTCTCAACAACTTAATTCAGGAAACCAAATTTTTATCTCACGTTCAGCACTTTCCAAGCAGTCAGAAGAATGAACAGTATTTTCAGATTTTGATATTCCAAATCGTCCTCTTACCGAACCCAAATCAGCATTAAATGGGTCAGTTGCTCCATTTATCTTTCTAACTAATTCTACTGTATTATTTCCTTCAACTATAAGAGCACACACTTCATGTCTTGTTATGTACTCAATAAGCTCTTTAAAAAACGGCTTATCTTTGTGTTCATAATAGTGCTCTTGTGCTATGTATTCAGTTGCTCTTATTATTTTAATAGCTGAAATATGAAGACCTCTTTGTTCATAGATTGAAATTATGCTTCCCATCAATTTACGTTCCATTGCATCTGGCTTGATAAGTACTAATGTTTTCTCCATATTACCCTCCATAATTTATGTATTGGTATTTATTTGAGCAATTTTATACTAATTTGAATTTAAAATATTGGTTTTATATATTTTAAACACGACATAATCTTAATTGTTCTAACAAGTTTATAATTCTCCAGCTAACAAAAACATAGCCAATATATTTCTTCTAATATTTATAAATCATTATTCAAGATAACATTATATGTATATATTAACAGTAAAATGCTGTTGATACAATAGTCAAACGTGCTTTTGTCTACAGCTTTAACACTTTAAATTGCAAGCTCATTTTGGCAACAATCCGTTGATAAGTATGAACACTGATAAACTTTTTATGTAGGAAACCCGAGTTAATAATCTCTATTAATTTGCCGATTAGCAACACTCTTTTAAATAAAACTCTAAACTGGAAATCTCAAGTATTTTAATTCTAAATCAGAAATGTTATCATATATAAATCCATGTACCCACTATCTATAAAAAACGCTTGCGTTTTTTGAGACTCGAAAGTGCACTGTGTAAGCACCAACTATACTTTCGAGTTGTTTTAGTACACTATAAATCACGGTTGGTGAATGCGTGAAACGGCTAAAATGCTGAGAATTAGTATTTATCTTGGTGACAAACCAACACTAATATACACAGGAGTATTCAAGAGGAAACTATGTTAAAACCTTCATACCTTATAAACGAAAAATTTGATGATGTATATTTTGATGTAGTCAATGCATTAGATGAAGCTCAACACAATTTTTTTTCAAATAATAATTTATTATCCAGAATTAAAAATAGTATAGAATCAAATACTCCTCTTATAATCGGAGAAACAGGTTTTGGCGCAGGGCGCGTGCTAGTGTGCCTTATGGAATACATTGAAAAAGCCGGTTTAAAAAATGTCTCTATAGAGTATTATTCAGTTGAGCTCTACCCAATAAGCCCTGAGAAAATGAAATATATTTTAAATGGATTACAAGAAAATGCCTTAAATGAGCAGGTAAATGAGAGTATAGAAACACTTTTATATGTATATAAAGGCATTGATATATCTAAATCTGGCTGGCACATTATGCCTATAAAAAAATCCTTTGGAACAATCACAGTGAATCTTTGGATAGGAGAGGCTCTTGAAATGTTGACTTCTCTGAACAAGCCTTGCGATGTATGGTTTCTTGATGGTCACAGTCCCAATAAAAACCCTGAAATGTGGAGACCTGAGTTACTTATGTCAATTGGTCAAAAGACTAAAAAAGGTGGCAGTTGTGCCACATATACCGTAGCAGGTTCTGTTAGAAATGCACTTAAATCGGCAGGTTTTATAATTAGCAAGCTTCCTGGATGCAATGGAAAAAAAGAAGTTCTTCAAGGCATAAAAGGTTGAGACTAGCCAGCATTACTCTACTTGGAGGTAGAATGAATAATTTATCAAAACTTTAACAAAGAAGCATTGAATTATATATTTTTTCAAAATAATCATCCACATAAATCTTCCATGTCTCACTCTGGCATCTAATCATATAATACTTTTCTAATTTAGCCTGTCAATGTTCAATATAAATTTTTATAGTCTTTCCATTTACAAATTTTCATAGCGATAGCTTTGATTTATCTACATTATTTTTAAATCTGAAATATTTTTTGACACAATATGTTTCCCATTAGTTGTATTATCACCAATAATATGGTACAATATGGTATTACATGGTGAATTTCTTACATGTAATGAATTGAATTACTTGGTTAGAAATTAAAAACTTAAAACTCACACCTCATTCCTGCAAAAAAATAATAATAAAAGGGGGATAGAGTTCATGCCAGTTTTTTAATGGAGCTTTATTCCAGCTGCTGGGCATGGCTATAACTATGAAAAAACTTATTTTATCAGTATGTATTATTTTGGTTTGTTCTGTATTAAGTACTGGAATCGCATTTCAGTACGATGATTCAATTGTTCCGGGACCTATCCAAGCATTAAGTAACTTGGATGTTCTGGTCAAAGACCTACCATCATCGGCTTTTAAAAATTCGAACTCGTCTGATAATCAAAAGCAAGCTATTTTGAAACAAATTAAGGAAGCAAATAACCTTGTTCAAAAAGGTAATTTTAAAAGTGCAATTAACATGCTTAACCAAAATGTTAAGAAAAAAACAAATACATGGATTGTCCCATCCAAACAGTCCGAGCTTATTGAAAGCATAAATACAGGGGTTATTTCAATAGATAATGCATCTAAAACCACCGTAACAACAGCATTCGGAAAGGTTGCAGGCATTGATGCCGGTAATGGCAGTTGGGAATGGGCAGGTATACCATATGCAAAGCCCCCAGTAGGAGAGCTTAGATGGAAAGCACCTGTAAATCCAGCGTCCTGGAAAGGGATAAGATTGTCAACATCTGACTTTTCTCGCTGCACCCAGCCTGTTCAAAACATGCAGTGGATTCCGCAAAACAAGCTCATAGGTTCCGAAGATTGCCTTTATCTCAATATATTCCGTCCAAAGACAATTTCAAATTCAAAAAAGCTACCTGTTTATTTTTGGATTCACGGAGGTGGCAATGTAATTGGAGGAGCAGATGAGTATGATCTTTCATACTTTGCAAATAAAACAAATACGGTAGTTGTAGTTATCCAGTACAGACTTGGACCCTTCGGTTGGTTCTACAATCCTGCGCTGAATACTAATGGTACAGCAGTGGAGAAATCAGGTAACTTTGCAAATCTTGATATGATTCAAGCACTCAAGTGGGTACAGAATAATATTGATAGCTTTGGAGGCGATCGTAATAATGTTACTATAGCAGGAGAATCGGCAGGTGGCTATCAAGTATTGAATCTTATGATTTCCCCTCTTGCAAAAGGTCTTTTCCATAAGGCTATAAGTCAAAGTGCTGGTGGGTCAAATGCACCTGTTCAAACAGCTTCATCTGTATCAGCCTCAGCTATTGAAAAGCTCCTTGTAATGGATGGCACCTGCAAAGATTTAACTGAAGCAGCTTCATACAGTAAAACTATGACTAATACCCAAATAGAAAAATATCTCAGAAGTAAATCAGCAGAAGAAATAGCTAAATCTGTAACGAATGAAAATGGAGGAATTACCTGCATAAGCTCAATTGCAGATGGCTTAGTACTTCCGGGCACTCTAAGCAAGACTTTTGAGTCTGGAAATTATAATCATGTACCAATTATAATAGGTTGTAACAGAGATGAAATGAAACCTTTCTTCCCGTTTACCTTTGGAGCAGTACCCACAACAAGCGGACATACGTGGGCTAACATTTATAATGTTCTTGGAATAGAGCAACCTTCTATGGCACTAGAAGATTTATTGCCAGCAAATAGTTCTGACAGAAACCTCTTTGAGACAGTAACAAACTACTCTTCCTTGTACTGGAAGTCTTCTTTGGATGATTATGCTCAGATTCTAAAAAAGCATCAGGATGACGTGTACAGCTATTGGTTTAAATGGGGCGGTGAAGGCTCTGGAACATCTCCATACAGTTATCTGTTTGGTGCAGGGCACAGCTTTGAATTGGATTTCTTTTTTGGCGGGCAAGCTGAGAAAGCTTTGAATAAAGGCGCTTGGACGGACAATAATGAAAATGGTAGGGCTGACCTTACGAAGGCTATGATGTCCTACATAGAAGCTTATGTAGCATCAGGCAATCCTAATAAGAGTAACAGTAGCCTGCCTAAGTGGGAAAAGTGGTCCAATACTACTGATATGCCTAAAAGCATTATATTTGACGCAGATTTCAACAATGCACAGATTAGTATGAGTAACACGAAATATACGCGAGCAGAAATCGAAGCAGAAGTTAATAAACTACCATCACCTTTAATAGAGATGACCTACGCTCTTATGTGGTCTTATTACGGATGGTAAAAAATTCTCAATTATTAAGAGGTTCAACTATAAAGAAGCTATCACTTAACAATTGACACTCTCCCTTGTAGGTCAATGTCATTAAGTTAAGTAGTTAAGAACAGGTTAATGTATCAAAAATGGTGAACGCAATGATAAGTGTGTTCACCATTTTTATGATTTAAACATACTAAAAGCAGAACAAGGTAGCTACTTCTTCTGTTGCCTTCCCTGACTATCAATATAATAATTATCCAGCATTATCATTTCGGAAACGGGCGCAAATTTAAGCCCATCTGCTTTGAGTTCTGATATTATTTTTGGAAGCAACTCTACAGTATATTGTGTGTCATTATGAAATAAAATTATTGCGCCTGGTTTTGTTTTATTTAATATTCTATCCAAAATGGCTTGTTTGCTCATTTCTTTTTTCCAATCTAGGCTGTCAACATTCCACTGTATAGGATAGCATCCCAACTCATTGCAGGTATCAACAACAAGGTTGTTATAGTCTCCATAAGGCGGTCTAAAGAGCTTTACCTTTACCCCTGATATTTCCTCAAGCTTTTTGTTGCATAGCTCTATCTCGCTCTTACATTTTTCTCTTCCAATAGTACTCATCTTTAAATGTGAATATCCATGATTTGCAACATCATGCCCCTCTTTTGCAATAAGCTTAACCGAATCTGGGAATTTTTCTGCCCACTGCCCAACCATAAAGAAGCTAGCCTTGACATTTTCCTTTTTCAAGATTTCTAGAATTGTTGGTATATCGGATGCTCCCCATGCACAATCAAAGGTTACTGCTACCTTATCCGTTTCAACGCTGTAAATAGGCAGATGCTTTTCTTGATTGAAAACGCCAACTGCTGTTGCCGTATATCCTACAGCAAACAGAGCACAAATAATTACAAACGAAACAATAACTCTTTTTGGCAATAGTTTTTTATTGATAATACTTATTAAAATAAGTTTTTTCATCATCAACACCCCCAAATATTATTTTGTCTGCTCTAGGAAATTCCTAGTGCTTTATTTAAAATTCTAAAAGATGAGCCAACTACCGTTTTTATTGGAACAAACACTTAATACTGCTTCAAAAATTTCTACTATAATTTTGTGCTGATACATAGCAGGCCTATATGTTTGAAAGTAAATTAACCCTATAATATGTTTATTTTTATATATTTGGAATTATGATTAAGATGAGAATGTATTACTGCTTTATACTCAATTTATTTGCTCAGCACAACATTATTCCTTGTCTTTGTCAATTCATTCAGTTTCCCTGCAAGTCTAAGACATTATAAAAGAAGCCCCTCAGAGCTTCTTTTATACAAAAATTAATTTAATTAACTTTACTTCCCCAAACTGAAACATTCCCATTTCTAGCTGTTGCACTGAACGTCATAACAAATTTTTTGAGACCATTATCCCATTGTCTTAGAACAACACCTGAATAATCAATCCCATTTACAGTTAATGTAATGTTCTGACCACTTAGCTGCCACTTCCCATTTACATTTCCCGAAATTGTACCGTTACTATTGAGTGTTATTTTTACAGAGTTTTTAATGGATGAACTAATATCTTTGCCATGGTTAATATAAGCATAGTCTCCATAAACTTCGTCTGCAATATATTTTACAATAGTTTCCCCACCATAGCGATGAGGTGCAACAACAGGCCATCCATCCTCATTTATAAACATTTGATGTGCTCGCACCTGATGAAGTTCTCCCTGACCAGGGAATCTGGTGTGGAAAATGAGATAATACTTTTTTGTATCTGCATCGTAATATGCTGAGTTATGACCTGGAGAAACATAACCCAAGCCACTTTCAGCAAACTTGAAATTCCCCATAAGTTTAACACCAAAAGGTTCGATAGATTTATCATCAAATAGTGTGCCAGCAGCGCCATAACAGTCAATCATATTTTTTCCTGCCGCATCTACAAAAGGGCCATCAGGGTTTTTAGATCGTGCAACTCTAATGTTATAACCACCAGTAGAATCCAAACCGCCAAAACTTAAGAACAAGTAATAATAATCCGATTGAGGACTATATAACATATAAGGAGCTTCAATTCTACTGTGATTTCCTCCTAACAGTTTCTTTCCATAGCCTTGACCGGAATAAGGTTTACCTGTTTTAGGATCCATCTTCATAATGAAGATACCTCCTGAATACGATCCGTAAACCATCCACAGATTTCCGTTTTTATCGAAGAATGTATCAGGGTCAACAGTATTAGGATCTCTCGTAGCATTATAAACTGTTCCAGCCTCACTTGTTCCATTCATTCCAGATTTCAATAAAATACCCGCATCCTTGTAAGGACCAGTTACACTATCTGATACTGCCAAGCCAAGAGTAGACCTTGGAGAATCACCTTTGCATAAGCAGTAATACATGTAAAATTTCCCATCCTGAAGCTGAGCTATATCGCCTGCCCACATTGTTTGGGTTTGTGCCCAGTCAAATGATTGTTTTAATTCTGTATATACATTTGGTATTAAAGGATTTGAGTTGCTCACGCTTGAAGAAATTTGTTGCCATTGCATTAAGTCATTAGTTTTTGCAGAGGCTAGATGCGAGCCAATAACATAATAAGTCCCATTAGTCTTGATAACTGAAGGGTCATGCACTGATACATCTTTAAACGAAGGTATAATTGGAGTTTGAGGCAAATTATCAGCAGGAAACACAGATATGATACCTAATAAAAATTGTTTATGTATAGCAAAATCAATTGCATCAACAAAGCCATCTCCGTTTACATCGGCTGCCTTCAGAGCATTTTCTGTTAGTGTAGTCCCCAATAAATATCTCTTTATTTGTGCAAAATCTATCGCATTGATCTGACCATCTCCATCTACATCACCATATTTTATGGAATTATCCTGTTCAATTGCTGGTGGATCAAGTGCCAATACATTTGTTGGCGTAGAAAGTGTAATTATGCTGGTTAATAGAGAAAATATAACTAATGCACTACTCATTTTCTTTAATATCGTTCTAAATTGCAAAGAATCCCCTCCCTTTAAGAATATCTACTAGTTTGCTATTACCGTCCCTTTTTATCCTATAATAAACAAATTTAAAAAACAATATGCATTTATTTACATTGTTTGCACCTCTAGAGGGCTTGGTGGGAGAAAGTCTTTAAATATATCAAAGAATTAACTTTCAACTCTCAAGTTAAGTTTTTACAACATTTTAAAGTTCATTAATTAGACTACACAGAAGCGTATGTTCTGTGTCAAAGACTTCATGTAAGCTTGATATTATATAATCTAGCCTACTACAATCCAGCTTTATTAAACTTTTATATAGAGCATTTCTTAATTTAAAAGTAATCCGCTCTAATTCTTTATATTCTTCAGCAAACTTGGATGTATGTAGGTAATTGTTATCAAATAAATATTGCATTTTTATACGCATTAATTTTTTATGTTCCCATAACAAGTGCAAATGCTTTCCCATTCCTATAACATGTATTTCCCTATTTGGAATTGTTCTTATATACTCAATTAATTGATTTTGAGCATCAAATCCATAAAGGTAGTTGTTATTTGTGAACAGTGTACGTTCAGGTTCAATTGTAATTTCTGAATTCACAAAGTCAATAATGTGTTTCTTAAAATCTTCAATATTAAAGAGATACCTTACCTCATTATTCGGACGGAAAAAGTGCATGCATCTATGATCACTATTAATAAAACCATTATTTATAGATACAAAGTCTATTGTTATAGTTCTAAATGATTGTTTATCATCAAACCCTAATGAGTAAAATTTTTTAGTTATCAAATTGTATCCATAAATAAAGTTAACATGAACGAAGTGTTCATTATTGTATGCTGTTTTGCACGGTATAAAATTATATTTAGAGGTAGCTGTGCTTCAATCTATTCTGGCAATTCTACAATTAATTTCCCTTTGATATGACTACCCCTTCATCATCTCCTCATAAACAAAACACGACGTAGTGTGGTCATTAACCATGCCTGTAGCTTGCATAAACGCATAAACTGTGGTTGTGCCAAGGAATTTGAAGCCCAATTTTTTTAAATCCTTACTTATCTTATCGGAGAGTGGAGTAGACGACGGCAAATCCCCCATATTTTCTGGATGCCTTATAATTGGCATATGATCTACATACCCCCATATCATTTTATCAAAGCTCCCATATTTCTCCTGAATTAATAAAAAGGCTTTAGCATTATTTACAGCCGCGTTAATTTTCAACCGATTTCTGATTATCTTTTCGTTCGCCATAAGCTCCTGAATTTTTACATCGCCGTAAAGAGCTATTTTTTTAGGATCAAACCCATCAAAAGCTTCCCTAAATGCCTCTCTCTTTTTAAGCACGGTTGACCACGAAAGCCCTGCCTGCATACTTTCTAAAGTAAGCATTTCAAACAACTTGCAATCATTATGTACTGGTCGTCCCCATTCATTGTCGTGATAATCTCTGTAAATGGGGGTATCTCCTACCCAAGGGCATCTGGTTATTTCAGTCATAAAAAATCTTTCCTCCATTGTCCGGTAAGCCAGACAGTATAATTAATTATTTAATATTTATTATTCAATATCTTACCATAATTAGTTCAACGCCAAATGTTCAAATCGTCCGATTATTAACTGCCTATTATCTCCAGATTGGATTATATGATACCTAAGAGTGGAAGAAAAGGATATTCTTGCTCCCCATATCATGCGGTAAAGGTATAATTCATTTTACATATTATTCTCTATATTCTAGGCATATCTATAAAACTCCAAAGACTTTAGCCATTTGCGTTCTCCAGTCTATCTTTAATATCTTTTTTGCAATTCGAGATTTCAAATTGTAATATAATGTAAATTTACGAAATTGTATTTTGTAATAATGCATCTTATTTTTAAACAAATTATCATTTTACCAAAATTTTAGAGAATTCAGATTGGAGTACATAATCCATATGAACGGGTGTGTCACTCGACTATTCCTGCCGTACATAACCGCCAATAATAGATGCTATTTTTTTATGTTTTTGGGGCGTATTTTGTTTATCGCTCCTAATTTTTTGTACGGAAAATTCAAAAAGCGATACTGAAAAAGAAAGTTTTCTACCATAGCCTAAATCTCCAGAATTAAGTCAAATAGCGTTTTTGTTATTTCGTTTGGCTCATACTCTATATACTTACCTGAATAATTAATCAGTTCTTGTGGTTCACAATAATTCTCAGGGATAAAAACATGATAATTGCTAGCTTTTACAAATGCATAAATACACTTGATATCATGTTCTTTTTTGTCTGCGAAATCTTGATTTGTTTGTATCAGATATAAATCTCCTACACCTTTTATTAAACCTTCAGGGAAATCATTCTTTATAACTTTTAAGCTACCAAGACTTAAAAACATTTGCTTTGCAGCCCAAAGTTTGACACCATCACTACTATTGGCTGAAAAATTTTCTTCTTTGTTTCCAGTAGCAATATTATACGGTTCTACATTGCTTGCACGTAAATCGGCTATTTTACCAATTGTTAATGCTATACCTTCTATTTCACTGCTATAAACATTTTCAATTGCATTCAAGCAAGTTATTGATTTCATGTTTGAATTATTGTAAAAATGTAGTGCAGTAATACATCCTATTATGATTAATATAGTAATGAATATTTCTAAAACAACTTTCTTATTTTTCATTTAATAATCCTCCCAATACATTTTTGCCACATCCATTCTATCAAAATATGGTAATATGTCAATTATATACAGGAGGCTCTTTATTTATCAGAACCTTCTTCCTCAATGTAGCCTCTAACATTTTTATTTAATTCGATATTACAATTTTGAGTTTTATTGTAAAGGGCTTGGTGAAATAGTATCTTTTTTACTTCAACAGAACACTTAACTTTTCTTCACATAGAAATACCTCTAAAGTAGATTTGGTCAATTACCATATGTACTTTAGAGGTATCATTTCATTACGTTTATAGCCTAAAAGACTACTTTTTTCATTTAAAATCTTATTAATTAAGTAAAGCAGTTTATAAAACAAACAGCATTGTCTAAGTTTATTAACAGTTTTAAATAATTCACTTATAGCAAATTGAGATTATTTCTAATTCCAGTTCCAACAATAATTGTAACTATAGTTTATTTTAAGTTTTATTGTGCTCATAGTAGATTTTGCAGTAGCTAAAGCATTATATTTAAATTTCCAAACTTTTTTTGGATCTACTCCAACAGGTGCATTATAACTTCCACTTGTAGCAGAAGAAACTGTAGATACGTTCCAAGTAGTACTATTATTATATGACACTTTGTGGTGTACATTTCCTTGATTTGGCGATTGAACCGAAGAAGTAGTGTAGCTTTTCAATTTAGCGTTAGTAGGAATAGTTGCTTCATTTGTTAAATCAAGTGTTGTAATGCTAGAGTCAACACCATTTAGGCTCATGCTTAAGTTTCCAGGATTTGATATCTTAGAAGGTGTATTAAATGTAAATGTTCCTGAACCCGTTCTTGCATTGTTAACAACGTTAAAATAAAATGCAACATATGTATTAGATGTGTCTGTTACAGTTACACGGGCTATGTAAGTAGTGTTAGTAGAAATACTATCCATAAAAGCATATTTTGTTATCCCATCAGTTTTTGTAGAAGTAGGAGCACAGGGATTAACTAAATCAGTGCTTCTAAAAAGCTGAAGAGTGTAAGTCCTTCCAGTATCATATTGGCTTCCAACATAAGCAACAAAATTGTCCCCTGGAGCAGCAGTAAATTTAAAATAAGCGTTATTATCTATAGACGTATCTGGTATAATTGTCATTACTTGCTTACCTGCAGCGATATTACTATTTGATAGGTCGTTCCAAGCTCCCATATTATATGCAGTACCTATAGTATTGTTATCTGTAACTGTGCCTAAATTTGATAGTGCAAAAACATTAAGGTTAAGAGTGACTGCTAGAAGAGCAACAGTAATAATACTTATTAATAATTTTTTCATAAACTTCCTCCTAATTTTAATTTTTTGTAAGATAATTTTAAAATTATTTCAAAATAATTCAATTTTTATCAATTTTATACTTAGAACAATGCAAAACAATCATAACATTTAAGTTAATTTTTTACAATACTGTGCCGATATTATATTTATAAGATACATTACTAAGTTAGGAGTGGTTATATGCAAATTAATAATACAAATTTTAAAGTAAACTATGAAGCCCCATATAAAGAAAAAGCTTTAAAATATAAAAAAGAATTGCAACAACAAGCAAAAAGTTCTGGTAAATCTTTGGACGCATTTGTAAGATCAATTATTGATAAGTCTAATATTCCAGAGTCTGAAGTAAGTCACGTTTATACTGACTTAAAATCAATGGTAAACCCTAACAATGTTGATTATAGTGATGATACTCATGTTCTCCTACCATATGAACTTAATATGTTAGGAGTTGGTAATGGAACAAATTCATATTTAAACGATAAGGGCGAAGCACTAAATTGGGTTCAAGAAATTGCAGCTCAAAAACTAAATAATCGGCAACTTGTAGATAATCAATTAAAGCAAATACTTAAAGAAAATAACATTCTAGTACCAAATGAATTGAACTTAACTTTTACTATAGATTCAAAATATAAATTAACAGTTTCTGGTACTGATGATATTGACCTGAAAAATCAGCTAGAAATCTTATTGAACGATACAGGAACAAGCGAAAATTTATTTAATCATATTCTAAATACTTATATGAAAACAAATGACAAATTTACCAATTTAGAAGCTTTAAAATATACAACAAACAAGAATTTAAAAAATATGACTGGCTATACACTAAAGGATATAACAGTTAAAGACGGAAACATATTTACTAATGATGGCAAAAGTTTGTTTTGCATACTTCCTTCAAGTAAAAATTCCAATGCTTATATTGCAAGCCTCGAAAACGGTAAAGTAGCTTTTCTTGCACAAAGCATAAAAAAACTAGCTGCAACAGGCTTTAATAACATAAAAGATTTAAATTTAGACATTAATTATTGTAACGGTAATTTAAGTGATATAGGTTTGAAGTATGGCTTTGGACCAAATCAATTAGATTGGTACACAGACAGCAGTAAAATGCAAAATGTGATTAATGAATTTCTTCAGTTATAACGAAATGAGTGTTCCATATCTTATGAAGGAAAATGTAAAGCTGTCTTTGCCATTTGTTTTCGGTAGAATT
This sequence comes from Bacillota bacterium, assembly GCA_023444055.1. Lineage (GTDB taxonomy): Bacteria > Bacillota > Clostridia > Acetivibrionales > DSM-1351 > Ruminiclostridium. The sequence goes on from JAEZRV010000061.1 coordinate 19,897, forward strand.
AGGCAGATGGTGAGGTAATAACCCTGATAAAAGGCCGCATGAGCACTAAGTTTTTTGTGCCGTCAAATAGTTATATAATTGACGGCACATAGGATAGCGATTTGGAAATTCTGAATATTCACTTTTACTTAGTTATTCTTCTTAATATGAATCCAAATTTTCCCACCATAAAAAATACTTTTCTATATTTTATTCCGTTACAGGTACTTCTCGTTCTAAAATATCAGTTGTCCACCTTCGCATGTCTCAGCAGGTCGTGATCACAAAAGTTTACAATAGCCTCCTTAAACGCATTACGGTTTTGCAGCTCACTCTCCTCAGTCACAAGAAAATATATTACATTTTTATCTCGTATAAACTCAGCCGATAGCTCACTAATTTTTTATTTATTGCATTTATGTTCTTCATAAGATACAAACTTTAAATCTGGAGGCGCAATAAGTTGGTCAAAAAAATCCAGTATATCTAATGGAACCACCATCATTAGCTACTGCAGTTTTTAAAGCAAATATAGGCTTTTTTTCATTCTTGATTTGATAATAATCTACTTTTAAAAATACAACATGTAAAACAATAAAACTTACTAATGTAACAATTAATATCCTAAAAAGTTTTTTAACCATAATTCACCTTTTAATATCACAGTATTTTGCTTATCTAAAATTTTCTTTATTACTATTAAGCCATTACTATTTGTCAGTTTTTTGAGGCAAGTTTTCTTTCAGCCAATCCCAAAAAACTTCTTTTTCTTTACCAGAGCGTATGTATGCCGAATATGTATTATTCAGAACCGTTTTAGTATTCGGATGCTCTAATCCCAATGTTTTAATGAAAACATAACATGCCTTTTGGTACCACTCCAATGCTTTAGGGTAATCTCCTTGGCGAGAATATCCTATAGCTAAGTTGTTGTATGTGGTGGCAATTAATGGATGCTCCTTGCCCAACACCTTTTCTTGGATAGCGAAAGCCTTTTGGCACCACTCTAGTGCCTTGGCGTAGTCTCCTTGGCTTATTATACACACCCGCTATGTTATTGTATGTAGTGGCAGTGTTTGGATGCTCCTTGCCCATTACCTTTTCACAGATAGTCAAAGCCTTATGATGCCACTCCAATGCCTTGGTGTAGTCTCCTTTGTGATAATACACACTAGCTAAGTTGTTGTATGTAGTGGCAGTATCTGGATGTTCATTGCCTAGCACCTTTTCGGATAGTTCAACAGATTTTTTGTACTGTTCTTCGGCTTTTGAAAATTTGGAGCTATTTTTGAAGCTATTTAAGTACCAATTTGCAAAATGATTGGTACTTTCAAGTTTATACACACAATCTTCCAAAAATTCTATAAATTCACTCATTGTTCCATCAAACACTATTCGTGAATTAAAATAAAAGTATAAATCAGGAATCATATCATGCTTTGTTGATATAAACATTTTACCTTTATCATACGACAATAAAATCGGTGTGTTCAACTCATTTTCATATTGAGTTTTTAAAAATTGTTCTAATAAATTCTGTTTAATATCATAAAACTGTGAAAAAAACTCCGTAGATACTGGAAATCCTATACGGCTGAATGCAGCTATACATCCAAAGGAATTTCCAGCTATATTAGAATATTCAAGCCTTATTTCTTTATCCCATATATCCCAATCCATAGGTATGGTTTTATCTGTAACTACCTCTTTATTATATTCAAATATCAAATAATACATTAATTCCACAAGTGAAACAGCCTTATCTTTCCATAGTAAGGATTATCAATAAATAAACATGCTGTCTTATTCTGGAGTTCTGCTTCAGAGCTTATAGAGTCAAGCAACTTTCTTGCGCTATCAACATCAGCAGATGTAATGGAAATATCACTTAGGCATAGCCAATAGCAAGGGGTATTTTCCAGCATTGCATGCTCAACTGCCAGACGAAATAATAGGCTGGTCTTTCCCTCGCCCCCATCACCTACAATTACAATATGACTATCAGAATTTTTTAGTATTTCATGTGCTTTATCCAATATTTCACGATTAGGACAATCCAATCCCGCACAGATAGCATGCTGATACGTTGATTCATTGTTAGTTACTTTATAATACAATTGCTTATAAATTTCTGCTTTTTTCAGGCCTTCCCTCTTATATCTCTCAACAAGCTCATATGTTATTGGAGTAGCCTGCCAACTAATAGGCATTTTATTTATTATATCTTTTATTTCAAAAGCTGACTTTCTCAGATTATCTAAATGTGATTCAATATCGACAAGTCTTCGTTTCTGCTCTAATTCCACCTGTTTGCTCCATGAAATAAAGTCACGCAAACAAAACTCTAAAGAGTAATTGAGATAAGCACTTAAAAATTGATATAATATTTTTCGTTCAGTTGCAGGGAGGTCATGTTCACCTGCTAACAATCCGTCTATTGTAAAAGGCTTATTTTCATTTAAAGAGGTCAATATATATGTATAAATTCTATTCTCATTATTTTTATCAATAAATAAATACTGTAATCCTTCATGAGACTCTTTTGCATATTCTCGATAAGCATCACAGGCACAAGCTACAGTTTTTTCTATTCCTTTTGAAAATTTTCTAAAATCATCACAAGTATTTAGTTTCTTTTATATAAAATATTAATCTTTAAATTATACTAAACAATTTTTAAATAGTATTTATCTCTGCCATTTGCACACTTACTGATAATTTTTACATATTTATACTATCATACCTGCTTATTCAAAGCATCCCATGTGTTTTTACTTTTGTATCCTTTCCGTAATGCCCATTCTAATAGATTTGTATAAGTTTGCTGCTCCATGATAAGAGTTTGTCGTAATAAAAAACTAATTCTCTATTATCCATTTCAGTTAGTTTTTTTCTGTCCATACAAATATTAAGGATTTCCTTATCTTCTCCCACTAAATTTTTTGAAAGTTCTGATTTGCTACTTATATACAGGTTTATTTCATAAAAATATTTAGCTTGCAATATAAAAAGTGACGACTTGTAAAGTGACGATAAAATCTCTGTACTATTTTCATAAATGAAATTATGGCAGCATGCATGATAGAGATTGCAAGCACCTATTTTTACAGCATGTTTAACATCCTCTTTTTTTATCAGAGGTAGCAAGTAGTCTATACTGCCATAAATCGGTTGTGTATCATAATAGAATTGAAACAGATCTGATTTTTCCCAATTTATAATCTCACTTTTCCCTGAAATAAATCCACAAGCTTTTTCCTTATAAGGCATTTGAGAAATTATTTCTCTATATTTTTTTAAATCTTCTATGGATATCTCGTTAAGAATAGTAACAATATCTATGTCACTGCTGTCACTTGCTTCTTTTCTCCTGTAGCTTCCCTGCAAACCTATAAAGGAAACTCTGCCTCCAAATTCATTTTGTATTTTTCCTTTAAGTTCATCTATCCAATCATCAATTAAAAAAGACATCTACTCACCCCTCATATTTTTCTTAAGTTTAGCAAAAAAGAAGACTTCAAATTAATGAAATCTTCTTATAATTATACTACTTATTTAGATGCTTTTTTTCTAAGCACCTTAGGTACTTTAGGTTGATTAAAAAATAACATACTCTTATTTGCCTTTTGGATAGATATTTCCTCTACACCTTTTTCAATTACATTAGTTAACATTTTCTTAATCATATTACGCTTCCTCCTTTGATGTGTCATTTATGTAATTAATACTAACTACCTTAAATTATTTCTTTGGGCCTCATTTTTGGACAGGTTTTTTCTTGCTAAAATTAAGTCTTTGTTCAAACTATCTATATAAGCCTCTTTTGCCTGTATATTATAAACAGCTAAAAACAAACATATGTAAATTATGAACGGGACAATGATATCCCCAATCAATATAAGCAGAGATGTTTGCATTTTTAAAGAACTATTTATCAGGAATTTGTCAAAAACAAATATTTTTACTGAAGCAATAATCCATAATATATTAAACAATGAAGCAATTGTTGCAAAAAGGCTCAGTTCCTTGTTCTTTAAAATAAACTGCCATATATTTGTGCTGCTATTTTTATCAGTCTGCTTTTTCTTCCTTAAATATAGAATAATGATTGAAAATTCAATCACTCTTATTGGTAATGAGCACATAAAAGCATTTATTATATCTTCCTTTAATATTACTTCAGTAGTATTAGTACAGAGCATAAGTATTTTATAGTCGGCTATTTCCAAGAGCGCATTACTAACACATGCCACTGAAACACAAGAAAATACAATAAATATCTTTATTAAAGACCTTTGATTGTAATTCAAACATATCATTGTTACCATGACCAGTATAAATATCGGAAATATTATTGTCATATCGAAGCTTGAATAATATCTTAAAATGTTTGAAATTGTCGCCGGCACCAATACAGAAACCACCATTTTTTTATCTAATTTAATCTTACCCGGCAAACGCAACAGTATAAGAGTTGTAATTACAACAAAACTCTCTTCTAAAATAGAAACTAAGAATAAATTTATAAAAGAATCTATAATTATTTGCATATTGTTTAATCCCCTTAATGATGCATCATTTATCACTGCATTTACACATTATTTTATATATGGTAATATTCATTTAAACACATTTTACATTTACTTAATAGATTTGTAAATAGTACATTTTCTTTTATTTTTTTTAACGAAAGGAATCATAATGAAGATTTTAAGGAAATTAGCATATATAAGCGCTAATTACATAAAAAAAAGTAATAATAGTACAAATGAGAACAAAAGAATACTTTATTTCGGATTTCAAGCTATTTATGGAGATTTAGTCAAACTATTTGTAGTTATATGTATTTCTTTACTATTACAATCCCTTCTACCAGTATTAACTTTAACATTCTCATTTGCATTTCTCAGAAGATATGCGGGCGGTTTCCACATGGATACAGAACTTAAATGTATAATTGCTACAGTATGTTTATTTGTAATTCCCGGAACAATTATAAGTAGGGTTGATTTTGTGTTATATACTTGGAAATTAGTTGGAATGCACACAGTACTTTCTATAGTTTGCTTATTGCTTCTGATAAAATATTCTCCAAGAGATTGTATAAATAGGCCAATTGATGATGACGAGGCAATTATTTTCAAAAAAAAATCAATCAGAGACTTTATCGTTTTAACCTTGATTACAATTATTCTTGCTTTTTTAGGTCAGCCCATATTGTCCATATCAATACTTGCTGGAATAGTAATAGAAATTTTATCTTTAGTACCGATTGGGTATAGGTTTTTTGAGTTGATTAATTCTTCATATTAGGGTGTTGCTCAATTTCGGTTATTTCGTTATATTTCTCACAAGCAAATCTACTAAAATGCAAAAAGAACCCAGCATTTTGATATGGTATGGGGGTCCTTTTTGTATTGTATTTTTGTATTGTATTTTGACCAATATTTTAATATTATTTTCTATAGTTTTTTAATTGATACAAATATTAAAATTAGTTTACCATTATTTTCGTTTATACTATTATTTCTTAACAATAGGTACTTGTAATTCAGTCAACCAATCCTCTTCACTTTCCTTGTTCCAAATACCGTCAATATAGTTTTCACGCGGACTATCAGATACTCTGTAACCATTTTCTTCAATCCATTTAAAAGTATATGCATACACTTGTGACAATGTAGAATAAGGACCTTTGTGCATTACCGAAACAGCAGTGATACTTTCTATCTTTTTAAATTTGATGTCATCAAAATCTTCCTTTATTTGATCAATTGCTTCACAAAATTCTACATTAAAGTTTGTTTCTTTGTATTCGCCATCAAGATAACTAATAAAGCAATACTCTGGAATAGTACATTTTAGGTCTGGATATTTGTCTGTAACCTTTTTACCAATCTCAGGAATAAGCGTAAAGTAGTCATTATAACTTGGTACGGTCATTCTCTTTGAGTAAACGATACATTCTGGTAACTCTTTAATAATTGCATGATAATTCATAAAATCCCCCTCCTGTTTTCCGGCTATAATAAATTCAATTCGGGAAAGTTGCTCTGTACCATTGGCAATTTCTTCTTCTATCTCTCTTTTTCGCTTTTCTAAGATACTTTTGGAATTATGTCCATTCATTATCAGCTTAATCTCATCAATTGATAATCCGATTTGCCGTAATGATTGAATGTGATGTAGCTTGAAAAGCTGTTCAGTAGTATAAAAACGATAGCCTGTAAAAGAGTCGACACATTCTGGAGTAAATAATCCTATCTCGTCATAATATCGAAGCGCTTTTACTGTGGTCTTACTCATTTTTGAAAATTCTCCAATTCGGTACACTTTAACCACTTCCCTTCAAAAATATAATATTGCCTCCTGTAGGGGGAAGGTCAAGGGGAAATTTATAAATATAAAAAATTCCTTTCTTCATAATTTAATCAATTTTTAATTTTTTATATTACGTCATTATATTTTTGACTCTTAATTTAAGTATTAGCTTAATTCAACTGCTTTATATAAACATTCTTCGAACGTTATAAAACTATCAATCATATTGTTGTCACGCCATAAACTTATCTTAAAATCCAGCTCATCTATTTCTTTAAAAATACTTTTCTTACCTTTAATAAGACGTTCGGCCTTTTTAGCCTCACTTTTATAAAACTCAGTAGTTTTAGCATCATTTTTAAAGGTTTCTAGCCTTCCTTCATGGTCAACAAACCAGCCTAAATCTTCTGTGAGTCTTTCAAATTTTTTCTCAATCGGCTCTACATACAAAGCAAATTTCCAACTATCATCATTGTTTTTCCTAAAATTGAGTACAAAACTGTTGTCCTCTCCTTTTTGCTCCCAAAGGGTTATAGCTATTTGAGGATTTTTTGCTGAAATGTTTTTTTCACCTCTTTTTTCTATCACAAAACCATTTGAAAGACAACTTTCAAAATCCTTGTACATGCTCATTTTAAATGTTTCCAAACTTTTATTATATGAATTGTATATTCTAATATTTTCAACACTAAATTGCCGTAGCTTTTCTTTACACTTCTCTGCATCCGACATTGATGTACTATCCTCAATAAATCCATCCCACTTCATCATTTTTCCTCCCTGAATTAAGTAATAATGGAAAATCCATTATATGATTGTAAATACTATTAATAAGATATTAGGGATTACAAAGTTGTTCCATTTACTAAGTAAAAAATATTACTAACTAAACAACGTCTTTAGTATATTTTCCGACAAAGTATTTATCGGTAATTTTAATAATAAATTTTAGATGTTTAAAAGAAGTATTAAAAAACGCTGCAATTCCATGTTAAATATAATCATAGAATTGCAGCGTTTCTAGCTCACTAAATCAATATAGAATAATTTTATTTTTAACAGTTATAATACTAATAAATCAGAAAATAAAGTACAAATCTATTTATTCCGCCTTTTATCAGTTATCTCCAGGATCTGCATTCATTGAAAGAATAATGTTTAAGTTTCCATTTCTGCACCTAAGTTCATCTAAAAAATTCTTTTCATTTACATCATTTTTAATTGTTACATTATATACAAGCTCATAAAGAGTGCCTAAATCTGTAGTTTTAACCTTTTTAAGATCATGGTTTATAGTATATGTTTCAAAAACATCATCAAACGCTCCGTTATAGTCTAAATCCTCAGGTATAATTATTTTTAATAATTTATAAGTTGAATTTTTTGCGCCAAAATTAGTTATAGATAAAATAAACATTATTATACACAATAATACCGTGAAAAAAACTGAATATCCATAATACCCAGCTCCACATGCCAGACCTGCCGCCATTGTGAATAGTACATATGAAATATCTTTAGGATCAGTTGCATTACTTCTAAAACGTATTATAGAAAAAGCACCAGTTAAACCAAATGCTCTTGCGATATTGCTTCCAACCATTAAAATTATTATTGATATTACACAAGGTATCATTACCAATGTAATTGAAAAATTCTGCGAATATTGACCCTTCACATGAGTTTTCTTATAAGTATAGCTAATAATTAGTCCTAACACAAAAGCAGCTAATACTGATAACGCCACCCCTTGAAATGTCAATTTAGTAGTATCAGCTCCGATATTTAATAATTCATCAAACATTCCTTTTCCCTCATCTCCAATTGTTTTTTTAGCATTGACTTATATTCAGTCCCATATTTCGAAAAACTGGTTTTGTACAGTTTATACTCGCTTAGAATTTTAACAAGCCATACAGGAATACATTTTTCAGCCTTTACCTCCATAAGACACACGTCATCATCTAGCAGCTTATCTCCGTGATCACCTGCTTCAAGCCTTAAATCTTCTCTTCTAGTACGTATATTAGTATCAAAAGTTAGTCTTAAATCTCTATTATTAATGGCAAAATATGCCTGTCTGTCATATGCAAGATATAGCTTAGGAGTAAGATCATAAACTTTCAAAAAATACTCTAGTTCTTTTAAAACCTGCTGATTCATGTATTTTTTAATGCTTGGTTTTTCGCCAGTATTAACAAAATCGTAAGCCTCTTTTAAATGTAGCTTTGTTCGTCTCTTGTTTACCATACCATTTACTTTTTTCTTTATCTCTAAATAAACTTTATCTTCCAGAGAAGGTACTCCATATGCGCGTAATCTTAATTTTTCCTTATATTTAGGTTTTGCTAATGAAGTTCTAATAAGATGGTTATCATGGGTGTCATAATATAAATTGCTTATTGTATAAAACGGGTGAGTTTTGTTATATTCATCAAGCTCCATATATTCACCTAGCTTCCTTGTAAGCATCTCATAAGTGTCACTATTTAACAAATACTTGTTTTCATGCCTGTTAAACACTTCTATAGCCATTTTAACACCCCCTTTCTGTAATTTCATTCTACATACGCAACCTTAAACGAACCTTAAAAAATAGTAAAATATCTATTAATTGTTATAAGTTGTTAAAATAAACACTAATTTTATCGTTTTTTTAATACCTAAAAGTCTGTTTTATAACTGTACAACTATATTGAAATTTACTGAACGAACTATACATATTATGTAATCCTCAATAAAAATGTTAATGTAATAATGTTTTCATTTAAAATATAGAGAAACACATTATACGGCTATTAATATGTAATTCCAAATTTTAAATACAAATTAGTATAAATAGTAACAGCAGAGAATTTTCTCAATAAAAAGTTCCCCGATATTATATGACATAAAATAGGGAAACTTTTTATTGTAGGCTAAAGCATTGTCGTCAACACTTATCTAAGTATTACATTCCCCAACCTGGGAAGCCTCCACCGCCCCAACCTGCACCAAAGATAGAACCGCCAGCAGTAGTTACCATAGTACTAGTTGTAAAAGTCTTTGTTAGCGTTCCATTTGTATACAAGTTATAAGTTTGTCCTTTAACTAATGCTGGAGAAGTAAACAGCAATGTTGCACCTGATTTTTTAGCAGTAAAGTTAAATATTTCAGTTCCTGATGCATTTTTAATGCTCATAACTGCATTATTAGCTGATGGACCAGTTAATACACCTGAACACTGTGTAGATGTGTTTGCTGTTGGAGATGATGTACATCCACCAACTGCTGCAAGAGTTCCTCCTGTAATGGTGAAATTGTTTGTGTCACAATCAGCACAGCCATCAGGATTCCTTCCTCCATAAATTACAGCAGTACCACCAGTCATAGTTATAGTTCCATTTGAGTCATAAGCATCAGTTCCTGCTATTATATCTATAGTTCCTCCATTAATAACGAGCTTTTTATCAGCACATAAGCCATCTTCATTTGCTGTAATATTAATTTTACCATTATTAACAGTAACAATATCCTTACCTTCAATACCCTCGTATGATTTAGTAACTGTTGTTGTACCACCATCAAATGTCATAGCTAAATCACTATGTATTCCATCATCGCCTGCGGATAATATAAGTGTTCCATCTGAAATTATAATATCACCAGCAGTGTCTATACAGTCTGAAGTAGCAGTTATATTTAATGTTCCTCCTGTGATCTTTATAGTATTATTACAGTTAATTCCGTCTTTCGGAGCAGATTTAATTACTATATTTCCATTTTCTATTTTGATATCGTCATCACCTGCAATACCATGTTTGTAATTTGCTGTAATATTTAAGGTTCCGGCACCTTTTATTTCTAAATCGTCATTGCTGGATATAACAGCCTTAGCTTCAGCATTAGCTGTAGAATAAATCTTTGCATCAGTTAAGTTGTTTGTTGTATCCTTCTCAATAGTAATAAATCCTTTGTCAACATTCTGAAAGAAAATAGCGGGACCATTTGAATTTGTTATGCTGCAACCATTTAAGCGGAGTTTAACCTTTTCAGTAGTATTAACAAAAATCATACCATTTGATAAAGTGCCTACAACCTCAAAATCGCCTCCAGCAGTGATATTAACTGTTGTACCGCTTACTGATGCGCCAGTTCCAGTACAAGTAATTGTACTTCCTAAGCTAATCTTTCCAACATTAAGCTTCCATGCATCTTCTGGGTCAACTGGGTCTTCTGGAGTAGTGCCATTATCAACAGGAAACTTAGTTATGTCCCCTAGCAGGTATTTTTTCATTAGCGCTAAATCCAGCGCATCATATGAAAGATCTCCATTTAAATCACAAACTGTAAAGTTATCGACTGCAATATTAGTCAAAATAACATGCTTCATTGCAGCATAGTCTAATGCATCTACCCCCCCATCCCCATTTACATCTCCGTAAATAACGGCAGCATTGGCAAGCATACTGCTAAAAGTAAGAGTACCTACTAGCGATAATACCATTAATAGCTTTTTTTTCATAAAATCCTCCCCTTCTGTTTTATATAATTAAACATTATGATAATATTTTACAATTTTGAGCTTAAACCACCCTTAAAAATCAAATAATTAATGAATTATTTATTGACATATTTTTTAAGTTATAACATTATATATATTAGGTGTAGAAATGAGGTTTTATTATGAATATTCTACTTGTCGAGGATAAGATTCCAACAACTGAATCACTGGTAAGCATATTAAAAAAAAACAACCATACTATTGATCGTACGGAAAATATCAGTGATGGTTTATACCTTGCTTTGCTGGGTACATATGATATTATCGTGCTAGATACTTTAGTTCATACAGCTGAGGGTATTACGCTCCTTAAGGGGATTCGGAAAAGCGGCTTGACATTACCTGTAATTCTGCTTTCTAATCAAAGTGAAATATCATACAAAGTAATTGGACTTGACAGTGGGGCTGACGACTACCTTGTTAAACCATTTTCTACCGAAGAGCTTTTAGCACGAATAAGAGCTTTAGGTAGGAGGAAAAACACAATACTTTTAAACAGCACTTTAAACTTTGGAGATATAACGCTTGATACTAATAGTTTGAAATTATCCACTGAAAAAGCGGAACTTACTTTGACATGTCGTGAGAGTAAACTATTAGAGTTTTTAATTATAAGAAAATGTATGATAACTTCAAAAGACATAATAATAGAAAAAATTTGGGGATTTGACTCTGATGCACAAGCAAATCATGTAGAAGTATACATATCTTTTTTAAGAAAGAAATTAAGCTCTATAAATTCAAAAGTAGTTATAAATACTATTCGTGGATTAGGATACAAGCTTGATATAACTTCAAATTAATTATTCATCTTTCCACATAAAAAACCCATCGGTGTTCAAACTATCAATGGTTTGTTGGCAAAATGACTCGAAAGTATAGTTGGTGCTTACATGGTGCACTTTCGAGTCTCAAAAACGCAAGCGTTTTTGCCGATGTTGGTGGTATTTACTTAAATGATGTGCTTTTGAGTTCATCAATGCTTTAGCCGTCGCACACATTCGCCGTCCAAGGCTCATGGTGTGCTAAAAACAACATCGTGTTGTCTACGGCTAAAGATGCTCCAATTAAACAACAATAATATCTTTTTCGCCACCGGTAATACACTGGCCTCCATGAGGCGTAACTATATATGTATCTTCCACCCCCACCATTCCAACTCCTGCTATACCCTTTTTGGGTTCTATAGCTATTACCATATTTTCTTTAAGTGGACTTTTAAAGCCATTTGCAATTACAGGTGGCTCGTCAACATGAAGACCTATGCCATGACCCAAAAACTTTACTCTTCTATCTCCAAATCCCATGAAGTTATTTATAAAATCAGAATCTAAATCTTCCATTATGCTATTATAAATATCAGATGGTATACTACCTGGTTTTAATAGCTGTGCAGTCCTTTTTTCCACCTCAATACATTTACGATGGGCTTTTACAAGTTCTTCAGACGGAGTGGCTCCAAACATATAAATCTGTGTTCTGTCACTATGATATCCATACATGCCAAAACCTATATCTATAAAGACCAAGTCGCCCTTTTTAAGAAGCCTGTCTCTGCTTCCAATAATAGGTACCGCTGGATACATACCTCGCATTCCTCCTGGGCCGTCAAAGCTTGTATCAACTAAGGAATTTTCACCAAATCCAATTTGACCGGCAATCATCTCGGTTTGATATCTATAAAAGCGTGTAACACCATGATAACCCATCTTCAACATTTTCTCATACATTTCTGCTGTAAGTTCAAGCTCACTCATTCCCTCTCTTAAAATACTTGGAACAACTTCATCTAACAGAAGTTGATGCAACTTACCTGTTTCTTTCATCCAGTATATCTCATATGGGCTTTTCACTGCACGTATTTCAAAAATAATATCTTCAACTGAGAATATATTTTGTATATTAAAATACTTTTTTAGTCTTTCAATAATACTAATAGTTACGGTTTCTGTCTCTACAAATGTATTGCCAAGTTCATTTCCAATTATTTGTGCAACATCTCTATAGCTCTCCATTGGATAAATTTTACATAATCCTGATCCTACTAATGGAGATTCTTCCTTTGCTCTATTATAACTCCTTCTTGCAAAGTACTGTGCCGTTCCATTACTTTTTATTACCAATAAACCATCCTGCATTGTTCCAGTAAAGTAATACTGATTAATACGGTTAATTATCAGTACAGTATCCCATTGGGGGTTTCGTTCAGATATAACAGCACAGAGATTTAAAATCCTTGTTTCCAGTTCTTGTTTTGACACTTCTGCTTTCATTATATTTTTTCTCCTGTCTAAATCACATCATATACATTTCATGTTCTATATAATAATGTATAACACAAAAACTAACAATACTATTTTAGTATTATTTTGACAGTACACATTACCATTGGCCTTATACCTTGCTATTTTATAGGCTTGCTGTTCAGATAGAGGACTATTTTGACGGTATTCATTACCATTCACCTTGTACCTTGCTGTTTTTGTGATCAAGTGCGAAATTTTTAGAATCAAAATAATTAACACCGCTAGCACCAAACGTAGTATCAACATTTACCCATCTTTTTTGTTCTTCATAATAGAATTGATTCCAGGCATGATCTCCCCATGATATTCCGCTAAAACCCATACCAGTTACTAAATTAACTTTAATACCATTGGCTTTACACATTGAAATAAATAGACAGGAATAGTCAAAACAAATCCCTTTCTTAGTCTGGTAGCAGATTATTGTACCAGATTTAGTGTTTCGAGCTTCTTTAGCAATTGTTGTGGATTTATTATAATCATAAGAGATGTTTTTTCTTATCCACTGATATATTTTTTTACATTTGTCATAGTCACTTTTTTCATCCTTTACTAATTCAACTGCTAACTTGTCAATTTCTGGCGTGGATTTTATAGCATCATCAAGAGTAACTCCGTTAAAATATTGAATCACCTTAATATTGTAGTTATCAAGTGTTTCTCTAATATTTTCTGCAATTTTAACATTACCCTTATTATTAACATCAAGGTCATTAAATCTATCATTAATAATTACAGGTATTTTTTTTACAATATCAGAACTAATAACAGGTTCTAGAGCAGTATCATAAACTTCATTCAGAATTTTAGATGAATTTATATACCCTGATAAACCAGGAACTGTAAAATAGTATGAGAAAAAATAAAAAATAAAGCTTATCAATATTAGTGTTACAAATGCTTTTGGGATACTGCACAAAAACGAAATTGCTCTTCTTATAAAAGGGCTCAGTGAGTTTAATGCCCTGTATATTTTGTAGGATAGATTATCAAGAATACAAGTGTAAATCGGGTATGTTATAAGTCTTAAAACAATAACAACTATTATTAAAATAATTGAGGCAATGCAAAGGTAAGTATATATGTTATTTGCAACTAGGCTAGCTTTAACTGTGCTAGGCAACAATTCATATATATATTTATATACTTCGTTATCTTTATCAAAAAGGATACCTTTTGTAAGAATTAAAGCAATTATCAATGCTCCAATGAACTCAAAACTATTTATAACAGAATAAAATCCATTTAGTATTCTCTCATGATTAAATGGCATAAATAGTGAGCTAAAAAGTATGATAATTACAGGAACTAATAAAATAAGACTTACGGGGTTAAATTCTATATTTATCAACATATTCACCCTTAAATATTGCACAATGTTTGACTGAATCTTCGCGTTAATATTGTTATTATAGCACAAATTATTAATATAAATAATTTCCCTATATATTTTCTCTTGCATTTATTATGAAAAAATTGTATCTTTTAATAATAAGTACTTATATATATTGATATAAGTATATATAAGTAAACTCAAATTTTGATACTATATTAACTGTACTAAGTTACTTTAAAATTTATAATGAGGTGGAATATATGAGTCACTTAAGTGAAATCTTTGGTTCAAACGTATTTAATGATGCAGTTATGAGAGAGCGTCTTCCCAAAGCTACATATAAAGCATTGAGGAAAACCATTGATGATGGGCTCCCTTTGAATTTAGAAATAGCTGAAATAGTTGCAAGCTGTATGAAGGATTGGGCAATTGAAAAAGGTGCCACACACTATACTCATTGGTTTCAGCCAATGACAGGTATTACAGCAGAAAAACATGATTCATTCATCAATCCTACATCTGATGGAAAGGTTATATTGGAGTTTTCAGGAAAAGAATTAATTAAAGGTGAAGCAGATGGTTCCTCTTTCCCTTCTGGAGGTCTACGAGTAACATTTGAAGCTAGAGGATATACCGCATGGGATTGTACTTCTCCGGCATTCATAAAGAATAATACTCTATATATTCCAACAGCATTCTGTTCCTATAATGGTGACACTTTAGATAAAAAGACGCCTTTACTTAGGTCTATGGAATGTATTTCTAAAAATGCACTTAGAGTTCTTCGTTTATTTGGAAATACAACTACAACAAAGGTAATAGCTACAGTTGGTCCTGAGCAAGAATATTTCTTAATTGACAAGAAAATGTATGATCAGAGAAAAGATTTGATATTTACAGGTCGTACTTTATTTGGTTCAATGGCTCCCAAAGGTCAGGAATTGGACGATCATTACTACGGAAGCATTAAGCCAAGAATATCAGCTTTTATGAAAGATCTAGATGAAGAGCTATGGAAGTTAGGAATATCTGCAAAAACTGAGCATAACGAGGTTGCTCCTGCTCAGCATGAGCTTGCACCAATATTTACTACTGCTAATATTGCAACAGACCATAATCAGCTTACAATGGAACTAATGAAAACAACTGCACTTAAGCATGGTTTAGTCTGTCTGCTTCACGAGAAACCATTTGCAGGCGTTAATGGTTCAGGAAAGCACAACAACTGGTCGCTTTCAACAAATGATGGTCAAAACTTGCTAGAGCCTGGCAAAACACCTCATGAAAACGCTCAGTTCCTTATTTTCCTTTGTGCTGTTGTCAAAGCTGTAGATGAATATGCAGACTTGTTGAGATTAGCTGGTGCAAACCCTGGAAACGATCATCGTTTAGGTGCAAATGAGGCACCACCAGCTATAATTTCTATATTTCTCGGTGATGAGCTCACAAGAATACTTGAGCAAATTGCATGTGGCGAAGATTGCTCATCAAGCGTTTTCGGTAAATTGAAGGTTGGTGTTACTACTTTACCAGCTCTTCCACAGGACTCAACCGATAGAAATAGAACCTCCCCATTTGCCTTTACAGGAAACAAATTCGAGTTTAGAATGGTTGGATCATCTGCCTCAATTGCATCACCAAATTTCTTTTTAAATGCTATAATTTCTGAAGTTTTAGAGCAATTTGCAGATAGATTAGATAAAGCAGAAGATTTTTCTTTAGAGGTTAATGCAATAATAAAGGATGTTTATGAGAAAAACGGAAGAGTAATTTTTAATGGAAACGGCTATTCAGATGAATGGGTTACTATAGCTGAAGATAGAGGACTTCCAAATCTTAAAAGCTATGTTGATGCAATTACAAGCCTTCATGTAGAAAAAAATATGGTTGTAATGGAAAAACACAAGGTATTCAATCGTAATGAAATGAATTCACGATATGAAATATCACTAGAGAAGTATATTAAAACTATAAATATCGAAGCCTTGACAATGTTGGAAATGTCAAAGCGACAGATTCTTCCAGCTGTTATTAAATTCTCTACTGATATTGCAAACTCTATAAATCAAATAAAGCTCTGTGGTGTAGATGCTGACATTAGTGCAAATATAGAGTTACTGAAGGAAACTACTAGCTTGACTTCTGAGCTAAATAAAAACATCTCAGAACTTGAAGCTAAGTTAAATAAAGCTCAGGAACTACATGGTAGTTCTTATGAGCAGGCTGTATACTATAAGGATGTTGTATTTACACAGATGAGTAATTTAAGAACTGTTGCTGACAAGCTTGAATGCATCGTTGATTCAAAGATATGGCCGTTCCCAACATATGCAGACATTTTGTTTAATGTATAAGCTTGGCATAAAAATGCAGTAAGTAGTAACAAATACGGTTAATTGAATGAAAAATCTAAATTAAAATTAATTTTAGCTTAAAATCATAAAGGGGCTGTCCTGTAACAACAATTTATGTATATCCACTTATTAAGTAACTTGTAGATATATATATTTCTTGTTTTGCAGCAGCCCCTTATGGATAGATTTTCTTTCAGTTTTAATATTTACTAAATTCAACTTTCCCAGTTGAATTGTAGGTGTTTAAACTTATCAATGGAAAGTTGAGTTACTAAACTTTTGCAAATTAAACTGTCAAGTCTCTTCTATTATGGAAAACCCAAGCCACACATAGTGCTGCTAAAATTACTGCTGCCGATATAATTGAATAGTTTAAACTAATCCCAATATCCATAACAGTTTTTGCCCCAAAATACTTAAATGGTGTAAAAAACCTTACAAAAGCCAGCTTTTCATTTAAATCTGAAATAACAGAAAGCAAATATGTAATTATTACAACCATAGAAGCTATTCCTGTTGCTGATTTGCTATTCTTAGCAACTACAGATATTGCCATACCAATAGAAAAGAATAGTAGTTGCGTTATAAACATTCCAAGCATAAGCAATAAAATGTCATTTGCAATATTCTCCATAGATACTTTTGCTAATACACCTATAGAAACCAATAAAGCTATTAAATTCAAGATAAAAATATTACAAATAGCAGCTAGAAACTTTTCTGCTATTATCCTAGTTCTAGAAACAGGTCTTACATATAAAAATTCAAAGGTTCTATCCCTCTCCTCTTTTGATATAATACCTGCACCTAAAACCGCTGCATGTAAAGAAGCAGAAAGAATGATATATAGGAATAGCACTCCATAAAAACCTATTGCTGTTGAGATATCAAAGCCTTTAAAGCCAAACAGAGCCTGTATAGATTTTGGCATTGAAGCCACTAATTCATTTATTGACTGTCCAGCACTATCTATTCCTGAAAACTTACCAACACCCAATGCAATAAGTAAAGCCATACCTATTGACCAAAAAACAAGTGATTTTATATTTCCTTTTATCTCACGAATAAAAATTTTCATACTAACCTCCCACGCCAACTTCCGGCATAAAAATATGGTTTAGACTTCGTGGAGGTACGCTAGTAATTTTAGAAATTATATCTAAAGTCTTTCAAGCTAACCTCCCACGCCGACATTTTATGTAACCTTCACCACATCGCAAAACCACCTGTGGTTTTTGTAGCTCGAAAATGCACCATGTTCGCACAAAGTATGTTTCGAGCTATGCAGAGTGGATATCTTTTTTGTTGTAGTAAAATAACGATATAGCAATAAATAAAACTATAACTGCGACAGTACATATAAGCATTCTAAGCTCAAAATATCCATTTACTATTATGTAGTTTGGACTAAAATACGTTAGGAAAGATATATATTTAAGTTTATCATCTCCAAAGGCATTTACTATTAAGGAAATTGTAAAAAATGCCATTACAGTACCTAATGAAACAGCTGTAGTTCCCTTAATTTTCTTTGCAATTGCTGCACAAAAGAATCCCAAAGCAGCAAAAATAAGCTGAACAAATATAATTGATATAGAAATAAGTAAAAATACTTTTATATCAAAATCCTTTGTTTCCACCACTATAGCACTAATTATCGCTATTGGTATAATAAATATGTCAGTAATAAGAAAGCTAGTAATAGCTGCAGCCAATTTAGAAACAAGTACTTTTGTCCTCGAAACAGGCTTAACAAAAATAAAATCACAGGTCTTCCTTGAACTTTCCTTTGCCAGCACATCAACGCCAGATTTCATAGCTTGAATTGCTGCACATAGATTTATATAAACCAAGCAAAAAGCATAATATCCATTTATTGATGTAGCCAAATCAATAGTAGCACCAAAAGCACTTAATACCTCAGGAGGATAATTTTCTAGTAATAGCATAAACTTATCAGCATCCTTGGCAAGTCCTGGATATACCGCAAAGAGAAAAATAATTAATCCTACAATTGAAATAGTCCATATTAATATACTTTTGAATAAGCTTTTTAATTCTTGAATGTATATATTCATGTATACCTCCTGAAAATGAAATTTTTATACAATCGAAAAGTTTCATTTAGAATCTAGGTGTTATAACGAGGCAAGAAAATGTCCCCCACTTTTATAAGTGGCGGGTACCGCTTTGGTTTTCAGGCGATGAGAATATCTCCCGCCTCGTTGAAACGCCGCTGATGTAATAAAATTTTTCTACAATCGAAAAGTTTCATTTAGAATCTAGGTGTTATAATAATGCATAAAAATTTCCTCTAAATCAGGCTCTTCAATATTAATATTCAATAAACTCAATGCAGCAAGCTTTTTCATTATAAAGTCTATATTCCCCTTATAGATGAAGCTTACATTATTATCTATTATATTAAGCTTATTTACACCGTCAAAATTGAAGTAATCTTTACCAATGGTGCTTTGAGTTTCACAAGTTATTTTCTTATAACTGTTTTCTCGAAGCTCACTAATTCTTTCAGTTCTAATTATTTTACCTTCTTTAATTATTGCAACTCTGTCACAGAGCTTCTGTACTTCACTTAATATATGAGAAGAAAAGAACACAGTAGCACCCTTTTTATTTTCTTGCTGAATTATTTCAAAAAACTTCTGCTGCATTAGTGGATCAAGTCCACTCGTTGGTTCATCGAGAATAATAAGCTTAGGACTGTGTAAAAGGCCCTGAACAATTCCTACCTTTTTTCTGTTTCCAAAGGATAAATCATCTATTTTCTTATCTGGGTCAAGTTCTAAAATTGTACAAAGCTCATTTATCCTCTCTTTACAGTCCTTTTTATAAAAAGAAGCTGAATATTTAAGCAAATCCTTGACTCTCATATTATCATAATAAAAAACTTCACTTGGCAAATATCCAATATCTTTTGCTATTTCCTTTGAGTACTCTATACAGTCCTTTCCAAAAATGCTCCCACTACCTGATGTTGGATGAATGAGGGCAAGCAAGGTTCTGATTGTTGTTGATTTGCCAGCACCATTTGGCCCAATAAAACCAAAAACCTCACCTTCGTTAACCTCTAAATTTACATTCTCAATTCCTCTTGCATTTCCATAGTATTTGGTTAAGTTTTCTGTTTTTAGTACACTCATTTAAACCTCCTAGCCCACTTTGGGCAGAAACACTGAATTTTGAAGCAAGACTTTCTACTATTCCTCAGAATAAAGCAAATACCCCATATCTATTTATATAGTATATAGGGTATTACATTTATTTTCAACAAGAACACATATTAAAAATCGTGACCAACTACTAGAGCTTTCATTTCATCAGGAATCATAAAATGCTTCTTCTCTGGTAGAACTTTCTTAAGTGCTGCTTCAAAGCTTTCTTTTGTAATAATACCTGTTTTACCAAGTAATTTTCCTAAAATTATTATGTTTGCATAGGTAAGGTTGCCCATATCAGAAGCCATCTCTGTTGCAGGAACACCAATAAACTCTACATCAGTTCTATTAGGCTTTGCTTCAACTAAAGAACTGTTTGTTATAATCAAACCGCCCTTAGAAATCTTCTTTTCGAACTTTTCCAAGGAAGGACCATTCATGGCAATTAATGCGTTTGGATAATCTATAATTGGAGAACCTATAGGCTCATCAGAAATAACAATACTACAGTTTGCTGTACCGCCTCTCATTTCAGGCCCATAAGAAGGTAACCATGAAACATGCTTTCCTTCTAACATTCCAGCATATGCAAGCAATTTTCCAGCAGATAATATTCCCTGTCCGCCAAAACCTGCAATTATTAAATCAAGTTGTTTCATACCTTACACCTCCAAATCCTTTCCCTTAAATACACCTAGAGGATAGTGTGGCAACATATTTTCCTCTAACCATTTAAGTGAGTCTATTGGATTCAGACCCCAGTTAGTTGGGCAAGTTGAAAGCACCTCAACAATTGAGAAGCCTTTATTTGCTTTTTGAACTTGAAATGCCCTTTTAATAGCAGCTTTTGTATTTTTAATATTTTTAACATCATGTACAGATGTTCTTTCAACATAAGCAGCACCTTCTAATGTAGAAAGCATTTCACATACACTTATTGGGAATCCATGAGTTTCAGCTTTTCTACCATATGGTGAAGTTGTTGTTACTTGACCTAATAATGTAGTAGGAGCCATTTGACCGGATGTCATACCATAAATAGCATTATTAACAAATATTGTAGTGATTTTTTCTCCTCTTGCAGCAGCGTGAACAATTTCAGCTGTTCCTATAGCTGCTAAGTCTCCATCTCCCTGATAAGTAAATACATAATTGTCAGGATGAACTCTTTTTATACCAGTTGCTACAGCAGGTGCTCTACCATGAGCGGCCTGAACCATGTCACAGTTATAATATTCGTAATTATTATATGCACAACCAACAGGTGAAACACCTATTGTAATACCCTCTATATCTAATTCATCAATTACCTCTGCTACCAGCCTGTGAATTATACCATGAGTACAACCAGGACAATAGTGAAGTTCTTTTTCTTTCAATGCATGTGGCCTTTTAAACACAGTTGCCATTTTTCACCCTCCATTCTTAAATTCTATTTATTTAAGATTTTCTTAATTTCATTTAATATTTCCATTTGACTTGGAATCATTCCACCCATACGTCCATAGAAGTGAACAGGGCACTTTCCATTAACAGCAAGACGTACATCTTCTACCATCTGTCCTGAACTCAATTCTACGCTTAAGAATGCTTTTGGTGTCTCTGCATATTTTTCGAAAGCAGCAGTCGGGAATGGATAAAGCGTAATTGGACGAATTAATCCAACTTTAATGCCTTCCTTCTCAGCCATCTTTATAACATTCTTTATTATTCGAGCAACAGTACCATATGCAGTAACGATTATATCTGCATCTTCACAATTATATGTCTCTACTAAAACTTCATTTTGTTCAACTTGTCTATATTTTGCTTGTAGTTTCTGATTAAGTCCTTCTAGCACTTCTGGCTGAATATAGATAGATGTAACATCATTACTCTCTCTCTGCATTTTTGTTCCAGTACAAGCCCACTTTTTGTCATCTAAATAGATATCTTCCTTGTCTTTAAACTCAACGGCTTCCATCATCTGACCTAACATACCGTCACCTAATATCATAACAAGCATTCTATACTTATCTGCAAGGTTAAATGCTTCAACAGTTAATTCATACAGTTCTTGTACGCTTGAAGGTGCAAGAACTATATTTTTATAATCACCATGTCCGCCACCTTTACATGCTTGGAAATAATCACACTGTGCTGCTTGAATACCTCCCAAACCAGGGCCACAACGTACAATATTTACTAACACTGCTGGAAGTTCAGCGCCTGCTATATAAGAAATACCTTCCTGTTTCAAACTTACTCCAGGACTGGATGACGATGTCATAACGCGTGCACCTGCTGCTGCTGCACCATATACCATATTTATTGCTGCAACTTCACTTTCAGCCTGAACAAAGGTACCATTTGCTTTTGGCATCATTTTTGCCATATAATGAGCAATCTCTGTCTGTGGTGTTATAGGATATCCGAAATAATGTCTGCACCCAGCTCTTAAGGCTGCTTCTGCAATTACCTCATTACCCTTCATCAATAATTTTTCTGCCATTTCTTTCCCTCCAAAATAGTCATATTTTAATGACTCATAATAAACTTATTAAAAATTTATACTCGTTAGTTATTTTTATAACTCTAAAAGTACAATCCTTTTTATTGAAATTATTATTACTTTTCAACTTCAATAACGCAATCAGGACAAATTGTAGCGCAGAAAGCACATCCTATACATTTATCCATTTCATCTACGCCTGCAGGATGAAAACCTTTCTGATTTAATTTATCAGATTTCATTATGACAATTTTTTTTGGACACACCGTTACGCAGAGCTTACAGCCTTTGCATCTTTCCTCATGGAATATTACTTTTGCCATTATCAAAACCTCACTTATATTTTTTATTAAATTATTTTATTTTTATTTAGTTTTAGACCTTTAACAACCAAGACTCCTGTTAATTATAAAACTCTTTAAGTATATTTGCAAGTTATACGGGGTAAAACTTCAAAAGTCACAAAATTAGTAAAAAAATCTGTTTTTGTGGACTCGGCACTCCTGTAAATGTTATTAGTAATTTCTTTCAGCCTTTCCTATCCCAAGGTAGAAATATATTTTTCTTCATAGTTAATATTTCTGAACCACTTAAATGCTGACTTTTTAACCCACAAATTGCTTTTTCCATACCTGAAGTAATAGCTATTGGAATGCCAGTCTTTGCTGAAACCTCAGAAATAATTTCGTTTCCTTGCAATATAACTTCAGGTGTTGTCTCTTCAAGCAAATTGGTATTATTAATTAGTTTTGTAATCTTTAAATTTGCACCCTCTTCAACTATTGCAATCATTTCATATATTTCTTCTGGTGTATCAGTCATTCCTCTTTTTGTATTAATTACAAAAAACATCTCATAATCATCACTAATAATTTCTTCTTTAAATCTGGAAACTGCTTTTGCTCCTAAATCATCGCCACCAACATCAAGAACCACCTTGTATGTCTTATCTTGAAATAAAGAATATATTTCTGCTGGAATTGCTGGAATATCAACATTTGTATTTGCAAATCTAGGTAAAAGGACTCTAATATTATTATTCTCAAGCTCTTCCTTGGCATCAGCTGTTCTAAAAAAAGGATTTATTATATCAAAGTCTACAATTGCAGTTTTATAATCTGCCTCTGCAAGTTTTAAAGCATAGTTAACAGCAACCTCAGTTTTTCCACTTCCATAATGACCAGTAAAAATATTTATACGTTTTTCAAACATTTTATCACCTCAGATATTTATATACCCATTTTTTAAATTTCAAAGCATTTTAAAAACATTTTTTAATGCAATTATCATTTATCAATTTTTATATTATACTAACCTAACCATTTGCGTTCTTATCTTTATTCTTACCCCATTCAATCAAATCCTTAATTACTTCACCAGCAATAATTAAACCCATTACAGAAGGTACAAATGATAAGCTTCCTGGTACTTGATGCTTTACAGTACATTTTCTTGTAGTACCCTTAGGGCAAATACAGCCAGTGCTGCAACTAGAATTTTCTGTTTCAACAGGTTTTATAGGTTCTTCCTTTGAATAAACAACCTTTAGCTTTTTAATCCCTCTGCTTCTAAGTTCTTTTCTAACTACTTTTGCTAATGGATCTACTGAGGTTTTATAAATATCAGACACCTCAAACTTAGTTGGGTCAACTTTATTACCCGCACCCATTGCACAAATAATTGGTATTCCCAGTTCCTTCGCTCTTACAACTAAATCAATTTTTGCCGTTACAGTATCAATGGCATCTACAATATAACTATAGCTTTTGTCAAGTAGCTCTTCTGCAACATCAGGCATATAGAATTTTTGAAATATAGTAACCTCACATTCAGGATTTATATCTAAAATTCTATCTTTCATAGCCTCTACTTTTGGCTTTCCAACAGTCTTTCTTGATGCGTGCAACTGTCTATTTAAATTTGTCAAGCAGACGCAGTCATCATCAATCAAAACAATATGCCCTACTCCACATCTTACTAGTGCCTCCACAGTAAAAGAACCAACTCCTCCAACCCCAAAAACAGCAATTTTACTGTTCTTGAGTTTTTCTAGTCCTTCTGTCCCTATAATCAATTCACTTCTTGAAAATTCATGCAACATTTTACTACTCCTGTCTGTTTAACCAATTATTTAATCTATAAAAATACTAATAATTTTCTATGAATTTAATAAAATTTTTTCAATAATAAGGATACACTAATTGTATATTTAAAACAAGTAATCTTAAAAATATGCTTATATTAGTATTTTTCGCTTCCTTTATAGCATTTGTAAATAGTATTTATATTTAGTAATTATATTTAGTATTTGTATATAGCTTTTTCATATACTGCCAAGTCTAAAATATCTCTAACACAAATTTTGCAGATAAATGTACTGCTTAAAGACTGGCATCAGGCGTGTATATTTGCTTAGCTATATTGGAATAATACAAAATGTCAGTTTTCAAAAAAAGATATTACTTATACTAATTTTTGTACTTAAAATACGACTTTCTATGTTTTAAATGCGAAATAGTATTATATCTCAAATTAAGTGTCCAAAATACAATAATGGAGGTAATGATATGAGAGCAATTGTGAATCAGGATGGATGCATAAGCTGCGAATTATGTGTTTCGGTATGTCCTGAGGTTTTTAGTATGAATGAAGATGGAAAAGCAGAAGCAATAGAAGATGATATTCCTGAAGAAAATGAAAGTGAAGCAGAAGAAGCTAGAGATGGTTGTCCAGTAAGTGTAATAGATATTGAAGAATAAAGTATTTGTACGTATTTAACTTATACTAATTTGCATTTAAAAATGTGGTATCACATTTTAAATACGAAATAGTATTATAATGTTTTTAGCAAAAGTCAAATCAAAAGGCTGTTGCAAAATACATCTTAACAATTATATATTGTATGGTTTTCTTACCTATACAATATAATGTAGTTAAGAATTATTTTGCAACAGCCCCACGAATTTACATAAAACTCACTCTCTTAAAGGAACCCCTTTTGCATCCTTATTGATACTTCCTGATAGTATCAATATCCCTTCAATCAATCCCCATATAAATGATACCCCTGAAAGGAAACCACACGAAAGAACTGTTATTAATAACTGAGCCACTCCAATCCCAATATGTCCCAGGTAGAATCTATGAACTCCAAATACCCCTAAGAATATCCCAAACAAACCTGCTGCCAGCTTTGATTTTTGCTCGCCATATGCATTGAGATTGACCCCGCATTTCATACATATTTGAGACATTGAATCAGTTGTTTCACCACACATAGGACAATAATTATTTCCCTTTCCAACCGGAACTCCACATGTAATACATATAGCTGCCTGGTCATTCATCAAACTTCCACAATTTCTGCAATACATACTATTACCTCCTGCCGCAATTTTATATATAGTAATTTATAAATATAAGTTTCAAAATGCATTTCAATTAAGTATACGTTTAGTAAAATTATATGTCTGAAAAATAAAATTCATAAAAATTTTTAATTTTAATGTATTACATCTTTAAAACCTGTACAGCTAATATATCCCAAATTTAAACTAAAATCAAATAAAAAATCTTTAACTGAAAAGTTTGTGTCAAATGAAAAAAAGTATTACTAAATTCATACTTTGAAAAGGATTTGAATTACAAGATATGCGAACTTTTTTAAGCCATATATGAATTATTTTTTAGAATCAAATATATCTGAGACTGTAGTACTTATGCAACTAATACTTAGCTTATAAGGCTTTTTTTCCCAGAGTTTTTTCTTTAATTTCCTTTGCCAACTCAATGTAAGTTTGATTTTCTGGATTGTGTATAAACGCGTTTATTTCTTCTGACAAATGGCTAAGATAAGGGTTTCTAATATCATTGTGACCTATTAAGTAATCTACAGATACATTAAAATAATGAGCAAGTTGCTTCAACTTTGTTATTGAAGGTTCCCTTTTGTTGCCTACATATCCATTAAAAGTTGGTGATTTAATATTCAATTGTGCTGCAACTTCCTGTTGCTCAAGGCCCTTCTCTTTTACTAATTGTTTTAATCTCTCCCCAACGGTAGTATTCATAGGCTGCTCCTTTCTAATTCCATATATAGATATAATTATAAATTTTCCTCCAATAATTGTCAAACATTTCCTTTTTACAATTTGAAAAGTTTCATTCGATTTGTCAAGTTTTTGTATTACATTATTGACATAATTCGTTTTGAATTTTATAATGTATATACGTGGTAATTCGTTCCATTTATGCAATTATATTGGGCTCCAAAGTAACTTATCATGCAAGCTTATAAGTCATTCTGAATGAAAGATGCGTGCTGGAGGTTTTTATGCTAGAGGATAGGATTAACAAGCTAAGGGAAACACTTAATAGTGAAATAGAAAAATGTAGCTTAGACAGTGAATCGATATTGACTCTAAGTCATGATCTAGATGAACTAATTACCGAATACTATAAGTATTCAAAAAATACTAAGACCTAAATAGGAGACAAGAGCTTATTGTTATTGCATTGAAAAATTATAAAGTGTATAATCTTTATGATGTTTTAATGTTTAATAACCATGAGAGGATATATATAAATGAAACTAGGTATAGTAGGACTACCAAATGTAGGAAAAAGCACTTTATTTAACGCCATTACAAAAGCAGGTGCAGAAAGTGCAAATTATCCTTTTTGTACAATTGAACCAAATGTTGGTATCGTAGCTGTCCCAGATGAAAGATTGGACATGCTTGCTAAAATGTATGACCCAGAAAAAATCACTCCAACAGTAATTGAATTTGTTGATATTGCAGGTTTAGTTAAAGGTGCAAGTAAGGGTGAGGGTCTAGGAAATAAATTTCTTTCTCACATAAGAGAAGTAGATGCTATCGTTCATGTTGTTAGATGCTTTGAAGACGGAAATATAGTTCATGTTGATGGTTCAATTGGTCCTAATAGAGATGTTGAAACTATTAACTTAGAGTTAATTTTTGCAGATCTAGAAATGCTTGAGCGCAGAATTGACAGAACTAGGAAGATGATGAAATCAGGGGATAAGAAATTCCAGTCTGAGTTAGAGGTATTTGAAGCATTAAAATCCCATTTAGAAAGCGGTAAACCTGCTAGGTCAATGTCCTTTGACCATGAACAACAGCAGATTGCCGATCAATTGTTTTTAATCACTTCAAAACCTGTATTGTATTGTGCAAATGTATCTGAAAATGATCTTTCTGTCCTAGATGATAACAGATTTTTAGCTGAACTAAATAGCCTTGCTCAGGCTGAAGGCTCTGAGGTTATGGTTATATGTGCTAAAGTTGAAGAAGAAATTGCTCAGCTTGCTGATGAAGAAAAAGTTGACTTTCTTGAAGCTATGGGTTTAGAAGAGTCAGGCTTAGATAAATTAGTTAAAGCCAGCTACAAAATTCTAGGGCTTATTAGTTTCCTTACAGCAGGCCCACAAGAAGTTAGAGCTTGGACTATTATAAAAGGTACAAAAGCACCTCAAGCTGCCGGAAAAATTCACAGTGATTTCGAAAGAGGTTTCATTAGAGCTGAGATTGTTTCCTATGATGATTTGATGAATTGCGGCTCTTATAATTCTGCAAAAGAAAAAGGATTAGTTAGATCTGAAGGAAAAGAATACGTTATGTTAGACGGAGACGTTACTTTATTTAGATTTAATGTATAAATTATTTTAGAGTAGTTATGTACATGGTTTACAATATACGAAAAATAGGTTGTTACAAAAAACATCTTAACAATTATATCTTGTACTTGGTTTTCAACCTATACGATATAATATCGTTAAAATGGTTTTGCAACAGCCTATTTCGTATATAACATTTAAATTGGTTATTATATTAATCTTCAATTTATTATTCTTTATTAGTAATTACTTCTTTCACATCTTTAACCTCTTGTGTATTCAATATTTCATTTAAGTCAATAATTGAGAAGAGCTTTTCATCCTTCTTTCCTATTCCCTTAATATAATTATTACCATTAACATTTAAAATCGCTTCAGACTTTTCAATTTCATTCTCACTTAAAGTAACTATTTCCAAAACATTATCAACTATAAAACCAAATAGCTGTCCATCCTTTTCCGTAATGATAATCTTTGTTTTACCAGTTATCTGAGAATAACCCATATGAAATCTTTTATTTAAATCTACAATAGGAACTACTCTACCTCTTAAGTTATACAAACCTTTAATATAGTCTGGCATCTCTGGAACAAGGGAAACCTCACTATATTTTTCAATTTTATAAACCATTGATGTATCAACACTGCAAAGCTCATTGATTAAACTAAATATCACAACTTGCATATTAGCCATTTTCTTAATCCCTCCAATAACTGTTTATTAATATTTTGTCAGAAGAACATATAAATACATAATAACATAATAAACCTACTTTTTAAAGGAGATAATTTCTGATATAATAAATTGTTATTATTCATCTAACTCAACTTTCCCCCTTGAAAAATGGAGATGCGGAATATTTATGGAAAATGTTTTTATATTATTTTTATTGTCATAAGATGAATAGTAGCAATAAAATAATTTAATAAGAAGAAATAATTTAAAAATAAGAATAGGGCGTGTATATTTTTATGGAAAAAAGTAGAATTAATCGTCTGAACGAACTAGCTAAAAAAGCAAAAACAGATGCACTTACAAATTCAGAGTTAGCTGAGAGAGATGAACTGCGAAAAGAATATATTGCAGCTTTCAAATCAAATCTCAAGGCAACATTGGATAACACTGTAATAGTTGACAAATACGGAAACAAGAGAAGCTTAAGGAAGGATAACTAATATGGCTAAAGCCTTTATAGCAAAAGGAAAAGAAAATAGAACAGAATATGGACATCCCTGGATTTTCAAAAGCGATATCTCACATACAGATGGTGACATTGAACCAGGTGATATTGTTGATGTTTATAGTAGCAAGAACAAATTTCTTGGAAGAGGGTTTTATAATCCAAAATCTCAAATAACGATAAGGATGTTGACTTACGAGCACGAAGAAATAAATTATGACTTTTTATATAAAAGAATAAAAGATGCTTGGACTTATAGAAAGCAAGTTGCCGACATTAACAGCTGTCGTGCAATTTTTGCAGAATCTGATTTTCTGCCAGCTCTAGTTGTCGATAAGTTTTCAGATATTTTAGTCGTTCAGACTCTTGCACTTGGGATTGATAGATTCAAGAATGACATTGTGAGCATACTTGATGATATTATTAAACCTAGAGGCATTTATGAAAGAAATGATGTTCCTGTGAGGTTGCTTGAAGGTTTAGAAATGCAAAAAGGATTCTTAAAAGGGCCTTTTGATACTTTAGTTGAAATGACTGAAAACGGAGTTAAATTTTTAGTTGATGTAGAAAATGGACAAAAGACAGGTTTCTTTTTGGATCAGAAAGAAAATAGAGCCGCTATTGCACCTTTTGTAAAGGATGTAAAGGTATTGGACTGCTTTACACATACAGGATCATTTGCACTTCACGCTGGACTATATGGGGCTAAAAGTGTTTTAGGAATTGACATTTCAGATCATGCTGTTAAATGCGCTACAAAAAATGCAGAAATAAATGGCTTAGATTCTGTTGTTAAATTTCAGGCTGCAAATACTTTTGATATTTTACGTGAATATTATGACAACAACGAGACCTTTGACACTATTGTACTTGATCCTCCAGCATTTACAAAAACAAAAAATGCTGTACAGGGCGCAATTAGGGGTTATAAAGAAATAAATTTACGTGCTATGAAAATTATTAAAAGCGGTGGCTATCTGATAACCTGCTCATGTTCGCAGCATGTTGATTCTAATTTGTTTATGGACATTTTATATGATGCAGCGGCTGATGCCAAAAAGAAAGTTAGAGTGGTTGAATATAGAGCACAGGCTAAAGATCATCCTGTTTTACTTGCTTCACCAGAAACTGAATACCTCAAATGTGCTATTTTACAGGTAGTTTAAAACTTTTATATAAATTAATTGCTTTTAAAGCATAAAACTAAAGCATTTTTATAGATCCAATCTCTGTTGAAACCTTCGCCCTTTTTAGGGGAATATGCGTTTACATATTTTGAAGGTTTCAAATGTTTGGATTTTAATTCAAGTATCTGCTTAGAGGCGGTAATTTCTCCAATATCTGATTTTCCAGTTTCTCAAGTACTTCGCTTGCAATTTTTATGTCTACATCTATATCGTTTTTAAATTTAGTAACTGCTTTTTCATCTTCAAGTACTTTGGATTCAGAAAATGGAAATTGCTTTCTCAAGCTCTCAATTTCTGAAACTACCAACTCTCTTTTTGATTTCATAGAGAGAACTTCGTTCTCAAGGTCAGCTTCGTGTGAATTTTCATTAGTTAAATTATCTTTGTATTCCTCTAATACCTTCTTTTGTAATCTTTTAAGTTTTGCAACATCACCATCTTCATATGCTTTTTTAGTTGCTTTCCAAACTCTTTTTATATTTTTATCAGATATAGCAACTACCTCTGGATGAATATAGCTTGCAATAGAGAGGTATAATTCTTTAAGTTCCTGCATATTCTGAATTTTTAAATAGTCTTCATCACTTAAATTGCGTGCAAATTCTATTTCCTTTCTCATATTTCTCAGTGTACTATTATGCTTTTCAAACTCTTTTTCCAGTTGATTTTCAATGTGCTCTGTATCAATAGGTACTTTTAAATTTATACATGTCTGAAGCATATCAAGCTTCAGCTTTGCCTTTGCTATAGCCATTTCTAGCTTGTGGAGCTTGTATCTAGGCTCTCCCAGCTTTAGTATAAATTCATTTTTCACTGAAAAAGACTCATATATTTCCATATGATCCTTCTCAGCCAATGCTTCACCAAGTAATCTTTTTTGCGTCTTATATTCTTCAAATAATTCCTTCATAAATATTCCAATGCCCATCATTTCACAAGAACATCAAAGAAATGTGAATTTCTTAACAGTAATAGCATGGGCTTAGCACCTCCTCTTTATTTTTTTAATTCCTCTCAAAATCTTTTACTACCATTTATTTATATATTTTCATATTGGCTATTATAAAGCTTAGAATAAAACCCGCCTTTTCTTAATAGCTGCTCATGGCTTCCCTGCTCAACAATTTGACCATTATCAAGCACTAATATTAAATCTGCTTCTCTAATGGTAGAAAGTCTATGAGCAATAATAAAGCTAGTTCTTCCTTCCATCATTCTTAGGAAAGCTTTTTGAATATTTAACTCTGTTCTAGTATCAACACTACTAGTTGCTTCATCAAGTATCAGCATTGATGGTAACACCAGCATTACTCTCGCAATTGTTATCAACTGCTTCTGCCCTTCTGATAAATTTGCCCCACCCTCTGTAAGTACTGTTTCATAACCCTTTGGAAACCTTTTAATAAAATTATGTGCATTTGCTGCTTTTGCTGCTTCAATTATATCTTCAGATGTTGCATCTGGCTTTCCATAAGCTATATTTTCTCTGATAGTACCTATAAACAGCCATGTATCCTGCAATACCATACCGAATGACTTTCTCAAGCTATCCTTTGATAATTTATAAATATCATTACCATCAATATATATATTCCCACTATTTACATCATAAAAGCGCATAAGAAGATTTACAATAGTTGTTTTACCAGCACCTGTTGGTCCTACAATAGCAATTCTTGAGCCTTTATTTACATTAAGGCTAAAATTGTTTATCAGCGGGTTTTCAGGAACATAGGAGAAGGTTATATCCTCAAAACAAACATTGCCTTCTGTACCCTTTAGCTCCAGCTCACATATGCTTTGCTCTACTTCAGTTTCACTGTCTAGTATAGAAAATACCCTTTTAGCTGAAGCTATTGCTGATTGAAGCTGAGTAGTTACACTTGTAATATTATTTATCGGCTGAGAAAAATATGTGGAATATGTTAAAAAGCTTGAAATATACCCAATACTTAAATGACCTGCCAATGAAGCAATTCCACCTGTCATACCAAGTAAAACATATGTTATATTATTTACCAAACGTGTTGAAGGATTTACAAGCGATGAATAAAACTGTGCCCATCTGCCGCTTTTATATAATCTACTGTTTATTTCTTCAAACTTCTTTTGTGTCTGTTCTTCATAGCTAAATGCCTTAACTACATTTTGATTACCAATAATTTCTTCTATAAACCCGTTTAATTCACCATTTAAATTTGATTGTTCTTTAAACATTTTCGCTGATTTTTTAGTTATGAAAGAAGCAATTATAAATGTAATAGGTGTCATAACAATTACAACAAGAGTAATCACAGGACTTAATATAAACATAAAAATCAATGAACCAACTATCGATATTATCCCTGTTACAAATTGTGTAACCGATTGAAATATACCCTCTGATATATTTTCAATATCACCTGTGAGTCTAGCCATTATATCTCCATGAGTATTTGTGTCAAAAAATTTTAATGGCATTTTTGTAATGTGTTCAAATGTATCTGTTCGAAGCTCTTCAACAGTTTTATTTGATAATTTGCTTGTAAAAACCTGCAAGCTCCACTGAAAAAATGCACTTATTAAGTATAGTACAACTATAATAATAGCATAATATCTAATCTGTTCAAAATTCACATTTCTGCTGTCAATAATATTGTCAACAGCCTTACCTATAATGAAAGGCCCTACAATCATAAGAATATTACTAAAAACAGCGCAAACCAAGGCTCCAATAACATATATTCTATTCTTTATAATATAATTCAGAAGGCGTTTAATAACATTTCTTTTCATCACTGTGCCTCCTTCGCTTCATCTTGAGAACTATATATTTCCTGATATACTAAGCAGTTATCAAGCAAATAATCATTTTTACCCATACCAACTATTTCACCATCATCTAAAACAACTATTAAATCTGCATTTCTAATAGTTGAAACTCTCTGAGTAACCATAATAATAGTTTTATCACTTAGGTTCTCTGACAACATTCTTCGAAATGCCGCATCAGTAGCATAATCCAATGCACTTATACTATCATCTAAAATTAGTATATCTGGCTTTTTAATAATAGCTCGAGCTATTGCCAGTCTTTGCTTCTGACCACCTGAAAGATTTGTCCCGCCTTGAGAAATCATTGTTCTAAAGCCTTCTTCTTTTTTAACAACAAACTCATAGGCTTGGGCTATTTTAGCCGCTTCTTCAATGTCTTCTTGAGTTGCCTTCTGATTTCCCCACCTAATATTGTCCTCAATTGTTCCAGAAAATAGTATAGACTTTTGAGGCACTAAGCCAATTTTACTTTTTAGTTCCTTCTGTCGATAATCTTTTACATTTATGCCATCAACATATATTGAGCCTTCTGAAGTATCATAAAATCGAGCAATTAAATTAATAAGGGTTGATTTTCCCGATCCAGTTGAACCAATAATTCCAACCATTTGGCCTTTATTAATCTTTAGCGAAATGTTTTTTAGCGTATATTCTGAGGCTTCAGCATATGAAAAGCTTACGTTTCTGAATTCTATATTTGGGATTTCACTGTTTTCTGTATATTTAACCTTTTTTGAAATGAAATCAGATTCGCCGATTATCTTGTCAGTGGCATTCCCGTTGACAGGTAGCTTTTCGTCTTCTTTAAAATTAGGTTTATCTATTATCTTGTCAGAACCCTTCCCATTGACAGGATACTTGTCTTCTTTAAATTTAGGATTGTCAATGATTGATGATTCTAGTTCCAGTATTTCATTAACTCTGTTTGCTGAGGCAGCTGCTTTTGTAAAGGTTACAACTAAATTTGCAAAAACTATTAAAGCAGATAATATCAAATTTATGTAGTTAATATATGCAATAACTTCTCCTTGAGTCATGCTCCCTTCATATACCTGTATTCCTCCAAACCAAAGTATAGCAGCAATCCCAAGGTTTATAACAACAGTTGTTGCTGGGTTTAATAATGCCGAAATCTTCCCAACACTAATAGAAGCTTCTGTATATTCCTTATTGCTATCAACGAATCGTTCTCTCTCTTTGTCCAGACGTGCAAAAGCCCTTATAACTCTGACTCCAGATAAATTTTCTCTAATAATAATAGAAAGTGTATCCAGCTTTTTTTGTACAGCTTTATAGAGTGGAACTGTTCGCGACATTACAAAGTAAATAAACAATAAAAAAACAGGCATTATAGCTAACATTATTAAGGAAAGCTTCAAGTTTATAAGCATTGCCATAATCAAACCGCCAATACAAAGAAAAGGCACTCTGACAACAAGCCTAATAAGCATAGCCACAGCAAATTGTAGCTGGTTAACATCACTGGTAATTCTGTTTATTAATGAAGGTACACCAATCTTATCTATTTCAGTTAAAGAGTAGCTTTGAACCCTTTTAAACAACAAATTTCTCATTGTGGTTCCAAAGCCTTGGGATGCTATTGATGCATAATATTGACATACATATGCTGAGCAAGCACCTGTTATTGCTGTTACCACCATAATTCCACCCATCATATATATATACGATGGATTATTTGCCTTTACACCGTTATCAATTAATTTAGCCATCATTAGCGGTATCAGCACCTCTAATATTGCCTCAAACAGCTTGAAAGCAGGTCCAAGAGTTACTTGTTTCAAGTATGGCTTTAAATAT
The DNA here is from genome assembly GCA_023444055.1 of Bacillota bacterium. Taxonomy (GTDB): domain Bacteria; phylum Bacillota; class Clostridia; order Acetivibrionales; family DSM-1351; genus Ruminiclostridium. The sequence goes on from JAEZRV010000061.1 coordinate 55,041, forward strand.
TTTACTAGCTTGAACAAAGACTAAAAACCTCCGCATTTCTTTTTTCTCACAATTTCTGCATAGAATAGTATAACAAAAAAAAAAGTAATGTGATACATTTTATTAAAACTTGCATATATTAACGGTGAATATATGTTACTATTCAAACCATTGATAAGTATGAACACCAATGTGCTTTTGATGTGGGAAAGCTGACTATATAAATTATAAAATAGGAGACAGCAATCTGAAAAAACTTTCCTGTATTTTTAAGAGAACACTTCTGTTTTGATATTTTTGCTTAGTCATTAACTCGCACGCTTTTAAATCATCATTAAAAATGTTAGCGCATCTTTGTGATATTTCTTGTCCATACATAAAGGCATTTATTTCAAAATTCAGCGAAAAACTTCTTATATCTATATTTGATGTACCAATTGCACAACATGCGTCGTCAACTACCACCATTTTAGCATGTAAAAATCCATTATATAGATATACTTTAATTCCATAATCAATTACATCTGCCACAAAAGACATAGTAGCCTTATAGACATATGGTTTATCAGGTACTGCCGGTATTTGTATTATTACTTCAACACCTGACAATGCTGCATTTTGAAGAGCATCTAAAAATGAGCTATCAGGTACAAAGTATGGTGTTTGAATAAATATCCTCTTTTGAGCTGAGTTTACCATTTTAATCAAGCATCGTTTTATCTCTTCGCAATTTGTGTCTGGCCCACTAGATACTATTTGAATTCCAGTTTTAGCCTTATCCTGCTCTTTTATTGGCATAAAGTATTTCTCTGTGTCATCAAACAATATATCCTTTTTTGAAGCATAAAGCCAATCTTCAAAGAATCTTAGCTGTAAGCTATAAACTCCGCTACCAATAATTTTTAGGTGTGTATCTCGCCAAGGCGAAATCTTTTTATTGAGTCCAAGATATTCGTCACCTATATTAATTCCACCAATATAACCAATTTCGCCATCAATTATTACAACTTTACGATGATTTCTAAAATTAACTCTTAAATAATTACCAAACGATTTTGACAAAAAACATAGAACCTCACCACCATTTTCAATAATGGGTTTATATGTTTTAAATGGAGTTAACAACTTAGCTCCATGGTCAAATAAAACTCTGACCTCAATGCCTTCACTTGCTTTTTTTGCTAATGCATCTATTATTTTTTTGCCAATAGTATCATTTTGAATTATAAAATACAACATATGAATTGATGATTTTGCCTCATAAATATCTTGTAAAAGCTCTCTATATTTATCTTCTGCACTTGTAAAAATTGTAACCTTATTATCATTTGTGTAAGAACTTTGTGAAGTGTTGATATTAAGTTTGATTATCTGTTTAATGTTATTGTCAAATGGTTCATTAAATCTAGACTCATCATAATCAGCATAATCCAAAGCCTTATGCAATTCTTGGCAATATTGTTTACTTTTATCGCACTTTATAAGAAATTTTTTCTTTTTAATATGATATGATCTGCCAAAGATTAAGTACAATATGAAACCAGCCACAGGCAGTAAGGATAAAGTTACAACCCAACTTAAAGCATGCACTGGTTTTTTCCTTTCAAAAAAAACTGCTGTAATTATTAGTATTATATTTATTATAATAATTGCTATTGAAATAACTGTATATAAACTAAGATTCATATTCACCTATAGACTTTTTAGTGCAAAAATTAATTTATTATATTATTATGTTCTTCAACTTTTATCGTTATACTAATTTGTATTCATTTCAGAAAATAAAAAAGCTCCAACTCTTAAAAAGTTGAAGTTTTACTTTAAAAATTTTAAATAATCCAGCTTATTATATTCCTTGCCTAAATGCTCTTTTATATATTTTTTTGAAACGTTACCAAGCTCTTTTATTGATTCCTCTGTAAGCGAGAAACTATATAGCTTCTGCGGATTAATAAACATTATGTATTTTAAAGCCTTTACCGTTCCGGGCAATAATGGATAAACTCTTCCTTTTCTGTTAACACATTCACTACATACCAATCCTGAGCTATCTAAATCAAAAAACATTTTTTCATCGCTAGTATTATTACAGTTTATACAGCTAATAACATGGGGTTCGTATCCAAGCAAAGCCATTAGCCGAAATTCAAAAACTCTAGTAACAAGATCTAAAGAACGATTTGTTTTAGCAATAACATATAATGTATTAAGTAAAAGCTGTAGAACATTTTCAGAGGGTTCACCTTCCTGCACATTCTCTGTTATAAGTTCTAATATGTGAGAGCAGTATGTAAGCTTGACAATGTCATTTCTAATTTCATAATTTGGCTCGATAACCTCACAGCTTGACATGTTATATAACTCCTTGCCCTTAAAAAGCATGTAATTACTATAACATAATAGCTGAGTACCTGAGCTTAATGAATTTTTAGCTCTTCTGGCATTTTTAGCTGCTATGGATATCTTACCTTCTTCTGCAGTCAAAACAGTAATTATCTTATCCGCCTCACCGGTATTCACTTCCTTTAAAACTATTCCCTTATAATTCACATACCCCATTTATAACCACCAATATCTTTAATATAATATTATACTGATTTGTATTTAAAATGTGGAATCACATTTTAATAGCCTATATTTTAAAATAAATGAGCTAGTGCCTCTTATATAGTAAGAGAACTCGGCTTATGCTCAAAAAGCAGTAAAGTCATAAGCCAAGTATCACTAACCCTTGCAAAAAATAATTTAAACTATAGCTAAAACTAATTTTTAAATTGGTAATTCTTCTTGAACGACATCCTCTGTTTTTTCTGTCTTGTACTTATCCTCAATTTCTTTCATTAGTACATAAGAATCAACACTACCAGTTGATTTGAAAACATTCCATATAAAATCTACTAGCATAAATGTCACTCCCTCTAATCTTATTTGATTAAATATATTTTACCTCAAATAGTCCAAGAGTATTCAAATATAGATAGATATTAATTCCAATTTTTGATTTTAATAATTTTTTATTGCTTAATTTATCAACTTAATTCTTATCAATACATTAGTATTTTTTATATCCTAGGTCTTTTAGCATGCTATCATTATTACGCCAATCCGGTTTTATTTTTACCCAAAGTTCCAAAAATACTTTTGTATCTAGAAGTCTTTCGATTTCAAATCTTGCTGCAGAACCAATCTTTTTGAGCATTGCCCCTTGTTTCCCAATAATTATACCCTTGTGAGAATTCTTTTCGCAGAAAATAGTGGCTTGTATACTAATCAGCCCATCTTTTCTCTCTTTAAAGGACATAATTTCAACACCAACTCCATGTGGAACTTCATCATCAAGATTTAAAAGTAATTTTTCTCTAATCATCTCAGCTGCAATTACCTTCTCTGGTTGGTCAGTTAATGTATCATCTGGGAAAAACTTTTCTCCCTCAGGAATATATTTAAGTGCTTCTTTTAAAATGATATCTAATCCATCTTTCTTTAATGCTGAGACAGGAATAACAGCTTTAAAATCCATCAATTCACTGTACCTAGCTATAATAGTCAATAATCTTTCCTTTTCAACTATATCTACCTTATTCAAAATGAGAAATACAGGTGTATTTACTTGCTTCAACTGCTCAATAATACTAACATCTAAGCTTTCAGGCTGAGATGTAGCTTCAGCTAAGAAGAAAATCAAATCTACTTCTTTAATTGTATCAGAAGCAACATTTACCATGAATTCCCCTAATTTTGTTTTAGGCTTATGAATACCTGGTGTGTCAATAAGTACCAGCTGACATTCATCGTTTGTTATTACAGCTCTTATAGTATTCCTTGTTGTCTGTGGTTTGTTTGACATAATAGCTATTTTTTCTCCGGTTAAAGCATTCAAAAGAGTAGACTTTCCTACATTTGGCTTACCTATAACCGATATAAATCCTGATTTGTATGACATATTTAATTTGTATCCTCCGTTAATTTTTCATAAGCGTATAATTTATCTCAACAATCCTTTATTTGTAAATCATAAAAGTATTAACATAATCACTATATTTTTAGTTTTTTTGACCTTAAAAACTTCTAAATGCATTAGGTAGTATATCACCAAAACGAATTGTCTTGTACTCCCCAGTCTTTTTAGAGCTAATGACTTGCATATTATCGTCTGCAAATTCAGCCATTACCTGCCTGCAAATTCCACATGGATATATATAATCCTCATCATCACTAGCAATTGCAATTTTATCAATATCAATTTTACCTTCTTCAGAAACTGCTTTAAAAATAGCTGTTCTTTCAGCGCAATTAGTAGCACCATATGAAGCTATTTCAACATTACATCCAGTATAAACATTTCCGCTTTTTGTTAAGAGTGCAGCACCAACTCTGAATTTCGAGTATGGAGTATATGCTTTTTCTAATGCCTTTTTTGCGTACTCAATAAGTTGTTGATCAGTCATGTAGTTTTCTCCTTCAATATTGATTAATACAAAGGGCTGTTGCAAAATAACTCTTACCCACTTATAAAGTAAAGATTAAAATTTCAGGTTCCAGATTACTTATTTACTTTGCAACAGACTTTCATTTTTCATATATTGCCTATTTATCCAATCAAAGCCATCACTTTAAATATAAATTTATCCCCTAGAATAATTGCGCCAATTATCATACTAAAGAAAGCTGAGACAAAAACTGCGCCTGCAGATACATCCTTAATAATCTTCGCTTTAGGGTGATACACATCAACTATAAAATCAACTACAACCTCCATAGCTGTATTAATAAGCTCAAAACATAAAACCACTGCTATTGTCAGACATAGTATGGCAAGCTCAACCCTGCTAACTTCTAGCCAAATAGCAAGCAAAAGCACTAAAACACCTGCTGCTGAATGAATTTTCATATTTCTTTCATTTACCAATGTGTATACAACGCCTTGAAAAGCATTTATAAAGCTTTCGAAAAGATTCTTATTTTTCAAGCTATACCTCCATTTCGTTAATACTGCCAGCAACACAACTTCCAAAACTTATGCAAAAGACACTCGTGGCTTTTGCAGGCTCGAAAATGTACCATGTTTGCACAAATTTATTTTTCGAGCTTGTATGGCCATTGCTTGATTGCTCATACCCGCAAAAAGCTGCCCGCAGCTTTTTGATATGCGAAGAAAACGATGAACGCACGAAATGTAAACTTCGCATTTTTCAAGCTAAACCTCCATTTCTCTAGTACCACCAGTGACACAAACAGTAATTAAAAAGTGTATGTTCATTGCTTGTTTCTCAAATCTGCAAAAAGCTGCCCGCAGCTTTTTGATATGCGAAGAGCACTATGAACGCACGAAATGCAAACTTCGCATTTTTCAAGCTAAACCTCCATCCCG
>JAEZRV010000069.1 GCA_023444055.1 Bacillota bacterium
TGGCAATCTCGGCCTGCACGATAATATCCGCTTCCTTGGACGCCTGCTCACGGCTCGCCCTCTGACGCTCTGCCGCTTCTTCCGCCGCATACGCTTCCTCAAGCGCTTTGGCTGTCTGCACCTTTTCAGCCGCGGTCGCACGCCTTAAGGCTTCCGCTTCCCGCTCTCTTCTCACCGCATCGGAGTTTGCCACCGTGATCTTTGCGGTGTTTTCACCTTCGATGGCCTGTGAATTGGCCTCAGCCACATTAATTCTTTCGTCCTTCTGCGCCAGTGCTTCACCGATAGAACCGTCTCTGTTCTTTTCGGCCACGCTCTTTCTCGCGTCGTTAATCGCCTTGGCCGCCGCTTCCTTACCCAGCGCCTGAATGTAGCCCGACTCGTCGTTGATATCCGTCACGTTCACATTGATGAGCCGCAGACCGATCTTTTTGAGCTCGGATTCCACATTGCGCGATACCTCTTCAAGGAACAGGTCTCTGTCCGTATTGATCTCCTCAATGTCCATCGTCGCGACGACCAAACGCAGCTGGCCGAACAGTATATCCTTGGCGAGCTCTTCGATCTCGTCGAGCTTAAGCCCCAGCAGACGCTCTGCCGCGTTTTGCATGATTCCGGACTCTGTCGATATACCGACCGTAAACCGTGAAGGCACATCGATACGAATATTTTGCTTGGACAGCGCACTTTTAAGATCCACCGTTATCGACATGGGCGTTAAGCTCATGAACTCATAATGCTGGAAAACGGGCCATATAAACGCCGCGCCGCCGTGTATGCACTTGGCGCTGGCCATATCTCCATTGGCACCCTTGCCCACCTTGCCATACACGACAAGAATTCTGTCCGACGGACATTTCTTGTAGCGCGTTAAAATCGCGATGAATGTCGTGAACAGAATCACGACGGCGATAACAATAAGTATCAATGTATCCATAGTGATCTCCTTTTTATCTTTTTACGATAAGCGTGCTGCCGGTTTTGCCAACAACGCGTACTGACGTACCTGTAGGGATTCTCTGCTCATCATCCGTAATGGCCTCAGCCTCCACAAGCTGCTGCTGAAATTCCACCATGACCTTGCCTCTGCCCGTACGCTGTGCGGGAATCGGTATGTAAACCTCAGCATCCTTGCCTATTGCGTTGCTGTATACAAGATTGCCGCTGGCCTGCATGTGCATCATCGCGTAAAACATCAGCCCGATGAGCAGCATAGCGAGAAGTCCCGCCGCCACTGAGATAAGAATGATTAGTGCGGTACCCAGAGACGTGCCGCTGAGCGCGTAACCCGTCCAGCCGAATATGCAGAAAAACGCCACAAGGCCTCTGATTGTGAAAAAACGAAAGCCCGCCACACTCTCACTTGCTTCGTGCGCATCCACATCCGGGCCCACATCGATATCCGTATCGGCATCCATGTCCGTATCCACATCGGTATCGTGGCCGCCCAGCCCCACAATTGTGAGTATGGCCTGAATAATCAGTATTAACGTGAAAGGGATTGCCGCATAAAGAAACATATGCTGCAGCGCACTCAGCGTATTCCACCATTCTGCCATATGATCACCTCAACTGTTTTTACATATTATAATACAAAGTAACTATTATTGATAGAATTTGCGAAAAAATCTTCATCTCCACTTTCCGCCGCAGACGCGGTGCAGCTCCTCCGTCAGATGGAACCAGCGCATCGTGTCGTTGCGCTCAGGATAGAATTCGTAGAATTCGCTTCTGTAAAACGTGTAAAACCGCGAGATATCCGTGCACATGCCGTATGTGGGCACGGCGTCTGTGGATAACGTGAAAGAAAACGGCTCGCCATGCTTGGTGCCTTCGAACTTCAGCCCCTCGCGCGAAAGCGAAAGCATCCCGTCTCCGGCGATAATGGAGGTCGCGCCTTTCTTAAGCCGCTTGTACTTTGGCAGCAAACCCAGCTTCACGCGTTCACTGAAATGAAAGCCGCTGCCTGATACTTCGGCTCTTGCTCTTTCTCGCTGCAGCTCATACCAGTGTGATATTGTTTCGGGCACCTCGGAGGTGTCGTCGAGCGGAATCAAGTCGTAATAATCGTTGACCCTTGCGCCGTTGCCGCACGCTTCGCAGCGGATGGTATCGCCTTTGGCGCGCATGGTATAAAGCGCGCCGCATTTGGGGCACAGATACAGCAGATCGTGAAGATTTTTAGCCATCTCACCGCTGCCGTTGTATTTCACTCTTTGCTGCTTGTTCCATGTGTAATCATCATGAGCAAGCTCTCTGTTCAGCGTTTCCTGAATCTCGTCTGCGCTCAGCTCTTTCAGCTGTTCAGGCGTGAAAAGCTTGTCCACCACAATCTCGACGCGGCCCGGCCGCTGGTCGAGACAATGCTTGGTGTTGGTCATATAGCCGCCCGCAATTTTGGTATAGTACACCGTGACACCCAAGAATTTGAGCAGCTTGCCGCTGCCAATGGCGCAGGGCTGGCCGCCGCCCGATATCGAGCTCATCCCTTCGGGGAACATGCAGACGCGTCCGCCCTGCCTGATGACGCGAATGATCTCCTTGATGGTATG
>JAEZRV010000086.1 GCA_023444055.1 Bacillota bacterium
TGGTCTTCTGTCAAGATTTCGGACAAGTTAAAAGTAAACATAATTCCTTTCCCTTTACTTAATAAACTCAATTTAGGTATTTATGGATAATAACTACCTGCGTTTACAACCCGCATTTATTCCACGTTTTCTTGACATGGGGCCCCCTGCACCCTCTGGACTCCCTTGTAACTGGAAAATAATCTGTATTACAGGGCTTTTCGCTCTCAAGATTGTACCAGAGGGTGCTGCCCCATATAAAGAAACTCTCGCGGCATAAAGGCTTCTGCGGTGCTCCTAATCAAAATAGCTTTGTGACCGTGAAACTTGTGCATTCAGTGGTTTAACATGCAGTAGCCTTTTCGAAATCATAAGGTGACTTCATGCCGCAATGCTCATGAATTCTAACGGTGTTATAAAAAGCTTCGATATACTCAAATATCAATTCATGAGCGTGCCTGGCATTCTTGATTACATACCGGTTGAGCCATTCTCGCTTGATTAAGGCATGAAATGATTCGATACATGCGTTGTCCCACGGGTTACCTTTATTGGAATAGCTGTGAATAAAATGTGCTGCTGGTGTGGCCTCAAGATAACCTTTTGATACAAATTGACATCCTCTGTCGGAATGAATAATTACCGGATTACTGATCTTTCGATTGGCTTTAGCTTTCTCAATGGCTTTTATTACATGCTCTGCAGATAAACTCTCCGACAGCTGCCAGCCTACGATTTTCCTAGAAAACAGATCCATTACACTCGTTAAATAGACAAAACCGGAAATCGTGTGAATATAGGTTATATCTGTGACCCAAACTGTATTGGGGGCCTTCGGACTAAAGTCTCTACTAAGAATATTTTTGAGTTTTTTATCAAAATCAGGATCTATTGTCGTTCTGATATAGGGGCTTACCCAGATGGCTCTTATTCCTTCTTCTCGCATATAGTTACCCACTGTCTTCTCAGTGATAACATGACCTCTTGATTGAAGAATTGATGTTATTTTGGGTGCCCCATAGATTTGATGGGATTCGTTATATATCTCTGTGATTTCGGCTTTGAGCTTTTGCTTACGAATTTCCTGATTGGATGGTGTGCGTTTAAGCCAGCTGTAATATCCTGATGAAGAAACGCCCAATAATTTAAGCACACTGTTAACAGAAATCTTGCGTTCCCTCGATGCTTGCAATGTTTCTGAATAAATAGATTCTGTTAATTGTTCAGTATGCCTATAGCCTTTTTTAAGATATCCAGCGCATCCTTTGAATCTCTTAATTCCTTCTTTAAACGAGCGATTTCTTTTTCAGCTTCCGAGCTATAGTTGCCGGATCCCCGATGATTAACCGCGCCATCATTTGTATTAGCATTTGCTACCCACTTGCTTAAGGATGACTTACTCACTTTAAGATCATTGGCTACTTCTTCCATGCTTTTGCCGGATGAAAGGTAATGGTTTACTGCATCCTGCTTGAATTCAGCACTGTATTGCTTTTGGCGTCTTCCCATTAAAATGTCCTCCTAGTTTAGCTGTTTTTATTCTATACTAAGCTAGGGAAAGTTTCTATTTAAGTTGTCCTATTTTTATTCTAGCAGCATAGATGAAGTTATTAAACAGAAAACAAACAATAGTTTTGCTCGGTGGATGGATGACATAATTATTGGTGTCGATTCGAATAAACAAGCAATTGAAACAATAAGTGCTATTTCCGATATGTTAAAAAGTAGGGGACTCGCACTAAATGTTTCTAAAACAAATATTTACACTGCTGAACAAGGATATCATCATTTTCAAATAGAAAAGAACCGTTATCTAGATGGCATAGAAGGGATAACAAAAAGTAGTGAAAACTATGAAGATATTAGTGAAGAAATTAATAAGCAATTTGATGAGCATTTTACTGATCAAAGTGCAAAATATTGGGAAAAGGTATCTAAAAGATATATTACTGCTTATGGACGACTCGGTTCACCAGAGCTTTTGTATAAGTTACCACAAATATACATCAAGTATCCTGGACTTAGAGAGAATTTGTTATTCTATTTAATGAAGATTGGGTATAGTAAGGACGCATTTGAGCAGGTCATTGAAATTGTCAAAGAAATAGACGTATTTGATGATATATCACTTTATCAAATATGTTTCTTATTAACGCAATGGGAAGTGCCAACAGACAATGAGTCAAGGGAGCTATTAAAAAGATTTGAAAAACAAATTGTTGAATTTGCGTTTGAGAGAAAACTTTCGTCAGATTTATATAGCCTGCTTTGGTTTAAAGCAAAATATAATCATGCCGATGATCTATTAAAGTTTATTCAAAATACCCGCAAAGAATGGCAAAAAGATTCATTTTTACGAAGGCAGGTAACAGCAGTATTATCTCGTCTATTAAAAACAAATAGTATTAAAGTTGAAAACCTATTATCTAATCAGATTTCGTCAGGGATTCCTAATACTGTTACGTTAGCAAGTCAGATCCTTCAATTTAAAAATATAGAAAAAATTGATAAAAAGTTATCTTCCTATCTCTTTCCTAAAAAGAAACAAAAACCATATCCATTAGCAAAGTTCCTTGTTTTATGTTCAGTGCTGAACTCAGAACACATTAGAAGTGATGAAAGTTATCACAAAAAAATTATCGAACACATCGAAGACCCTTATTATTTAAAATGGTTAGATGCACAGTACAATATTCAGTAATCTAAGTTATTTTGAAGAAGAAATGAACTTCCGATAACAGCGTATTCCCAAAATCTGAGATAGCATGAAAGAAGTAACCAGACTTCGGAAATACCCAGAACGTTAGGCGAAATACCTAATGAAATTAATACAGGAGGAATCTATGGTGAGTAAGAAAGATGAGATAAAACAACAACTTGAACAGCTATACCAAGAAGCAATTACAATGTCGAAAGAAATTGACGCAGGTAAAAGGCTGACGCTTCAAAAATATCAAGTATGGTATAGTAAATCAATAGCCGTTATCAAGCAATTGTTGCCTGAAAGGTTACATGAATTTACAGAGTATTATAAGTTGGATAAACGAAAAGACATTAGTGTGGTAACTTACACAATTAGCGATTATTTTATGGGGATATCGGTTTCACGTGGTGGAGTCGAACTATTTAGTTCTAATGAAGTCTTTCAGACAAAATTTGCTCACCAAGTAACAATTTTGGGCTCAGCACTTTCACGAATTGATTATATACTCACAGACATTAAAGGAGTACTAGAAGCAGAACTATTTGACAACGAATTGGAAGGTGCTAATCAGCTATTAAAAGCAGGTCATGTAAGGCCGGCTGGAACATTAGCAGGAGTTTTACTTGAGAAACATTTGGCAAATGTGTGTAATTATCATGGACTTAAAATAAGTAAGAAAAATCCTACTTTGGCTGTGGTCTTCTGTCAAGATTTCGGACAAGTTAAAAGT
>JAEZRV010000089.1 GCA_023444055.1 Bacillota bacterium
TGTTCCTAAGGAGATTGTACCAAAAAGTAACTGGAGAGCCAATAAGTAATTTCATAAATTGTTTGTGCCTTTAAGGCGCGAAGACGTAAGGAGGCGTGCCGTAAGGCATGTTTAAAAGGTTGAAAGAAATTAAAAAATAAAAAAAGGGGGTGCCGAGTCCATGTCATTTCTTTCATGTTGTTTTGTGTAGAATGCGGGACATGGACATATTTATGTTTACTTTTAATTATTCAGAAGGAGCTACAATTCTTTCTGCATGGGGAATTTGGCTTTTAGTATTTGCTGGTTTGTTTTTATTCAATGAGTTTGCAAGAAGATGGAAGTGGGCAGGATTCTTTTGCTTTATCATTTTGCCGGTAGCGTTAAGTGTTCTATGGGCAACAGTGCTCAAAGAAGTAACTTATACCGACTGGTTCCATCTTGCAAAAGTCTACTCTGCAACGGCAGGATGTATTGGTTTCTGGTGCATTCGTCATGTTGAGAAAAAAGATAAGCTTACAGGAAAAATTGTATGGAGATTGGCAGACAATAAAATTGCTCTTTGTTTTCCTCCACTAATCCTTGCAATTAATATTCTTGAAGCAGTAGCAAGAGATATTGAAGTTGGAACGCAGTATTGGTTTCTCAAATCTGGTCCTATAGCTGGAGAGGTAGTAGGGGTAATGGGCGGACCTTGGAACTATATGAATGCTGCAGCAGGAATTCTTAATATTATAGCAATAACAGGCTGGTTTGGGATTGTAATTAGGAAGAAGACTGGTAAAGACAGTAGTAAGGATATGCTATGGCCTGATATGCTGTGGTTCTGGATTATTGCATATGATCTGTGGAATTTTACTTATACCTATAACTGTATCCCTACACATTCATGGTATGCGGGGTTTGCATTATTGATAGCTCCAACTTTGTGCGCATTCACTCTTGGAAAAGGCGCATGGCTTCAGCACAGAGCACAGACACTTGCAATTTGGTGCATGTTTGCCCAAACCTTTCCTTCCTTTCAGGACAAGGGAATTGCAGTTGTAAAATCTACATACAGTCAGCCAATTTATACCTTCTGGGGAGTCTTGGCACTTGTAAGCAATGTTGCGGTAATAACATATATGTTTTACAAAATAGCAAAAACAAAGAGAAATCCGTACAAGGGTGAGTTGTATACCGACCATGCGGAATACAAGGATATCAAGGCAATGGCTGATTGAATGGAAAAAGGTTGAAAGAATTGAATTAAACAAAAGAGGAGGTACCGAGTCCATGCCAATACTTTAATGGAGTTTTGTGCCAAATGTGGGGCATGGATATAATGATGAGTGAAAACAACAATAGAAAACAAAGAATTATTGACGCTGCAATTGAGGTGCTAAAGGAAAACACGATTGAGGAAACAACCGTCCGCAAAATAGCGTCAAAGGCTGGTTTAACAACAGGTTCATTATACCATCATTATGCTAATAAAGATGAGATTCTCTTTGACGTAATGAAGCAATCCCTTCAGTTTACGCATAAAATAATTGACAGAATGAAAAACGGGACGAAATCAAAAAAGGGGCAGGAGCTGCTTTCCGAAATAACTACAGAGGTAGCGAAAAGACTGTCAAAGCAGGATGAACAAAAGCTACATTTACTTTTGTTGAATGATGTGATTGCACGAAATAGTGAAATAAAAGGAAAATATCAGACCAATTACACCGAAATCATAGACAATACGGCTAATTTGTTTGGTGATGCCTTTGAACTGGAGAGCGAAGGATATAACAAAGAGGTTGCATCCATATTGCTCGCAGCAGTAGATGGAATTGCCATACAGCAAGCACTAGGAATAATGCCAGAAAAGACGAAAATGATAGAAATCTTTAATTCCTTTTTTGCAGAAAGTATACCGCTGTTTCTCAAAAAGCACAGAAAATAAAGTCCTTCACATTGTTTTAATTTTTTGTTACTATTCAGCCACTTAATAAATATTGTCTTTTCATATGCTGAATAGTAACAATTTTTTTTCTTATACTAATTTGCATTTAAAAATGTGGTATCACATTTTTAAATAGCCGCATCTGCGGCGACGGGACGTAGTCCGCAAATGTTGTTCAATACTATGAGTTGCTGCATATGCAGCACACCGCTTCAGCGGTGATTTAAAAATATTTCCTCTATTTTTAAATTCGAAATAGTATTAGTTACTCTTTCGGAAACTTTGTTATGGTTCCTAAAAGATATTGTTTTATCAATGCTAAATCCAGTGCAGTCACGCTTCCGTCATTGTCAAGATCTGCCACATACTTATCGTCTTTAGCAGGTAGATCAGTAATTACACCTAGAAGGAATTGCTTCATCAATGAATAATCGAGTGCATCAATTGAATTGTCTTCGTTCAAATCACCGATTTTTGACGTTGGTTCAGGTTCAGAGGCATTAAACTTCCACCAGTTAAAATTAAGCAAATTTCCTGAACCTCCGGTAAATTTAAAGTATAAGTCATGAGTTCCGGTTGCACCACTTACATCACACGATTTTGTTGTCCATGTCTGCCAGTCGCCTGTGCCTGAAACAGTACATGTTCCAACCAGCGTTCCTGTCGGGCTGTCTAGATGGAGTTCAATATTACCCCCGCTGGTGGCTGAGGCTACCCTTGCTTCAAAGGATGCCGCACCAGAACCAAAATCAACACCTTTAACCTTGATATAGTCCCCGTTTTCAATAAAGCCTACATCCATACCGCCTTCACTGCAACTTTCGGTTTCAACACCCGACTCCCAACAAATTGTTTCAGCCTCTGTCTGCTTATATGGATTCAAAGTGCCGAGCTGAGGTGTGTCTGTGGAAGGAAATCCTTGTGGAATCTCTGGAATTGTACCGTCTGAATTATATGTAAATTTCTTTACGCATACAGATCTCTTATAGTTATTACTGTTTGGCAAAGCTTCATTAAAGCCGAAAAAATATGAATTACCTTTATAATCTACTATTCCCGCTTGGTTACCTTCTGATCCGGTTTGTACAGCCATGAGACGGCCCTTATAAGTCCACGGTCCGGTAGGGCTTGTAGCCATAGAATAATGGATACTTTCAGGTATACTTGAACAATATGCCAGATAATAATGCCCATTACGCCCCCAGAACCAAGGACCTTCTTCATAGTCCGGTCCAAATGCAGCTTTAGTTAAAGGAACATTAGTAGGAGTACCACTGTAGGAAATCATATCGCTATTGAGCGTTACCCAGTAGCACATATTGTTGCCCCAGTACATATATGCCTGTCCATCATCATCTATAAACACTGTAGGGTCAATATCCTCCCAAGAATGCTGTGAAGGAGCTGTTGTCAAATTAGCAGGGACAAGCGGGTGTCCAATGTCTGTAAAAGGACCTGTCGGGCTGTTCGAAACAGCAACGCCTATACTAAATTGCCCGTTGCTGGTGCTTGTAGTCGGGAAGTACCAGTAAAATTTGCCGTTTCTGGCAATACACTGACCGGCATAAGCAGCGCCACCTTTAGACCATGTAACTTGCTGAGTATTCAATATAACTCCATGATCCGTCCAATTGACCATATCTGTAGTAGAATAACATCTCCAGTCTTTCATTACAAATGTGTTACCGGCATTGTCCTCATCATGGGAGGTATAAAGGTATAACGTATCATTATATACCATCGGAGCCGGGTCAGCAGTAAAAATCGTTTGAACAACGGGATTGTCTGCATAACAAACTACTGAAAAAAACATACTAAATGTTAACGCAATAATTAAAACAAAACTCACTTTTTTCATTGATTTATCTCCTCTCACCTAGACATTTAGGTTCAGATAACGGGTGCAGTCTTTACACCTTCTTCATAAAGCTTACATTTTCCAATTAATAATAGAAGTGCTAAAACTCTTTTCATACAAAAACCCTCTATAAAATTTGAATAGAATTTTAGTAAAATGGCTAAAATAGTCACCTCCTGTCTTGAAGATTATTACCAGAATAAGTGTTCTCAAGGGAATCAACATGGTATGATAATGTCCCAAGATTTGAAAACCAAAAATAATGAAGATTTTTAATAATTTTTCTGGTAAATAGAACTATTAATTATAGTATATATCAATTTTATAATAAAATTAACGTATTTTTTATTTATATGTAAGCATGTAGTTGGATAGCCACGGAATATAAGTATGCAGATTAAGATTCTTCGAATTTTCATTATGAGAACATAATAATAAAATGAGCCAGATAGTTCTAGGACACCGAAAAATAAGACTTTTCAGTGCCCTTAATAAATTAATATTCAATGCCCTTAATAAATTCCAGTTCTTATGTTATACTAATTTGCATTTTAAATGTGGAAACACAATTTGAATATGGTCTTTATATATTAAATGTGAAAAATTATTATTGAGCAGTTTCTCCCTTTTTAATTTTTTCAAGGATTTTTACTAAGGTTGCCTTGTCTGTCTTTTGAGGAATATAGGTATATAAAGTACCATCTTTATTTATAATAAAAGTGGTCGGAAAACCTGTAACTCCATAAGTTTGCGTTACAGAACCATCCTGATCCATTAATACCTTCAGATCTATATTGTTTGTAGAAAGATAGTCCTTAACAATATCTTGGGATTCCTGAACATCCACAGTTAGAATAACAGCCTCATTATCTTTTTCCAATTCCTTGTTTAATTCATTTAAATCAGGCATCTCCTCCTTACAGTATTTGCACCAGACTGCCCAAAAATTAAGTATAACAACTTTTCCTCTATAATCAGAGAGTTTAACGTCTTTTCCGTTAAGATCTTTCAAAGTGAAATCTGGGGCTATAGGGTTAGTATTTTGTGAAGATTGGCTTGTTGATGCGCTTGCTGATGCATTTTCCTGTGGTGGTACTATAAAGTTTTGGGACTTATTTTTTGAATAGAATGTATATGCTGCTACCATAATTGCACATATTGCAATAATCCAAATAATGATGTTAATCTTTTTGTTCATAAGCTATTCCTCCACATATTAAAAGCTAAAATACTTTAAACTACCAGTGAAAACCAAGACACCTGCAACTATTAACAGTACTCCAGATACAATACTTATTATCCTGCTATGCTTTTGGATTTGTTTAAAAGCCCCTTTAACTTTTTTAAATAAAACTGCTGAAAGGATAAAAGGGATACCCAAGCCTATTGAATAAAGGAAAAGTAAAAGCATTCCTTGCAATATTGTCTCTGAATTGCTAGCAAGTGCAAGTGCTGAGCCTAAAAAAGCACCTAAGCAAGGTGTCCAGCCAAGACCGAAAACCATACCAAATACAATTGAACTTAAAAATCGGAGTCTGTTGAATTTAAAACCAATTCTTTTTTCCTTGTTTAAAAAGCCTATCTTTAGTATTCCAATAAAGTTAAGACCAAATACAATCATGAGTATTCCACTAATTTTCTCCAGTAAGTTTCTGTGATTTATCAAGAAATGCCCTAGTGATGTAACTGTTGCTCCGAGAGCAATAAATACTAGGGTAAACCCAATTACAAATCCAATTGAATTTATAAGTAGCCTGTTTTTGTTCGAAGAAATTATAGCCTCATCATTTTCAGATTCGCCTGCTAAATATATAAAATAAATAGGGAGCATTGGCAATATACAAGGTGAAATAAATGTTAAAATTCCTTCAATAAATGTCATTAAGTAAGAAATAATATAAGCACCTTCTTCCGAAAAAAAATATAATGATCACGAGTATACTAACAACATAATATATACCCTGTATAGGTATATGTAAACAGAAAAAAATAATATTCAATAAATTATAAAATGCTTAAGCTTAACAATCAATTGTGTTTTCAATGTATATATTTTTAGCAGAATTTATAAAAAATATATTAAAATTTGTTACACTGTATTTTGTAAACTAAACTGTTATAGACAGGGAAGAGTTGAATAATAAATATGAAGTCAATTACAGTAAGAATCAGCTTATGATCTAACCGTAATTGACTTATGAAATGTTAAAAAAGTGTCTTTTCCTAATTCAATTATATAATTATTTGCCTAGAATACTTGCTATTTCTGCAACGTCTTTATCGCCCCTGCCGGAGAGGTTTATAACAATGACCTTATCCTTATCGAGTTGACCTGCAAGCTTCATACCATAAGATATAGCGTGTGAACTTTCAATAGCAGGAATAATAGCTTCTACCTTTGAAAGTGTAAGAAATGCATCTATTGCATCCTTATCAGTAGCTGTAACATATTCTGCTCTTCCGCTATCCTTATAGAAAGAATGTTCTGGTCCAACACCAGGGTAATCAAGTCCTGCTGCAATTGAGTATACAGGAAGTGGTTCTCCTTGGTTATCTTGGAGCAGATAGCATTTAAAGCCATGTATAACTCCAGGAGTTCCGAGGGATATCGTAGCTGCATGGTCAGGTGTATCAAGTCCTTTGCCAGCTGGTTCTACTCCAACCATTTTAACTTCTTTATCATTATAAAAAGGAGCAAATAAACCTATTGAATTGCTGCCTCCACCTACACAGGCAACAAGGTAATCAGGAAAACGACCTTCAAGCTCCATAATTTGTTCCTTTACCTCTGTACCGATGATTGATTGGAAATATTTAACCATTTCTGGGTATGGATCAGGTCCAACAGATGAGCCTAACATATAATATGTATTCTCATAATTTTTAATAAGATCATTTAATGCTTCATCAACCGCATCTTTTAGTGTTCTTGTTCCAGTTTTTACAGGAACAACCTCTGCACCTAAAAGCTCCATTCTAAAGACATTTAAAGCCTGTCTACGTGTATCTTCTTCACCCATGTAGACAATACATTCCATTCCAAATAATGAACAAGCTGCAGCAGTAGCAACACCATGCTGACCGGCTCCTGTCTCTGCAATAATTCTCTTCTTTCCAAGACGTTTTGCAAGGAGAACTTGCCCAATTGTATTGTTAATTTTATGTGCGCCCATATGATTAAGATCTTCTCTTTTTAAATAAATCTTTGCTCCGCCAATCTTTTTTGTCAGTCTTTCTGCAAAGTATAAGGGGCTTGGTCTTCCTACATAATACTTAAAATAATAATCAAGTTCCTTCTGGAAATCTGCATCATCTTTGAATTTGTAAAACGCCTGCTTTACCTCATCTAATACCTTAACAAGATCATCAGGAACAAAACGCCCTCCGTATTCACCAAAAAATCCTGTATTATCTGGTAATCTCATCTTTATACTCTCCTCTCGTCTCGAAAACACTTTTAAATAGTATACTGATTTTAAATTAATATAATGCTCAATAAAAGAACTAATTTACTAACTATTATACTTCAAAAGTGTATTTTGCAAAAGTGAAATTTTTGTAGATTAATATAAAACTTAATAAGGCTATTTACAAATTCATTTGGACTACCTTTAAGGTATATGAAATTGAACTCTCTTGTAATTCTAATATCTTTTATAGGAACTATAACTAATGATCCTAAATTAATTTCTCTTTGTACTGCTTCTTTAGATATAATAGTACAGCCCAGATTTATAAACTAGTTTTAAAGGATATTTTAAGTCTTGCTTACATTTAGGGTTGATTTAAATGGAAATTAGTGTATAATTAGGGTGTAATCAATTGAATAAGCTATTGGTGCTCAAATTATTGAGATAATAGGGAAAGTGGTAAAAGCCACTACAGCCCCCGCTACTGTAAAGATAACGAAACCTTTATAAATCACTGGTCAAACCGGGAAGGTAAGGGAGTAGGTCGATCTGAGTCAGGAAACCTGCCAATTGCTGAGAATTAAGATGCTTCGGAGGGAGGTTTGCTTAAAGGTCGTTATATTGGTACTTGACTTTTTATGTGTATAATCTTAGTGCTTATAGATGATTTTTAAACTTCTGCTGAAAAGCAGGAGTTTTTTTGTGTGACGATTGACCACACGTTATACATATTGCGCTTTTTTGCTAAAACACTAGTTCTTAAGATAGCCAGACTAAAATTAGTGGGAAATAATTATGGAGGTAGATTAATGAAAACCGCAAGACTTAAAAAATTTGCTATTTGTTTTTTAGTAGTAATCAGTGCAATCCTTCTTCTTCCAACTATGAATGTATCGGCAATGCACATTATGGAGGGGTATTTAGCTCCTAGCTGGTGCATTAGCTGGGGAGTACTTTGTGTTCCATTCGTAGTATTAGGATTTTTCTCAATCAAGAAAAAAATTAGTGCTTCATCAAAGAATTTAACATTGCTTGCAATGTGCGGAGCCTTTGCTTTCGTTCTATCTGCACTAAAAATGCCGTCAGCCACTGGGAGCTGTTCACATCCTACCGGAGTTGGCTTGGGTGCCATATTGTTTGGTCCAATGGCAACGTCTGTCATAGGGGTAATAATTCTATTATTTCAGGCAATTTTGCTTGCTCACGGTGGAATTACTACATTGGGAGCAAATGTATTTTCTATGGCTATAGTAGGTCCTTTGGTTTCTTTCGGAATATTTAAATTATCTAAAAAGTTAGGTGCTAAGTCAGGACTGGCAGTATTTTTAGCAGCATTTCTCGGGGATTTAATGACGTATGTAACCACATCTGTAGAGCTTGCTCTGGCTTATCCAGATACTACTGGAGGGATAGTTGTTTCATTAGTAAAATTCATGTGGATTTTTGCGGCTACCCAATTACCTCTTGCAATATGCGAAGGGTTGCTTACAGTAGTAATTTATAATGTTCTTGTAAAATACAACTTAAAGGAATTACATGAACTATCAGCTCTATAACAGGAGGAGAATTAATATGACATTATGGAAAAAGAATCTGATACTTATTTTAACAGTAGTAGTAATTGTTATAGCTCCGCTGCTGTTTTTTAAGAATGCTGAGTTTGCAGGGGCAGATGGCTTGGCAGAGGAACAGATAACACAAATAAATCCAGATTATAAACCTTGGTTTGAGTCTGTGCTAGTTCCAGCAAGCGGAGAAATAGAATCCTTGTTATTTGCACTCCAAGCAGCTATAGGAGCTGGAATAGTTGGGTTTGTTCTTGGGAAAATTACAGCAAATAAACCGAGTTCAGAGATGCAAAAATGATTTTAATTGATAAATATGCTTATGCCTCAAAATTTGCAAAAGTAAGTCCAAAAGCGAAAATACTTTTTTCAATGCTGCCTTTGCTGATTTGCATTTGTTTGAATTCCATTATTGTGAGTTCTATTACAATTGTGATTATGGCTTTTACAACAGTGAAATATGGTAAACTGCCTTTTTCTAAGTATACCAAATTTATGTTACTACCTTTTGCATTTTTATTAATAGGAACAATAACAGTACTTATAAACCGTTTTGAACTAGACCATACTCTTTTAATTGGGGTTAATATTGGTAAATATGCTTACGGTATAGATACTGAATCTGTTAAAAAAAGCACAAAATTAGTGATGAAGGCATTAGGTGCAGTCAGTTGTATGTATTTTTTATCTTTAAATACACCAATGTCAGATTTGTTTCAGGTTTTGAGCAGGACAAGGCTTTCTCCTATAATAGTCTCATTAATGGAATTAATATATCGTTACATATTTGTACTGCTAGATGAAGTAGAAAGAATGATTATTGCAAAGAATTCAAGACTTGGCAATTGTAATTTTAAGACTGCATTAAAATCAACTGGAGAACTGATAAGTATACTGTTTTTGCGTGCTTATCAACGCTCTGACAGAATATATGCAGCCTTAGAATCAAGAGGCTATAATGGAAAATTTACTGCTTTAGAAGATGAATATATATATAGTAAGAAATTGAATATTGCTTCAATACTTATATGTTGTTTTCTTATAACGGCATGGGTAATGGAAATAGTTTTCTTCTAAAATTCAAAAAATATTTGGAGGCTAATATGAATATACTTGAGACAAAAAATCTTTGTTACTCTTATAGTGATGAGAAATTAGCGCTAGACAATATCAGTATAGCTATTCCAAAAGGAAAAATAACTGCTGTGCTTGGCGGTAATGGTGCAGGAAAATCAACATTATTTTTAAACCTCAATGGTGTTTTAACTCCTAATAAAGGAGAGGTTTTTTTTGATGGGCAGAAGGTTAAGTATGATAAAAAGGGTATTCTGGAAATGCGTAAGAGAGTAGGGATTGTGTTTCAAGATCCAAATGACCAGCTGTTTTCTTCAAGTGTACGCAAGGATATCTCCTTTGGAGCCATAAATATGGGGCTTGATATGGAAGAAGTAAAATTCAGGGTAGAACAGGTTATTGCTCAAACAGGGATAGCGGAATATGTAGATAGTCCAACACACGCTCTTAGTTTTGGGCAAAAAAAACGTGTAGCAATTGCAGGAGTTTTGGTAATGAAGCCAGAGGTAATCATTTTAGATGAGCCCACAGCTGGACTAGATCCAGCTGGTGTAAGTGAGATTTTGCAGCTTTTAACTAAGATAAAAGAAGACACCGGAGTATCGGTAATACTAGCAACACATGAAATCGATATAGTTCCAATTTACTGTGATTATGCATTTGTTATGGACTATGGAAAAATCGTTTTAGAAGGTAATATAAACAATATACTTTTAATACCAGACAAGTTAAGGACGCATTCGTTAAGACTGCCTAGGATAGCACATTTAATGGAAATATTAAAAAATAAAGATCATTTAGATGTTGATCAATCAGCTGCGACAATATCTGCAGCGAGGGAAACTATTAAAAAATTGATTTCTGATACAAAACTGCATGTGACAGAAAAAGGTGAAATTCTATGAATGAGCGAGTAGTAAAAGGCGGCAAAGAGTTAAGATGCGGATATACAACAGGTAGTTGCGCTACCGCAGCTGCTAAAGCATGTGCTATTATGCTACTGAGTGATGAATTAGTAAATGTAGTTATAATAGATACCCCAAAAGGTACTAGGTTGACTTTACAGATAGAGGATATAGTTAAACAAAGGGATTGGGTCGGTTGTTCTATATCAAAAGATGCCGGAGATGACCCTGATGTTACAAATGGGATGAGAATTTCAGCAAGGGTTGAAAGAATATTAAATGGAATACAAATTGACGGTGGTGCAGGAGTAGGACGTGTAACAAAAGAAGGGCTGTCATGTGCTGTGGGTGAGGCTGCAATAAACCCAATTCCTAGACAAATGATAAAAGAGGCTTTAGAGCAAGTGTCACAAAAATACGATTATCATGGAGGGTTTTCAATTGTTATTTCAGCTGAAAATGGTGAGGAAATTGCAAAGAAAACCTTTAATCCGCGATTAGGTATAGTAGGTGGTATTTCAATATTAGGAACAAGTGGAATAGTTGAGCCTATGAGTGAAAAAGCAATAATTGAAACCATACGCTTAGAGATAAACAGTAAGATATTAAAAAACAGCGAATACTTACTTATTTCTCCTGGTAATTATGGACGGGATTTTGCTTTGAAAGAATTTGGACTTGATATAGACTTAGGTGTAAAATGTTCTAACTTTATTGGAGAGGCTATTGACTATGCGGCATATAAAAAAGTAAAAAATATTCTGCTGATAGGTCATGCAGGAAAGCTTTGCAAAATAGCAGGCGGAATCATGAATACTCATTCCAGTGTAGCCGACTGCAGGTGTGAAATATTTGCTGCTCATTCAGCATTGGCAGGTGCATCACATGAGCAAATAGAGCAGATTATGAATGCAATAACCACAGATGAAATTGGTGGGTTTTTGCAGGAGTTTGAAATCGCTAATCAGGTCTATGAAAGCATAATGAAAAAAATAGAATACCATTTAAATCAAAGAACGGCTTTTAACTGCAGAATAGAGGTAATGATGTTTACAAAACAGGGTGAATCATTTTATCAGACATCTGGTGCACAGCAAGCAATAGAAATTTTAAAAAATGTTGTGAGTGTGAAAGAATAATTTGCTAAAGATATTTTAAAAGAACTATGCTTGCTCTTAATATAGACCTCTTTGATAAAAAATAAAGGATGTGAAAGAAGAATAAATGAGTGGAGTATTATATGGAGTTGGAGTGGGACCGGGTAATCCGAAGCTTTTAACACTGCAAGCGGTGGAAGTTATTCAAAATGCTGAAGTTATTGCTGTGCCGGATACTGATGGAGAAAAAACTGCAATGAAAATAGTCAAGGATTATATAAAGGACAAAGAAATATTATATTGCCCAATGCCTATGGTTAGAGATTTGGAACTTCTTGAGCAGAGCCATAAAAAAAGCTGTGATATGTTAGAAAAAGAACTTTTAAATGGAAAAGATATTGCGTTTATAACTTTAGGAGATCCTACTATATATTCTACTTATATGTATATACATAGAATGATGATAGAAAAAGGCTATGTTGCTAAAATAATTTCTGGTATTACTTCCTTTTGTGCAGTAGCTGCCGCACTGAATACATCACTTTGCGACAGAGGAGAAGCGTTGCACATTATACCTTCGTCATATCCTAATATAGACAAACTACTTTCATTAGATGGTAGCAAGGTGTTAATGAAGAGTGGGAAAAAGATTGGCGAGATCATGGAAACCCTGAAAAGAATGGACTTGTACAAGAGCTCACAGATGGTGGAATGTTGTAGCATGGAGAATGAAAAAATATACAGGAATTTGGATCAGGTTTCTGATGACTCAAGCTATTTTTCAATTATTATAGTAAAGGATAAATAAGGTTGATAGAAATATAAAAAACAAATGAAGACTAACTATTAAAAGTCAAGTATTAAAATGTTATTTTTAGAATAAAGTGCAGAAATGTATTTTAGATATTTATGAACCTTGAAAACTGCATGACAAATAGAGCATCTGTTAAGGTGCTC
>JAEZRV010000095.1 GCA_023444055.1 Bacillota bacterium
AGCTTGGGGGCTCAAAAATAAGCGTAGACCACACACTGAAAAATTGTAAAGCCTTTAACAACAAGAAGCATGGCTTCACATGGAACAGTAATCCAGGGAAATTGACATTAACAGGGTGTCAAGCCAGCGGTAATGGTGGAAATGATTTTGAGAAAGTGACTAATAATTAATCCTTTCCATTTTTTTATTAACAGCATGACCTCTTTAAGATTATAATTTAAAATTATTTAGGAGGTAAGGTATGACGCGATTTAGTTTAAAAAGAGTTATATTTTTACTGGTTTTTTCACTATTCATTTCTATTTTCTCTATAACAGATTCATTCGCAATAGCAGAACTAATAAAAGTTAATAACTTTAACGACGGTGTGTTTAACCCGTGGCATGTGGTGGCATCAGATATGGGCAAGGCAAGTTATGATGTTTCAGATGGAAAATTCAATGTTACAGTCCAAAATCCTGGCGAATACAAATGGGATGTTCAAATGCGTTACAGAGGGTTTCAACTTATTGAGGGTCACACTTATACTGTTAAGTTTACGGTTTCTTCAACAATGAATTGTAAGATTTATGCCAAGATTGGTGACCAATCAGACCCTTACAATGAATATTGGAATTATAATAACAAAAGCTGGGCTAATATAAATATAGAGGCGGATAAACCGATAACTGTTACGGAAAAATTTACAATGATAAAACCAACAAGTACAGCGTTTGAGATGGCATTTCATCTAGGTGGTGATTTATGTACATCTGCTGTGCCATATACAGTATCCTTTGATGATATTTATCTTACAGATCATAACGGGTTTGATGACCCAGGTCCAGAAGCTCCAATAGAGCCAACTAATAAAATACGTGTAAATCAAGTGGGTTACTTTTACGGATTTAACAAGATGGCTACATTAGTTTCAGAGTCTACAGTTCCTGTTAATTGGTCATTAATAAACTCTTCGGGGATGGTTGTATATCAAGGTAAAACAACTGTGAAAGGTTTTGACAAATCATCAGGTGATAATGTACATATAATAGATTTTTCACAATATAATACTGCAGGCAAGGACTATAAATTAGTTTCAGATACTTTTGAAAGCTTACCTTTTGACATTGGAAACGATTTTTACACTGATTTAAAATACCAGTCCTTAAAGTATTTTTATCATAGTAGAAGTGGTATTCCAATTGAAATGCCTTATGCAGACAGCAGTGAATTATCGCGAATTGCGATTGATCCAGAAGATGTTATCAGACCAGACCCTACAAAGGATTACAAGGGAAATTATTTTCTGAATATTACCGGTGGATGGAACAATGGTGATAACAACGAAAAGTCTCTACTTAATAGCGGTGTTGCAACATGGACTCTGATGAACCAGTATGAACATGCCTTGAATTATGGAGATATTGATGTTCAACCTTATGCAGATAACACGATGAATATTCCAGAGAGTGGAAATGGAATTCCGGATATGCTTGATGAAGCACGTTATAATTTACAGGCTTTATTAAATATGCAGGTTCCGGCGGGGAATACATTATCAGGCATGGTACATCATGATATAGGTAATATACGTCTGCTTTCGTTGACAGGATATGTTACAGAGAGAGTTTTACAGCCTCCAAGTACAGCCGCTACATTAAATCTTGCTGCAGTAGCAGCTCAAGGTTCACGTCTATGGAAAGAGTATGATTCTGCTTTTGCAAATAAGTGTCTTGCTACTGCAGAAACTGCATGGGATGCAGCAATCGCTAACCCTGACATATTTGCACCAAAGGAATTTAGTGCTCTAGATCCTGGATATGGAGATAATTATTTAGGTGATGAATTTTATTGGGCAGCCAGTGAATTATTCATTACAACAGGTAAAGAGAAATATTTGGAGTATATACAGAATTCAAAACATTATTTAGAAATTCCTACAAAATTAACAGGTGGAACAGATATTGATACAACCGGCTGTTTTAACTGGTGTAATACTGCAGGAATGGGAACAATCTCACTTGTGCTGGCTAAAAACAATCTGCCAGAATCAGATAATGCTACAGCTAAAGCAAATATAATAAAGGCTGCTGATAAATTTATATCAATTGCTTCTTCACAGGGCTATGGTGTACCAATTGAGGAGTGTACTATAGATGGGTCAGAATTACAAGGCTTCCCATATTGCTCAAATTTTTATGTATTAAGTGAATCTATTGTTATGGCGTATGCAAATGATTTCAGCAATAATAGTAAATATTTAAATGGAATGGTTGGAGCTATGGATTATATTTTAGGGCGTAATCCTATGATACAAAGTTATATAACTGGATATGGCGATAATCCTGTGGAAAATCCACACCACATGTTTTGGACATACCAGGCAGATAATTCAACACCTAAACCGCCTGCAGGCTGTCTATCAAGTGGACCTAATTCCGGCTTACAGGATCCTTGGGTTAAGGGGAGTGGATGGACCCCAGGCTCAAGACCACCAGAAAAATGCTTTATGGATCATATAGAATCTTGGTCAACAAATTATTTAGAGCTTAATTTAAATGCACCACTCGCTTGGGTCTCAGCTTACATTGATGAGAATGATATTAATTTACCACCACCACATATCCTCTATGGAGATGTTAATGAGGATGGATGTGTAGATTCACTAGATTTTGCGGCTTTAAAGAAATATCTGTTATCACAGGGGGATTATTCAATAAGTAAGAATAGAGCGGATGTAAATGGAGATGGTTCTCTTGATGCAATAGATTTTGCATTACTCAAACAGTATCTATTAGGGATTATTGATGTTTTTCCAGTAGAAAAAATGCAAATATACGTCTAATTTAAGTAATACTTGAAGGGGCTGTTGCAAAAGCGGTTTAACAAATTTATATCTTGTATCTGTTTTTTTAAACTATACATATATAATCTGGTTAAGAGTTGTTGTGCAACAGCCCTTATATAATACTATTTCTAATTTACATTATACAAAAGAGATACTTTAAAATTTAGTCGAAATGATTAAAAAATGTCTTGCTCATATATCAAAATACAGGCGTGAAGGAGCAAAAGACATGAAAAGATATATAAATAGAAAAGTTTCATTGATAATCGCCAAAATTCGAAACAATATAACGCGTAGTGCTTAAAATAACCAAAATATTTTATGTTTCTACAATAATATGTATTTTAACCTTGAATTGTTACTTTGAATGGGGTAAACTTAAAATAGGTATATCGTACCAAATTAAATTCTACGTTGAGAATTAAAGCAGTAAAATTAAAAATATATAAAAGTGCAAAGCTATGTGGTATTTGTCAAGGAAACGTGCATTTTCCAGGAGTTCCTGCGCAAAATGTTGGGCATGGACATAATTTATAAAGATAAGTATTAACATTAAGAAACATAATAATTTTTTATAAAGAAGGGAGGATTTTGGAAGTTATTAATGCGCACTATTATGTTCTAATTGTTATACTTTGAAAAATAAGGCGTTAAGTAAATTACTTTTTTGGAGGGAATGGTCTTATGAAAAAAGTTAAAAGAATAATATCGCTATTTACTGCACTAGCTATTACTTCTACTCTTTGTTTATCAAGTATAGGAGCAAATGTAAATGCAGTTGACAGCAATAATGATGACTGGCTTCATTGCAAAGGGGATAAGATTTATGATATGTATGGCAATGAAGTTTGGTTAACTGGTGCTAACTGGTTTGGCTTTAACTGTAGTGAAAATGTATTTCATGGTGCATGGTATGACGTTAAAGGAATTTTAAAGAGTGTAGCTGATAAAGGAATCGGTCTTTTAAGGGTTCCAATTTCTACAGAATTGTTATACAGTTGGATGAAAGGAACTCCAAATCCTGTTTCCAGTGTAACAGCTAGCAATAATCCACCATATCATGTTTGTAATCCGGATTTTTATGATCCTGTCAACAAAGTTAAAAACAGTATGGAAATATTCGATTTATCAATGAAGTATTGTAAAGAGCTTGGTATAAAAGTAATGGTTGATATCCATAGCCCTGATGCTAATAATTCAGGACATAATTATCCATTATGGTACGGATTAGAATCAACTACAGCAGGAGTAGTTACTACTGATATGTGGATAGAAACTTTAACTTGGCTTGCTAATAAGTATAAAAATGATGACACAATTTTAGCACTTGACTTAAAGAATGAACCACATGGAAAGCGTGGATTTACTGGCAATACTTGTCCTTCTGATGTTGCGAAATGGGATAATTCTACTGATGAGAACAACTGGAAGTATGCTTCTGAAAAGTGTGCCAAGTCAATACTTGCAAAAAATCCAAACTTATTAATTATGATCGAAGGTATTGAACAATACCCTAAGACTGAAAAAGGTTATACCTTTGAAACACCAGATATCTGGGGAGCAACTGGAGATGCTTCTCCATGGTATCCAGGATGGTGGGGTGGTAATTTAAGAGGAGTAAAGGACTATCCCGTTAATCTGGGTTCTCTAAACAGCCAGATTGTTTATTCTCCACATGATTACGGTCCTTCCGTATATGCGCAATCATGGTTTGAAAAAGACTTTACAACACAAACACTATTAGATGATTATTGGTATGATTCTTGGGCATATATTGATGACAAGGGTATAGCTCCACTACTTATTGGTGAGTGGGGAGGACATATGGATGCAGGGAAGAACCAGAAGTGGATGACTCTTTTAAGAGATTACATGATTGAAAAGCGTATTAATCACACATTCTGGTGCATAAACCCTAATTCAGGTGATACTGGAGGATTAATCGGAAACGATTGGTCAACATGGGATATGGAAAAGTATGGATTGTTAAAACCTGCATTATGGCAGAATAAGGCTGGGAAATTTATCGGACTTGACCATGCGGTACCACTTGGTTCAAACGGAATTTCTCTAGGAGAATACTTTAACACACCAGACCCAGAAGACCCAGAAGATCCAGAAGACCCAGAAGATCCTGAAGATCCAGAAATTATTTCTGGAGATGCAAATGGCGATGGTACTGTTGATGCTATAGATTTTGCAACATTAAAACAATACTTATTGGGTATTGATGTAAAGATAAATGTACCTAATTCTGATATGAATGATGATGGAAATATAGATGCTATTGACATTGCAAAGTTAAAACAGCTCTTATTGAAGGGTTAAAAAGTACATTTCAGGTTTTTTAAACTAAATATACAAATTAATTTGGGATACACAGGATCATTCTTGTGTATCCTTTTTGTGTAGGAAAACTGAGTTTTATAAATAAAATTTAAAGGTCTTGTTTTAATACAGCTTTATGGATATAAGTTTTTTATGTTTTACTTAAAAGAAGAATTACCACATAATGCCATTAGGATTACCTGTAAAAAGACTAAATTTATTATGAAATGTAATTTAATAAAAGTTCAGTAATATTCCATTATGACCAGTTTAAGAAAATATATTCCGGCGCATATATATAGCAAAATAGTAAAAATGTGGAATATGTATAGAAAAATAATGGCTCAATCTAATGGATATTTTGGTCCTGACGGAGTTCCGTATCATTCTGTTGAAACATTGATGATTGTAATTTTAAAACAAAAATTAAATAAGATTCAGAGGTGCAAATCGCTGAATCTTATTGGTGTTTATAAAAAATTATTCATCTTTTAATCATAAGGAGGTGAAAATTCATTTTCAAGAAAATAAAAGAAAGCAGTGTTCAAAGGCAATTTAATAATATTAAGGGGGTAATACAATGGGTAAAAAGAAAATAATATTTTGGATAGTGTTCTTTATGGCATTGTCAATATTAGTTCCGAGACTGGATGTAAATGCGGCATCAAGTGGTTTGCAGATATTGTTTAATAATAATGGGAATACAGCAACTTTAAGCAATACGATATATGCAAATTTTAAGGTGGTTAATAATGGGGCATCAGATATAAATTTATCAGATTTGAAAATCAGATATTTTTATACTGCAGATTCTGATAAACCACAGAACTTCTTTTGCGATCATGCAGGTATGTTGAATGGATGGTCATACTCTGGTGTTACTGACAAAGTAACAGGTACATTTTGCAAAATGAGTTCTGCAACTTCAAATGCAGATTCATATTTTGAAGTGGGTTTCAAAAGTGGAGCTCTTTCAGCAGGAGGATACATAGAAATACAAACCAGAGTAGCGAGAAACGACTGGACAAATTATGACCAATCGAACGATTACTCATTTAAGACACTGAGTACATATGGTGAAAATGAAGGAATCGCTGTATATTTAGGTGAAATGCTTATATATGGTGGGGGCAAACCTATTCTTATTCCATCAATAATGCCAACAGTTGCTACATATGACAAGTATGTTAACTCAGATTTATCTGTGACTCTTACTCCTAATGGAAATTCATTTAATGGAATAGTCGGACTGACCCAAGGAAAAGATTATGAGGTGGCGGAAAATACAGTTACACTAAAAAAAGAATATATTAATAGCTTAGCGATAGGAGTTTCAAAACTTACCTTTGATTTTGGTGGAGAATATAGTCCTACACTTACATTAACAGTTAAGGACACAACACCTAAGCCTCTTATTACTGCAAAAATTGGGACGGCGATAGGATTCATGGGGGATACAGTAACTGTACCTATCACCTTTGAAAATTTTGAAAAAGCAGGAAGTTTGGGAGAATGTAATTTCCGTATAAGCTATGAAAAAGATCTAGTAGATGCATTATCGGTAGAACCAGGGTCTATTGTACCAAATCCCGAAACTAATTTTTCCTATAGTATTAATAAAGATTTGGGTATAATAAGATTTATTTTTAAAGATAATGTAGCAGGCAATGAAATGATCAATACAAATGGAAACTTTGCTACAATTAAATTCAAAATAAAGGATACAGAAATATCAACTATGGCTTCTCTAAATTTCCTTTATAATGATAGTGAAATACCTGAGCCTTTTGCTACAAAACAAAATGGCAGTGTTACCGTTGTAGTTCCTAGCAGTGGACTAATAACTCCTACATATGTACAATTTCATAGAGGTGTACCGGATGATTTGGTTGTTACAATAAATTCAACGGCATCTTATTTTAGAGGAATTATCGGTTTGCAAAAAGGAACAGACTATACAGTAGTATCTGATAAGGTAATTATAAGTAGAAATTATCTTAAAAGATTAACAGCAGATACTAAGCTTGTTTTTGATTTTGGTTTAGAAAGTAATCCTACATTAATAGTATCCATTATGTACATACATGATTATAATCTTGAACTAAATGTTGGTAATGCAGAAGGTCAGGCGGGTGATGTAGTAACGGTTCCAGTTACACTTAAAAATGTGGGTGCGGTAAGAAACTTATGCTCATCAGATTTAATAATAAACTATGATAAAGCAAGTCTTGAGGCAGTGTCTGTTGAACCAGGGGATATTGCTGTTAATCCAGAAGCTAACTTTACTACAAGTATTATGCCGGATGCTGGAATGATCTTGGTTTCATTCTTGGATAAAACAGATGGAAAAGAGCTTATAACAAAAGATGGAATATTAGCAAATATATCATTTAAAGTATTAAGAAAGTCAGAAGCAACAACACCTGTAACAGTTAATACTAGTAGTTCTTTTGCTTCGCCTTTTTATAGAGTATCACCTAATGTAACAAATGGTAGTGTTTCAATAAAGCCATATTTAGGCCCAATATTAAACATGAATACAGCAAATGTTACGGTGGGTTATGCAACAGATTTAGTAGTAACTATGGCGCCAAATGGTCATACATTTATAGGTATCACTGGACTCACTAAGGGAGTTGACTACATAGTATCAGGTAATAATGTAACAATACTAAGAAATTATCTTAATAGATTTCCAATGTGTACAAAGGATCTTACTTTTGATTTTGGTGTGGCAGAAAACCCAATTTTAAAAATAAAATTTGAGTATGATATGTGTTGTACAAATGTAAGTATTGGAACTGTAGAGGGTGATCTAGGTGACACTGTAACAGTACCTATTACGTTTTCACATGTAAGGTGGGTAGGAGGCATAGGAACATTTAACTTCTACGTTGGATATGACAATACTTTACTAGAAGCGATATCTGTTGAAGCAGGTGATATTATTACAAATCCAAAAGCCAATTTTTCTAGTAAAATTGATTCCCAAAATGGTACAATTTCGTTTGTATTTTTAGATAATACAATAGGCGATGAACTTATTACGTCTGATGGAATTGTAGCGAACATAAAAT
The DNA here is from genome assembly GCA_023444055.1 of Bacillota bacterium. GTDB lineage: Bacteria > Bacillota > Clostridia > Acetivibrionales > DSM-1351 > Ruminiclostridium. The sequence goes on from JAEZRV010000095.1 coordinate 8,233, forward strand.
TTAAGGTGTTAAAAACAGCAGATATACCTATAGTATTTAAAGAGGGTGGAGCTTTTGGAGATGGACAGTTTAGAAAAATAGCTGGTATTCAATTTAACAATGGAAAAATTATTATACCTAAAACTAAAATGCTTGATTTATCTGTTGGAAGAGTAACTGGAAACGAGGGTGAAATAGTAGCAGTGCCTATTAGCTTTGCAAATGTAGCTAATATGGGTAATGTTATGGTTTGTGATTTCAAAGTAAGTTATGATACTAACTTGCTAGAAGCAGTATCAGTAGAGCCAGGTTCTATAGTACCTAACGCAGAAGACAACTTTGGTTCTTATATAAATACAACTGGTGGAGCTATTGGCTTCCTATACACTGATTACACAGTAGGAAGCCAAGTTATTAGCGAAGATGGGGTGTTTGCAAATATTAATTTTAAGTTAAAGACCCCTGCTTCAACTGAAATCATAACACAAGTACAAATCAACCAGATTGGAGCTTTTGGTGATCCTAGTATTAATAAGATGCTAGTTTTAAAAACGGATGGTTATGTTAAAATAATACGCACTACTATTCTTGAACCTACAATAAATCCTTTAATGAGTTCTTTCGTTTTAGGCAGTGCAAATAATTTAATTATAACTCTTAGTCCAAATGGTAAAACATTTAAGGGCATATCTGGCTTGAGCGTGGGTACTGATTATTCAGTATCAGGCAATATAGTAACAATAATTAACAGTTATATGAACAGTCTTAATCCTGGAACAAAACAACTAACTTTTGATTTTGGCATTGGTGACAAAAACCCTGTGTTAGAAATAGAAGTTGAATCAGGAACACCAAGTATAATTCCTAATTATGCGGGCGTAGATTTAAATAATATTACAAATATACCAGTGAAAATTGCTCCAAATGGGAACCCTTTCAATGGGATTGTAGGCTTGAAAGAAGGTACTGACTATACTGTATCAGGTAATACAGTAACAATACTAAAGAATTATCTAGATAGACTGTTGTCCGGTAAGAAAGAACTGACCTTTGATTTTGGTAGGACAGTTAATCCTGTATTTAAAATAATTACAGGTTATGGGGATGATTTAAAAGCAAAAATTGAAACTGCAAGCGGTCAGACAGGTGAAACTGTAACAGTACCAATCACACTTTCAAATGTGTGGGAAAATGGGGATGTTGGAACATTTAGCTTCTATGTCGATTATGACAAAACTCTTTTAGAAGCAGTATCTGCAAAACCAGGTGATGTTATTATAAACCCAGATATTAATTTCTCTAGTAGAATTAACCCTGATACAGGTAGAATCTCTGTTATATTTTTAGACAATACTATTGGCAGTGAACTTATCACAAGCGATGGAATAATAGCCAATATTACATTTAGGATATTGGGGAATCCAGGCACAACAATACCTGTAGAATTTGTAGAGGGTGGAGTTTTTGGTAATGGGAATATGGGAAAAATAGGATCTACTATTTTCGCCAATGGTAGTGTTATTGTATTTTCCATTGTTGATCCTCAGGTTGAAATAAATCCTGCAATGATATCTTATGAATTAGGTAGTGCAAGTGACGTAAACATAACATTTAGTGCAAACGGGTTTCCATTCAAAGGTATTACTGGATTGAGCAAAAATATTGATTATACAGTGGATGGAAATACTGTGACAATATTTAAAAATTATCTTAACAGATTAGAAGTTGGAGCAAAACAACTAACTTTTGATTTTGACCTTGGTACTAAAAATCCTGTGCTAGATATTACGACTACTACAGGAACACCAACTATAGCTGCTAAAAATATAACGGTAGATTTAGATGCTCTTGCAAATATAGTTGTAAATATTACTCCAAATGGAAACCATTTTAATGGAATTGTGGGTTTGAAAGAGGGTACTGATTATACAGTGAATGGAGGTATTGTGACAATACTCACGAGCTATCTCAGTAGTCTTGAGATTGGTACAAAGACACTTACCTTTGATTTTGGTTTGGCGAAAAATCCAGAAATAAGCTTGGAAATTAAAAGAGCTCCTCTTTACGTAAAAGTTGGATATTCAGAAGGCAGAGAAGGTAGCACAATTACTATACCAGTTAGCTTCTCAAATGTCGCTAAAGTAGGCAATATTGGAACATGTAATTTCTATTTAGGTTATGATGCTGATATATTAGAGGCTAAGACAGTATATGCAGGCGATATTGTCAGGAATGCTGCAGTTAACTTTTCGTATAGAATTGTCGATGGGAAAATCAGTTTTGTTTTTCTTGACAACACTATAGGCGAGGAGTTGATTACTCAGGATGGTGTTTTTGCAAATATTACATTTAAAATAAAAACAGGTGGTTACACCAATACGACTACTCTTATAAAGTTTATGGAAGGAGGAGCTTTTGGTGATTCTACATTTAATAAGATTTCAAATGTAAAATTTATTTTCAAGTAAATAAAAGAAAGCAGTATTCAAAGGGCAGTTTAATAATATTAAGGGGGTAATACAATGGATAAAAAGAAAATAATATTGTTGATAGTGTTCTTTATGGCGATATCAATATTAGTTCAGAGACTGGATGTAAATGCGGCAACAAGTGATTTGCAGATATTGTTTAATAATAATGGAAATACAGCAACATCAAGTAATATGATAAATGCAAATTTTAAGGTGATTAATAATGGATTATCAAGTATAAACTTGGCAGATTTGAAATTCAGATATTATTACACAGCAGATTCTGATACAGCACAGAACTTCTTTTGCGATCATGCCGGTATGATGAATGGATGGTCATACTCTGGTGTTACTGACAAAGTAACAGGTACATTTTGCAAAATGTACCCTGCTATTTCGAAAGCAGATACATATCTTGAAGTAGGCTTCAAAAGTGATGCTGGAACCCTTTCAGCAGGAGGGTACATTGAAATCCAAACCAGAGTTGCAAGAACCGATTGGACGAACTATGACCAATCAAATGACTACTCATTTAATACATTTAGTACATATGGTGAAAATGATAAAATTGTTGCAGCTCTACGGGGAACGAATATATCCGGTAATGGTAACGAAATTGAAATTAAAGCTCCAGTAATAACTCCAACAGTTATAACATATGACAAGTATTATCCAACAAATTTAAGCGTAACTCTTGAACCTAATGGAAATACATTTAAAGGAATTACAGGATTAACACACAGAACTGACTACGTTGTATCTGGGAATACTGTAACCATTCTGAAGAGTTGTATAGATAATCTTCCAATAGGATCAAAAGTACTTACCTTTGATTTTGGTGCGTTAAATAATCCCACACTTACATTAACAGTTAAGGATACAACTCCTAAGCCACGTTTTGATGCAACGATTGGAACAGCAACAGGTGCGCCGGGTGATACAGTAACAGTACCAATTTCATTTAAAAATGTAGCAAAAGCAGGCAATGTAGGAGCTTGTAATTTTTACGTAGATTATGATGCAACCTTATTGGAAGCTGTATCAGTAGCACCAGGTTCTATAGTTACAAATCCAGTAAATAACTTCTCAAGTAAAATTGATGCCACTAAGGGTACAATTAGTTTTGCATTCTTAGATAACACTATAGGCGATGAGATGATTAAAATAGATGGGGATTTTGCTTTAATTACTTTTAAAATAAAGAGTACTGCCACAGAAACTACTACACCAGTGGTATTTTTAGATGAAGCAGCTTTTCCTAATTTTACACTTGTATCAATGGCAAATACATATAATGGAAGTGTTGCTATTAAACTTCCACAGATGGTAGCACCAACGATAACTCCGTCAAGTGCATCCTTCACAATGGGAATTTCATCAGATATAACAGTAGCTCTTTCTCCAAACGGAAATGTATTCAAGGGTATAATAGGGCTGACTAAAGGTGTTGACTATACAGTATCAGGTGACACAGTAACAATACTAAGAAGCTATCTTAATTCGTTGACATCAGGTACAAAGTCACTTACCTTTGATTTTGGTGTGGTAGCAAATCCGGTTTTAACAATATCTGGGTTGGATTGCCCTTGTTCTTCAAGTGTTAAAATTGGAACTGCTAAGGGTACTCTGGGTGACACTGTAACTGTACCGATTACCATTTCACATGTTAGATATGTAGGAAATGTAGGATGTTTTAACTTTGACGTCAAGTATGATAAAACTCTTTTAGAAGCAGTATCGGTAAAACCAGGTAATGTTATTATAAACCCAGATATAAACTTTGGTAGTAGAATTACTAATACTAATACTACTACTGGTTCAATCTCAGTTGTATTTTTAGATAATACAATAGGCGATGAACTTATTACTACTGATGGAATACTGTTAAATATAACCTTCAAGATAATAGGAACAAAAGATACAATAACACCAATAGTGTTTGGACAAACCAGAGCTTTTGGAAATGGAGAAATGGCAAAAATTAGTTATATGTACTTCGCCAATGGAAGTGTCACTATAGACTCTAATTGTCTCTCTTTATCAGTTGGAGAGGTAACTGGTAAAGAAGGTGAAATAGTAACAGTACCTATTAATTTTAAAAATGCAGCTAAAATGGGTAATGTTATGTCTTGCGATTTCAAAGTAAATTATGATACTAACTTACTAGAAGCAGTATCAGTAGTGCCAGGTTCTATAGTAACTAATGCGGAAGACAACTTTGGTTCTTATATAAATACAACTGGCGGAGCTATTAGCTTCCTATTCCTTGATTCTACAGAAGAAAGCCAATCTATTAGCGAAGATGGGGTGTTTGCAAATATTAACTTTAAATTAAAGACACCTACTGAAGCTGAAATCGTAACACCAGTAGAAATCAAAGAGGTTGGAGCTTTTGGTGATATTAATCTTAAAAATATACCATATCTTAAAACAAATGGTAGCGTTACTATCATACGTACTACTCTTGTTGAGGCTAAAATAGAACCTTCAACGACATCTTTCATATTAGGCAATCCAGGCTTAACAATAACTCTTTGTCCAAATGGTAATATATTCAATGGTATTTCTGGTTTGCGTCAAGGTAATGACTATACAGTGTCAGGTAGTATTGTAACTATACTTGCGAGTTATATGAATAGTCTTGGAGTTGGAACAAAAGAATTTACTTTCGATTTTGGCAGTGGTGATAAAAATCCTGTGCTAGCAATAGAAGTTACAGTAGGAACACCTACGATGACTCCTAATTATATTGCAGTATATAAAAATAATCCTAAAGACATGTCTGTTATTATCAAGCCCAATGGAAACACTTTCAATGGAATTGTAGGTTTGAAAGAAGGTACTGACTACACAGTATCAGGTAATACAGTAACAATACTTATGAGTTATATGAACAGTCTTGAAATTGGAACGAAAGAATTGACTTTTGATTTTGGTGTAACAAAAAATCCAGTTTTGTTTGTAAGAATGATGACATCAAGTGCAGCACTTGATGTAAGGATAGGAGTAGCAACAGGTAGAGTAGATGATATAGTTGCTGTACCAATTACCTTTGCAGGTGTTTCAGAAGTAGGTAATGTTGGAACATGTAACTTCTATATTGGATATGATAAGACTCTGCTAGAAGCAGTATCAGTAACAGCAGGTGATATAATTACTAATGCGGGTGTGAACTTTTCTTATAAAATTGATTCTACCAAAGGAGTAATCAGCATCGTTTTCCTTGATAACACAATAGGTGATGAGCTGATTAAGCAGGATGGCGTATTTGCATATATTAAGTTTAAAAGAGTTGCTACTATTTCTACTACTACAGCTGTAAAATTCAATGAAGGGGGAGCCTTTGGTGATGGCAACTTCTGTAAGCTAGAAAATGTTAGGCTACGGGATGGAAGTGTAACAATATATTAGAGTTCTAGGCAAACAAATCAATAGAATTAATAAGAAAAGCGACCACATAGCTGGTCGCTTTTCTTATGGTGGTGAGCAACGAATATCACACGTTTTATGTGTGGTTGTGACTTTTCTGTGTTGGAAAAATACCACATACTTTTTGTGTTCTTCCAAAAAGCTTATAGCTTTGAGTGGAAAAATAGAGTTATATATATCCCAAATATTTATAAAAGGAATATAGGTATACTTTACAAAGCAAAAAATATGCTATACTTACACTATGGTATTTTACATATGAAATATATGAAACGAACTACAATGCTTTCGAAAATTAAAGCTTTGATTTGTTCTTTAAACTTAGAATATCTCAGGCTTGTTCGACTTTATAATTATATATGATGCAAAAACTAGCAAAAATAATAGATAATGAGGGAAGAAATGTTTACTACAGTTGAATTATTTGCTGGAGCAGGTGGATTGGCTCTTGGCATTGAAAAGGCGGGGTTTAAGACTTTAGGGTTAATTGAGCTTGATAAGGAAGCTGCGCAAACCTTGAAAAATAATAGACCTAAATGGAATGTAATAAATGATGATATTGCCAATATTTCTTGTTTAAATTTAGAAGAGTTATTTTTAATAAATAAAGGTGAACTTGACTTACTGTCTGGAGGAGCTCCTTGTCAGGCTTTTTCTTATGCTGGAAAACGTCTTGGACTTGAAGATGCAAGAGGTACGTTGTTTTACCATTATGCAATTTTTTTAGAAAAGTTGCAGCCAAAAATGTTTTTGTTTGAAAATGTAAAGGGCTTATTAACGCATGATCATGGTAAGACTTACAAAACTATGTTAGATATATTTGAGAATTCAGGATATTCAATTCAAAAGCAAGTATTAAATGCATGGGATTATGGTGTTGCACAAAAAAGAGAACGATTAATAACAATTGGAATCAGAAATGATTTAACTAATAAAATAAACTTCAAATTTCCTATAAAACATGATTATAAACCAGTGCTAAGGGATGTATTGAAGGATGTACCAAATGGACCAGGAGTTCAGTATGGCTCAAATAAACGTGAAATATTTGAATTAGTCCCTCCTGGTGGGTATTGGAGGGATATTGACCCTGAAATAGCTAAGAATTACATGAAAAGTTGTTGGCATATGGAAGGTGGAAGAACAGGAATTTTGCGTAGAATGAGTTTAGATGAACCATCACTAACGGTGCTGACCTCACCTTCTCAGAAGCAAACAGAAAGATGTCACCCACTAGAGGCAAGGCCTTTTACTGTCAGAGAAAACGCTAGATGCCAGAGTTTCCCGGATGAGTGGGAATTTTGCGGGAATGTCTCATCGCAGTATAAGCAGGTTGGCAATGCAGTTCCTGTTAATTTAGCATATGAAATTGGCATAGAAATAAAAAAGTCATTAGAACAGGGGGAACAATAGGTTGGACTGGAGCTTAAAATTTATTACTGAAGAGGATTTTGAAAATCATGTACAGGCAACTATTTTAAAATATGGTGAGAAGCTAAAGTCGTATGACTTAAAACGGTTTAACAGTAATTTGATTGATCCGATAAAATTAATTTTTGATAAAACAGTTTACAAATCTTCGTGGGATGAAATTGTTAAAAATGAAATTTTCAGGCAAAGAGATAAGTCAAATAATAATGATATTGGATATTTTCATCAAAAAATATTCTCATACTTCAAAGGGTGTATTGTTCCTAATGAAGGATGGGATGTAATATATAAAAATTCAGAAGGTATTAAAATGCCTGATGGAGATATAGTTCATACTATTTATATAGAAATGAAAAACAAACATAATACGATGAATTCTGCATCTTCTGGGAAAACATATATAAAAATGCAGAGCCAAATATTAGATGATGATGACTGTGCGTGTTGCTTAGTTGAGGCAATTGCAAAAAAATCACAGAATGTCAAATGGAGTGCTACAGTTGACGGCAAAAAAGTCCAGCACAGGCTAATCCGCAGAGTTAGCATGGATCAATTCTATGCACTTGTTACAGGTGAGGATGATGCTTTCTATAAAATGTGTATGGTGTTACCAGATGTAATTAAGAAGGTTGTAGATACATCAAAATTGGTGCTTGCTCCAAATGACACAGTAGTTGATGAGCTAAAAAAGGTATCAGAATTGTTTACAGACAATGAAAAAGAACTATCTATGGCAATCGCTGTTTATATGCTTGGATTTAGTACATATAATGGCTTTAATAAGTATTACAATGTAAATGAGCAAGATGAAAACTTTTTAAAGAAGTTATACGAACATGCAACATGTTATAGCAGCACATACAGAACTTGAATTTAACAGGAGATTTGATGAAATATAAATGCACTACAAAGCCCCAAGGAATATGATTTTTGAATTAGTTTTCAATTATTAAATATAAGATAATAACTGAATAATAATTGATATATGTTATGAAAAAATCATAGCGTTCTTCTTTCTCTATTTTAAAGTAGGGGTTAGTGCAATCGTAAAAAGACCAAATTATTCAACTATAAATAAAATCTAATTATTCGTATATTAATGAATAAAATTAAATTATTCGCCTCTGACTGAATAATAATTGATATATGTTATGAAAAAGCATATAATAATTTATGAAGAGGTGGTAAAAAATGCAGTTCAATTTTAATCCATATATTGCTATAATAGGAGATATAAAAAAATCAAAGCAGGTAATTGACAGGAAATCAGTCCAATTGAAATTAAAAGGTATACTATCAGAAATAAATCAGATTTATTCAGATGATGTAGCTTCGAGGTTTATGATAACGCTAGGCGACGAGTTTCAAGGGCTTCTACGCTGTGGAGACAATATAATGAACATTATAAATGAGATAGAATCAAAAATGTATCCTGTTGAAATTAGATTTGGAATCGGTATTGGAGAAATAACTACTGACATAGATGAAGAAGTCCCACTTGGCGCAGATGGACCTGCATATTACAATGCTCGATATGCTATTGAATCTTTAAAAAATAGTGAAAAGAAAAATAAAAAAGCTAAATCTGATATTATGGTAAAGCTAGGCATAGAAAATGAAATGGCAGAGAAAATGCTAAATACGATATTATCCTTGCTTACCGTAATAAAAAATAATTGGACAAAGAGGCAAAGAGAAGTGGTTTGTGATTATTTTGCATATAGGGATAGCCAAATGAAGGTTGCCAATCGCTTAGGAATTAATCAATCAAGTGTTCAAAAAAACTTGTCAAATGCAGATTATTATTCATTTAAGGAAGCGGTAAGTACGGTTTCCAGCATTTTATCCGAAATACTAAGGAGAGAGAATGTTTAAGGAGTATTTTTTAATTTATTTACTTGCACATATGCTGGGAGATTTTTATTTCCAGAACGATAGGCTGGCAGTACTTAAAAATAACAAAATATCTAAACTTTTTTTGCATATGGGCATATATTTACTTGCATACATAGTTGTTATTGTTCCGATATTTTCATCTAAAATGTTTATTTCTATTATTGTTGTGGCTTCAATACATGCGCTTATTGACTTGGGAAAATGTTGCTTTATTAAGCATAATACTGAGCGAAAAGGTTCTGCTAGAACAATTTACATAGTTGATCAAGCAATTCATATAGCGAGTTTGGTGTTAGTGGCTTATTATATGACAGTTAACAATGTACCCATATATTTATTAAATATATTTGACAAGTTTTTAAATGTATTGGGCGTAGGGGAAATAGAAATGCTATCAGCATTGTGTATGGTACTGTTTGTATTAAAACCTACAAACATAACTATAAAACAGCTCCTATCAAAGTATAAGCCAGAAGAATGTATCATGTTTACAAAAAAGGATGACAGAAATACTGGAGAATTTATAGGTATATTAGAGAGGCTTATTATATATATTTTGTTGCTAATGAACCAGATTTCAGCAATAGGTCTGGTGCTTACTGCTAAATCTGTAGCAAGGTATAATAAGATATCAGAAGATAAGGATTTTGCTGAATACTATTTATTAGGAACATTATTAAGTACGATGCTTGTAGTAGTAATGTTTAAGCTTATATACTAGAATAGTTTTATTTTTTTGTGCCAAAGTGGGCGTGGAGGTTATTATGAGGTTTATAAACAAATGGTCATACTCTTGTGCAAAAGGTCTATCCCAGATGCTCAACGAAGATCACCAAAAAAAAGCTGTATATTATTATGGATTCCAAATAGGGATTGGCAGTATTTTTAATTTTGTTACGTTAGTAGCTGTTTCCCTTATTCTTGGAGTGTTGATCCCAGCACTTACAATATTGGTATCATTTGCACTGCTCCGCAAGGTGGCGGGTGGGTACCATATGAAAACCTATGGGAAGTGTCTTTTTGTAACGATAGGTTTATTTGTTACATCAGCCTTGATCGCCCGGTATACAAATCAGTATTGGGGTATTGAGAGTCTCATGATTTTTTTAACATTGACATTTATAGCGGCTATATGTGCTTTAATTAAGTATGCACCAAAAGATACACCAAACAGATTGATTACAGATCCAAAGGAAAAAAGGAAGTTTAAAACGCTATCAATTATTTATATGTTTGTATGGCTAATATTGGTTTTAGTGTTAACAATGCATGGAATGAATATGTATACTCTTTCATTATGCTTTAGTGTTTTACTTGAGGTGTTTGGGATTACACCAATTGGGCACAAGCTTTTTGAGAAAATTGAGTATGGACTGACACCAAAGGCATGTTAAAAGAAATTAATGCATTAAGTTACCAAAAAATATATTGAATTACAGCAGTTAATGCATCATTTATAGTGGTATGCTATCTTGAATTGACATTTAAACTTGTTGATTTACAGATTGAGCACCACCTATTGTTGCTTTTACTGTATTGAATTGACACTCAAAACAAATTGATTTACAATTAATGTATCATCTAAAGTGCTTTTATTATCTTAAAACTGATCCAATAAACATTACACACGATAAAATCAAAACAACAACTGTATATTTACAAATTAGTGTAAAAATTGCTAATGCAATAATAGTTTTAATGTAGCATATATTGTCGATTAGCTGGTGTAATTAAGTCTTTTTCTGAATGTCTTTACTTAATGAAAATTTTATCATAAACTAGAAACGAAAATAATTTATAGAAAAGGTGATTTTTGATGGTAATGAATTTGTACATATTATTTTTAGTATCATTACCTGAAGCATTTTTAAATTTAATAATAGCCTTACTTATTACTGAACGTAGAGAAAATTTGAAAATAAATAAGCATAATGTAATTAGGTTTTTAACAGCATTATCCTTAATGCTCTTAGCATCATGTATTATAAGACCGATATCTCCTAATATATTAACAAGTGTAGCATTACATACTATTGCATATACATTTATAATGATGCTTGTATACAGGATGAAGCTGGTATATGCCTTATTTGGAATAGCATTCGTTTTTATGATAATGACTACGGCTGAAGTTATATATTCACCATACGTGATTACATATTGCTTTAATGGAATGGAAAATCTTCAAAATGGATATTATTGGTATGTGCTGCTTTCTTTACCTCAAAGGATTATACAGATACTGGTAGCAGTATTTTTATGGAAGCATGATATTTTACTTGCTACACGCATAAGCGGAAAATTTCATAAGATGTTTCTGGCATCATTTTTATTGTTAGGGTTTGGAGAACAATTGTTATATTTTGTATTTGTTTCAATTTTTGATAAGTTGCAGATAGTCTATCAAATAGCATTCTCGGTAGCTATGTTTATAATAGTGCTGGTGCTTAATTTTTTAGTTTTTAAATTGATTTATACTGTGATTACTGGTTTAGTGGTAAAAACCTTTAATAAATATAATGACTTAGAGAATGATGTGAAATTTGCTTTTGATGAAATACGTACCTTATTGGTAAATAATCAGGTAGAGGAAGCAGTTAAACTTATAGATGACCTTAATGGGTAAATTTAATATAGAGGAGAACAATTATGAAGTCAAAAATTAAATTTTTACTTGCACCTTTGTCAGCTGTGATTACAATGCTTGCACTATCAGGTGTTTGCTCGGCATGTATGTCAACTTATTATCAGCCAAAAGCTCCAAAGCATTTGGTAAATCGTGATAAGCAATAATTTCAAAGAAATTTGCTTACATAGCAATTTAAAGAACAGCAAAAAACACCTGTAATATTATAGGTGTTTTTGCTGTTTTAGCTGTTCAATTCTTTTATTTATAAGTTCTTCAAATTCATAGGGTTCTATATTGGATTCCTTCATAATTACTGCTAACCGCAGATAAGGTATAAATTCTTTATTTTTTAAATAGTATTCAAAAGCATATAATTCAGGGGCTAAAGGTTTTCTTGTTTTCGTAGACATTTTTCCTGAATCATCAGTGATTCCCAGCATATAATCCGACGATACGTTGAAATGCTTTGAAAGTAAGGCGATAACATTTGGGTCAGGTTCTCTTTCACCTAGTTCATATTTTGATATGGTTTCTCTACTCTTTCCCAAAGCTTTTCCAACTTCATTCTGTGATTGCTTTTTGTCTTTGCGCAATTGTTTGACTCTCTCTGAAAAAACAGACATTTTTTAATCACCTCATTAGATAATTATAAGGGATTAAAGTTGTTTAAAGCAATCCTTTTTACAAAGTCAATTGAAGTTTAAAACATTGACTATTAGATAAGGCATATGCTTAAGGCTTTTAGAGGGTTTGCTATTGAACCTTTTTATAGTGTAAGTATAGAAATATGTCATTATAATATAAGTTTAAACATATAAGATTCAATTAGTAGAAATAATTCTAAAATATACCAAAAAGTAGTTGACTGCCTTTACTTGTAGTATTATAATGAAATGGTACGAAGTGTACCGGATTAATTTTAAATTTTTCGACAAACTATCTGAAATAAGTTGGTACACTTCTATTTTATAAATATAATCTGTTTATACATAATAATGGTACTAATGGTATCTAAATTGTTTAGCAGATTCTCATAAACTCATTTCTCCTGAAATTATGAGATTAAAAGAAGGCACTGGTACCTAAATAAATTAATATCAAAACCGTGCCGGATTTTGAGGGTGGGGGATTGAATGCCCCCCCCCTTCCCACCCTGTTTTATCAGTATAAATACAAAAGCAAAAATAAATATGCTATAAGCAAGGAGGAGTAAAATGATATACAACGATACAGAAAGAGAAAGAATGAAGAACAGTATAATGGATAAAATTCTTTCTGAAATAATGAAAGTCCTTATTTATTCAGATAAAATGGATAAAGAGAATACTGAAGATGTAAGTGAATCGGTTGACCGTTTAATGATGAACTATTTATGGAAAATTAGACGTTGAAAAATGTCATAATTGATATGTTGACATAATTAAATTTATATTATAAACTTAAATAGTTGGTAATGTAAAAAAATTACTTTATAAGAAAACTCTTAGAACTTAAACTGAGAGTCGTTTCTATGTGTGCGTATCTCTCTTTACAGTAATCAAATTCATAAAAATTCTAAAACTAAATCTTATATATCAAAGAAAAAACAAAGTATTTAAAAGCTATCAAACTATTTTAAAGCTGTCAAACTAGCTATCGGACTAACTGTCAAACTATTACCTAAATTACTAAAGTAAATTAAAACAAATAATCAAGGTTACTTGAAATCTCAATTGTCTTGGTTAGAATCAAATATAATCTAGAGTATGACATATCATTTTTAAAATTATACATTTCGGCAAGAGGGTTCTATGGAAAAAAAACTACATGAGGGACATCGTAAAAGAGTAAAAACTAGGTACTTAACAGAAGGCATAGATGCATTTGAGGACTATCAAGTGCTAGAAATGTTGCTATTTTTCTGTATCCCGATGAAAGATACAAATGAGCTGGCGCACAAAATGATCAATGAATATGGCTCTTTAGCAGGAGTGTTTGAAGCTGACCCAAAAGATATTTGTAGAAAATGTGGAGTCAGTGAGAATACCGCCATTCTTGTTTCGTTAATACCTTCATTATCAAGAAGATACCTAAAAGGAAAATGGGGAGACAAGCCCATTCTGAATAGCTCAACTAAGGCAGGAGAATACGCAATAGCCTTGTTTGCAGGAAGAACGTATGAAGCATTTTATGTAATATGTTTAGACTCGCAGAATAGAGTGAATTATGCTGCGTTACTTCACGAAGGAACATTAAACGAAGTGCCTGTATATCCCAGATTGGTAGTAGAGTTGGTTTTGAGGCATCAAGCAAATAGCATAATACTTGCCCATAACCATCCTGGTGGAAGCTTAAATCCATCGAATGATGATATTGAATTGACCAAGAAAATAAAGGCAGCTCTTGAGCCTATATCAGTTAAGGTTGTAGACCACATTATTGCAGCAGGTAGTAGGTATATGAGCTTTAAAGAGCGGGATTTAATATAATTATTATGGACTTGTTCTGCAAAATGGCTAATAGCTTTTAAAAGGATCGCTTTTAAAATGGCACTAAACAATTGGAATTACTTGACATATTACTTAAAATATGATATAGTATAGAGATTAAATACGCAAAATTTGGATGAAAAATAACTATGAAGAATGATGGGTGCAATGGTATTCCGTTGAAATTAGAACCTTATTTTAATAAAGATTCACAGTTTCATTATTATTGTGAGTCACAGGGCTTTGTTAAAGATTATCGGGACATTGATAATAAATTTATTTGCTTAAAGGGTTTTTCCTCCAGCACTCCTATAGTTCATTCGGCGGCTTTTAATATGGAGTGTAGAGGCGGAGGCTTCTTTTTCCGCTATAATGGTTGTGGTATAGTAGTTGACCCAGGTATTGGCTTTGTTTCTTTAATGCATCAGAATAATATTTTTATTGATGATATAGATATAGTTATTGTTACGCATAATCATATTGACCATAATAATGATGTTAGAAGCTTGTCGGCATTGTTGCATGAATTTAACAGAGATAAAACTAGATCACTAAAATTCTATAAAAAAATTAAATGTGAATTTGAAGAACCGAAGGAACATAAAATAAAATGGATTATGGATGCTGAAACTATTGTCAGTAATAGAGATATTATGGGAAATCAAACTGTACAAGATTTGTCAAGGCTTACCCAATGGGAGGCTATTGACAATGACGGCAATATTGAATTAATGTCAATAAACACAGAGCATATAAAAAGTAATGACGATACATATAAAAATAATACATATGGCATAAAGCTTAAATTTAAAGATGAAAGAAATAGTCCTGTTTGGGGATATACATCGGACACACGTTTTTTTGATAAGTTGATAGGATTATATGATGATACGGATGTTATTTTATTTAATATAAGTGACATATATGCTAAAGATGTACAGAAAATAAAGCAAAAAAATAATCATTTAGGATTTAATGGTAGCCTAAAGCTATTGAGTGGAGTAAAAGCTAAACTTGCATTAGCAACTGAGTTTTGTTGTGTTAATGGTGACTGTAGACACGAGATTGTGCTGGAGTTAAAGAAGGAGTTAGAGAAGGTTAATTCTAATAATAAAATGAGAATTGTGCCTGCGGAGTCAGGATTAAGAATATCTATATCTGGTGAACAGGTAAATTGTTCGATATGCAAAAAGTTAAATGATATTAACCTTGTTAAAGCTTGTAGACCAGAAAGAGAGTATGAACAAATTAAGTATATTTGTGAAGATTGCCTATTATAAAATAGAATATAGAAATAGGCATTGTATAAAGGGTGTTTATGAGAGAGTATGAATATATTGTTATTGCCATTGAGGAGTTTTTATGTGATAATATAGCAGCAATCGTTTGTTTAGAGAATTACAATAATTGCCAACTATATGGGGGCTTTAGAAAATTCTTTGAAAGTTATAGACGGTTGCATGAAGCATATCAAGAAAAAGCAGAATCATTTAAAAATAGTGAAATAGAAGAAAAACAGAAGTTTCATGATGAATGTGAACAGAACAGAAATAAAATGTTAGATGCATTTATTATAGATGCAAATTTTTATTCAAAAAATATTGACTTCAAGAGTGAGGTTGATAATTATTATTCAAAACTAGATGAGGAAGATATTATAACTCCTGAAAAAAGGATTTATGTTCATAAATATCTTTTATCATTAATTAGCAATAATAGCAAAGAGAAAGAAGGAGAACGAGATGGTAACAAAGCTTAGTGACCAGTTTCATGATTTAATTAATTTTGATGTCCCTAGAATAATGCTTTCACCTGTAGAAGATCGTGGAGGATATATATCTGATAATCATGAAAATGGCCTTATACAAAAAGACATTAAATATGCGGAAAATGGGTTCATTGCAAAATATTGCATGGAAAATGGTATAAATGATTAATCTATCTAAGATGAATATTACAGATAAGGATAATTATTGTCACCGTATCTATCAAAAGGACATATTAGAGACATCAGAGTTTTTAGTAGTATGTGACGATTTAGCAAATATACTGCGTATATTTTTACCTATTGCATGCTATACAAATTTTAGAGATGCATTATTTCACTTCAGACGTATGGTTAGGGCTTACGAAGTAAATGAGATTATGTGTCAGGCATTTGCAGTAAAAGAACATACTAAAAGAGCCAAGACAGATGCTGCATTGTATTTGTTAAGAAGATTTTCAGACATTGCGTTATACATGATACAAAATCACGAGAGATATAAGATATTATCAGATATTCAGATAGAATTACAAGACAAAGCTAACATTATGGGAGAATGTATATCAAATTATAGATTAAGCGGAATGATGTTTTCAGAAAGTAAGTACTTAAAGATTTCTTATGAGAAAGGCATTGCTTTGATAATTGAGTACTTAAAATTCATAAATTTAAATTTGCAATGCGAATTCAAAAATGCTGTTGACGAAATAAGGAAATCAAATAGATCTCGAAACAACGAAGAATACCCCACAGATTAATTAGATTTGTGAGGTTTTTTGTTTCTTAACATTATTTCGTAAGATGGCTAATCCAAAAACCTAAACAAATTCCAACTGTTCCTAAAATAAGAGAGTATATAAAAGAGATATGTGAATTGTATTTTCGTAGAGCCATTGAATTTTTATAATATAGCTCAGCATCAATCCTTGCCTTAGCTTTTGCAAGCTCAAGAAAGTACTCTGATATTTGCTCATCAGTTTTCAATTCCAAATTAATTAGATCTTTCTGACTAATCATTCCCATATGTCATCCCCCCCATTATTACTAATATGACGTTTGAGGACAAACATGACAAATTTATATAAATAAATTTTGGGATGCTAGAGTAATAAAAAATTATTTGTGCAAATCGTTTTATTTTAATTAAATTTCGTATTTTTTACATAGATAATGCCCACAATAATAGTAAATAGTGGGTGAACACAGATAAACTTTTTTTATAATTACGCTTGTCTAAGTTACGAAGACAGGAAGGAGGTCTTTAGCTATGGAAAAAGATAAACAACAACCTGACCTGAGAAAGGCCAGAGCTGAAGTTAGTAATGGAAAAATTCCGAACCCTGGTCAGAATTCAAGCACAAAGAGCAACAAGAAACCTAAAGATAAGAATGAAAAATAAATGCTTGCATTAAGACAAAGAGGCTGTTGTACACTTTCTGAGTTAAGAATATCTTGTAGATGGTAATTGATACCCAACAAGTGTTGTTAACTCGTTTCTGCAACAGTCTTTTTTATTTGACAAAATACAATGTAATATTAATTTTAATTGCATTAAACTTAGTATAAGTCAATAGTGATTGACGAAATATGGCAAAAAGCATATAATTACAAATGTACTGATAACGGCATTTTAGGCCATTATTGTGCTTTATACTCTAAAATAAGGGTGGAATCTTTATTATATTGTTTCAAGGGGGAAATATAATTATGTTGAAAAAATGGGTCAGTTTAATATTAATAGCCACACTTTCTATTTCTATTTTAGGGACAGGCTGTTCTGATAATACAGCATCTGAGGGCGATAAGGCTGAGGCTACTGCTACTCAAGAAAGTACTACTACTTCAGATAGTTCAGAAAAGACTCTTAATATTTGTTACTTCTCTCCATTAAGTAATTATTATTCAACAATATTAAATTATTATAAAAATATCCACAGTGATATAAGAGTTAAAGAAAAAGTATTAACAACAGATGGCTTTGATTCATTCCAAGAGACATTTCAGGCTGAGCTTGCATCTGGACAAGGTGCAGATATAATAACTCTTCCTACTTGGGGCTTGCCTAATAGCTACAAGTTAATGCAGGACGGGCTCCTGTGTGATTTGAACCCATTAATTTCAAAAGATATTGAACTCAAAATTGAAAATTATGATGAGAAAATTCTGAATGCCGGTATATATAATGGGAAAAGATACATTATACCGATAGACTATTGCTTTAGTTACTTCTACACATATAATGCAGTATTAGGAGATTATAAATTAGATACAACAAATTGGACTTGGGAAAATCTCGTTAAAATTGCAAAAGAATATTGCGGAGGCGGTAAGGGTACAAGTAAATACTTATTTAATTCTAGTTTTAATTTTTTTGATATGAAATATTCTGATAAAAGCTCTTATGTTGATTATAATAAAAAGACATCAAACTTTAATTCTGAAGGATTTATAAAGTTATTGAATATATATAAAGAACTTCTTCCATATGTATGCCCAAATGAAGTAGAAAAAGAAGAGCTTAACATTGAAAAAAGATTAAAATTAAGTTTGCTCCATACAGAAAATTATACGGGTGTAGTGAAGAATAATACAGGTAACGTTAAAGTTTTTAATGAGGAGCCGATATATATACCTTATCCGACGCTTGATGGAAAAAAGGGCATTAATTCATTTACATCAAATATTGTAGCAATAACCTCTAAGTGTAAATACAAAGAAGAAGCATTGGATTTCATAAAGATTATGCTGACAAAAACAATGCAAGATGATGAAACCTTGAACGCACCTGTAATGAAATCAGTATTTGCACAGCAAAGTAAGATCTTTAAGCCTGCAACTGAATCAAGTACTTCTATTACAAATTTATTTGAAAAAATTAATAGCTGTACTCTTGGGGATGGAATTGTTGATCAAATAATCAAAGCAGAGCTACCTGATTTTGTTAATGGAAAAAATACCGCGGAGCAGACTGCTAAGGCTATTGATGAGAAAGTAAAGAGTTATTTAAATGAGTAAAGAGCTTACACTACCCTTGATGTTTGTCTTACGCTTTTGAAATAAATATTAATATATATAGGGATATCGCTAAATTTTTAGCAATTGATATCCCTATTATTCTGATAGTATACAAATAAAATCAAAATTGTGATGCATCTTTTGTGGGTCTATATTTCGAATCATTTGTTTGCATTGTATATAATGGATATAAATGCTAAAATAATTCATATAAACAATCAGAGGTAAAATCATGCTTGGTATAAAACATCATAAAATAATTTCAGCCATAATTCCATTTTCAGCATTATTGATTGGAGTACTTATTGTCTTCAATAATAGAAACACGATGATACCACTGATTCTATTGTCATTACTTATAACTACACTTTTTGGTATACGCCATTTTTTAATAATTAAATTGGTTAATAAAAACCTTGATAAGATATTATTGCTCATAGCTGTTTTAGCTATATTCAGTATAAACTATATTGATGTATCGAATTTTTCTCAGATATACTTCTATTTAATAGTGTCAGATATAATTATATTTCATTTTAATAAATATTGTTTTATTTATATGGGTATAGGATATTTTTTATTGATACTGACAATTTACTTGAAATACACCAGATGGAACTATTTCGACTTTTTGTATCTGTTCCCTAATATAATTGAGAATTCTTTTTATTTTGTTTTTATAATCGGAATGATTTATATAGCAGGATATCAAACTAATCAAAGTCAGATATTAAGTAAAACAATGAATGAATTAGAGATTAAATCTAATGAACTTAAGGAAGTAAATAATAAACTCCAAAAAACGATGGAATCTCTTGAAGAAATGACTATATTACGAGAAAGAAACCGCATAGCAAGGGAAATCCACGATACTGTTGGACATACACTTACTACTGTTTCAATTGAAATAGAAGCAGGTAAACGTTTGGCACCAAAAGATCTCAATCTTGCTTTGGAAAAACTGGAGTTAGCTCAGGAACAAGTTAGGAAGGGACTAAGTGATATAAGGTCTTCGGTAAAATTGTTGAAGAATGGTAATGGGGTGTTATCTTTTATTCCTTCTGTACAAGCACTTATTAGCGAAACAGAGTTACATGCAGGTGTGTCTGTAAGGTCTAGTTTTTCACAATTACCTTTTTTAAATTCTGAGCAGGAAAGGGTTCTATACCATGTTGTACAGGAAGGTTTAACAAATGGAATAAGACATGGGAAGTGTTCTGAATTTGCACTCCAATTGAAATATATAAATAATAGAATAATGCTTACATTAACGGATAATGGTAAAGGATGCGGTAACATAACTCTCGGATTTGGACTTACTGCTATGAAGGAGCGGATAGAGGAACTGAGGGGAGAATTCAGTGTTAAATCTTCTTTAGGGAATGGATGTAGTCTTAAAGTAGATATTCCGATAGAGGAGGAGTGTATTAATGAATATTATTAAGGTACTTATAGCTGATGATCAAACACTTATGAGAGATGGGCTAAAAACTATATTAGATCTTGAAGAAGACATAGAAGTAATCGGGTTAGCTGAAAATGGAATTCAAGCTTATGAGTTAGCTGAAAAGCTGAGTCCGGATGTGGTATTAATGGATATTAGAATGCCTTTAATGAATGGTGTGGAAAGTACAAGAATAATTAAAAAGAATAATTCCTCTACAGTGGTAATAATGTTGACTACCTTTGACGACGATGAGTACATAATACAAGCTCTTCAGTATGAAGCAAGTGGGTATCTTTTAAAGGATATACAAGGGAATAAACTCATTCAGGCAATACGTGAAAGTGTGAACGGGAATATGCTTATGCCTTCGAATATAGCAGTTAAGCTTGCAACAAGGCTTTCGCAAATATCTAATAATGAACAAACAATTAGTAAGTATAATGATTTTGAGTTTTCTGATAGAGAGAAGGAAATCGCAATACTGATGGTCAAGGGTTACACCAATAAGCAAATTGCATCTGCATTATGTATATCTGAAGGAACAACTAAGAATTATATAAGTATGATTTACAGTAAAATTGGAACTAATGACAGAACTAAAGCCGTAATTTTTTTAAGAGAAAGTGAATAATCAAATGGGGGCATTAGGAGTGAAAAAAAATAAATATGTTATTCTGTTAATTTTAATTACTTCAATTTTAGCTGGTTGCAACGGTGCTAATCAAAGTGAACCCAATCCAGAGATTACAAAAAGACCATTAACTCTTGATTTGGGGAGAGGGAAATTAAAGACTCTACCTTCATATGATAAGTATCAGCCGAGTCAGTTACAAGTAGATTTGCGTAGCTACGACTTGACATCTCTTGATCTTAAGGACAGATACGAAGATTTAATTCATGCTGATTTTGATACTACTACAAAATGGCCTTATGGCTTGCCAGATAAATTTAACCCTAAAAAAATTATTGAGTATGGTAAAAATCCAGGCTTAAATATACGTGAACTGCATAAGTCGGGGATTACTGGAAAGGGTGTTGGAATTGCTATTATTGACGGAGCTTTGTTGGTTAATCATGTAGAGTACAAAGATAAACTGAAATTATATGAAGAAATACACTGCCTTGATAAAACTGCTACACCAAGCGGATGCGCTGTTGTATCAACTGTAGCAGGGGAGAAAACAGGAGTTGCTCCTGAATCAAGCATTTATTATATCGCAGAAACACATGGGATAACAACTCAGGGGACGCCAGATGTTGATTTCTCATCACTTGCATTAGCTATAAACAGAATTGTCAAAATTAATGAAACCCTTTCAAAAGAAGATAAGATAAGAGCGTTAGTTATAGATGGAGGATGGACTCAGACTGATAATGGCTATAATGCCATAAATAAGGCTGTAGAAGAGGCCAAAGAGCAAGGAATATTTGTTATTTCTAATTCTATATATGAAACCTATAATCAGGAGATGGATTTTAGCGGACTTGGAAGAAATCCTCTTTCAAATCCTGACGATGCTTCCTCTTATGGTCCGGGTGAGGAGTGGAAGAGCAGATTTTTTATGTTTGAGAAATATAGCAATGCTAAAGAAGTACTTTTGGCCCCAATGGACTCCAGATGTACTGCCAGTCCCACAGGAGACAGTGACTATGCTTTTTATAATGTTGGGGGCAAAAAACTTTCAGCTGCATATATTGCAGGTTTATTTGCACTGGCTTGTCAGGTTAGACCTGAGATTACACCGCAGGAGTTTTGGCATACAGCTCTCAAAACAGATGACACTGTTCACATTAAAAATAATTTTATCAATTATGATTATAAGCTGAAGAAGATTGTTAATCCTGTACGGCTTATAAATGAGTTAATGAAGTAAATTACTATTCACCAATATTCTAGAAGACATAAAACGAATTGTAACCTACCGGGTTAAAAGAATAATTTGCCCAAAACTCAATAGCTCATTGTGGAAAGCTTTAAACCGTAGTTTGCTATATTAGGTGCTTTCTAACTGGACAACCAATTATTTATATATATTTTGGAAATAGATGACTGTTTATATGACTATGGTCACTTATCATATGACTTCCTTGTATGGTAATGTTTTATTATTGGATAATATTACAATCTTCAAAGGAGGTGCCAAGTCCATAACATTTCTTTCAAGGAAATGCACATTTCATTGCTATTCAATGTGAGACATGGACATAAATATGAAAGCTAAAAAGTATATGTTAATGCTCTTGTTGATAATAACACTTGTAGTTACAGCATCGTGTTCAGGGGATAAAATTGACAAAAACTCAATCAAACCAAAAGATAGCGTTGCGGAGATAAAAATAGATGTTATTACTTATAATCGTTTTTTACTTTCTGCAATCGGTGAGTTCAATAAAACTCATAAAAATATTAAAATAAATTATGGTGATGTAATTTCGTATAGTGAGGATTATAAGAATAAGTATATAACCAGACTGTCTGTAGGAGAAGGCCCCGACATTATAACAGTTATTCCTGAACTTAGGTTGTTAACAGCTGTACATAAGACAGCTGCTTCAGGAATATTTTATGACCTTAATGAGTTGATTGAAAAAGATAAAAGCTTCAAGCTTTCTGATTATAACAAAAAGGTAATGGACAGCGTTGTAATTGGTGGAAAGAGATTTTTAATGCCATTAAGCTATAACTTTAGCACATATACTGCAAAAGATGGAGTGTTAAAAAAGAATGGCTTTACTACAGAGGGGCAAAAATATACGCTTCAAAACTTTGCTGATGAAGTTTATGCATTTATGCAAAAAAATAAGGGTACCGGAAAATACTTTATGACCCTCTACAATTTTACTTTAAGCGATATTGTAAAAATAAGCGGACTAAATTTAATTGATATTGAAAAAAAGAACGCAAAATTTGATTCTAAGGAATTTGTTGATTTACTAAATATATATAAAAATCTTTACTCAGAAAAGACTGAACTTTCCAGTGGTATAACAATCAATGGTGGCGAAGATGTATTTGACATGTCATTAGTTTGTCCGGATTTTGACAACGGAAATGCCTTGATAATCAACAACATAAATAATCCGATTTGGTGCAGAGACAAAAACAACAAAACGACAAATACATATATATTCCCTCAATACACAAATAAAAAGAGCATTCTACTAGAACCTAATTTGTCTTTGGCAATAAATTCAAAGTGTAAATATAAAAAAGAGGCTTTTGAGTTTATTAAAATGTTAATGTCTGAAGAGTATCAAAAATCTGGCGGTATAAATGGATTTAATCATTATTTGCCAGTCAATAATAACGCTTATTTAAACAACGTAAATTTCTATATTAGTAACCTTGGCAATACCCAACCAGTGAATGGTGAATATGATGCAGAAAAAAGAAAAGTACAAGTTAAAGAACAATACCAAGAAATACAAAAAATTAGTGTGTGTGATACTGTAGATGCTCAGGTTTATGATATTATCGACGGAGAGGCAAAGGCTTTTATAGATGGGAAATATAGCGCAGAGAAGACAGCAGCGATTATTCAGAATAAGGTTATGTTATATTTGAATGAGTGACCTATTGTGTTTTATGAACATTATGCAAATAAATGTTAAACAATATCTTAATTCCAATGATAAAAAAGCAAATTAGAGTATAGTTTACAGATATACCAAAAATAAAATTGAATACATTAATAATGTCTTATACGCTTAACTGATATGCTGGCTAACTGAAAGGAAAAAACTACTCATGAAAACTAAAAATTATATAGTTATTCTATTATTAATTATAGCACTTGTACCAATAACATCTTGTTCAAGCAAAGATGAGATAAATGATGCAAGCAAAACTAAAAACTCAAAAGCAGAAATAAAAATTGATGTAATTAGTTCAGATCGTTATATACTCGCTGCTATTAAACAATTCAATGAAACACATAAAAATATAAGCATAAATTATGGGGATGTAATTACTTATAGCGACGAATATAAAAATAAGTACATAACTAGACTATCTGTAGGAGAAGGACCTGATATTATAAAGATTTCCCCAGAACAAGGGTTATTAACAGCTGTACATAAGTCAGCTGCCTCAGGAATATTCTATGACCTTAATGAGCTGATTGAAAAAGATAAAAGTTTCAAGCTTTCAGATTATAATCAAAAGGTAATGGATAGCGGTGTAATTGATGGAAAGAGATATTTAATGCCATTATGCTATAACTTCAGTACATATTTTGCAAAAGCTGCAGTGTTAAAGAAGAACGGCTTTACGACAGATGGAGAAAAATATACTCTTGAGAACTTTGCCAATGAAGTATATGAATTTATGCAAAAGAATAAGAATACTGGAAAACACTTTATGACACTACATAATTTTACTCTGAGTGATATTGTAAAAATAAGCGGATTAAATCTAATTGATGTTGAAAAAAAGAACGCAAAATTTGATTCTAAGGAATTTGTTGATTTACTGAATATTTATAAGAAACTTTATTCTGTAAAGACAGAAATTCCAAAAGATATAGGGTATTATTTTAGCGAAGATACTTTTGAAAGTTCATTTGTCTGCTCGGATTTTAACAATGGTAAATCCTTGATAATAAATAATATGGATTCAGCAGTTTGGTGCAGGGACAGATATAACAAATTGGCAAATACATATATATTTCCTCAGCGCACTAATACGCATAGCATTTTATTGGAACCGAATCTGTCGTTAGCAATAAATTCAAAGTGTAAATATAAAAAAGAGGCTTTTGAATTCATTAAGTTACTTCTAACGGAAGAATATCAGAAAGCTAACGATTTAAAGGGATTTTTCTATATACCTGTAAATAATAATGCTTATTTTAACAATGTAAACTTCTATATAAATAATCTTAGTAACTCCCAAGTGGTTGATGGTGAATATGATGCAGAGAAAAGAAAGGCACAAGTTAAAGAACAATACCAAGAAATACAAAGAATAAGTAGATGTGATACTGTAGATGCTCAGGTCTATAATATTATCGATGGTGAGGTAAAGGCTTTTATAGATGGAAAATATACTGCAGAAAAAACCGCAGAGATTATTCAGGATAAGGTAATACTGTATTTGAATGAATGATTTATTGTATTTTATGAACATCATGTAAATAAATAATAGACAATATCTTAACATTAATGGTATTAAAAGTTATTTGGTGTATAATTCATAATATAGGCTATAAAAAGAGAATGCATACATACACACGCAAGATTATGTGATGTTTTTACAGTTATTGATAGTTAGTAAGGTGAAGGTTAAAAAAATACATAAAGAGGAGGTGCTGAGTCCATTCCGTTTATTCATGATTATTCGCTCAGAATGCGGTGTATGGACATAAGTATGGTTAGATGTGTCTATAAATTAAGCATAGT
Organism: Bacillota bacterium; assembly: GCA_023444055.1. Classification (GTDB taxonomy): domain Bacteria; phylum Bacillota; class Clostridia; order Acetivibrionales; family DSM-1351; genus Ruminiclostridium. The sequence continues at coordinate 34,163 of JAEZRV010000095.1, forward strand.
TTTACTTATAGCTTTTTTGATAGGAATTAACACCTCATGTTCAAAAGAGGACGAGTTTATAAATGACAATAGAGCTAAGCTGACAATTAATTTGTTAGATTCCGATAAGATTCTATCAGATGCAGTGAATAAGTATAATGCTGAAAACAAGAATACCAAAATTGAGGCTAAGGTTTTTACAGATATTGAAGCATACAAGAATAAAAACACTACTGAGCTATTGTCTGGAAAAGGGGCAGATATTATAGTAAATAGACTTGGTCTTCTTCCTAATGTATATAGAATTAGCTCAAATGATGTTTTTTGCGATTTAAATGAGATTATACAGAAGGATCCAACCTTTAAGTTATCTAATTACCACGAGAAAATTCTTGATTATGGTATTATTAATGATAAAAGATTATTTATACCAATAGATTATTTGAATGCTGGCTTTATTACTACAAAGGAAATATTGGAGAAGAATAATATCAAGCTTGATGGAATAGAATGGACATGGAAGAATGTTGCTAATGTAATGAAAAAATTTATTTCAGATAATAAATATAACAAAAAGTATTTCATTGATAGCTTAAATTTTACTCAAATATTATCTTCTATAAATAATCCATTTATAGACTATCAAACTAAAAAAACATCCTTTAATTCAAAAGAGTTTATGGAGTTATTAAATCTATATAAGGATATATATCCTGCAATTTGTCCAAATAATATAATAAGTAAATATAATGATAGAACTGACTTGTTAAAAAATGATATTGTAGTATTTATAAATTTTACTCAAATAGACGATCCAAGTTTAACGAGTAGATTAAGTGATGGTAAAATTTTAAAACAGCCAATTAAAATATTAGGGAGTCCTGTTTTAAAAGATAGTGACCCTATTATTGTGTGGCCATTTCACTTATTAAGCATAAATAAAAAATGTGAGAATAAAATGGATGCCTTTGAATACATAAAAAAGTTATTAACCTATGAATATCAGCAAATTGCAAATAATTATGATGTTAATAGGTATACACCAGTAAGTGAGATCGCTTTTAATTATGACATGAGTCTTTATTTATCTGGAAATGTACCCCAAAAAATTACATTACCAAAAACGCTTGCAGAACAAATTAATAGAATAAGGTCTAACATTGGAGTGGGCAAACTTTTTGAAAATGATGTTTATCAAATAATTGAAGCAGAATTGCCAGAATTTATAAATGGAAGCAGAACAGCGGAACAAACGGCTAAAATTATAGATGACCGTGTATCAATTTACTTAAATGAATGATTTGTTATATTTTATGAACATCATGTAAATAAATGATAAACAATTAGAATGTATTTAGATGTGGGAATTAACAGGATTATTCGAGATGACTTAAAGAAGTACTTGGAAGGGAAAATAACAGCTGAGCAATGTGCGAAGTCTATAGATAATAGATGCATTATATATCTGAACGAATAAATAAATGGGGAATCCAATTGATATATTATTGTACAATATGATGTAAAAGTTGTATGATTATTGTTAATTTATTAAATAATTAAAGCAATAAATCATATTAGTGCATTTCAGGAGGGGTTATGAGACACAAGCTATTTTTAACGGCAATTAGTATAATACTCATCATTAGCTTAAATGCTTGTTCATTTCAAAATGTCAAGGAAGGACAAAAAGGAGAGGACTCTTCATCAGGACTCACTGTACTTAGCTGGTCAAAAAGCAAAATAGATGATGTGATTAATCAATTCAGTACTTTGCACCCTGAAATTAAATTACAAGATAAAAGGTATTTTGATAATGATGAGGGTGGGGTAAAGGAAAAGGCAATTACAGAGATTATGGCTGGAGGAGGTCCTGACATACTAGTTTTTAGAGTTAAAGAGTTCCCGAATTTACATAAAATACTTGAAAATGATACCTTGTATGACTTAAATAAGCTAATAGAAAAGAGTAAATCCTTTAAAATTGAAGAATATAATAAGACTGTTATGGACAGTGGTGTATTTAATGGTGAACGTAATCTTATTCCACTTTACTCAAACTTGCCAGTAATGATTACAACTAAATCATTTCTTTCAGATCAGGGCTTTAATATTACAAATAGAGGAATTACATGGACAGAATTAGCTCAAATGGCAAAGAAATTTGCAAGTAATAACGACAATAAAGGTAAGTATATGTTCAGCAATGACTTCAGTTTTGAAAGCCTCATTCAATGTAGCTATATGAAATATATAGATTACGGCAAGAGAAAATCTAGTTTTGATTCCGAAGATTTTATTTCACTTTTAAACATGTGCAAAGCAATCCAACCTGCTGTCTGCCCAACTCAACTAGTGGATAAAGATAATTCAATTAAACAATTTGTAAAAGGAGTAGTCGGGTTTGTAAGGGACGATAACACGATGGAATTAAGCAATTTATTTAGCTATAACTCAGTTTGCAAGCAATACTTGGGAGAAGAAATGTATCTGATACCTTTTCCTTCTGACCAAAAAAGTGCAGAGATAATTGGCAATGTAAGAGTTATGGTAGGTATAAATGCAAATTGTAAAGGACCGCAAGAAGCTTTTGAATTTATTGAACTACTATTAAAAAAGGAGAATCAGACTCCTTATATAAATATGCTTAAAAATTATGTCAAGGGCTCACCAGTCAATAATGAAGCATGGAATGAAGAATTGAAATATTACATGGGTTCAGGGCTAGGATTAGAGAAGCATTCATTTGGTGATGAAACAGGATTTATAGAGTTTACACCATCACCACTTAGCTCAAATATGGGGACGGAAATAAATCAACTATATAAAGGTATAACTAGAGTAGAATTCTGTGATTTCAGGGTTTTAACTATTTTAATAGAAGAGACTAAAGCCTTTTTATCGGGTAAAGCATCAGCTGAAAAAACAGCTAAAAATATAAATCAAAAGGTAATGCTGTACCTTAATGAATAACAAAATTTGGTTCTGTAATGAAGTGTAATTTATTGTGAATTAATGCATCAAATGAAAGGAAGTATTTTATGAACATCATGTAAATAAATGATAAACAATATCTTAATTCTAATGAGGAAAGAGAAAATTAGAGTATAATTTACAGTATATACAATAAAATGAAAATACAGACATGTGGGGGCTTTAGCATGAGAATATTGAAAAGAATATTAGCCTTAATTGTAATATCAGGTTTATTACTGAATACAGCTTGCTTCAACAATGAAAACGAAAATAAGTCGTCAAAGCTAGTAATCAATGTAATGGAATATGATAGTTACGTGAGAAATGCCATTAAAACATTCAATTCTGATCATACAGATTGCAAAATAGAAGAAAAGCTATATTACAATGACCAATACGAAAAATATTCAGAAGATATCCAAGATGGTCTTTTATCAAATGATGGTGCAGACATTATAGTAACATCTCCTGTTAGAATTCCAATACTTTCAAAATACATAGATAAAGGTTCCTTCAGTGAACTAGATGATTTATACAATGATGATAAGAGCATAAATAAAGATGATTATTATAGTGAGGTTATGAATTATGGTATTTATAAGGGAAAGAGATATCTTATTCCTCTTAGCTATAATATAGATGCATTTTTTACAACTGAAAGTATTCTTGAGGCAAATGGAATAGACAATTTGGGCAAGGATATTAGCTGGGAAGATATTTATAAATTATCAGAAGGTTATCAAAAGAATAAGGATGCAAAAAGTTACTTATTGCCGTATTTGAGCTTTAGTTCTATATTAAAAGGTCTAGACACTAATGCCATTGATATAGAGAACAAAACCTCACAGCTTGCTTCAGCTAACGCAAAAAAAGCATTGAAATTGTATAAAACAATATATAAGTCAGTTATGCCAGCTAGTGAGCTAAATGAAAAAGCAAGCAATGGCGACATGTCAGCTCTTCTAAATAATGGTGATATTCTTTTTAGTAATGCTGCTATTTCAGGACCTCAAATGCTCTGGCACAACTATTCCTCTTTTACTTCTGAGGTTCAGCCCGTGGTATATGCTGTGAAGAATTCTAATAATAAAGTACATTCTAATATAGATTTATTTGCTGCAATAAGTTCAAAATGCACTAACAAAGAAGCGGCATATGAGTTTATTAGCATGCTGCTGTCAAAGGATAGTCAGGCTAAAATGGAATTGTACGGAATTCCTGTATGCAAAACTGCATATGCAGAGAAAAAAGATACATGTATTAAAGGAAAAAAAGACAATATGGGAAGTCAAGGAGGAAGAGGTGGTGGTTTAAAAACTGACGATTCCTTAAAAATGTTATTGACTCAAATAGATAAAATTATTGCTGAGCTTGATGTATGCAAATTAGAAGATTTCCAAATCAACAACACAATAGATGGAAAAGTAACAGAGTCTATTTCAAAAAATGAAACAGATGAAAACATTTTAAAGCTATTACAACAAGAAGTAGAAAAATATTTCAAAGATAGCTTAAAACCGCTTGATTCTAAAAAAGATAATTCTAAAGCAGCTAGTACCAGTAAAAAGACAAAGTTAAGTATATTCTATATGGATTATAATCGAGGCATACAAAATGCACTTAGGAAAAGCAGGGATTTATATCCTGAAATTGAATTTGACGAGACTGTATTCGAAGCTACAAAGTTTGAGGAGATGGATACTAAGCTGAGCACCGAGCTAATGGCTGGTGAAGGACCAGACATAATTATATTTGATAATAGTACATTTAGTTCACTATATAAGGTAGCAAATAGCGGCATTTTCGCTGATCTTAACCCGTTTTTAGCTAGAGATAATGAATTAAAAAAAAGTGATTATAATGATAAATTTTTTGATTGTGGTGTTTACGATAACAAAAGATTATTTATACCTTTAGAATACGCAATACCACTATTAAGAACAACTGACGCAACATTAAAAGAAAATAATATCAATATTAACAAAGAAGGTATCACACTTGAGGGCTTGAGTGATTTAGCAAAAAGCTTTAATCAAAGCAAACATAAAAGCAAAAACCTACTTTATTGCAATTTTGGGTTTTCGATTATGATGGATGCAAGTGGGTTTGAATTTGTTGACTATAAAAATAAGAAAACTAACTTTAGTACCAAAGAATTTATCAAGCTTCTTAAAGAGTATAAAGACATATACCCTTCGATAGCTACATATGATGCTTGCATCAAATATAAATCTTACATTGATATGACCAATGAGAGTCAAATAGTTTTCGGAGTTGATTATCCCTGTAATGAATGCCCTAAGGGATTGTGGTCTTTAAATTCATGGTATAAGGCAGTTGTTGGACATGAAATGCAAATAATCCCTTTAGTGAATAACGGAACAGGGTATGCAAGAATTGGAGATTGTGTGGCTATAAATTCTAACTGCAAGAATAAAGAGGATGCATTTAAAATATTAAAAATCATGTTATCAAAGGATTTGCAAAAAGATATAGATAGTTTTGGAAATGATAATATCAGAACATCTGTACCTATTAATAAGCAAGCCTTTACAGAAGACATGGAATTTTTCATGGAAAACACAGATCATGGGTTTAGTGGCGAGTTTCCACCAGTACCACTACCTAAGAAGATTGCTGATAAGATGACAATGATTGTTGAAAAAGTACAGCCTACTCAATTAATTGACAAAGGTATTAAAAAAATAATCAACGAGTCAGTAGAAAATTATATAAAAGGCAATGCCTCCGCTGAGCAGACTGCTAAAGCAATAGATGAGAAGGCAACGCTGTTTTTGAATGAATAGAAAGCTAGTGATGATATTATAGCTAAATGAATAGCCAAGCCGCTTAATCTTTCCTTGAAAATGATGCGGTTTGGCTATATATCTTTAATACTAAATAGGTTAATTTGATGGAATTCATCAATTGCTTATACAATAATCAAAAAAGTTTATTTATGAAAATATTAGAGAGGAGATAAAGTATTTTGTATCATATTGCCGTATGTGATGATGAACTAGCAATTTGTTCTCAAATTGAGCAAATAATTATTAATAATAATAAATTATTATCAAATAAAGTAGAAGTAGATGTATTTTATACTGGAGAAGATTTATATAAGTATCTTTTTTCTGGAGTTAATTACGATATGATCTTTTTAGATATTGAGCTAAAGCTTTTAAATGGGGTAGCTTTAGGTGAAAAAATTCGTAACGAATTAAATAACGAAAATGTACAGATTGTGTTTATTTCAGGAAAACAAGGTTATGCTATGGAACTATTTGAAATTAGACCATTAAATTTTTTAGTAAAACCTCTCGATGCGGAAAAAATAATCCAAGTAGTTGAAAAAGGAATAAAGTTACTAAAAAAATCTAATCAATATTTTACATATAAACAGGGTCAAAGTACAAAAAAGATACTGCTGCAAGATATTTCGTACTTTGAAAGCATTGACAGACAGGTAAAAATGATTACTGTAGAGGAAGAAATAATCTTTTATGGGTCTTTATCAGAGATTTTTCTACAGTTAGAAAAATACCACTTCTTTTATATACACAAATCATTTCTGGTCAATTTTAATCATGTTATTGAGTATAATTATGAAAATTTGGTTATGTCAAATAAAACAGTTTTACAGATAAGCCAGTCAAGGCGAAAAAGTGTAAGGGCGATACAAATAAAACTTGAAAAGGAAGCATAATAAAATGGAAATAACAAGTTCTGAGGTATATTGTCTTCTAGTATCTATATTTGATACTTATATTATTTATAGATTTATGGGAATATTTTTTGACAGAACAGATGTTAACAAAAGAACAGAAATAATATCATATATAGGTTACTATTTCATAATATCAGCGATTTTCTTATTTATAAATATTCCTATTTTATTGCTTATATGCAATATTATAGTATACTTGGGATTAACATATAATTATCAAGCATCTTTTAAGAAACGGATATTAGTAGTATTATTCATATATTTTATAATGTTTTGTATTGAATCAATAATAGCCGCTACTATGTTAGCAGGTAATTTACCTTCAATATTTGATATAAATAATATTTATTCTTTTTGGGGAATAACTATTTCAAGATTATTCATTTATGTGGCAGTTCTAATAATAAATTATTTTTGTAGTATAAAGAAAGAAATAATAATACCAATTAGATATTGGTTTCAAATATTTCTAATTCCATTAGCATCATTCTGTGCTTTTTTACTTTTATTGCAATCATATTTAAAACTATGGCAGATGCTGACATGCTTGATTATGTTACTGATTATTAATTTTTCAGCAATTCGTTTATATGATGTAATTATGGGTGCATTTGAGGATAGACATATGCAAATGCTGTTATCTCAGCAGAATGAATATTATAATAACCAATTTGAAATTATGAAGAATTCCTTAAAAGTTAGAAATGCTGAAAAACATGATATGAAAAATCATTTATGTGCAATTGAAACCTTAATAAATATGAATGAATATGGTAAAGCAGTAGAACACATTTCTACAATGATGGATTTGTGTTCGGCGACCAGAGAACATTCGGTATCGGGGAATATAGATATTGACAGTATTCTTAATTATAAAATTCAAGAAGCTGAACAGATGGGGATTACGGTTAATCTAGAGATAAGTGTGCCTGGAAATCTTAACATTACCTCATTTGATATGGCAATTATATTAGGGAATATATTAGACAATGCAATTAATGCTACAAAAAAATTGGAACATAATAAAAAGATAGATTTGAGTATTAAATACAACAAAGGTAGAATTATTATAAAAATCAGTAATCCGTTTGATGGTGAAGTTCTTTATCATAATGGTAAAATAGTAACTTCAAGTAATGACAAAGATAATCACGGGATTGGATTAATTAATGTAAGAAAAATTCTGGAAAAGTATAATGGAGATATGGAGATAGAGCACTTGGATAATACTTTTTCGGTTATATTGTTAATGTTTGTATAAGATGGAGTAATTGCTTTTCGCAAATCATAATCGTTTTCATTCTTTGTAAAAATATTATAAAGTTAATAGAAAAATACATAACTTTTAATTCTAGAAAAAACATGAAACCTTAGTTTACTACAAAAATATATATAAGTTACTGCAATGAATAACATAATTTGAAAACAAAGTGATAGTATATTTTTGCGGTAAAAAAATAGAATAAAGGAATATATGTTTGTAATGGTATTTTTCCTGGGGGTATATTGAGAATGGTTACTGAAGAAAACCGAGCTATTCTAAAAAGACTTTTTAAACTTCTAAAGCCTTATTTCAAAAAAATAAGTATAATATTTGTCTGTATTATTGCTTCTGCTGGTATTAATATGCTGTTTCCTTTGCTAAGTAAACAGATTATGGATAATGGACTACTTACTAAGAATTTTGGTATTGTAGTTAAATTCTCATTACTTACTTTAGCAATTGTTTTAATTGAACAGGCAATTGGTTTAGTTGAGACAAAGTATTTTTCATATGTAAACGCTATGTTTCAGTATTCCCTTCAAAAGATGGCATTTAAGCATCTTCAAAGACTCAGGCTCCAATACTTTAACAATACAAATTTCTCTGAAATAATGAGTAATATCGGAATGGATGCTAGTAACATATCAAGAGTATGTGATAAGGGAACCTTCATTATAATATCACAAATATTCAGAATTATTGGAGGACTGATTGGACTTCTGATAATTGACTGGAAGCTGACCTTGGTTGTATTATTTGTCGCTCCTATAAGATATTTTACAGTCAAGATATTGGCAAAAAAACGAAAAGCAATGATAAATAAATTTATGGAATATAATAGTAATTTTGCATCGTGGTATGGTGATGCTATTAGTGGAATAAAAGAAATCAAGCTTTGGGGAATCGATAGGATAAAAACAGGTGAGTTCATAAGAAAACAAAGAAATATCGTAAAAATGAATATAAAAATGGCATTTTTAGATAAAATCAATGAATGTTCAGAGATAGTATTGTTCCAAGTGATTAACTGTGCTTTGTATTTGCTGGGAGCCTACATAGCATTTGGAAATGGACTAACAATTGGGGGCGTATTTGCTTTTCTAACATATAGTTCTTATGTTTTAGGTCCTATATCTGCAATATTAAATATTGGATACAACTTCTCAAATGTGGTTCCTTCTGCTAAACGATTCTTTGACTTTCTTGATATGGAAACAGAACTTCAAGCTGATAATAAAAACCTTGTAAGATTAGCTGGTACCGAGGTGCACGGAAACATCAAATTCCAAGAGGTAAGCTTCTCTTATAAGAATGGTGAAAAAATTCTAAATAAGATCAATCTTAATATAAATTCAGGAGAAAAAATTGCTATTATCGGAGCAAACGGCTCAGGAAAGAGTACGTTAATTAACTTGTTATTAAGATTTTATAATCCGCAGGAAGGAAAAATATTAATTGATGGAATTAATATAAATAATATCAAGCTAAGAGATTACAGAAGCATAATATCTGTAGTAAGTCAGGATTTATACCTTTTTAATACAACTATTGAAAACAATATATCCACTGGTTCAAAGTCGGATAATTCGGCAATTAGTAAGGCTGCCATTAAAAGCGGTGCATTTGATTTTATAAAGGAAATGCCCTTAAAGTATAAAAGTGAAGTGGGCAGAAACGGCTCAAAGCTATCTGGAGGACAACGACAGAAAATAGCAATGGCGAGGGCTTTTGCAAGAAAATCAAGGATTCTTATTCTTGATGAAGCTACGGCAAATTATGATGTGGAATCAGAAGCATATGTGAATCAGATGCTGACTACCGATTTTGAAGACAGTACAGTTTTAGTGATAAGTCATAAGCCTGACATATTGAAAAAGGTGGATAAGATTTGGATGGTGGATGGTGGAAGCATTCAAGAATATAGTAGCTTTAATGATTTAAAGAGTAACAGCGAGGTTTACAAGGATATTTTAGTAGAGGAAAAGTGGGTTGGATAAGTGCAATTAATACAGATGTCAAAAAGTTTTGTTCCTACATTCCATGGACTTTTATTTAGGATGCAAAATAAAAATAAGGGGTAAAAGAATTCGCGAGCTTTTATGCCAGAAAAAATGATTTGGAGGTGAAAAAATGAAAAAACTAGGGAAAAAAATACATAGTGCGCAGGAAACGATAGAGGCATATAGAGGTGATTGTGCTAGCCATTGTATTACTTGCAATTGTGGCTATGTTAGTCAGGCATCTGCTAATCAGTATTATGCTTATTACAATCAGTTATACGGTAATGTTTTTTTAAGTTAATTATTAACTATAATATTTCAGTAAATTACAGCGGAATGATATATTCATTCCGCTAGTAATTTTAGCTTGATATAGGTTTATATAACTAGACTGTAAACAGGACAAAGGAGAATGCAAATTTTATGCAGATTGAAAAAGCATTTATTCACTGCTTTAGAACACCCGGAGGTTATTACGTATATGATGTAAATAGGAATTCAATTGTTAAAATTGAACAAGCAGTTTATAAAATACTGTCTAATAGGACAGAAATGGAAAATGTATGTGATAACGAAATAAACGATGATGCGTATGACATTATTAAATGTATGCTAGATAACGGCTTTCTTTCATCAAACAGAATAAAAGAAATTGTGCATCCTGCGGATGAACTACTTGAGTATTATCTTGATAATAAGCTCAGAATGCTTACTCTTCAGGTTACACAGCAATGCAACTTAAGGTGCAAATATTGTGTTTATTCAGGAGACTATACCAACCGTACTCATACTAACAAAAGGATGAATATTGAAACAGCCAAAAAAGGTATCGATTTTTTAATTAGTCATTCAAGAGACTGTGACAATATTAGTGTAGGCTTTTATGGTGGAGAACCCTTACTGGAGTTTAAATTATTAAAAAAGTGTATTGAATATACTGAGGAAAGAGCAGAAGGGAAAGATATTTTATTTACACTTACCACTAATGCAACTTTACTTACCAATGATATAATAGAGTACTTTCAAGATCATAATGTATCGCTGGTAATTAGTCTTGATGGACCTGAACAGATTCAAGATAAAAATAGGAGATTTGCATTTAATAACTGTGGTACCTTTGATAAAGTAATGAGTAATCTAAAGAATATAGAAAATACATATCCAAAATACCTAAAGGAAAAAATGAGTTTTAATGTTGTATTGGATAGAGAAAATGATTTTAGCTGTATTAATAGTTTTTTTACAGATTATGAAATAGTAAAGGATTTAGATATTCGTGCACAAACCATTGATGATAGATATACTGATTTGAAAATAAAGGATACAGCAGACTTTGATTTAAAAATGAATTATGAGCTGTTTAAGGTTTTACTATATAAATTAGGCAGGCTTGATGGAAAGTATGTATCAAGGCTACTAGCGCAATATGATGATGGTGTTTTAAGAAGAACTTATAATAACCTGAACATGGGAGAAAAGTTGCCTGATAAGGCTCATCATAGTGGACCTTGCATTCCCGGAGTAAACAGGTTGTTCCTGACTTGTGATGGTGAGTTTATGCCATGTGAAAGGGTAAGTGAAAATTCTGATTTGATGAAAATTGGAAGCATCGATTCTGGATTTAATATTGAGAAAGTAAGAAAATTGTTAAACATCGGGAAGTTAACGGAGGATAAATGTAAAGAGTGTTGGGCATTTAGATTTTGTAATTTATGCGCTGCATCTGCAGACGGTCTTACTGAGTTTTCTGCAAAGAAAAAAGCTGAATTATGTGCAGGTGTAATAAATTCGGTGGATGAAACTTTTAAAGAATTATGCACACTAAATGAGTTGGGTTTTAATTATAAACAGGAATGTTATTTTAACATTGAATAGGGGGTTGGTAGAAGTGCTTATGAAAGAAAATGCAATTATATATCCATATGATGTTGAATTCAGTCCTGTTTTGCGATATGCAGATATACTGGAAAAGTATAATATTACCGGAGTTGTATCACCATCTGGATGGGGATTAGGTGGTAAAGATGCTGGAAGTATTGATAGTAATAGAACAACTGATATCTATGTTTCTGAAAATTATGACGAGGAACTGGATAAATGTGATACTGTGATTTTTACTCAGCCCAATTATTATATTGATTTTTCGAGAAGTGTTTATCCAAAGATTATTAAAGCTATAGAGGCTGGTAAGAATATCGTATGCTTAATAAAGCTAGATGAGACAATAAAGTTGGAAATAGAAAAGAAATGTGCTGAAAATAAGGTTAATATTGATTATTATAGTAATGATAATCAATGCATTCATATAGAAAGAATAAGTGTAGAAAATGAATGTATTTATGACTTGTATACACCAGTAGTCTTTGTTGCAAGTAATGCAGAAAGGGCTTGTAAGTTTGAAATTCAGCTTTCGTTAAGAGAGCAGTTATTGAAAATGGGATATAGAGTAAGTCAAATTGGAACGAGAGAATACTGTGAAATGTTTGGTTTTCACTCATTTCCTAAGTTTATGTATGATTGTTCTATACCGGAATCAAATAAAGTAGTGTTATTTAACCACCTTATAAAGCAAATTGAGAAAATAGAAAAGCCGGATATCTTTATTATAGGTATACCGGGAGGAGTGATGCCCTACAATAAAGTGTTTACAAACAGGTTTGGAATTTTAGCTTATGAAGTTTCTCAAGCTGTTAATCCCGATGTGGCTATATTAAGTACCTTGTATGAGGACTATAAGCCTGAGTATTTCGAAAAATTATCTTTGTCAATGAAGTATAAGCTTGGTTTTGAGGTCGATTGTTTTAATTTAGCTAATATTCAATTTGATTGGGCAAAAGCAAAAGAGGAAAGAAAGTTAAACTATACATCACTGAGTGTTGAGCATATAAATAAAAAGAAGAAAGAATTTAGTGAATTAACCACGCCAGTTTATAATGTTTTAGAAAAAGATGATTCCTCTGCTATGGCGAAATTTATAGTAGATAAATTAGAAGGATATGGGCAGATGAAGTGTGTCTAAAAGGAGGAGCTTTCGTGGAAAATAACAAGTCTAAAATGGTTCAAGAAAAAATTAAAAATATCTTTATTTCTAGATTTGAATTTGACTTTGGTAACTTTGATGAAGAGCAACTTTTCAATAAAAACTTACTTGGTGAAGAAATAGGGCTGTTACCAAGACAGCTATTATATGTATTTTTTGATATTGAAAAGGAATTCAATATACAAATACCGCAGGAGTGTATTGTAAATGGTGAATTTGATACTATAAATAATATTGTTAATATTGTACTGAGACAACTGAATTAAAATTTATAAAATAGCTCAACAAACAGCAGTTATTCAAGATAAAGTACTATCTTTTTTCTGAATGAATAGATACCACGCTAGTAACAATAAATTAATAATCAAAAATAAAAATTTATAACTAAAAATTAGATACTATAATAGCATTTCCAGCAATATACCAATGCTTAATAAAAACAACAAAAAAATTATCTAATAAGCAAAGCTTACATGATAAAACAATCAAAAGCCATAGATGAGAAGGTTCTTTTTAAATGAATAATATAAAAACTAATGTACATAGAAGATGCGTATCTTAATTAAATAATCTTATTTGATATAAAAGCTGGTGACATATTATAAAAAATATTCGATAAACGTGGCGATTATAGACGACGGCATAAACCAAAACCTATACCTATACACCATTGGTGAGCTTTATCACAACATTAAAATAACGCCTGAACTACATATTAAAGAAAGGGGCGATTATGACCCTTTCTTGCCATCCCACGGAACAACCTGTGCTGCGATAACCAAAAAATATGCATCAGATGCTGTTATGTCAAGTGTAAAGATACTAAATGATGATTCACATATGGGAATGAAAACTCAGTTGATTAAAGCTTTGGAATGGTGTGTAGAGAATAATATACGACTTATAAACCTAAGCATCAGGACTATTGACTATAAAGATTTTATCGAAGTTGAAAAGCCATAAAATATGCATCTAAAAATGGGATTGGACAAAAGCAGAAGAACAAAACGAGGAAATGCATCTATTACTGGATTACCAATTTATTTACAATGCGAAGAAAAGATATCAGGATTTAGATATACCACTTTATAATATATTTAATTTGAACGATGCCAAAGAAATTGCTGATAATATCATCAGAAAATTAAGCGAATATTCAGAAATAGATGTTGTATGATAACATAAAGAATTTTGGGGTGACATTATGAAAGTAAAAGAAGTTGTCTTAAAAAGTTTGATGCTTTTAATATTTTTGGTTATGCTACCGTCCTGTAATGAAAATGCTGAGGAAACTAATAGAATTAGCTTGTATCTTTTAAACAATACTGATAGAACAGATATAAAAAGTGCAGTTGCTGAATTTAACAGCGTTAATAAAGTGAAAATAGCTATAAAAAATTATTCAAGTGAACAAGAAAAAGAATATTATGATATATTGGCAACAGAGCTGATGAGTGGCATTGGACCAGACATATTACTGGTGGAAGAAAGAACCCTTAATTCAATTTATAAAGCAATGTCAGCAGATGTTCTCTATAATTTAGACAAACTTATATCAAACGATACAGGCTTTAACATTAACGACTTTAATAAAAAGGTTTTAGACAGTGGGGTATATTCGGGAAAAAGATATTTGATGCCTTTAGGCTATAACATTAATGTATTTTCTGAGAACAAGGAGAACAAAGGATATTGCATTGATACTTATAACTGGACATGGGAACGTCTAGGAGAATTTTGTGAAGAATATATTAGCCATAACAAAAGCAAATATGTATTTTTCAGTGACCCAAAAAGATTATTTAGCAATATGCTTATGAATGAAATAGATAACTTTATTGACTATGAAAATAAAACATGTAATTTTAATTCGGATAAGTTTATTGAGATACTAAATATATTTAAGATAAAAATTTATCCAAGTATTATTCCTGTAGAGGAAATCATGTCAGACCCTGAATTCAATAAGAGAATAATATTTCAGAATAGTAGCATGCTTATTAAGCAAGATTGGTATTCTGATGAAACTAATTTAAAAAGCAATTTTTATTTAATGCCTACAGTTACAGGTGAAAGGAGTATTTACCTCAATCCGTGCTATTCAGTAGGTATTACCAGTAAATGCGATAACAAAAAAGAAGCTTACGAGTTTATAAAGCTGATGCTTACAGAACAAATACAAGACCTATCACCCTGTATTCCTGTTAATAATAATTCTTACAATAAAAATGCAAATTTCTATATAAAAAATATAGATAATGAATCTAAAAATATTGACAGCAGCGTAAGCAAAATTGATAGGGAATTAATAAAGTCTCAATATAATGAAATACAGAAAATCGGTAAATGTAAGTATATAGATTATTCGATTATATATATTATAAACTCTGAGTCAGAGGATTTTCTTAAAAACAAAGCTACTGCCGGAGAGACAGCAAAAAGAATTGATGAGAAAGTTAAATTATGTTTAAACGAGTAAAAATACGTTTACAGTTGGATACTGATATTATTGCAGAATTACAGTGTATATGCAGATATGAAGGCGTATACTTCAAATGCTATGGGAAAACTCAAGATGTATAGGAAAGGGATACTTTTGCTAGATAAAATTTCAGTATAATAACGGAAGAACCACTTTTGTGAATTGTGTGTAAATAAATAGTAAATAAAGTATTAATTTCAATATGTCTGAAATTATTTACTATATAATATAGTTAATACAAAATTAAGTAAAGAGAGTCGGGTATTAATTTGGAAATTTAAAAACTATTTTGGCGTTAATTATATTAATAGGGTTATTACAAAAAGCAACTGACAGTTATGGAAATAGTAATATGACCATATTACTACCTGTTAATAAACAAGCCTATAATGAAGACCTAAATTACTATATGTCTAATAGCACTTCGGGTTTTGGTAGCGAATACCCTGCAAAGGAATTGCCAAAGAAGCTTGCTGAAAAGATGAACTCATTAATTGAAAAAACAAAACCAGAAAAAAATATAGATAACGAGGTTAGAAAAATAGTCTACGAAGCATTAGATAATGATATAAATGACAAAACTTCCGCTGAGCAAACCGCAAAACCAATAGATGAAAAGGTAACGTTGTATCTTAATGAATAAATTTAACTTTAATATTAAAGCTGGTGACATATAATGGAGAAATATTCGGCAAACGTGGCAATTATAGACGACGGCATAAACCAAAAACTATATAAAACAGGTGAACTTAAGCATAACATACAAATAACACCTGAACTACATATTCAAGAAAGGGTCGATTATGACCCGTTCTTACCATCCCATGGAACAACTTGTGCTGCGATAATCAAAAAATACGCTCCAGACGCTGCTCTGTCAAGTGTAAAGATACTAAATGATGATTCTCATAAGGGAATGAAAGCTCAGTTAATTAAAGCTTTGGAATGGTGTGTAGAGAATAACATAAGACTTGTAAACCTAAGCCTCGGAACTATCGAATATAAAGATTTTATTGAAGTTGAAAAAGCCGTAAAGTATGCTTCGGAAAATGGTGTTATAATAGTGGCCGCTTGTAATAACAAAAATGTATTTACATGTCCAGCATCACTTGCAAATGTTATTGGGGTAAAGTGTGATAAAAGTGAAACGCTAAATGGAATAGAGTATATTTACAATTCATTTTCGCCTGACGGAATAGATATTATTGCATGTGGAATTCATAATTTAGTGAAATATACTGGCGAGAGTAAAATTACATCGGTCTGTAACAGCTTTACTGCACCTGCTGTTACTGCCTTAGTATATAATATTTTGAAGAATAATCCGAATATGGGTTTATATGAATTAAAAGAAGCTTTAAAAAAGAATTCTTATAATACCATTCAGATAAAAGGTAATCAAAATTTAATAGACGAACCTCAAATTAGTCAATACCTTAACAATTATAAGATGAATAGTATAGAAATACCAATTATAGAAGTATATAATAATTGTAGCGATAAAATATGTGATTTTTACAAAAAACTGACTGAGAAATTTAGAGTAGATGGCTATAATGCGATATGTATTTGTACAGAAGATGATGAGAAGGATCTTTGTAATGGTTTGATTTCAATTAACAGCGGATTAATCGATGGAAAAATACTAGACAATGACTTTTTAGTCAAACGCATTAAATTGATATGCAGTATTTACGACCCTGATATCATAATCGTACCTATAGATATGACGAAGGGTAATCATTATACACAATTAGAAGATATAGAAAGCGATTTGGAAGTTGATATCAAAATTAATATTAATAAAAATCTAGACATAGAAGTAATAAGCACAAATGAAAATGATGAGGATAGTGAAGATTATCCAACTAATAAGGATAATGAAACAAAAACCTTTACTTTAAATGATCAACAAATAGACAACTTATATAATTATATACTAAGTCTATTTGAAACAAACGAGGAAAGAACTGATACATATGAAACTTAAAACAAAACAATCAATAGCAGGCTTTGCATTTGCATTCCCCAGCTTATCTGGTTTTGCACTGTTTTTTGCAATACCTTTTGTTATAAGCCTGTATTACTGCTTTACTGAAGGGGTAGGGGGAGCGAAGTTTGTCGGGCTGAAGAACTTTAATGATCTTTTACACAGTGGGTCTTTCCTGCTGGCAGCGAAAAATACGCTTATATTTAATCTGATAAGTGTTCCATTAATAATGGCAATTTCACTTATATTTGCAATTCTACTAAATAGACAAATAAAGGGACTATCCTTTTTCAGAAGTTCTTTCATATTGCCGATGGTAATACCTGCGGCATCTGTAATACTTGTCTGGAATATTATATTTAGCCAATATGGGGTTCTAAATAATCTTCTCAGTAAATTCGGCATTACTGGAGATGTGGACTGGATTAGAAGTGATTGGTCAATGTGGGTTCTGGTACTTCTATATGTATGGAAAAATTGTGGCTACAATGTAATACTACTTTTGGCAGGCTTAAACAACATTCCGAAGGAGTATTATGAAGCGGCACGTATAGATGGGGCAAGGCCAATTGACTGCTTTACGAGAATTACAATACCGTTTCTAGTTCCTACTGGGTTCTTTGTATTTATGATATCAATTGTAAATTCCTTCAAGGTCTTTAGAGAGGCTTACTTATTGGCAGGAAGCTATCCATCAATGAAAATATATATGCTACAGCATTTTATGAATAATAATTTTATGAATCTATCCTATCAGAGGCTTACTACCGCAGCTTTTCTCATGGCAATAATAGTGGCTCTGCTGGTGTCTGTGCTTTATAAAATAGAAGGCAGATTCGGGAGGGGAGTAGCTTGAAAAATAAGATTGTGCAAACATGGTGCATTTTCAAGCTGGAAAAAGCCACAAGTGTCTTTTTTACTATTTGTGCCGCCGATAGTATCGGTGAAATGGAAGTGAGCTTTAAAGATTTAGGATGTAAGCGATGATACATTGAGTACCGAAATCGGCGTGGAGGTTAGTATGATTAATACCGAAAATATTAGTACAGTTAAGCCTGAAAATAGTCAGAATAATCTTTTAAATACAGTAAATAAACCTATAAAGGTATTAAATAAAAAGAAACACATCACAATTCAAAGCATTGTAAAATATGTAGTGCTTGTATGTATTTCATTTGCACTTTTATTCCCTGTAATATATATGGTTACTAATTCGTTTATGTCAAACAGCGAAGTACTTAGAAATTACAGTGTTATCAGCAACGGAGGTACTGACGACACTGTAATTAATGATGAAGGTGTTGAAGAAACTGAGCACTCATATATTACCTTCAAACTCATTCCAGATATGGTCAGCTTCATGCAATATTATAATGTTTTGCTAAGGAAGCCGAAATTTTTATTAATGTTCTGGAATTCTGTTTTACTAACAGTGCCTATAGTTGTGGGTCAAATAATTGTGGCAACCCTTGCTGCTTATGCTTTCAGTAAGCTTAAATTTCGGTTCAGCGACAAGATATTCTTTATATATATTATTGTTATGATGATGCCCTTTCAAGTAACTCTTGTTCCTAATTACATAGTTCTTAAAAATCTTAACCTGCTGGGGAGCTATTGGTCGGTTATATTGCCGGGAACATTTGCTACCTTTGGGGTATTTCTTTTAAGACAATTTATGGTTTACATACCTGATGAATACTGTGAGGCGGCAAAAATAGACGGAGCTGGATATTTAAAATCATTTTTTAGTATTATACTTCCGCAATGTAAGGGAGCATTGGCTTCGCTGGCGATTTTAGTTTTTATAGATAATTGGAACATGGTAGAGCAGCCGTTGATATTTCTGGAGGATGAAGCGATGCATCCGCTCTCGATATTTCTTTCCAGAATAAATGAGCAGGAAATTGGAATAGCCTTTGCATGCGGTATTTTGTATATGATTCCTACACTTTTGGTATTCCTATACGGTGAGAATTATTTTATAGAAGGAATAGAGATGTCAGGAGTGAAGTAGTTAATTTTGGAATTATTTGCATGGGCATTATAGAAATGGAAGTTTTACAAGTATAGTAAATGATACACCGTTCATTATTACATCAACAATACTAGGTTTTGTTTTGCAGTACAGAAAATAGTATTGTACCGTGATATGTATACTGTTGTTTTTTTGGGTATAAAGAGTTATCAGCGATGCAAAAACATTATATGAATAATATACGATTATATTTTTTATGCAATTTAAACAGGTAATTCAGGAGGGTATGAAAATGGAAGATAT
The DNA here is from genome assembly GCA_023444055.1 of Bacillota bacterium. Taxonomy (GTDB): domain Bacteria; phylum Bacillota; class Clostridia; order Acetivibrionales; family DSM-1351; genus Ruminiclostridium. Next base: position 53,896 of record JAEZRV010000095.1, read on the forward strand.
ACAAACAGAAGCTCAAACTTATAAAAAGAAAAAAGTAGTAAGAAATGCAGCGATAATATTTATAACTATTGTAGTATTGCTAACATTTTTCTCAAAAACAATAAACAATTTTTTGCTTCCTGAGATTGAGTACGGAAGCCCGAGATCAGGAACACTTACCAAGGAAATTACTGCTCAAGGGGAAGTGGTCCCGCTAAATACTGAAACAGTAACTTCAAATGGTAGTTGGAAGGTAACTGATATTAAGGTTAAAGAAGGTGCAACAGTAAATAAAGGTGATATCCTTGCAACTGTAGATATTAGTGACATGAAGATGGAAATACGAAAAAAGGAACTAGACCTGCTTAAAATGGAAAATGCACTGAAACTATATCAGAACGGAACGCAAGCCATTGACCTTGAACAGTACAGGGATGATGTTCAATTGGCTCAAAACGCTGTGAAAAAGGCAGAAAAGAAATTGGATGAGCAGAAAAATTTATTTTCAAATGATGCAGTAGCTCTAGAAAGTGTTAATGAAGCAGAGGAACATCTAGATAATGCAAAACGGGAATATGAACAGAAACTAAAACTAATGAAACAAAAACAAGATGAAATCAAAAAAAACGGTGAGGATTACAATACTACCTTTAAAGAAAAGCAGGCTGAGATAGAAGTTTGCAAGCTTGAACTGGAAAGTATGAAAAAGGATTCTTCTCAAGGAGGAATAATAAAATCTCCGGTAAATGGTGTTATAAAGAGTATATCCATTGAAAAGGGGGCTATTACAAATGGTGGCCAGCAGTTATTCGATATAATTAAAAAAGAAGCTGGTATTTATATTAAATGGACTCTTGATAGTAAGAGAGCAGGTGAGGTTGACAAAAGAGCTGCTATTACATTTTCTACAGCAGAGCCTGAAAAACTTGAGTTTAGCGGTACTATTAAGAATAAAAAATATTTGGTTGATGAGGGACTTTATGAATATACAGCAGAGATAAAGCAGGATAAAGAAAATACTGTTAGTATGGAAATAGGGCAGAAGCTTGATGTATTAATAAAAAAATCAAGCACACCTTATCCAATGCTTGTACCAAACAGTAGTGTAACAAAGGAAGCCGGTAAGTCCTGCATTTATATAGTAAAGACAAAGGATGGTATACTTGGCGAGGAAAATTATGTCCAGAAGGTAGAAGTAACGGTCGAAGAGGCTGACGACTTCTATAGTGCGATAACAGGCGGAGGTGTTACTGAAGAGGATAAAATAGTTTCATTCAGCAGTAAACCCCTTTATGACAAAATACAGGTTAAATTGAGGTGAGGTCTTTGGATATTACTAAATTACAACGATATTCTTTACATAGATTGATTATTGTGTTTTCACTACTATTTTTCCTGTTCATAAGTATAAATAGTATTTCAGCATACATTAGTAATACATATAAAAATCACTATGCAAGCAGAATTGAGATAAATCTTATAAGTAGTAGCGTTAATGAAAAAGATTTGATAACAGCCGGAGATATTGAAGACTTAGCCATGGCATTTCCAAATGGAAGCATTTCATATATGAATCAGTCAGACAGCATTATTGAAGCGAATAATGCAATATTTCCCATCAAGACAGTTTCATCGGGGGAAAATCTTGAAAGATTTCTGGGATTGGACATACTTCGGGGATGCTTTTTTAACAGTGAGCAGTATCAATATGGCAATAAAGTAGCTGTTATAAGTGATACACTGGCATATAAGCTTTTCACCACTCATAACATTATTGGCAATGAAATATATATTTCTGGAGTAAAATACAGAATAATAGGTTTGTACAAAAGCAAAAGCTCATTACTTTCGGTACTTTCCTCTGATGGAAGCGAAAGAGTGTATATTCCATTTAACAGCATGACTAATATTAGCTCGGAAGCCTTAAATACTGTATTTATTAAAGATGATAGCTTAAAAGATAAGCCTTTTAGGGTTCATACCATAGAGGAAACGCTAAAAGAGTGCTTAAGAATGGAGCCAAATTTGTACAGGATTAATGATTTTAATGACAGCTCGATTTATACAGCACAGCCATTATTTTTGTTTGTTTTCTTGGTGGGTGTTTTATTAATATGTTTGATTATAAAATATCTAATTAAATATTTAACGTTTGGATATTTCAATCTAAAAAGCGGTTTAAAAAACAATTATTTTATTCAATTAATGATTAAATGGAAGTTGCGGATACCTTTGTTTATAATAGGTGCGGCGCTAATACTTCTGATTATTGGAATAACTTTCTCGACAATTAAGTTTAAAGGTACTATACCGGCTGAATATATTCCAGTAGATAATATATTTGATTTTGGATTTTATGCAGATAAACTAAAGGATGCCATTTATAAATTAAATAGCAATGTTGGGTATGTACCCACACAGATGGAAATTTTATTTAACTATAACTTGCTGGTTATATATATTTCAACGTTGTTACTGCTTATCAATTTTATAGCTGCAATGTCAGCCATAAAGCTTAATAAGTTTTTTTCAGATTCTATTGCTGATCAAATGAAAGCGTTTGCAGTATTAGCGGCATCAATACTTATAGGTTTAGCTTTGGCATTTGTCATTTGCTTAGCCTGTGGGATTAAGTATACTATCCCAGTAAAAGAAATGATTATTTTAACTGTATTTTTTGCTATAAAGCTTATAAATGAAGATAGGATTGATAGCTTGAAAGTTCGAGTTTTATAAAAGATGTAAAAGGAAAAACAGAAATAATCTTGTCAATAGGACACTCAGATGCAGATTATGAGCAAGCTATTGAGGCAATAGAAAATGGTATAAGTCATGCAACCCATGCTTTTAACGCAATGACGCCATTAAACCATAGAAAACCTGGAATAGTTGGGGCTATTCTAAATTCAAAAATATATTGTGAATTGATTGCAGATAAAATACATGTACACCCTGCGATATATAAAATATTAGAGGCAATAAAAGGAATGGATAAGATTATATTAATAACAGATTCTATGAGAGCTGGATGTCTTCACGATGGTATTTCTGAGCTTGGAGGTCAAAAGGTTATTGTTAAGGATAACTCTGCTAGACTTGAAGACGGGACACTATCGGGAAGTATATTAAAGCTTAATCAGGGTATAAAAAACTTTATGGATTCTACAGGAATAGGAATATGCGAAGCTGTAAAATTGGCTTCATTTAACCCATCAAAAGAGCTGGGTATTGAAAAACAGTATACAGAAATTAAATTACTTTAAAGTCAGACAGTGTTTTGGGATTGGCTACTGGTGATACTCTGCTGAAAAGCAATAGCCAAAGTTATTACTACTTTTTATGCTTTCAATAGTGCATATTACCCAAAATTTTACTGAGAACGAATTTGTGCTTTATCTATTAAGTTTAAATACATATCTATAAAATATATCACATTATCACTAACCCGCATATACTGAATTAAAAGAATGACTTACTTTGAGCTATGATGCCACGATAATACTATTCGTATTTACTGATCAAAATATACGAATTATATTCCATTACTGAAGATGGATATTTAAAATGTTATGCGACATTATAAATGCAAATTAGTATTACAAGGGTATACAAGCTTTCGAAACAAGTCGATTAAACAGGTATCGGAGAGTGATAATTTTTGAGAATACATGTTGTTAAACCGGGAGAAAGCATATATATAATTGCTCAACAGTATAGGGTTTCTCCAGAAAAAATAATTTCTGATAATGAACTTGCAAATCCTGCTCAGCTTGTTGTGGGCCAAACACTGGTAATACTTGAGGGCTATCGACTTCATAGGGTTAGACCTGGAGAAACTATATACTCAATTTCCAGAGATTATAAAATGGCTACAGAAGATTTGATTGAAGCAAACCCTCAAATAACAAACCCATCTATGATTTATGTTGGACAAATTATAACAATTCCTCCTATGACAATGGATTTTGGTACTATACAAGTTAACGGCTATGCATTTCCGAATATAAAAAAGGAAGTGCTAAAAAATACTCTACCTTCGTTGACATATCTTAGCATATTTAGTTATCAAGTAAAGCCTGATGGTTCATTAACAACAATAGATGATGTTCCGCTAATAAACACTGCTAGAGGTGAGGGAGTTGCCTCGTTTATGGTAGTAACTAATATAAAAGAAGGCGGAAGCTTTGATAGTGACTTGGCACATACTATTCTTACAAATCTTGAGGTTCAAAATAATCTGATTAGTAATATAACAAAAACATTAAAAGATAAAACATACTATGGACTTGATATAGATTTTGAGTATATATATGCAAACGATCGTGAAAACTACAACAATTTCCTGAGAAAAATTACTTCGGTTCTAAGACCGCTTGGTTACAGTATTACTACTGCTCTCGCTCCAAAGATATCTGCTGACCAACCTGGAGTTCTTTATCAGGGACATGACTATCCTGTTCATGGAGCACTTGCAGACCATGTGATAATAATGACATATGAATGGGGGTTTACCTATGGACCTCCTATGGCTGTAGCCCCACTAAATCAAGTAAGGAAAGTGCTTAATTATGCTGTAACTGCAATACCACGTAGTAAGATATTCATGGGAATCCCTAACTATGGCTATGATTGGACACTGCCATATAAGCCTGGTACAGCAGCTAAAGCAATATCAAATACTGGCGCTGTTGAGCTGGCATATCAAGTGGGAGCAAATATTCAATTTGATCCAATAGCTCAAGCACCTTTCTTTAGATACTATGATAAGTCTGGAAACCAGCATGAAGTGTGGTTTGAGGATGCACGAAGCATATTGGCAAAATTAGAATTAGCAAATGAATATAGGCTTGGAGGTATCAGCTATTGGACTATAGGAAGGGATTTTCCGCAGAATTGGCTGGTTTTAAACTCTGTTTATAAGGTGAAAAAGGTTTGAATTAATTACAAGTAGAGTTATTGGTTAGTGGATGCTGTATAATTATATAAATAAAGCATATAAAGTAACTTATGTATATTATAGAGACTGAAGGTTAACAGCATCCTCATTTAATAAAATAAATTTGTCTATATGCTTGATAATAATACTATTTATGATAGAATAGTGCTGTTAAATTTTCTATGGAAAAACTTGCTCTGAATTTATCCGCTTAATTTATCTACTTAATTCCAATTGAATAGATTTTTTTGAATGGATAATATAGAAGTGCAAGTGATTAATTAAGGAGGGGAAATATGAATTTTTTAGAAAAAAAATTTCAACTCAGGCAGCATGGCACAAATGTTAAAACTGAAATAGTTGCAGGTGCTACAACATTCTTTACCATGGCGTACATCATTTTCTTAAATCCATCTATTTTGGGACAAGCTAAAATGCCTGTAGGTGGTGTTTATGTAGCAACAATCCTTGCAGCAGTAATAGGTACTTTGATTATGGGGTTGGTTGCAAATGTTCCTTATGCTCAGGCTCCAGGTATGGGTCTAAATGCATTTTTTACATTTGTTGTTGTTGGCAGTCTAGGGTATAGTTGGCAGCAAGCATTAGCAATGGTATTTATTTGTGGTATTATTAACATTATTATCACAGTAACTCAAGTAAGAAAAATGATTATCAAAGCAATTCCTGAATCACTTCAATTAGCTATTGGCGGCGGTATTGGACTTTTTATAGCATACATAGGCTTTAAAAGTGCTGGTTTCCTCAAGTTTACAACTGAAGGAAAAGCTAATGCGCCTTTATTAGCAATGTATGGTACAGAGCCTGATGCTATAACTGTTGTAGCAGATGGTGCAAATGTCGTACCTGCATTTGTAAATTTTGCAGCACCTGCAGCGCAGCTTGCATTGATTGGACTTGTTATAACTGCAGTTTTGATGCTGCTAAAGGTTAAGGGTTCAATCCTTATTGGAATAATAGCAACTACAGTGATTGGTATACCAATGGGCGTTACTAATCTAAATACATCCACTCCTTATAATGTGTCAGATATTTCTCAAACAGCATTACAATTAGATTTTGCAGGTCTTTTCACTGACCCTAAAATGATTCCTATAGTACTTATAACAATATTATCCTTTACTCTTTCTGATACTTTCGATACAATAGGAACATTTATTGGAACAGGTAGAAAGAGCGGTATATTTGATGATAATGATGAAGCTGAGCTTTTTGCAGGTAAAGGCTTTAAATCAAAGATGGACAAGGCTTTATTTGCTGATGCTACTGCAACTTCTATTGGTGCTCTATTAGGAACATCAAATACAACAACTTATGTTGAAAGTGCCGCAGGCATTGGTGTGGGCGGTAAAACTGGTCTTACCTCAGTAGTAACAGCTATACTTTTTGCTGCTTGTCTTTTATTTGCACCTGTAGCAGGAGTTGTTCCAGCTGCAGCAACTGCTCCTGCACTAATTATTGTAGGTATTTTAATGATGAGCTCTTTTGCTAAAATCAGATGGGAAGATTTTGAAGAGGCTCTTTCAGCATTTTTCACTGCAGTAGTTATGACATATGCATACAGTATTTCAAGTGGTATATCTGCAGGATTTATATTCTATGTAATAGTTAAGATATGTAAGGGCAAGGCTAAAGAAGTTCATCCTATTATGTATATAGTAACAGCTTTGTTCCTGCTTAATTATGTAGTAACTGCATTTTTGCTATAAAATTAAGTTGTATTTATTTAATATTACTTCGCTTTCTCACATATAGATTTAAGGCTCTGATGGCTTACATGTTTTAAAATACATGATTTTTGATATCGGTAAGCGATGTTGCTCTAAGGGAAGCCCTTAAATCTGTGATAAAATAGGAGCAAAATTAACTAGATTACAGATTTAGTCAACATTGAATAGAATTATTATTAGAGGCTGGCTCGTAGAAGCCAGCCTCATTTAAGCGCGCTTGGTTAAGCAAAATCTGAAATATATTGCAAAGTAATACTTGTATATAATGTTTTCTACACCAGATTGAAGAAATAATCATCTAATTTTTCCATCAAATCTTTTGAAATTTTATCGACTTCATTAAAATCCATAGCATCTATGTATATGTTTTCAAGCTCATCATGGAGCTGTTTGGCTTTGGCAAGTTGAGCTATTCCATCATTTACAGTTGACTTGTATCGAGCTATTATTGATTCTAATTCATCCTTATATTTCTCGTCGGTTCCTGGTTTTATAGCTAAAGCATATACGTCGACAATTTCATCTGTTTTTCTGGTTGGGAAATACTCATGAGGCGCAGTGCTATCAAAAATAGCAATGTCCAGTTCCCTTATAATGACCATATCAAGGCTGTTTGGATCGAAGCCACAGTGATATATTTCTGTGTCAAAGCCTTTTTCCTCTGCGGCATGGGCTATTTTTTTTAGCATTGTAGATTTTCCCGAGCCGGGACGACCCTTAATGAAATATCTTTTTTCAATACTTTCTGTCAAATCCATTACAAAGTCAACAGATCCTTTAGGGGTGGCTCCACCGAAGAACCTATTTTTTACAATGCTTTGCTTGTTGGCAGTTTGATTATTGAAGAAAGCAGCTATTAATGAATCGGTAATGTTGTTTAGTTTATTAAAATCAATATTTCCTAAATAAATTTTTTCCCACTCGTCATGGATTTTCAAACCCTTCTTAAAATAATCATATGTATTTGTATAACAGGAAGAAATACTGCTCTTAATGTCTAAGATTTTATTTTTATTTATTGCAAGCTTTTTACTGTCCCAAGCCATACCTAAATTTACATAATCCTCTATTGCACCCGGTGCACTGGGTTCAATGACATGAGGTGCAGTACCATCAACTACACCCATTCCTATAGTAGGTACTATTACCCCATCAATGGAATTATTATCAGAGGAACAGTGTATGTATTCAATATCAAAGCCTCTTTGGTTCCATACGTCACCGATTTTTTTCATAAGGGTTGATTTGCCAGTACCAGGACCACCTTTTAGAATATACAATTTATCAAGTATCTTGATATTATCTTCAAAATAGCTGACAAAACCATGGGCGGAATTGGCGCAAACATAATAATTAATAATTTTTGCAGACAAAATAATACCACCTCTCAAAATATTTAGCTCATTATATAGTTTATGCATCAAAAACTGATAATGATAATAAAGTCAGTTTTTTTAAAAAATAATCTTAACAGCTTAATTGGCAGTTAAACAGTGATTTTCGTAAGTTCAGTTTGTTTTTTGTATACAAAACAATACATGCAATTTCATATATAAGGATAAGTCTTTTTTTAAAAAAATATGCTTGCTCCAATAGAAAGAATGTAATGATATTTTGATTGAGAACCAGATAAAACAGGAGAAACTGATGCTTTTATTAATTGTTCTATTTTTGTATAAATATTTAAACATGAATTTTGTAAAATGCAAACTTGCAAAAAGTACAAAAAAAAATAACAAATATTATTAAAAGAGTTATTGAAATTTGTGGTTTTGTATGATAACATTGTTAGTGAAAAAATTAACTAAATCTATTGCTTACATTATTTGCCGAATAGTACAGTGGAATTCACAAATACTACTCATGATAGCAGTATATTTATATAAATTGAAGGGAGAATTATAATGACTACAAATGTAAAATTGCAAGCGTGGGTTAAAGAAATGGCTGACATGTGTCAACCAGACCAGATTTATTGGTGTGATGGTTCTCAAGAAGAAAATGACCGTTTAATAAAAGAAATGGTTGATGCAGGAATGGCAGAACCATTAAATCCTGAAAAACGTCCAGGATGTTTTTCATTCAACAGTGATCCATCCGATGTTGCTCGTGTTGAAGACAGAACATATATTGCGTCAAAGACTAAAGAACAAGCAGGACCAACAAACAACTGGATAAACCCAGATGAATTGAAAGAGACAATGAAGGGTCTATACAAAGGTTGCATGAAGGGTAGAACTATGTATGTTATACCATTCTCAATGGGACCTATCGGTTCAGACATAGCAAAAATAGGTGTTGAATTAACTGATAGTGCATACGTTGTTATCAATATGCGTATTATGACTCGTATCGGTACAAAGGTATTAGAAACACTCGGAGATGGAGAATTCGTTCCATGCTTACATTCAGTAGGAGCTCCTAAAGAAGCAGGACAAAAGGATGGCAAATGGCCATGTGCTCCAATTGAAAAGAAATATATCAGCCACTTCCCAGAAGAAAGAACTATATGGTCATACGGTTCAGGATACGGCGGAAATGCATTGTTAGGAAAGAAATGTTTTGCTCTTCGTATAGCATCAGCTATCGCTCGTGATGAGGGATGGTTAGCTGAACACATGTTAATTCTTAAATTAACAAGCCCTAAGGGTGTTGTTAAATATATCTGTGGTGCTTTCCCAAGTGCTTGTGGAAAAACTAACCTCGCTATGCTAGTTCCAACAGTTCCAGGTTGGAAGGTTGAAACTATCGGTGATGATATCGCTTGGATGAAGTATGGCAAAGATGGCAGATTGTACGCTATCAACCCAGAAGCAGGTTTCTTCGGAGTTGCTCCTGGTACTTCAATGGATTCAAATCCAAATGCAATGCACAGTATTGAAAAGAATACCATATTCACAAATGTAGGTATTACTGACGATAAAGATGTATGGTGGGAAGGTATGGGAGTAGATGCTCCAGATCATCTCGTTGACTGGAAGAACAATGATTGGACTCCAGCATCAGGAACTCCTGCTGCTCATCCAAATGCTCGTTTTACAGCACCAGCTTCACAGTGTCCTGTTATAGCTCCTGAGTGGGAAGATCCTGCTGGAGTTCCAATATCAGCTATATTGATAGGTGGACGTCGTCCAAGTACTATTCCATTGGTACATGAAAGCTTTGATTGGAAGCATGGTGTATTCATGGGTTCAATCATGGGTTCAGAAATAACAGCTGCTGCTATCTCTGATAAGATTGGTCAAGTTCGTCGTGACCCATTCGCAATGTTACCATTTATAGGTTACAATGTATGTGATTATTTACAACACTGGTTGGATGTTGGAGCTGCTTCAACTGAAGATAAATTACCAAAGATATTCTATGTAAACTGGTTCCGTAAAGATCAAGATGGCAAGTGGTTATGGCCAGGTTACGGTGAAAACAGCCGTGTTCTTAAGTGGATCTGCGAGAGAGTATCAGGAGAAGGAAAAGCTGTTAAGACTCCTATCGGATACATGCCAACTACAGATGCTATCGATACTGCTGGACTTGATGTATCAGCAAGTGATATGGCAGAACTTCTCAAAGTTAACAAAGAAGAATGGTTAAAAGAAGTTGAATCAATAAAGGCTCACTATGCAAACTATGGTTGCATGCCACAAGAATTGCAGAACCAACTTGCAGCTCTTGAAGAAAGATTAAAAGCATAATTGAGTTGAAATTAATGCACTATCCGATGTTTGCGCCAATAAACCACCTACTTTAATGATGGGATATAGCTAAGCGTGACTTTGGATAAGGATTTATTGTTATTGCTTTAAGTTGGACTATTAAGGTGGAGTAAAAACTTTACTTGAAGTTTGAACTCTGTTTATAAAAAGGAACTGCCGCAAAACTATGATACAAATAAGTTATGTGACAGTTCCTTTTTTTATTAATTTTTTTGCTGTCTGAAAGATTGTGATTTAACATAATAAGCATATTAAAAATTATATTGACAAAAAAATACTTCGGGAGTAGAATAAAAATATACTTCGATATGCGAACTAAATAATAAAGGAAATTAATATGGAAGATAAAATACATTTTGATTTTGAGACAATAATATTTGATTACATTGATAAATTTAGATTTTTATTTTCTCCGGATCAATGGAGCGCTGCTTTTTTAGATTATTCTAAAAATGAGATATTGGCACTTCTATTTCTTTATAGGAATAGGACTGCAAATATGACTGAGATTGCAGAGTACTTAGATGCTCCGCTTAATACAGCTACTGGTGTTATAAGCAGGCTTGAAAAGAAAGCAATGGTTGAAAGAAAAAGAAACAATGAAGATAGAAGAGTTGTAAATATTATTTTAACAGAAACTGCAGAAGAGTTTATTGCCAAAGAAAAGAAAATAATTCAATTTTATTTTCAAGAAATATATAAGGAACTAACAGAGGAAGAAAAGGCTGCTGTGTTGAGTATAATTAGCAAAGTGATGACGGTATTAAAAAAGGAAAACGATATTAAAGTTGGTAAAGATGTAGTAGTTAAGAAGGTTAAGAGAATAATAATAGAATAGCTAACTGAATTGGCATAGTGAATATAGCTAGATAAGTTAGTTTTCAGAAGAGGGATACTACAAATGAAGGCATTAGTAACGGGAGCTAGTTCAGGAATAGGGCGTGATATTTCCATAATACTAAGTAGGCAAGGATATGATTTAATTCTTGTAGCACGTAGAATAGAAAAGTTAGAAGAACTCAAAAATATATTGCCAACTGATATCAAGACAATATGCATTGATTTGTCTAAAGAGGAAGCTTGTTTTTCACTTTATGAGCAGGTTAAGAACGAGGATATAGATATACTAATTAACAATGCTGGTTTTGGTATTTTTGGACCTTTTGATGAAATAGATATTCAGGATGAGCTGAGAATGATTGATACAAATATTAAGGCGGTTGATATTTTGACAAAGCTTTTTTTAAAGGATTTTAAAAGAAAAGACTCTGGTTATATTTTAAATGTTGCTTCATCTGCCGCTTTTTTACCAGGACCTTTACTTTCTAGCTACTATGCATCTAAGGCATATGTGCTTAGACTTACACAAGCTATTTATGAGGAATTGCGAAGGGATGGGAGCAGTGTATATATTGGTTCACTTTGTCCAGGTCCGGTTGATACTGAATTTAATCAAACTGCAAATGTTAAAATGAGCCTAAAAGGTTTATCCAGCCAATACGTTGCAAACTATGCAATTAGGCAGATGTTTAAAAGAAAGTTAACTATTATTCCTGGTATAACAATGAAATTAGCTGCTTTATTTGAAAAATTTTTTCCAGAGAAACTGTTATTAAGAATTACATATCATATTCAGAAGAAAAAGGATGGCTAATACTGAAAATAGGATTAGCTAGCTTTTTAAATATATATAATAAGTTTTAGATTAAAAATATCAAGACTGATATTTTTTTAGACAAATACTTCGGTACATGAAATATTCTTGAAGAGAATTATAACGAGGTAAGAAAATGTCCCCCACTTCTATAAGTGGCGGGTACTGCTTTGGTTTTCAGGCGGTGAGTATATCTCTCGCCCCGCATACACGCCGCTGATGTAATGAAATTTTTCTACAATCGAAAAATTTCATTTTGAATCTAGGCGTTATAATAATAGAAGAGGTTCTTTACGGATAAATTATTTATTTTTTATGCCTAAAGTAGGCGTGGGAGGTTAATATGGGAAGAATAATTATTTTTACAGGAAAAGGTGGAGTAGGAAAAACAAGTACTGCTGCTGCAAATGCGGTAAAAGCAGCAAAAGAAGGAATAAAAACTTTGATAGTAAGCACAGACATGGCACATAACTTAGCTGATATTTTTATGCAGACAATTAAGAGGGAACCTGTAGAAATTATTAAAAATCTTGATGCTATAGAAATAGATTCAAACTATGAAATGGAAAGACATTATGGGAAAATATCAGAAGCCTTCGGAAAAATGTTATCATTCAAGAATGACAAGGATAATGAAACAATGGAAGATATAGTAATTTTCCCGGGTTTAGAGGAATTGTTTTCACTCCTTAAGATAAAAGAATTGTATGACCAAAATATTTACGATTTAATTATTGTTGACTGTGCTCCTACTGGTGAAACTATTTCATTGTTAAAATTCCCAGAACTATTGTCATGGTATATAGAAAAGCTGTTTCCTATTGGGAAAGTAGCTATGAAGGTGCTAAGACCTATTGGAAAGGTTGCTTTTAAGCTTGATATGCCAGATGATAAGGCCCTTAATGACATTGAAAAGTTATTTGTAAAGCTGGGTAGTTTACAATGTCTTCTAAAGAATAGAGAAGTATGCAGTATAAGGCTTGTTACTATACCAGAAAAAATGGTAGTAGAGGAAACCAAGAGAAATTATATGTATTTGAATCTATATAATTTTAATGTTGATGGGATATATATTAACAGAGTAATACCTGAGGAAATTGATAATAACTTTTTTGATGAGTGGAAGTGTATACAAAAGAAATATATTGATGAAATTGACTCAGTATTTTCAAATATACCAATGTTCAGAATAAAGTGGTATGAGGTAGATATAAATGGAATTAGTGGATTAGAAAGGGTTGTAGCTGATTCACTGCAGGGTGAAGATTTATTTAAGGTTTTAAAAACAACAGTTAATGAGACCTATAAAAAAATAGATAATGGTTATCAACTAGATGTTTACTTACCTTTTGCTGATAAAAAGGATTTTGACCTCTTTGAATCAGGGACAGATATAATTATAAAAATAGGGAATTTTAAAAGAAATATTCCTATACCTAATGTTATTAGAAAATATTCTCTTGCTCAAGCAAAATTGAATGAGGAAGTACTAAGTATTCGTTTTGAAAAGTTAGACTGAATTAAGTAATTTTCAGTAGAAGCTAAAAAGTTATATCAGACACTATGGATAGGTAAAATAAGCAGTCAAGCTAAAATAAAAGGATGCAAACATATGGTAAGAACAGGTTTGTCAATGATAGTTTTAACAAAATTTTTTGTACCAAAATGGGCGTGGAGGTTGTTATGAATAAAGAGTTTATTAAGAAAATGATAAAGGCTGAAAAACTAAAATATGAAGCTATAAAGGAGATTATGCCTAACTCTCTTAGGGAAAGAGTGGATTCCTTTGAAAGAGATGCCTTTAATTTAATAAAGGATGTCGCCATCGAAATCATAAAAGGAGATGTAAAAGAGCAAGACCCTTCTGATAAAAAAGAAGTCAAAAAGGTTAATGTAGATTTTTCTTGAATAAAAAGGGGACATAGATATGAGAATAATATTATATACTGGAAAAGGTGGAGTAGGCAAAACAAGCATTGCTGCTGCCACAGCATGTAAAGTAGCTGGTGAAGGTAAGAGAGTTCTTGTTGTAAGTACAGATCAAGCTCATAGCTTAGGAGATTCTTTTGATAGAAAGTTATCTTATGATCCGATAGAAATACACGATAATCTTTATGCAATGGAAATTGATTCGTTTGTAGAGAATGAAAAGGTTTGGGGGAATTTAAAGGGTTATATTGAAAAGCTTATGATGTTCAAGGCTGAAAATAACATCGAAAATGAAGAATTACTTGTATTTCCTGGCTTTGAGGAGCTACTATCCCTCATTAAGATTAAAGAAATTTATGATGATGGAAAATATGATGTTTTGATAGTTGATTGTGCTCCTACGGGTGAAACTATGTCTTTACTTAAGTTTCCAGAATTATTTAAGTGGTGGATGGATAAGTTCTTTCCTATAAAAAAAAGAGGAGCTAAGCTTGCAAAGCCAATAGTTGAAGCTACTTTGAAAATACCTATGCCTAATGATAAGACTTTTGATGATTTTGAAAGACTATATGAGAAGATTCAAGAACTCCATCAGCTTATGCTAGACAAGGATGTAGTTAGTATAAGAATAGTTACAACACCTGAAAAGATAGTAGTAAAAGAGGCTAAAAGAAGTTTCTCATTTCTTCATCTATTTGATTACAATGTGGATTCTATTATTATAAATAAAATTTTTCCTACTGCATCTTTAAATGGTTATTTTGAGAAGTGGGCATATATTCAAGAGGAAACTATTACAGACATTTATGATAGTTTCAAAGGGATTCCAATTTTTAAACTAGAGCTGCTAAAGGATGAACTAAGAAATTATCAAAAGCTTGAAGATGTAGGTAAGGCAATTTATGGAGATACGAGTCCCGATAATGTTCTATTTCAAGATAAAATATTTACAGTTGAAAAGGAAGCTAATGGATATAATCTTAAAATAGAAATGCCTTTTGTTGATAAAAATGAATTACAGCTTTCACAGAGGGGAGACGAGATATTAATATCAATTAAAAACGAGAGAAGATGTTTTATATTACCACCTAAGCTTCATTCTAAAGAAATATTAGGTGCTAAATATGATAATGGTAAGTTGACGATAAATTTTCAGTAATTTGATAAATAAATAAATAGTTTTATTTTAATGGAAAACCTGAATAATATGATGATGGAGGTTACAAAATTCAATATTCTAAAGACTATAAAATAAGGTTATATATACCCGTAGAATCACTGGTTATTGGTTCAACGGGTTTTTTATTTTCTGGAAAACACCTTCGTTAATTATTAGAACCAATTGTTCTCCAAGTGAAATTGCAGCTTCAGAAAGCGCAGATTTCAATGGTGTTAATTGTCCATTCAGATTGTTTTTCGTTGTATCTACCATTGTCTGCGCGATAAAAAATACTAAAAATACTACAAAATTAGACAGTATAAATTATATATTGACAAAAAACAACAGAAGATACATAATGGTTATTAATCACATATAGTAGTAAGTGATTACTACTGGTGGAGGCAAAGAATGGAAAACTACATACTAGACAGGAAAGATAGTTTAATATTAACTGCAATTGAAGTACTTGATGAGTATGGAATACAAGGCCTATCCACAAGAGAAATAGCTAAACGACAAGGAGTATCTGAAGCTACACTGTTTCGACATTATAAAAAAAAGAGTGATTTGATTCTTGCAATGCTAGACTTTGATTCAAAGTATGATTCAGATATTATGGCTTCAGTTAGAATTAAAAACTTAAAATTAAGAGCTGCTATAACTTACTTTATAAATTCTTATGCAGAATATTATGAGAATTATCCTGCTGTAACAGCTGTTTCACAAGATTATAATGTTTTTGCATGTGACCCGGTGCTTTATGATAAAGTAAAAAAATCACAATTTACCAAATTACGTTTTTTACAAGATAACATTCTTGAGGCACAAAAAATAGGTGAAATAAGTAATGGGATTGACAGTGAAAAATTATCTTACTTGATTTGGGGGTCATTTATGTCAATTTGTCTTAATTGGAGACTTAGTAAATACAACTTTTCATTAAAGGAATCTGTGCTTTCTACACTAAACATGACTCTAGATGCTTTTAAAATAAAATAAATAACAAATGGGGGTGTGCTTATGTCTAGCCATTCTATAGATGATCCAATACTGGAAATGTACATATTTGAGACAAGTCAACAAATAGAACAACTTGAAAGAGCTGTGTTAGATAGTGAAAAGTCAGGTAGCTATTCTTCTGATGCAATAAATGACATATTCAGAGTTATGCATACCATTAAAGGCTCTTCTACAATGATGCTTTTTAATAACATTTCATTTGTAGCACATGCTATGGAGGATCTTTTCTATTTTATACGTGAAGAAAAACCACAAAACTATGATTGTTCTTCGCTGTCAGACTTTATTTTAGAAGGTGTGGATTTTATTAAGGTAGAGCTTGAAAAGATAAAAGCTGGTGACAATCCTAATGGAGAAGCTTTTGATCTTATAGGAAATATCAATAGCTTTTTATCGTTATTAAAACAAAGCACTGAAACAAAAAATTCTGATATAAAAACTCCTAATACGACGACTAAAGGAGGCAATGAACAATTACCAGATAAGCAGCAATATTATATTCCACATGAGAAAAGTATTGTTGAGGAATATTTTCAAGCCTATAAAGCAGTTATACGTTTTGAGGAAGGCTGTGAAATGGAAAACATTCGTGCTTACACTGTTATATACAGCTTAGAAGATATTACCAGTGAAATATATTATGAACCTGAGAAACTTTTAGATAATGAAATTAGCTCTCAAATTATCCGTGACATTGGACTTTTTATTTATTTCAAAGCAAATAAAAGCTATGAAGAGATGCAAGAGCTGCTAATGCAAACCATATTTTTAAGGTCTCTGGAGCTGGACACAATTGAAGACAAAGATTTTGAAGAACTTAGTATGTCAAAGAAGAATGAAATTAAAGTTGAAGAAAGCATTGTTACCGAAATATCTCAAATACTCATAACTGAGCTTCCGAATAAGCATAGTAAAAATAAGTCAGAAAAAGAAGGGCAATCGCAAGCTTCTCAAGGCATAATAAGTGTAAGTGTATTAAAACTCAATAAGTTATTGGATTTAGTTGGAGAAATGGTAATTGCAGAAGCTATGGTCACTCAAAATCCAGATCTTAAAGGATTGAGTCTTGATAATTTTAATAAAGCAGCTAGACAGCTTCAAAAAATATCAAGTGAGCTTCAAGACATGGTAATGTCCATACGTATGGTACCTATTTCTTCTACATTTAATAAAATGCATCGAATTGTGCGTGATATGTCTAAAAAACTTGATAAGCAAGTAGCTCTCGAAATAATAGGCGAAGAGACGGAAGTGGATAAAAACATTATTGAGCAAATCTCAGATCCTTTGATGCATGTGGTGAGAAATTCAATTGACCACGGTTTAGAAGCCACTGAGGATAGAATTGCAGAAGGAAAGTCTCAAATAGGTACTGTTACTATAGAAGCCAGAAATGCAGGAAGCGATGTCTTAATAATTGTAAAAGACGATGGAAGAGGTTTAGATAAAGAAAAGATACTTAAGAGGGCTAGGGAAAATGGTCTTCTGCGTAAACCTGAAAACTTAATGAATGATAAGGAGATTTATTCACTTATTTTCCTTCCCGGTTTCTCCACAAATGAAAAAATTACTGAATATTCAGGACGTGGTGTTGGTATGGATGTAGTTACAAAAAACATTGAGAAAATTGGCGGAACCACTTGGGTAGATAGTACTCCAGGCGTGGGTACAATAACTACAATGAAAATCCCTCTAACACTTGCAATTATTGATGGTATGAATGTTAGAGTGGGAGATTCTTGCTACACAATCCCTACCACTGATATAAGAGAATCCTTCAGGCCAGAGGAAAAGGGTATTATCAAAGATCCTGACGGAAATGAAATGATTATGGTAAGAGGAAATTGTTATCCAGTACTTAGATTACATGAAGTATACAATATAAAATCAGATACTACTAATTTTAGTGAAGGCGTAATCATAATGGTTGAAAATCAAGAAAAAACACTTTGTATTTTTGTAGATGAACTATTAGGGCAGCAACAGGTGGTTGTAAAGGCATTACCTGAGTATATCCGGAAATTTAAAAAATCAAAAGACCTTGCCGGCTGTACACTTTTGGGAGATGGTAACATTAGCCTAATTCTAGATAGTGCAAGATTAATGAACTTCTAGAATGAAACTGAACTTTGTAAATGCAGACAGGTTACAAATGTAAATATTATTTAAGAAAGGGAATGAGGAGATGGCAAATGTAATTGAAAATTCTGTAGAGATAGAGGAGGACACTCAAAAGGACAGATATCTAACATTTTCAATTTGTAAGGAAAGCTATGGTATAGAAATAAAATATGTTACAGAAATCATAGGAATACAGGCTATTACAGAGATACCAGAATTACCAGAATATGTGAAAGGAATAATTAATCTAAGGGGCAAGATAATACCTGTCGTAGACGTAAGGCTTCGCTTCAAGAAAGAACCTAAAGAATACAATGATAGAACATGTGTAATCGTAGTTGATATTAATGATGTTTTTTTGGGGCTAATTGTTGATAGTGTTTCTGAGGTTCTTACAATCCCGGAACGGGATATTGTTGAACCTCCACAAATGAATAAAGGCTTTAACAATAGGTATATAAAGAAAATAGGAAAAATCGGTAATGAGACAAAACTATTACTTGATTGTGAAAAGTTACTTACAGAGGATGAAATGGAAGCAATAAATGAGAACTTATGAGGAACTATACAGATTTAATAAATAAAGGAGAGCAAAACGATGAAATGGATTAATAATTTAAAGATTTCTGCAAAACTCTTAATAAGCTTTTTTATAGTTGCAATAATTGCTGGAGCTGTAGGTATATTTGGTATAGTAAAAATTGTATCTATTAACAATGATCAAACAATGTTATATGAACAAAACACAAAATCAATTGGTAATTTGGCGTATATTAGTACACAATTTCAAAGAACTCGTGTAAATGTGAGAGATGTAATTTTAGATTCTACTAACTCAAAAAAGTATATCGATAAGATTCAAACGTTATATATAGACATTAGTAATTATATGTTGGAATATGAAAAAGGGTTTTCATCTGCAGAAGAAAAGGCAGAGTTTGGAAATCTTAAAGAACTGATAGAAGAGATAAAACCATTAAATGATGAAGTTATAAACTTGGTATCGTTAGGTAGGAGCGAACAAGCAATTAAATTCATGAACCAAGAAATTGCGCCTATTGCTAATGAAATTGACACCCAAATAAATTCACTTTTAGACTTAAACATCGAATTAGCTGGTAAAACTTCAGCAAATGGCGGTGCAGATGCAGAAAAAGCTACAATAATAATGATCATACTTGTAGCCATGGGTGTCATTTTATCAATTGTACTTGGAATTTTTATATCAAGAATAATTAGCAATCCTATTAAAAAAATAGCTCTGGTTGCTGATAGATTGGCTTTAGGAGATATAAATATTACATCTACAATACATCAAAAAGATGAAATAGGCCAGCTTGCAATATCTATGAATACGATGGTGGAAACTATTCGTGGACAAGCTTTAGCAGTTGAAAGGATAGCTGATGGTGACCTTACGGTTGAGGTTGATATAAAATCAGAAGAGGATCTTCTTGGAAAGAAGTTGACTCAGATGGTACAGAGCAACAATGAGGTTTTATCTAACATAGCTTCAGCTGCAGAGCAGGTTGCCGCTGGTTCAAAACAAATATCCGACTCAAGTATTTCTCTATCACAAGGAGCTACTGAACAGGCAAGTTCTGTAGAAGAATTGACTGCTTCTCTTGAAGAGATATCTTCACAAACTAGACTGAACGCTGAAAATGCAAATCAAGCAAATGAATTAGCTGAAAAAGCTAAGCTAAATGCGATACAAGGTAATTCTCACATGAAGGGTATGCTGAAAGCTATGGAGGTTATTAATGAGTCATCATCTAATATATCAAAAATAATAAAAGTTATCGATGATATCGCTTTTCAGACTAATATGCTTGCACTAAATGCTGCAGTTGAGGCTGCTAGGGCAGGACAGCATGGAAAGGGTTTTGCTGTAGTAGCAGAAGAAGTAAAAAATCTTGCTGCACGTTCTGCAAATGCTGCTAAAGAAACAACAGAAATGATTGAAAGCTCAATCAAAAGGTCTGATGAGGGCACAAAAATTGCTAAAGAAACTGCAGAAGCACTTAATATAGTTGTAGATGAAATTGAAAGAGTGTCCAAAATAGTAAGTGACATTAATATTGCTTCTAATGAGCAGGCAATAGGTATAGAGCAGATAAACCAAGGAATCATGCAGGTATCACAAGTTGTACAGACTAACTCAGCAACTTCTGAGGAAAGTGCAGCCGCTAGTGAAGAACTTTCAAGTCAGGCTTCAGTTATGAATAATATGATTGCCAGATTTAAACTTAAAAATAATACAAAAAGCTATCAAAAGATAGAAGGCTTAAGCCCTGAGATATTAAATATGTTAAATAATATGTCAGAGAAAAGGAAAATAGATGCTGAAACCAAGGCTTATACTGAAGGAAATGGAACAAAGAAAACTAAGATTGTATTAAGTGATAATGAATTCGGTAAATATTAAAAAGGTTTGAGATAGGGACTGTTATTCAGTATACGAAATGTATAAATCAATATTTTAAATCATAAACGATAATTATTGGTAAATGCTATATAACAGTCCCTCCCTTTTGAATGGAGTGTCAAGCTTATGCTTTCAATTACAGATAAAGAGTACCGGCAATTATCAGCTTTTGTTAAAGAAAATTATGGGATTAATCTAAAGGAAGAAAAAAAGGCGTTAGTGTCGGGAAGGCTTCATAATCTACTTGTTAAAAATAATTTTAGTAATTACTCAGAATATATTAAATATGTAATGGAGGATAAAACTGGGGTTGCAGTAGCCGCCTTTATTACTAAAATAACTACTAATCATACATTTTTTATGAGAGAAGCAGACCATTTTACATATTTTAAAGATGTAGTTCTTCCATACCTAAAGGCAACTGTGAAAAATAAAGATATTAGGATATGGAGTGCAGGGTGTTCCTCTGGCGAAGAACCCTACACATTAGCGATGATTATAGATGAATTTTTGGGAAGAGAAAAAGCGTTATGGGATTCTAAGGTGCTGGCTACTGATATTTCAGATAAAGTGCTTGACTCAGCAAAAAGAGGGATATACACCAATGAGGGAATTAATACACTCCCTTCAGCTTGGAAGCTGAATTATTTCAATAAAGCTGACAATGAAAGGTCTACCCTTTTAGATAGAATAAGGAATGAAGTTATATATAGAAAGTTTAATCTGATGGATGAACCTTTTCCGTTCAAACGAAAGTTCCACGTGATATTTTGCAGAAATGTAATGATTTATTTTGATGAACGGACAAAGTGTAAAATGGTTGATAAATTTTATGATTCTATGGAATATGGAGGCTATTTTTTTATAGGGCATTCAGAATCTCTTAACCGACAAGAAACAAGGTTCAAGTATGTAATGCCTGCAGTTTACAGAAAGGAATAAAGCAACAGTTATATAGAATCTGATTATGGGGGTGATAATATGTCGATTGTACGAAAAAAACGTGTGCTGGTTTTAGATGATAGCCTTTTATTTCGTGAAATATTATCTAAAGGTATTTCAACTGATCAACATTTAGAAGTTGTTGCAATGGCTGTTGACCCGTTTGATGCAAGAGATAAAATTCTTAAATATAAGCCTGATGTAATGACATGTGATATAGAAATGCCCAAGATGAATGGCATTGAGTTTATTAAAAGGCTTATTCCACAATATCCAATACCGGTAATAGTAGTCAGTGGTATTAGCGAAGCTGTTTTTGAAGCAATGAATGCAGGTGCAGTCGATTTTGTTGTGAAACCTAATATGCAATCAGTACATGGTGTTGAAGAATTTTTATATGATATAATTACAAAAATTAAGATAGCTTCAAAAGCTAACATTGGAGAACATAAAAATTCAAATACTATAGATATATTTACAGAACAAAATGCCAGTATAAATAAAATTATAGCAGTTGGAGCATCTACAGGAGGTACTGAAGCTCTGTATAATATTCTGAAGGTGTTTCCACCTACCTCACCAGGAGTAGTTGTTGTACAACATATCCCTCCTGTATTCTCACGTATGTTTGCAGAACGGCTGGATAAACAAACACAGTTGAGCGTTAAAGAAGCACAGGAGGGTGATTTTATTGAGCAGGGTAAAGTAATTATAGCTCCAGGAGATCAGCAGATTAAAGTTATAAGGGTTGGAAAGAAATATGCTATAGAGTTTTGTGGATCAAATAAGGTAAATGGGCATTGCCCTTCTGTGGATGTTCTTTTTGAATCTGTAGCGAAAGCTGCTGGTAATAATGCTATTGGAGTGATACTTACAGGAATGGGATATGATGGAGCTAAAGGATTACTCGCAATGAGAAGAAAGGGAGCAAGAACTATAGGACAAGATGAGAAGTCTTCTGTAGTCTATGGAATGCCAAAGGTAGCATTTGATCTTGGTGCTGTAGAGAAACAGGCTTCCCTTGAAAATATTCCACATTGGGTTTTTTCAATGCTAAAATAGATTGATTTACTGAACTACATTGATTTTTGTTAAATAAATATGAAAATAAGATATATAAAGTATAAGTACAAAAAGCAAGCATATCTAAGATTTTAGTATAGGAGTAATTTGATATGGATAACGAACAGAAGTATATCGCACTCTCAAGTATTGGTGATGGAATTATTTGTACAGATGTTTCAGATAAAATTACTTTTATGAATAAGGCTGCAGAAAGTCTGACGTGCTGGGAAAGTTCTGATGTTATAGGTAAAGATTTAACTGATGTATTTTACATAATTGATGCAGAGTTGGGAATAAAATATGAAAATCCTTTTGTTATAAGAGTTAAAAAAAGTTTATCAATGGGGCTTAGAAAGAATTCTCAGATTGTGACTAAAAATGGAGATAAAAAGTATATATCTGCAAGCTGCTCTCCTATTGTAGAGAAAAACGGCACTGTATCAGGAAAGGTAATAGTGTTTAGGGATATAAACAATATAAGACAAATAGAAGCGGCAGTGGAATCAGAACGTAATACTATGATGAAAATTATTCAGATTGCTCCTATTGGAATAATTTTTGTTGATAAAAATTACTCTATATCTTTTGCAAATAAAAAAGCACTATCTTTTTTACAATGTGATTTAAACGCTGCAATTGGTAAAAAAGTTTGCGATGCTTTTAGGTGTGTAAATTCTTTAAAAAGAAATGATATATGTAAGACGTGTGATTTAAATAGGACCACTGTAAATGCAATTAATTCAAAGTCTTCATTTAATGATGTTGTGTTTGAGTGTAATTTAATAAGGGTTGGAGAAGAATCCCGATTCTACCTAAAGGTGAGTCTTACACCAATAGTATTTAACGGCGAAAATAGAATAATGGTTCTTTTTGACGATGTTACAGAGCTAAAGTGTGCAAAAGAAGATGCAGAGGCAGCAAATAAGGCAAAAAGTGAATTTTTAGCTAATATGAGTCATGAAATTAGGACTCCTATTAATGGAATTATGGGTATGATAGACCTTACTCTTTTAACTGACTTGAATTCTGAACAACTAGACAATATGCATATAGCAAAGTCATGTGCAGATTCACTTCTTACAGTAATAAATGATATATTGGACTTTTCGAAATTAGAAGCCTCTAAGATGGTACTTAATTATAAAGATTTTGCTATTAAAGACTTAGTTGATGAGGTTATAAAAGCTCATAGTCCACATGCAAATGAAAAAGGATTAAATTTAAAGTATACTTTTCCTTTGGATATACCACAATTTATAAATGGAGACTCAAATAGGCTTAGACAAATTCTAAATAATACTATAAACAATGCAATTAAGTTTACAAGTCAAGGGTCTGTTACACTAACAGTGCAAAAAATAGCTTGTGATGAGCAGGAAGTAACTTTGCAGTTTGATGTAGCAGACACAGGAATTGGTATTGAACAGAAAGATATGAAAAAGCTCTTTAATAATTTTAGCCAAATAGATGGTTCCTTTACAAAAAAATATCAAGGTACTGGTCTTGGTCTTGTAATTTCTAAACAGCTTGCAGAAATTATGGGGGGTAAAATGTGGGTTAAAAGTGAGAAAGGTGAAGGAAGCACTTTTTCTTTTACTGCCAAGTTTAAATTTAATGAAAAAATCGAAAAACCACCTTTTATGAATAATTATAAAGTTATTAAAGCAGGCAGTTCAATGAGAATCCTTGTTGCGGAAGATGTTGATTTTAATCAGATCGTCATAACAAAAATGCTTGAAAAAGAAGGTCATACAGTTGATATAGCAGATAATGGATTAGAAGTGTTAGAGCGTATTTCCCAAAGAAACTATGATCTTATTTTAATGGACATTCAGATGCCGAAAATGGACGGAATTGAAACTACTAAAAAAGTAAGAGAAAAGGAAGGAAGTATGCTTCATACCCCAATAGTAGCATTAACTGCTTTTGCACTAAAAGGAGATAGGGAGCGCTTTATGTCAATAGGAATGGATGGATATCTTTCTAAACCTATACAAATTGATGAATTAAAAAATATCCTTTCCAGAGTGAATGAATTTAAGATGCAGCCTCAAGATAAATATGATAAAAAAGCTAAAATTACAGATACTGGTGATATCGTTTTTGTAGAGAAAAGCCATTATGAGTATAAGAGTGAGGCACTCCCTGTTATTAAAAAAATTGAAGGATATATTAGGGACTTTACTAAAATTACAATAAATAAAAATTGCTTATATGATTTTGAAAGTATTGCACATGAGATAAAAATGCTTGCCAATCAAATTGATGCTGATACAATAAAAAACGCAGCATTTAAAGTTGAATTAGCTGCAAGAAGGGATAATTTAAGAGATGTTGTAGATTCTGTTGGACAAATTCAACATGAACTAGATATTTATAAGGAGTATTTGCATAAAGAATAGGCAGATAAAAAGGATTTAGAAAATTTTAATTTTAGAATAAGTATTATCCATAACATAGTGGAAGAAATTTATATACATTTATAGGAGGAAGTATTTATGAAAATATTAATTGCAGAAGACGATTTAGCTAGTAGAAAATTTTTAAGCAAATTCCTTTCACATTATGGGGAATGTGACTTAGTAGTGGATGGATTAGAAGCAATAGATGCTTATATGATGGCTATAAGGGAAAAAAACCTATACGATTTAGTATGCTTGGATATTATGATGCCAAAAATTGATGGGGTTAAAGTATTGAAAACTATTAGGGATTTGGAAATCCAATATGGTGTTCTACCTGAAAAACGTGCAAGGATAATAATGACAACGGCTTTAGCACAGGCGGAATTTGTTAATAAGGCATTTGAATATGATTGTGACGCATATGCCTCAAAGCCTATTGATATCGAAAAATTTAAAGAGGTTATGGGCAAACTGAATTTAATATAGAAATTAAGTTCATGAACTATTTTTACACATTACTTCATAAAAGTGCTTTGGGGTAACTCCATATTCAGATTTAAAGGCTCTAAAAAAATTCGAATAGTCCCCAAAGCCGCATTGCTTATAGACATTGGTGATTGGTAAACCTGTCAAAATTAGATGTTTTGCTTGGATTAATTTCTTTTGAACTATATATTTGTGTAACGTAGTTCCAGAGTATTTTTTGAATTCTCGCAGCAGATGGAATTTGCTGATAAAAAAATGCTCGGAAAGTTGATCAATAGTAATTTCTTCATCTATTTGATTGTTTATATACTCAATTATTTCGTCTATTAAGTTGTTCTTTTTAATACCTACATTAAGCTTATCATTGTTGCTGTATAAAAGCATATTTAAATTAACTAGAAGCTCTATAATATATGCTTTATAAAGCAGGTCGCTTCCTATTCCTTTGTAGTTTTCAAAGACAATAATTTTTTGTAGAATTGACTTGATGTTTTGCTGCATTTCAAAGCTGACTCTTATTACAGTTTCTTTATTTGGGTCTTCAAAGCATCTTGAAAGATTTGTTATATCTGTAGATAAGGTCTTTAAAAATGATTTGTTTATCCAAAGAACAATCCTTTCGTAAGGTTCTATTTGGTTGTTAATAATTGCTTGGTGTAGCTCTGTTGAATTAATCAAAATAATATCACCAGGATTTAATGAGTATGCCTTCCCTTCTGCTAAGTAGGTTACATCACCTGATATAAAGAAATAACATTCATAAAAGTCATGGTGGTGGAGATTCACCTGCTTAATAAATGTATCTGAATAATGAAAAATTTCATAGTCCTTAGAAAGCATATACTGACGTGTCTGATATCTATGATGCTTTTTTTTCATAATCATGTCCATGCCCAACATTTTTGCACAAGAACATCAAGAAAAGTATATTCCCTTGACAGAACTAGCTTGAGCTGGGCAGCCCCTTCCCATATAGTTCCTATATCTGAACTGATTTTATCACAGCAATTTTTGCAAGTCAAACAGCAATAAGAACATATTAGAATATTTATGGTTTAGTATAATTTTATTAGTAAAGAACTCAACTCTGCTAACATCCTCTACAAAACTTGCAATATCACCGCGTTTGAGGCTATTCAAAAGTGGGTACACATTTGAAATATAAATCAGTATAAATAATAAAAAGGATCTGGGGAAATGGTAAAATACTCTCTGTGTAGTACATATTTTAGAAACTTACCTGAAGGTTGGGTAAATAATGGGTTTATCATTAATAATGGATTGCAAAGTCCTGAATATGGAGGAACAAATATAACTGCATATTGGGATATATATTCAACTTTAGACGCCCACATTTTGAGGGCAAGAATTAATATTGCAAACAAAAAATCATCTTTTGCTTTATTCAAAAAATATCATCTTCAAGGTGGAATAGGTATTATTGACTGTGAAAAAAAACAGCTTAGCTTATACAAACCATGGCTTGGGGGAGAAATACCTGAAATGTTGACAAGTGCTCCTATTACAATTGAAATAGTAGAGAACAGGGATTATATAATAAGCTACGAAAAAGAAAATGGAAGCTATCACCGACTGAAGATATTAGATGCCGTTACTGGTCAAAGCAATGAAGTAGCCTATCTAAACAGCAGTCATCCTTTCGGAGATTATGCTGGTAAGCAATGGGGTGCGCCAGGAATAATGTTTTTGAGAGGAAATATTCTTGTCAAAAAGTTTGAATTTATTTCAGAAGCACCTGAGGACAGTGAAATTGCTATATTCGGAGACAGCATAACAGAAGGACATGGAATGGACAATAGACGAGCTACTTACCATGAAAGATGCAGTGCTAAGGTACGTGAAGCGGTAAATGGCAGATGTGTTATTTCAGGAAGAGGAAGCGGAGATAGTGCAGATTTACTTGCTAGAATGAATTTTGATTTAGAAAAATTTAATCCTAAGTATGTTGTTATAATTATTGGAACTAACGATACTGATATGGCAGTATGGAAAGAAAACATTGAGAAAATAATACTAAAAATTAGGGGGAAAGGTGCCCAGCCAATCATTTGTGTACCTCCGGTTGGAGGAGTGTTAATTCCACAAATAGCAGAGTATTTGCAGGATAAGGATTATTCTGTTGTAAGAATGGATTATGCAACAAGCGTTAACCACGATGGTGTGACACAAGATACAACCCTGTTTTTAGATACTTTCCAT
This sequence comes from Bacillota bacterium, assembly GCA_023444055.1. Classification (GTDB taxonomy): domain Bacteria; phylum Bacillota; class Clostridia; order Acetivibrionales; family DSM-1351; genus Ruminiclostridium. The sequence continues at coordinate 81,704 of JAEZRV010000095.1, forward strand.
CCGAATACTTTTGGAAACCAAAGAATGTATAGTCAGTTACTTATAGACGCACCTGAAATTTTTGAATAAAATTTATGGAATAACAAAAAGTTTAAATGCTGGTACAAATATCATAATTCCCCACTAAATAAGTGTGTATAATTTGTCTAATAGTATCTGTATTTAAAATAGAAAAATTTTGATTTAATAAAAAATGTATATATATAAATTTGGTTTTAAGAAAATCAGTTATATGAGGATACCAATTATGAAACTTAATAAAAATGATATAGTTAACTTAAATATATGGCAGAATACTGGTATTGAAATGCCAAAATTTGATTATGAAAAGATGGCTTTAAAAACAGCAGACAACCCAACATGGGTGCACTTCGGAGCAGGTAATATTTTTAGAGGGTTTATTGCTGCATTACAGCATATGCTGCTAGATTCAGGTAAATCAAATACAGGTATAATTGCTGTAGAGACATATGATTTTGAGATTATAGATAGAATATATAAGCCACATGATAATTTAAGCCTTTTAGTACATATGAACGCAGATGGAAGTTTAGAAAATAAGATCATTGCAAGCATTTCAGAGGGGTTAGTGGGAGATACTTCAAGAGAAAAGGATTGGAAAAGGCTTAAAGAAATATTCTGCAAACCATCTCTGCAAATGTCCAGTCTTACTATTACTGAAAAGGGATATTCATTAACTGCCATGTCTGGTGAATATCTACCTGATGTAAAAGATGATATGGAAAATGGCCCTAAAGAGCCTAAAAACCTAATATCTAAAATCTGTTCACTGCTATTTGAAAGGTTTTCATGCGGAGAGCTTCCTATTGCTATGGTAAGCATGGATAACTGTTCCCATAATGGAGAGATTCTTCAAAAGTCTATATTGGATGTAGCTCAAAACTGGATAAAGAGAGGCTTTATGGATAATAGTTTTTTAGAGTATCTCAATAATCCAAGAAAAGTGTCTTTTCCATGGTCTATGATTGATAAAATTACGCCAAGACCTTCAGAAACAGTATTGGAGCAGATTTCAAAGCTTGGCCTAGAGGATATTGAAATAGTACAGACAAGTAAAAAAACGTTTGTATCACAGTTTGTTAATGCTGAAAAACCTCAATATCTTGTAATTGAAGATTCTTTTCCAAACGGCAGGATGAAACTTGAAGAGGCAGGTGTAATGTTTACAGACAGGGAAACTGTTGAGAGAGTAGAAAGAATGAAAGTTACCACATGTTTAAATCCCTTGCATACTGCGTTGGCTATTTTCGGAAATCTTCTTGGATACAACCTTATAGCAGACGAGATGAAAAACCCATACCTTAAGAAACTTGTTGAAAAAATAGGCTATGATGAGGGTATGCCTGTAGTTGTGAATCCGGGGATACTAGAACCCACTGCTTTTATTAGAGAAGTTATTGAAGAAAGGCTGCCCAACCCTTATATTCCTGACACACCACAGAGAATTGCATGTGACACATCCCAAAAAATTCCGGTCCGATTTGGTGAGACAATAAAGACATATCAGAGCCATTCAACATTAGATATAAGCAGCTTAACATATATCCCTTTAACGATAGCTGCTTGGTGCAGATATTTAATGGGTTTAGACGATAATGCAGACCCAATGGAATTGAGCCCAGATCCTATGCTGAATGAACTAAAGGGATATGTCAACGGGATTGAATTGGGAAATGTAGAATCAGTTGGTGATAAGCTTAAACCAATATTATCGAATGAAAGAATTTTCGGTTGTAGCCTTTATAAGGTAGGACTTGCAGATAAGGTTGAAAGCTTCTTTAAAGAAATGATTGCGGGGAAAAATGCTGTTAAAACAGTTTTGGAAAAATATATTGTTTGTGGGGGATGATACCTGTGAAAATGACATTTAGGTGGTTTGGAGAAAAAGATGATAGTGTTACGCTAGAACAAATTAAGCAAATTCCTGGAGCACCGGGAATAGTAGGAGCTTTGTATGATGTTCCTGTTGGGGAGGCCTGGCCTTTAGATAAAGTGACAAATCTGAAGAACACTGTTGAAGATGCAGGGCTAAAACTTGAAGTAATAGAAAGTGTCAATATCCATGAAGATATTAAGCTTGGACTACCTACAAGAGATAGATATATTGAAAACTATAAGGAATCAATAAGAAATTTGGGCAAAATTGGAGTTAAAGTAATATGCTATAACTTCATGCCTGTATTTGATTGGCTTAGAACTGATCTTGCAATGAAGCTTGAAGATGGTTCAGAGGCTATGGCTTTTAATAATAGCGTAGTAGAAAATTTAGACCCGGTGAAACTTGTTGAAGATATGGCAACTAATTCAAACGGATTTACTCTTCCTGGTTGGGAGCCATATAGGTTAAAGGAATTAAAGGATACACTTGAGAAATATAAAAATGTAGACGAAGAAAAGCTATTTGACAATTTAAAGTATTTTCTTGAAAATATAATTCCCGTTTGCGAGGAAGCAGATATAAAAATGGCAATTCACCCTGATGATCCACCATGGTCACTTTTCGGACTTCCTAGAATAGTTACTTGCAAGGAAAATCTTGATAGGCTTATTAAGCTTGTGGATAGCCCTTATAATGGGTTAACGCTTTGCAGTGGCTCATTAGGTTCAAATCCTGAAAATAATATACCTGAGCTTATAAGATATTTTGGCTCAATGGAAAGAATTCACTTTGGACATGTAAGAAATCTAAAGTTTGTTTCTGAGAAAGAGTTCCATGAAGCATCACATCTTTCATCTGATGGGTCTTTTGATATGTTTGAAATAATGAAAGCATACCATGATATAGGCTTTGAAGGATATATACGTCCTGATCATGGAAGAATGCTTTGGGGAGAAAAGGCGAGGCCTGGTTATGGCTTATATGACAGAGCTTTGGGTATTGCGTATTTAAATGGTTTGTGGGAAGCTATGGATAAGATGGAGCGTAGCTAATATCTTAAATTCTACTTTACAGAGATAAGCAATCTTTCTTAAATGTTGTAATACAGTATGTGAACATATTGGAGGACTACCAATGAGCAAATTAAGTACCAAAAAGAAAGAAATCGATTCAGTAGGATATAACTGTTGGCTTGGATATCATAAGAAAGAAAGCCATAAGCAAGAAATCCATAAGCAAGAAGACCTGCGCCAAGAATTCCCTCAGCAAATAGATTCTCAACAAAAGGACCTACGCCGAGGCTATACTCAGCCAATAAATGATTACGAATGGTGCAGAAATATTGTAATATGTGAACATTCTGATATCGTACAGAATGCACTTGAAGAACTGAAAAATGGTATAACAAAGATGCTTGATATAGAACCAGATGTTTCGGTTGAACCAGAAATGCAAGCTTACTTGTTAGTAGGTACTCTTGCTGGGAATGAAAGGATAAATTCTTTATTAGATAATGATGAAAGCCAGAAAATAGGTGAGGAAGGCTTCATCATAAAATTGATTAAAACCAATGAAGGAAGTATTAATGAAGAAAGCATATTGGTCATAGCAGGCAGGACTGACAAAGGGCTACTTTATGGAGTTTTTGATTTTATAAGAGCTATTCAGACACAGAAGAATCCAGAAAGCATATTAAGAATTGAAAATCCGGTAAATACGCTTCGTATACTTAATCATTGGGATAATATGGATGGAAGTATTGAAAGAGGATATGCTGGTAAATCAATTTTCTTTCATGATAATAAAATTACAGAAAATTTGGATAGAATAAGGGATTATGCTAGAATTTTAGCTTCAATAGGTATAAATGGAGTTGTTATAAATAACGTAAATGTACACGAGTATGAGACAAATTTAATTACAAGTGCTTATTTACCTGACGTTAAAAGACTGGCTGGTTTGTTTAGAAAATATGGTATAAAACTTTATTTGAGTATTAATTTTGCCAGTCCTATGGAAATTGGAGAACTTACTACTGCGGACCCATTAGATGAAGGAGTGAGGGAATGGTGGAATAATAAGATTGAAGAAATTTACAGCTATATTCCTGATTTTGGAGGTTTTCTTGTAAAGGCAGACTCTGAGCACAGGCCTGGACCTTTTACTTATGGACGCAATCATGCAGATGGTGCAAATATGTTGGCAAACCCACTAAAAAGTCATGGTGGTATTGTAATTTGGAGATGCTTCGTATACAACTGTATGCAGGACTGGAGAGACCGCACCATTGATAGGGCAAAAGCTGCCTATGATAACTTTATGCCTCTCGATGGTAAGTTTGAAGAAAATGTATTACTACAGATAAAAAATGGACCAATGGATTTTCAAGTCCGAGAGCCTGTGTCACCTCTTTTTGGGGGTCTACAGAATACAAATCAGGCAATAGAATTTCAGATAACACAGGAATATACAGGACAGCAAAGGCATTTGTGCTACCTTGTGCCAATGTGGAAAGAGATATTAGAGTTTGATACATATGCAAAAGGAAAAAACACACTTGTAAAAAATATAGTAAGCGGTTCTGTTTTTGAAAACAAGTATGGAGGGGTGGCAGGAGTTGCCAATATCGGAGACGATTTGAACTGGACTGGCTTTCAATTAGCACAGTCTAACCTATATGGGTTTGGACGCCTCGCATGGAATCCTAACTTGACTACTGAGCAAATAACTGATGAGTGGGTGAGAATGACTTATAATGAGACGGTTGTTGATGTTATCTCAAAAATGTTGCTCTCTTCATGGAGAATTTATGAAAACTACACTTCACCATTAGGAATAGGCTGGATGGTCAATCCAAATCATCATTATGGACCTAATGTAGACGGCTATGAATATGACAAGTGGGGAACTTATCATAGAGCTGACTTTGAAGGTATTGGTGTAGATAGGACGAAAGCAGGAACTGGCTATACAGGGCAATACCATAAGGAAGTTGCAGAAATGTATGAAAATGCAGAAACTTGCCCAGAAGAATTGCTGCTGTTTTTCCACCACATTCCATATACATACAAACTAAAATCAGGAGAAACACTAATTCAATATATTTATAATTCCCACTTTAAAGGAGTAGAGCAGGCAATAGAGCTAAAAAACAAATGGCTTGGGCTTAAGGGAAAGATTAATGAAGAACTGTTTAGACATGTCTCTGAGAGATTAGATGGTCAAATTGAGCATGCAAAGGAATGGAGAGATGTAATTAACACTTACTTCTTTAGGAAAACAGGTATTAAAGACGAGAATGGCAGAAAAATTTATTAAATTAGGTTATCTAATCAATGCAGAATTTCCATCTTCTGAATTGGTTATCATAATATACTTACTTTTCTATAATTTCAAAAAACACAAATCTATCTAGGTTATTAATTGGGCATAAAAGCCATGATGGATTTGTGTTTTTTGGTTTCTTTGCTGTTGCATCCATATTTAGCAAGTGATTAAGTATAATTGGATTCTAACTGCTAACTCAAATATTTGACTTTATGTTGCGGTACTCTCCAGGATTTATGCTGACATACTTTTTGAAAAATCTATTAAAGCTCTGTTTATTGTTGTATCCAAGGCTAAGGGCTATATCATTAATGCTCATGTTTGTTTGACGGAGCAATCGTTGAGCTTCCTCTATTCTCATATTGTTGATGTAATTTACAATGTTTTCTCCTGTTGCATCATTAAATATCTTTCTCACATGGGAATAGCTTAGTCCAACATAGTCGGCAAGAGTATTGATAGCAATATCCTGTTTATAGTTTTTATGAATATAATCCATAATTTTTGAAATGTGGGAAGTATCATCAACTTTTACCTTTTCACAATATTCTATAATTTGAAGGAATATTTCAGCTAAAAATAAGCCCGTTTCGTCTAAGGTTTCAATTTCAGCAAGCTTACTATAGATATTAAAGTCATTACCAAAAACCTTGCTGACGCTTATATTTAAGTTTAGCAGATACTCTATTGTACTTCCTAATAGCTGGTTTAAAATAAGCATTATATTATCGTATGACAAGTCTTTGTTATCTTTTATTTCGTTAATAAAGTCATTTACAGAGGCTAATAAAGCTTCTTTTGAACCAACATCAACATTATTCATTATCTGTTTTTCTATTGTAAAAGGATAAAAATATTTACTGCTGGAGATAGAACTATGCTGCCAATAAAATAAAACTTTTTCATATCCTAAAATAAATTTATGATCTAATAAAGTTTGAGCTTCATGGTAGGAATTTCTAATATTCTGAATATTATCATACATATTTCCAAGGCATATTGTAATGGTCGTCTCAATAACTATTGATGATTCCTTCTGAATTGTATGGAAATATTCAGTCAATGATGGATATTCTTTTGAGATATTATTATCATAAGAATTGATAATGATAACAATCTTATTTCCATCCATAACAATACCTTCACAAGCAAATTGTTTGCCTAAGATTTCTACTGATAAATTCAAGATGGCTGTTTTTAGGTAATATTGATTCTCATAGGAGAAGTTTTGAACGAAATCTTTATACTTATCAATAGTAATTATACAGCATATGAAATTTTTATAGGGAAAAAGCTCTAAGTGATCATCATATCCGTTGTCAGACTCAGGTATACCTCTTAACAAGCTCAATATATAATTTTCGCGTAAATTCTTTTTGCTTCTTTCAATTGTTCTAAATAGCTTATCTTCTTCCTTAATCATTGAATCAAAGGTTTTAGACAAAATAGTAACTTCGTTTTCATTGCCAAAGTCTATATCCTTTATGTTTTTTATTTGCTGTGCCAGCTTTTTTACTGGATTATAAATCTTACGTGAAATTATATAAGATAAGACTATTCCTAATATCAATAAAGCAAGTGATACATATATAATAGTTAGTCTCATTGAGTTTATCTTGTTGTAAAGTGTATCAAGAGAGAACACTCCTACATAAATCCAATTATTCAGGCCTGTCTTAAGATAGGATATAAGGCAGTTTTTGCCGTCTACCTTTTGTATCAGATATCCTTCATCTTTAGTGCTTTTTAATATTTCAGATATATATGGCTTGTCTGAAATGTTTAAGGATAGCATCGACTTGTCAACATGAGATATTATATCACCATTCATATTGATAATACTGATATTGTCATTTGAATTTGAAGTATTGCTGTTTATATACTCGCACAATGAATTCTCATATACATTTATAGCAATAGAACCTCTAAGCTTTGTGGTATAAGGTGTAAGTGGGAAAATATATGACATAACATATGTGTTCCTATTCCCGTTACTATCAGATGGTCTTGGATTAATCCATGATATTGGTTTTTGCAAATAACTATATTTTAAATATTGATTAATCCAACTTTTATCCTGAAAGTCTTCTTTTAGATATACGCCATTACTAGTAATTATGTAATTAGAATTGTCAAGATATATATATATTGAAGAATAAATGCTATTGGTATCTATAATATCCGATAATGTTCCAAGGAGCTCTATAAGCATTAAGTTATCTTCGCTATTATTCAAAATAGAGTTTATATTATCTATGCCATAAAGTTTATTCAGTTTCTCATCGAGAGATAGATTTAAAATATCGTTACTAATGGTTTGAGATATTAAGCCTGTGATATTTTGTGCAACTTTTAGTTCACCAATTCCAGACTTGCTTATTTCTGCCTCAGAATATTTCATAATGGTATAATTAGACATAGATGTTATACATATTACTGGTATTATAATAAAAAGAGAGAATACAATAAATTGTTTAATAATTAATGAACGATTTTTCATCTTAAACCCCAATCTGTTTTGTTTTCAAAATTATAGTATATATGAAATAATAAAGTCAATTATATCTAGTTTCATCGTTTCACAGTCTATATGAGTAATTGACTAAAGCCAATTACGGTTCAAAGCTATCATTTTCGGCAATAGTAATTAACTTACAAAAATATTCAATATTAATTAATTAGTATCAGAATTAATTATATTTTACTCTATAGCCATTTTATCAGCTTTCAAGAGAATAATAAAACAAAATTATGAGTAAAAGTGAAACGTATTACAAAATGTCATTCTTGAAGAAACATTTACCAATCGTTAAAATTAATTCATATCAAGAAAGAGTTTACACAATCTAGCATTTATTCACACACTATTAATTTAGAAATATATCACAAAGGAGGTTATATTTATATGGATAAAGCTAATGTAATTGTATCAAAAGCTAACACATTTATCCCTAAAAAAAAGGGCTTCATGTTTTACTTTAGAAGAGATAAATTTCTGTATCTTCTTTTACTATTTCCTGTATTTTATTTTGTTTTATTTAAGTATATTCCAATGTATGGCATAGTTATTGCCTTTAAAGAATATAACATATTTCTTCCAGTATGGGAAAGTCCTTGGATAGGCTTTGATGCTTTTAAAGAAGTTTTTAGAAGTGATGATTTCTGGAGGGCACTACGAAATACGTTTATGCTTAATGGGCTGGATTTAATATTGGGGTTTCCAGCACCTATTATTCTTGCAATAATTATTAATGAATTAAAGTCGAAGTTGTTTAAAAAGGTTTCACAAACTATGCTGTATCTTCCGCATTTCTTATCATGGGTAATTATTGGAGGAATGGTACTTCAGATATTTGCACCAAACTTTGGCTTGGTAGATAATGTGTTGAAATCAATAGGGATGGAAACTATTCCGTTCTTAACAGAGAAATGGCACTGGGTAGCTACATATATTGGAGTTGGAATATGGCAGACTTGTGGATGGGGTATGATAATATACCTTGCGGCTATAGCTGGAATTAATTCAGAATTATATGAAGCTGCTGAAGTAGACGGAGCAGGCAGGTTAAGAAGGATATGGCATATAACTCTTCCTTGTATAAAGGGTACGATCATTATTCTGTTTATTCTCAATATCGGTAAGATTTCAATGATAGGCTTTGATCGTCCATATATTTTAGGAAATCCTTCAGTTAAAGACTTTTCAGATGTAATTAGTACATATGTGTACAGAGTGGGCTTACAGTCTTCAAGATATAACATAGCTACCGCAGTAGGATTATTCCAATCGCTTGTAGGATTAGTATTTTTGACTGTTACAAATTATATAACAAATAAAAGCGGTGAAGAGGGCATTTGGTAAAGAAAGGAGGGTATCTTATGGGATACAAGGTTAGTAACAAAATTTTTGATTTTATTGTGATTCTTATAACTGCAATTTCAGCTCTTATATGTTTACTTCCCTTAGTAAATGTTTTAGCCACATCATTGAGTTCTACTTCAGCAATCCTGGCATCGAAGGTGTATTTGTTGCCAGTTGAAACTACTTTTGAGTCATATAAAGCAATTTTTAAAGATGATTCTATGATAAGGTCGCTTATATTTACTGCTTTGATGACGGTTGGGTATACGGTTCTTGGTATGATATTGACTATATGTGCGGCTTATCCACTTACAAAAAAAAGATTAAAGGGAAGAAATATCATTTTATTAATGATTATTTTTACAATGTATTTTAGTGGTGGGTTAATACCTGATTACATACTTGCAAAGAATTTAAATATTTTAGATACTGTGTGGAGCTTAGTTCTGCCTGGAGCCATAAGCGCTTATAACTTGATAGTCTTAAAATCCTTCTTTTCTTCATTACCTGAAAGTCTTGAAGAATCGGCCATTCTTGATGGCTGTAATGATATAGGTGTTCTTTTCAGAATTGTACTGCCTTTGTCTAAGCCAGTACTTGCAACATTAAGCCTTTTCTATGCTGTAGGCAAATGGAATAGCTTTATGGATGCATTGTTTTATATAACTGATTCAAAATTATATCCTTTACAATTAAAGCTTTACCAGATTATTGTTAATAGCCAAGGAATTGATGCTTCAATAGGTGAGGGGAATATATCGCAGAATGTGCTCCCTGAAAGTCTTGAAGCAGCATGTGTTATATTTGCTACAGTGCCTATCATTCTGGTGTACCCATGGCTTCAAAAGTATTTTGTTACAGGCATAATGGTTGGTTCTGTAAAAGGATAAAACGAGGTATAAAGTTTTTGGATAAATGTTTCCAAAGATTTATATAAAATAGAGATTAATGGAGGAGATTTTCGATGAAAAATGCAAAAATCAGAATTGCTAGTTGCGCACTTTTATTTTCTATCGGACTGTCAACACTAGCTGGTTGCGGTGGTTCAACAGATAAAGGTGCAAGTGGAAGTTCTTCAGAAGCTACTAAAGCTGAGCAGGTAGAGCTTTCAGTTGAAGTTTTTGATAGAGCGGTACCTGGATATCAAGCGGATAATAATTTCCAAACAAAATGGATTCAAGAAAAGTTTGGAACACCAAACAACATTAAGATGAAATTTGTTCCTATTCTTAGGACACAGGAAGTTGAAAAGTTGAATGTACTTATGGCTGCTAATCAAGCCCCAGATATTTGTTTTACTTATAATGACGGTATAATATATAACTATGTAAAGAGCGATGGAATTGCAGATTTGGGCCCAATATTAGACGAACATGGTAAGAACTTAAAAAAATACCTTGGTGACGATTTGTTGAGCTACGGTAAATTTGGTGGTAAACAACTAGCAGTTCCAGCAAAAAGAGTTATAGAAGGATGTTTCAGCGCATACATACGTAAGGACTGGTTAGATAAAGTAGGACTATCTGTACCAACGACTACAGACGAGTGGTATACTGCTATGAAAGCTTTTAAAGAGAAAGATCCAGGAGGATTAGGTGAGAAAAATATACCATTTGCTATCTGGGCTGACGCAAATAATATCAACTGGACATCACACATGTTATTAGAGTCTTTTAAAGAAAAAATTACTGAAGAACAGAGAATGACATTGCCAAACTGGGTAATTCCAGGTTTCAAAGAAGGTATGAGATACATGAACAAGCTATATAGCGAAGGTATCATAAATCCACAGTTTACTTTGGATAAAGATGGAAAGCAGATGGAAAAGGATATGTCACAAGGTAGAGTAGGATTTATCATTAACTCATATGATTTCCCACTAAGAACTACTCCTGGTATATTAACAGAGTTACAGAAGAATGTTAAAGGCGGAGATTTCGTAGAATGTGACCCATTTACAAACTTTGAAGGAAAACATCCAAAACAGAAATATAATCCAAATGGATTGTATATTATAGTTCCAAAATCAAGCGAACGTGCTGTTGAAGCTATTAAGTATCTTGAGTGGATGTCTGATCCTGCAGTACTGAAGTTCTTACAAAATGGTGTAAAGGGTGATCAGTATACTGACGAAAAAGATGGTATTCCACTAAACTTCTTAACAAATGATCAATTAGCTGATGATAAGAAGGCTAACTATGCAGATTTATCTATCATTGTAAATGGTAAAGAATTTGGCGACCAAGAAAAGAACATAAAATCAGCTTCTTATGGATACCCTGGATTTGAAGACCGTTTCAAGAAGGCTTATGATATTTCATTAACAGATGGAAACTATATACCACACTTTGATGCCGTTATTGAATCTCAAGCAAAATATTCAAAAACATTAGCTGATAAAGATGTTGAAATATTTGTTAAATCAATTACTTGTAAACCAGCAGATTTTGATAAGACATATGATCCACTAGTTGAGGATTATATGAAATCTGGTGGACAAGAAATAGTAGATGAAAAACTAAAGATTTTGAATGGTAAAAAATAAAATGTTTTTAGATTATGGCACTAGAGTTGTTAAATCGTAGAAAATAAACGAGTGAGCTCATAGAGCTCGTTTAAAAGGGGCTGCTGCAAAGCTAATAATGAATGACTCCGAAAAGTTGAAGTTTAACTTATGAGGACAGTTCAATTAGTTAGTTTTGGGTAGCTCCTTTTCACTGCCATAATAGGTGCAAAAGCTTAAAGCAAAGTCCGAAAATAATATTATCCGCTGTTTGTAAATCGTACTACAAAAACATAAAAAATGGCTTTTTATAATTTAAATGCAAAAGAGTATTATAAACTGGGTTATATGAAAATATTTAATTTAAAACGTGAAATGAAGATTTTGCTTAAAAATATATCTACTGATTTTAAAAATAACTATATCTGGTCTAAACCCTTGTTATCAATTATAATTAAATATATAGAACTCAAACTTTACAGATAAATCTACCACACCAATAGATTTATTACTATGCGAAGTTTGAGTGAAGAATATGTAAAAATAAAGCTATAACATATAACGAGGCAAGAAAATGTCCCACATTTCTATAAGTGGCGGATACCGCTTCGATTTTTAGGCGGTGAGGATTCTCCTGCCTCGCACTTTTAAAGAAGTATAAGTGCAACTAGGCTTATGACTTCGCCGTTGGCTTGTCATAAACCAAGTTTTCTTTATTGAACGCCGCTGATGTAATGAAATTTCTCTACAACCGATAAATTTCATTTTGAATCTAGGCGTTATAACGCAGTAACTAAGTATCAATCAAAGTAATAATGCGATATTCTAACAATAAAATTTTGGAGATTGATAAGGTTCAAAGGATTGAATTAACACAAAAAAGGAGGTGCCGAGTCCATGCCAATACTTTAATAGAGTTTTGTGCCAAATGTGGGGCATGGATATAAATATGGAGCTTATTTTAACGGCAAGAAGCAAATCTCAGGAAACTACTGACTACCTCTCATTGGACAAACAGGGATTGAAAGAAGCTATAGAAATTTTAGGAGGAGATGGAAGTCCGGAAAAACCCTTTGAAGCACAAGTAAGAATTTATAATGCAAATATGTCAAAATGGTGCGGAGTTATTCATATAGAGTTGCCATTTAATAAAATAAATCCACGCTTTTTTTTACCAGCATTTTTATATGGAAGGAACCGTGGAGAAGCTCCACAGAATGTTCCCTGCGAATTTCCAAGGTTGAGAGATGGCAACCCATCCCGTCCTTCTTCTTCATGGTGGATGATGAGAGGTGACCGTTTGTCTCATCCGGTCGCATTGGTATATGATTCCGGTAAAATTTTCGGACTTAGTGCCAGCCCATATTTTACATACAGGGATGGAATGAAGAAACAATGGATTCCTGAATATGAAGACACCTTCTATCAATATGGAGGATACTCCTGCTCGCTGGCAAGGGGTACAATCGGGTATACACTGGGTTATGAAAATGCACCGCTTTTGTTCGTTACTTCAAGCAATGTGAAAGAAAGAGTGTCTCTTTCAGACAATTGTTTTGAATTGGAATCAGGAGAAGCAGTAGATTTTTCAATGTATTTATATGAATACAATGCTAAATCGGAGCTGGGCATAAATGCTGCAATTCAGGATGTTTATTACCGATATCACCAGAAGCCAAGAAAGATTAACGATAGCAAGACAGCGGTGGCAGATTTATCAAAGGCTGTTTATCAAGATGCTTGGCTACCGGAAGAGCTAAGCTATGCCGGTCAGGTTTTCGAAGATAAGAACGGTGAAGGCTACCGATACAACAAAATAATATCTTTAAGCTGGACAAACGGCATGTCTGTGGCAACGCCAATGCTTATGGCAGCACTGCGGCTTGAGGATGAGCCGATGCGCCAACAGGCGATTTCCTGTATTACAAATATACTTGAGAATTCTTTGAATCCTGCATCAGGTTTACCGTATGATGCATGTAACGATGGGAAATGGTCTGTCAACGGCTGGTGGTTCGACATGGTGCCTACACCTGGGCACAGCTCTTACCTTTGCGGGCAAGCTCTTTTTTATATATTGAAAGCTTATGAATATGAAAAGAAGATAAAAAACTGCATACATGATGAGTGGATGTTTTATGTAAATAATGTGCTAAAAAAGATTGTGGAGTCAGTAAATTCGGATGGAGAGTATCCATATATACTATCTGAAAAAAACGGTATCGGTGTTGAGTATGATTCCTTTAGTGGAGCATGGTGCCTGGCTGCTCTTGCATACTTTAGCTGGCTTACCAATAACAAAACACATTTGGACAGCTTGAAGAAGAGTGAAAAGCATTATTACGAAGAATATATCAGTCATATGGAATGCTATGGTGCACCTCTGGATACTAATAAGACAGTAGATTCTGAAGGGATACTCGCATACATAAAAGCTGTGAGGTTTATTCATGCCATGACAGGTAACAAGATTTATCTGGAACATATGAAGGATGCAATATGCTATGAATTCTCATTTAAGTTCTGTTATAATTCTCCAATAAAAATACCTCCGCTCAGCAAGACTAACTGGTCAAGCAGTGGTGGTAGTGTGACTTCAGTCTCCAATCCTCATATACATCCGATGTCGAGCAATATTATCGACGAACTGCTGTACTATGTTGAGAATAGTGATGATGTTTATGTAAAGGATCGTTTGGCAGATACCGTCGGCTGGAGCTGTCAGAACCACAACACGTTTGACAAAGAATATGATTATGGGAAAAAGGGATGGATGTCAGAACGATTCTGCTATTCAGAGGGACTTTTAACAGAAACATACAGTGATGGTTCTCCATCTAGTACATGGTTTTGTCTTATGCCTTGGGCAATTGGGTCTATATTGGACGGTCTTGCTGGTGATTATTGGGACACTAAAGAGTAATACTATTTCGTTTTTAAAATATAAGAAACAATATTACAAATTAGTATAAGATTTGTATTAGCTCACCACAAGAAATTAAAATAATAGGTTGTATGCGGACCTCAATGAAGCTAGAAGTCCGCATATGACCTTATACACTAATTTGGTTAAAATAATATTTCCGATAATCTATCCGCATCTGTAATAGGCGGCATACATGCAAAATTCCGGCAAACATATGCTGCAGCTTCTGTATTATTGTTATTATAATCAGCAGCGTATGGAACAATGTCAGTTAGCTCTGGAGTTATTTTTGAGATAGACACTGAAAATGGGTGGTATATCTCATTATAGGTTTTCAACATATATTTACAGTCAGAGCCAACAATGACTACCTCTGAAGCAATATCTGATGTGGAGTATAAATATCCGCAAAGCATGTAACTATGTCCTATTGGTATTTCTTTTATAACTGAGCTGAAATGTTCTATTATTGATGTAGCCTCTTTTTCAAACTCAGGTTGTCCAGTAATTCTTGCAATACGTAGCAGATTCATTACTGCCACTGAGTTGCCTGATGGGATAGCTCCATCATAACACTCTTTAGGCCGAGTTATAAGCTTTTCAGAGTCATGCCCATATAAAAACAAACCAGAAGAATTATTATCTTTAAAGAGTTCCAGCATTTTGTTATTAAAATCTAAAGCTTTTTTAAGGTAAACAGGGTTATATGTTGCTTCGTATAGTTCGAGCAGTCCCCATACCAAAAAGGCGTAGTCCTCTAAATATGCTGGGATAGCTGCTTCACCATCCCTATAGCGAGCTAGCAATCTACCATCATTTCTTACAAGCTTTTGGAGTATGAAGTTAGCACATTTCTCAGCAGAAGAAATATATTTCTCTTCGCCAAGAGTCTTGCCACAATATGCCATTGCGGCCATCATAAGACTATTCCAGGCTGTAAGAACTTTATCATCTTTGTAAGGATGAACTCGCTTTTCTCTGTAGTCAAAAAGTTTTTTTCGGCAAGCTTCTGAAAATGCTTTGTTTTCCTCTGATAAAGTTCCTGTTGTAATCAGATTGGGAATATTTTTACCTTCAAAATTGCCTTTAGCAGAAATATCATATAGCTCACAGTATTTTTTACCATCATTCTCTCCAAGTACATTTTGAATTTCTTGTGCTGTCCACACATAAAACTTGCCTTCTACGCCTTCTGAATCGGCATCTTCGGCTGAGTAGAAACCACCCTCACTCGATGTCATATCTCGTAAAATGTATTCCAAGATTTGATGAGCTGTTTCAGAATAACTGTTATTACCTGTGGCAAGGTATGCTTCGGCATATACAATAGCCAACAGCGAATTGTCATATAGCATTTTTTCAAAATGTGGGACAAGCCACTTTCTATCAGTTGAGTACCTGCTGAACCCAAACCCAATATGATCATAAATTCCACCATTCTTCATCGAAGCTAAGGTTTTTTCCACCATTTCGAGGGCTAATGGCTCTTTTTGAGAATACCAGTAGCGAAGCAGAAAAAGCAGATTATGTGGAGTCGGAAACTTAGGAGAATTGCCAAAGCCTCCATATTTTACGTCAAAACTTTGTTGGAACTGGGTGAAAGCATATTGGATTGTTTCCGACGTTAGGTTTGAAGGTTCATTTTTGTTATCAGCTTTTTGAACTGCTAGAATTTCTTTTGAAGCCTCTAAAAGTGTATTACGATTATTTTTCCAAATATCATTAATTGTTTTCAGAAGACTCATTAACCCCATTATGTTCATGCTATCATATTTTGGAAAGTAAGTTCCAGCATAAAAGGGGTGCTTTTCCGGAGTAAGAAATACTGTTAATGGCCAGCCTCCATGCCCCGTTAATAGCTGGCACACAGACATATAAATGCTGTCTATATCTGGGCGTTCCTCCCGATCAACCTTTATACATACAAAATCCCTATTTAGTACCAGCGCAACTTCCTCATCTTCAAAGGATTCACGTTCCATTACGTGACACCAGTGACAAGTAGACATTATACACCACTAAGAATACCCAATAGATAGGAAAATAGGCTTATCTTCTGCAACTGCTCTTGAAAAAGCCTCAGCACCCCAAGGATACCAATCAACAGGATTATACGCATGTTGTAATAGGTAAGGGGACTTCTCATTAACCAATTTATTGGGCATTTTATTAGTTGTCATGGGCATCACCTCCTTGTTTATTAAAATTTATAACACGACTAGTATCTTCATTTTTTAATAAACATATTCTTGTAGTATTGCATTTGATGATGCAAAGGAACTGCTAAACATGCTACTTTTTTGAACATATATTATACTATTAGAAAGTTTTAAATGTGTCTGAATCTTTGTTTAGAAGAGAATAGGTCAATTTCTCTTAATTTCACTTATTTAATGACTTATAGGATGCATACTGGTTAAAAATAACCAATTCTTCATTAGTAAAACGATTTAAAGGTATAATCCACAATTCCTTTTTTGATAGAAACAGTAGAATTGCTTTTTTTGTTTCTTTAATTTTATAGAATTCTTCCCAACTAACTTTTTTACTTGAGATATTATTTATTGCTTCTACTCCTTCTCTCATAAAAATATAATCGGTTTCTTTTTGTATTTGAATATTTGAGTAATATTTTGACTTAATAGAGAATAGGAAACTAAATCTAATCACTAACAACACTAAACCTATAAGTACAAAAAAGAAAATAGTAGGAAGAAAAGCAATATATATTGGAACTTTTGTCAAAGAGCCATTAACCATCATTTTTATATTTCCATTCTCAATATCACCGACAGATGTTAAAATACCATATAAATCAATAATCAAGATAAAAAAATAAATTGAAGCTATAATAATTGTCCTGCCTATTCTAATACCTTTTATTGCTGATTTATATTCTTTAAACTCTAACTTAGACTTAATGATTAGTTTATTATCAATATCCACCTTTACACCACCTTTTTTGCTATTAAAATTTAGTTATAGATAACTGTAATTGTACCACTTACTTAATGTGCTATCAAATAAATACTCTCACTGAAATTCTTACCGATAGTCACTACCATTTAACAATTTAACACATCTAACACATCTAACACATCTAAACACGTATCAATGTTATTATACGAACGCTTGTTCTGCGTTTTATATAGACAGAAACTATTGCTATTACTGCTTTGTAGAAAGTGCTAAAATAGCCAAATTGTTGTGACATGCCTTAAATCCTTGATTTTAATGCGTTTTGTCGATGAACTATACGAAACAGTATTCCCATTCTATTAATAATTTTACCAGACTATTTGTGCAGTAAATTAAAAAGCATACGGCAATCTGAAAATCCCTGTTCGTAGAAAAATTTTTGATGACCTACTAAGTAACTTCCATGTAAACTGTCAAGCCTGTCAATTAAATCAGAGGATTCAGAGGGTAACGCTTCTCTTATCTGATTGAAAATATCATTGTACAGATAATAGAACTCTAAATATTCAGCCGAATTACTATATTCGTTACTCAATTCTTCAATCCTATTATCCATACTTGATAAAATAAAACTTTCAAATTTATTGCTACCGCTCATATATAGTTCCCTCCAAAAGTTAAAATGGAGGGAAAATTAAAAAGTACGCATAAGGTATTAACCCTACACGCACTTGTATTTGCAAAAACAAAATAAACCAAGTATAATTATAACTGGTTGCTGTGGTGGACAATGTCCATACGTGTGGGTGGTAACGCACCTGCATGAGTTTCTAGGTGTTCGAGCACTTAGAAATCACGGCAACTATTTAATTTTCCCTAAAAAGATTATATCATTATGGGATGATTTTGCAATATGTTTATATTTAATAATTATCATTTATTGCTTTTTCTCCTATATTTTTATTAAAGTTTTTTCAAAATTAATATAAAATATAAATTAATAAATAACACTAAATTATACCGAGATGTGTAATATTTTTAAAATAATGGGAACATAAATATAATGAAAAAGGATTAGTAGTAAATGATAATAAACTTGAGATATATAGATATATAATAGAGCAAGCATTAAAGAATATTACACCTCAAAACATTGCAATAGACCTAAATAAACAGAATATATCAAGCCCAAGCGGTAAAAAGTGGACTAATGTAACTATTCATAGATTACTAGTCGATGAAACAAATTTGGGTAAAATAATTACAAATAAATCTGTAGGGGATGGACATAAAATTAAGAAATCAAATGCTAAGATATACAAAGAATTACCTAAAAACGAATAGAATGTAGTTGAAAACTGTCACCAAGCAGTTAAAACTCAGCTTGAACATGATGCTATACTTGAATTATTAGAGAAACGTAAACTTGTACCAACAAGAGCAAGAGCATCAACATATGAATTGAGCGGATTAAATAAATGTGGTATTTGTGGATATGGTGCTACTTTTCAACGCAAAAAAAATGGCTATATCCTTTTAAAGCCTTGTTGGCATACATCTGATATTGGAGAGAAATGCAAAAACAGAGGTGGAAGCTATAAAGAATTATTAAATACCGTTAAAATGGAAGTTAAAACATATTTGAATGATTCAATTAATCATTTGCTTAATAACGATGATAAGACACTAGAAACAGATATAAAGAATCTCAGAAACGATATGAATAGAAAACAAAAAGAATATAATAAATATATTTCGGCACTTGATAAAGCAAATGAGAGCTATGAGTTAGGTGATTATAAAAGGGAAGAATGGTTACAGAGAAAATCAAATTGGGAAAGTAAGATTTATCAAACTAAAAATGAAATTGAAAGTCTAGATAGAAAAATTGATAATTTTAAAAGTATTAATCCATCTGACAGAATTAAATACTATAATGATATATTATTAAAGCTAGACAGTTTAGATGTTCAAGAGCTAAATAGTGTGTATAGGAAATTGATTAAGTCTATTGTTTGGAAGAGGGTTGGAGAGGATGCGGAAGTGGAAATTGAATATAACTAACTAAATAGTTTATATCAAAATGTGTAATAGTGGATATATATACTTTATTAAAGATGTGGTACTAAAGTATTATATTTTTGGTAATATTTCCTTGACTTATTTAATCGTCGAATATAATATTAGGTTATTACTAAGAAAAAAGAGTATATAAATATAGTATGAGTTAGGTTAATTATGAAATATTTGTTTTGGAATACATATAAAAAAAATCTTGATAGTGCTATTTGCGATATTGTTTCTGAGTTATCTTGTGATATTATATCTATTGCTGAATATGGCGGTAGCATAAATGAGTTGATAATCAAATTAAATAAGAACGAACTGGTTTATTATAAAGTTGAAGGTATAGATAATGAAAAAATAAATATTATTACAAAATATAAGCCTTCACAAATTGATAATATTTATGATGCAGGGCATTTTACAATAAAAAGGATACCACATGAAAACTTAGGAATGATAATAATGGTATTTGTCCATTTGCCTAGTAAATTACATGATAGTGATTTTACGAGGTTTAACATTGCTCAAAGAATAAAAAATGAAGTTGAGAGGGTAGAATTTGAACTTAAATGTGATAAAACTATAATAGTTGGAGACTTCAATATGAACCCATATGATATTGGAATGTCTGGTGCTTCTGCATTACATTGCAGTTCATCACGTGAAGTTGCGAGAATGCATCATCGTACTGTTTTTGGGAAAGAATATTCAATGTTTTACAATCCAATGTGGGGTTTTTTAGGAGACTTAGTTACACCAGACGGCTCATATTTTTATAATGATTCATCTGAAGAATTAAATTATTTTTGGAATATTTTTGACCAAGTTATAATTCGTCCTTCATTAATTGATTTTTTTAATCCAGCAACAATAAAAATGATACAAAAAACGAACAGCCATGTTTTAATAGATGATAGGGGGAGACCGAATAAGAAAGAGTATTCAGACCACCTACCATTATATTTTGAATTATAGGAGCGTGAATTATGGAAAATTTATGGGGAATAGATGTAAATTCCGAACAGATTAGGTCTCCAAAAGAAATTTTTGAAGAACAATCAAAATATCTTGCACAAATGACTAATAATATTGTTTATCTTGATATATCTCAATATACAGAAACAAATATATTTGCTAATACTGAAATTTTTAAACAAAGTAATAAATTTATTAATCAAACAATGAATTTTCAGGTTAATATTAAAAGTACTAGGTTGGATAATTATGGATATAATATATTGATATATAGACATAATATTTTATTATACCCTTTAAAAATAGATTTAAACCCAGATATATATCGTGAACTATATGCAACAGACGAGAAAGTAGGACAAATAGTTGTTAACGATGAGAGTAGTTTCATCATACTACTGGGAAAAATATTAGCCTCAAAAAAAGTTGAGATGGCTGTAAACACTATAAGAACCATATCTTTAAACAAGTGATAAGTACCTACAATTTTTTATAAATATTCAAACAAAAAAATGAATAGGCAGACAGTTAAGAGCAAGGATAAGTACCTTGCTTTTATTTTTTAGTAAATTTATAAATTGGTATATTTAATAAACGTGACACCAGTGACAAGTGCTATATCCAATACTCAGAAATATTGGTTTGTCCTCGCTTGCAGCTCTTGCAAAGGCTTCAGCTCCCCAAGGGTACCAGTCAACTGGGTTGTGGGCATGTTGGAGGAGGTAGGGGGATTTTTCATGGATTAGTTTGTTTGTGTATTTGTGTTCAGTGATAAAGCATCACCTCCTTGTTTATCAAAATTTATAACACGACTAGTATCTTCATTTTTTAATAAACATATTCTTGTAATATTGCATTTAAGGTATGCTTATAAGGATTAAAACGCACGATTTCCAGAGTTACGCTTCATTTATTATTTAAGATTATTTGACTATATCTTTTGTTATTCATAAATATCAGGGTATAAACTTGGCACTAGTATTTTTTACCCTCTGCCCAAGAATAGTTTCCTGTCAGTATTACATATGAACTATTCTGCAATATTACATTATAGTCGGAGATTATAAGGGAAAGGCAGTTCTTGAAAATTGCAAGCGGAAAACTACAGGTATTTATGATTGAAAATGTCTTTGTGGTTAATTCTTAATATTTGAAGATGGATATTCTTATTATTAGTTTCTCACAAACCTTCAAAAAAATGAGTATATTATCTTCCATCCCCAAAAATCTACAGGTAATTTTTTGAAAACTTCATTATAATAAATGTAAAGTTAACTTGACATACCATTTTAATTGTACTATATTAATAATGTAAAGTTAACTTTACACATATGAAGTAGAAAGGAGCATCTATGATTGAAAAACAAAATAAAGGATTTAAGGGAGCAATCTGGTTTTACTCAGCAATATTTAGCAGATAAAGTAAACGTGTCTAGGCAAACAATTATATCCCTTGAAAATGGGAAGTATAATCCGTCTATCTTTTTGGCATATAAAATTGCGAAAGTTTTTAAAATGTCAATTGAAGATATTTTTATATTTGAGGAGGAGTTATTATGAGTATTGATAGGTTTAAAAAGGAACTATTATTTTCACAGGTATTTATTATCATAGGCTTAATTGCAGGAATATTAGGGTTTATATTTGAATACCAGAAAGGGCTTATGACTGGTTTAACAGCAGGATTTCTTCCCACAGGGATAGGCACATTGGTACTCTATAAATATGCTAAGAAGAAGCCTGAAATGAAAAAGAATATTGAGCTTGAAAATGAGGAGAGAAATATATTTATTAATACAAAGGCAGGTCATACCGCATTTTGGGTTTCCTACTGGTATATATTTGCTGCTCTTATTTTACATTATTCAATAAGAATATCACTACTACAATTTCTAATTGTAACAATTATCTTTATGCCTGTTGTGTACTTCATATTTGTGGTTATTTATCATAAAAAATATTGATTTTGGCAATGATATATGAGAATGCCTATGAACCTATTATCACAAAGGAAATAAAGTTGACCAAAAATTGAGGATAGGATAGTTTATGTTAACTCAAGAAATAAAACCTATGGGATTAAAAATATTACCAAATGCAGCTATTGTAGCAGGAACACAACATTCTACAAGCATGGTAATAATTGAAAAACATATATGGAACATTGTTACAAAAATATATTGATAATGAAAGTAAGTTAAAATATAAACTACAATAAATTGAAAAGCAGCGAAAATATTTGTTTTTGACATTAATTCTAGAGGTATATTTATAAGAAGAATTGCTTGCACGAAGAGTAGAACTATATAAAAATCCGTATAGTATATAACTAGGAGTTTTAGCAGGGTAAATAACCTTGCTTTTATTTTGTCTATTTTTATCAGTGTATTTAATAAATATGGCACCAGTGACAAGTGCTATATCCGATATTCAAAAATATTGGTTTGTCCTCGCTCGCAGCTCTTGCAAATGCTTCCGCTCCCCAAGGGTACCAGTCAACTGGATTTTGGGCATGTTGGAGGAGGTAGGGGGATTTTTCTTGAATTAGTTTGTTTGTGTATTTGTGTTCAGTGATAAGGCATCACTTCCTTAAATAAATTTTTGTGTTGGGTTATATATACCACTAAAGTATTATTTGAAAGAAAGTGAGTTTGTATTCAATATAAGATAAATAGACTATCGAGGAGAAAATAATTTGTTACGGGGGGATTTTTAATTGAGAGAGTAAATATTACAGGAATAATTTATTAATCATACATTTATATGCAAAAGAAATTATTGTTCCGTTTATACATATTATGTAGTGCCGGAATTAAATACATTAAATGAATAAAAAAATAGAGCACCGCCGTAGCGCTGCCCTTACAAAAACATCTGCATGTTTTTTGATTCTAGTAATATTATATGACTGCACTAAAAAAAAGTCAACCTATTTACTATATTAATAATTCCCAATATTACTTACATAAATGATCAATTACCTTTTCTACGAAGTCAAAAGAGCTAGTTATTAATTCATTTTTTTTAAAAAATCCACTCTTTTTTTTCATTCTAACATGAAATAGTTCCTTTAATTCTTCTATTCTATGATGTTTTACCCTTTCTGATACAACTATTTTATATAGGTATAACATGCATGTAAATTCTAATATAGGTCTACACGACAATTTTTTTTCCTTTGGTTATTATTTATACTTGGTATTTTGCTAACAGCCTGACTTATTTCTGTAGGAGCTCTTGAAGTCAAGGGTGATAAGTCTGCTATTATACAATTATTATGTGCGCAACCATTTCTGAGGCTTTTTACTAAATTAATAATATTGTAAGAAATACACTGTTGTCCACAGATGCTATAATAAAATTCATAAAACCTGATAAATTCACCAAATGATATTAGTTCCACCAATACCCATGATGGACAATCAACTGATATAATTTTGTTTTCCATTTTGCCATTTGCATTAGGCTGTTGCTGAATAGTAAAATATTTTCTTATTAAGTCACAGGTATGTGGAGATAAACTTTTAGATTCTAGTATTGTTTTAATATATGTATTTTGTGCAAGGAATTGATCAACGATATCGTAGCCATCTATTAAAACATTATTCTCTATATCATTTAATAATTTTACCTTTAAATCGTGTTCGATATCTAAGCACATCTTTGAAATTAGAAACCGTAAATGCATATCTATGGTGGATAATTCCTGTAAATAAGCGAAATCTAAATCTATATATTTTCCTATATTCTTACCTAATCTATATTTTTGGTAATTTTTTCGATAGGCGGCTGTTCTCATATAATTATTTCTTTTCTGAAGGTATAATTCAGCTTTTTCCTCAGAAGTATATTTGAATGTTATTCCTTTATCATTTTTCAATTTAATTATCAACTGTTGTGAAGACATTTTTGGTTTATCTGTTCTATTACTCATATCTTACCTCTACAATGTTAGTATTCACTAAAAATTATTTTATCATTCTGAGTTTTTAATTTACAGATTAAGCAAACTATATATTAAGCTAAATTAAACTATAACATACCGAGTTGACTAAAAAACTACTTAACTTAAAGAATAAAATAAATTTATAAAACTTTTTTAGAAAATTTTAATATAAATGTAATATAATATTCTGATTGTAACATAAAAAGATATATTATTCTACGCTTTACATAGAAAATGAGAGCAAGGTTTTTTTAAATTTAAGATTAAAAACATCAAGAGTATGGCAATTTGGTATAATAAAATTAAGTCTTGGGAGTGTAGAAATAATGTCATGGATTCTTTAGATAAAGTACAGCAACATTGAAATACATAGAGGACAATCTTACGAACAATATCACACTTTATGAAGTAGTCTTATTTACTACTTATCACTAAGTACTATCTATTTATTATTATAAGTTAAAGTCTCTCTTTAAATCCTCAAAAACCTTTGATTTTTTAAAGTCTTCCACTTTTGATTTTGCCCTATTATTTATAACTTCTCTTTGTTTGTCACTAATATGAGTTGCCAATTCCTTTGCATTATTCAACATTTCAATTAATTCATTACCACAGACACTTTCAATTATCTGATTCTCTGCTTTTATTACACCACTTCCATTTACGATTTCTGTATTTACCCATTTTTCCTGCTTACCCTTATTATAAAGAGTAAATACAACTATACCCATCATATTAGTTACTGTTGCATGTGTTTCAAGCGACTTATTAAAGAAAGTATAGCTACCAATACTCCGATGCATAGTTGTGTGAGGTCTTGTTGCTATTAGTTCTTGACTAATACTTTTAATATCCTCAAAGAAGAATATATGGTGCTCTATTCCAGGTATTGTTGCTTGTTTTTTCAATAGGTAGTTCCTCATTTCCTTTTCTTTTGCTATCAAACAAGCCAATGTTTCCAAATCAATACCGACTTCCTGGGAATGTTCTACAAAGTCTAATATATCTAAATAAAGACTTCTCCAACTTACGGAAGTTAGAAAATAGTAGGCATCATTATCATATTGAAATTCTTTCTTATTACCCGTCATATAAGGATGAAAGAAAGTATTAGCGAATTTTGTTTCATAAATACTGAACAAATCCTCACAATCACCACACAATAGGTAATGTTTTTCGCTATCTTGCACTACCTTGTCAGGACTTTCTAAGTTACGGATTGCTCCAATTGATGTCTTTTTTAAGTAGCGTACAACAAACTTAGGCACAATATGGCTTAACTCTAATTCTTCAACTTCTTGCCTACACAAGGCACATTGCTTTTTTGACATATAATACACTCCTTTTATCATATATAGTAAACAACTAATGATAATATAAAGTATACAGTGGTAAACATTGGAATTCAATAAATACAAGAAAAATTGCTTGCACGAAAAAAATACGTATATTGCATAACTAAGAATTTTAATAGGGATAAATAACCTTGCTTTTATTTTGTCTATTTTTATAAGTGTATTTAATAAACATGACACCAGTGACAGGTAGAATAGCCAATGAATAAAAACACTGGCTTATCTTCGCTGGCAGCTCTTGCAAATGCCTCAGCACCCCAAGGATACCAGTCAACGGGGTTGTGGGCATGTTGGAGGAGGTAGGGGGATTTTTCATTAATTAGCTTGTTTGTGTTTTTGTGTTCAGTGATAAGGCATCACTTCCTTGTTTATCAAAATTCATAACACGACTAAGATATGGGGATTTTTCGTGGATTAAGCAATTGCCTACTCTTTTTGGGCTAGGCTCATGGCACTCACCTCCTTGGGTTATTTGTGGTTAATGTTGACCTTGAAGAAAGAACGTATTCAAGAATGGATTTCACTATTTTACAAGCTCGATATTTTACTTTTCCAATTATATATTAAGATATGAATCTTTAGTCCATTTACTTGAAATTAACACACAAAAGAGACATGAATATAAGTGTTCATGTCCCTTTTCCATTATACTAATATGCACATTCTATTTATTTTTTTACTAAACCTCTTATTTTAATGCTGAAAAGTTAGAAGCAACGTCTTTTAAGCTGATAATCTCCATATAATCATAACTTCCATTTCCATAAATGCTATTCTTCAAATGACAATAATTAGTTATGTTACCATAACCATCAGTCATAAATTTAATATAAGTTGTTTCTTCTGGATAGTTTGGATCATAAATTCCCATCAAATAATCATTGGAATTTGCAATATCATACAAACAAATTGGAACTACTGCATGTTCAACTGAGCCACGAAGAAGTACTACAAGTGGTTCTCCTCTCCATAACCATGAGCAAAGTTGTGAATATGTTGTTATTCTACCAGACAAATTAGCATTATTTATCGATATACAACAACTATTTTTTTCTATATTGTAAAGTCGGAGGGTGTCCTGATTGCAAAAAAACCATCCTACTGCTTGACCAATTCGACTAACCTTACTATCACTGCGTGATACTGTTATTGGATTAAAGTGGTCTCCTAAATTGTTTAAATTATATTCAGATTGACTCGTACTTGAGTATAATGAATTATTGTTAAAAATATTTATTCCTTCCAGATTATAAGAGAAATTATCTCTTAAACATGGTCCTGAAGTAGGTAACAAGCCATAATAATTTAAAGATGCAACTGCTGCCATTCCAAAACATACCTTTACTTGCTTATTCTTCTCATCTCCATCAAAATAGTAATACTTATCATTTGGAGAATAAAATCCATTGTAATTAATTCGAAATCCATTGTCAGCCTCTGGAGAATCTCCTACTAGTATATTCTCGCGAGAACCTAATTTGGGTACTGATAAGGATAATAGCGGTGAATCTATATGTAATGTATAACTTCCCGTTTCTCCGGACCAGTCATCACTAACGTAGCAGTAATATGTTTCGTTTTCATTCAAATATAGACTAAACTTAAAATTATATCCATCTCCTCCTCGACTAGAGGATCTTTTCGTTCGTCCACTTTCATATTCGATTCCACCAGATGTATCTAAGGAGCCCGTAGTATATATTGTATAACGTCCAGTAACTGGTGCTGTAAATCTATAATAATCAACGTCAAATCCACTATATCTATCATTAAAATCAATTCGAGAATAAACTTCTGTACTTGCACTTACTAATGAAATTGTAGCAGCATTGTAATGTTCATCCCCAACATCATTATAAAATGAATATGATTGTGCACTAACATTCACTCTAGATAGACATAGAATACCTAAACAACATGTAACTAATAATAAAAGTTTTTTCATAACATTCTCCTTTATATTTATTTTCAATAATAAATCTATAATCTTTTCTTTTATTTGTTAGCATAAATAGAATTAGTTGCATATTTTTATAATATAAATAGTATGTATAATACAGATTTAAAATTGCCGTATTATAATAATATAACTTTAATTGTTATTTTTGTCAATAGTAGTATTATAATGTCAAAATTTACTTAACTGTAAATTTAAATTAAAACACAGGACTTATGCAGTTGCTGTAAATAATTTGTAAAATGCATTCGTCCTTAATGAGTGTCTGAATACAGAAATATAAATTTAGGAAAATTTGCAAAAACACTTGACATTTGAAAAGTCGTCCAATAATCGAAAAGGATGGTATTAATTACCATTGCTTTTAAATAAAATGGGTGGAACCTATGAAAAAAGCAATTTTACCGAACTTTGAAAATCAAAATCATGGAGCCGGAGGCGGGATTCCGATATTAAAAACAATGTGGGACAAATTGTGCATACCTACTGATAAGCAATAGAGTTTATTCTCCAGAACAGGCTGTTATTGCATGCGCAAAGAGATGGAAAATAGAAGTATTTTACCGAAATGCTAAGCAGGAATTAGGGCTTACTGCCTGCCATTCACAAACAAAAGTGGCGCATGAAGCTCACATTGAGATGATATTTATAGCAGAAAATTTATTGAACTATATAAACTGGGAATTAAGACTTGTTTTTTAAACACTTATGTAGTAATAGTTTGAGAATTTTGAAAAGTGTTAGAAGGTTTTTAAGTAAATACTGGATATAGTTATCTGAAAAAGTATAGATATATTAACCCATGATATAATTATTTCTGGAGGGATGATCACATGGACAAACTGGATTTAATACTTGAAAAGATGGAAAATATTGATATACTGGAATCTAAAATTGATAAAATACAAAGTGATATTACCGCATTAAAATCAAATAACAGATTGATAAATAGTAAACTTGATAGTTTAACAGAAATAACCTATACTATCATGGATAATGAAACAGAACATAAAATGAGAATCGAAAAATTAGAAAATAAAGTGGTTTAGATTGAAATATAGGGCTATCAGATTGATAGCTTTATTTGTCTAAAATGAATTTGAAATTTCTTTCTCTATAAAGTCTGTAAGACTTTAATCAAATTTACATATAAGTTCATTATTTCCAAAACCAACTCGTTCTGTAATGTGTAGTCCCAAAGGTTCTAATGAACATACGCAACATTGAAATCTTTCAAAAACAATAGGTGATTTAATTTGTATTTTTTTAACCTATTCAATAGTGTTTTCTCTGAGTCCTTGGCGTATTTGCCTTTAGTGTGAGAGTTTTCCTCGTGCCCCTTATCAAGTAGCAGATCAAATCTACTCTCATAACTTGTGAGTTCTTCCTTTGAGAAGCTGGTTGTATGCTTCATTTTTTCTTTACGGCAATTATTCATCTCATTAAATAGTTCCTCCATTTCTTTACTCCACAAATTACCACTTTCTTCAGAAATAGCGGGAAAAGTGTGGTAAGTTATTTAAAGTGGATAGAGATAATTTCTAGTTTATGGTATATTAATAACAATAGGTATTAGTACCTGATAATAATTCATAAATAATTGGAGGTATAAATACATGGATAAGAAATTAGTTTGTCCTTGTGGATTAACTTGTTGTGATTGTTTATTTTACAAAAGTGAAATTTATGATGCTGCCAGAAAGTTGAAAAAGTTAATAAAGCTGAATGACTTGGATTTATTTCTTAAAGGAAATAGTATAAAAAAAAATTGGAAATCACTTTCAGAACATATGCTGCTAGGTGAGGAACAAGAATGGGAGCAAGTAGGTAAATATTTGGAAATATTTAAGGATATGCCACTTTTTATAAATATTCTTGATGGTATTATCAAATTACAATGTAAAGCAACTTGTCAGGAAACTGGTGGATGTTCTTTGGGAGGTAACACACATGAATGTCATGCATTAAGATGTGTAAAGTCTAATGGTTATGATGGGTGCTGGCAATGTGATAAATTTGAAAACTGTGATAAATTGGGTTTTGTTAAGGAGAGATATGGAGCTGTTATTGAAGAAAATTTAAGAATAGCCAAAGATAAAGGTGTTGAGGAAGTAAAGTCACATGGCAATAGATATTATGTTTGGCAGAGAAAAAAATATGGAGATGAAATTTAAGGAGTTAGCATGTTAATTTTACTTAAAATGAACAATATTAAGGTAAGCTATACACAGCA
The DNA here is from genome assembly GCA_023444055.1 of Bacillota bacterium. Lineage (GTDB taxonomy): Bacteria > Bacillota > Clostridia > Acetivibrionales > DSM-1351 > Ruminiclostridium. The sequence goes on from JAEZRV010000095.1 coordinate 111,674, forward strand.
GGAATTAATTGGAATTGACATTAAAACAGCAGAAGGAATGCTGAAGGAGAAAGACATCTTAAATTGTATAAATGAACATATTGTTAATTAAATTTTTATATTAGCAGGGGTATATAACCTTGCTTTTATTTTTGTCTAGTTTATTGGTGTATTTAATAATATACTTAAGGCTTTTTTGCTTTCCATATGTATCTCCATTGCTTTATTGCAAGTCTGCCAAATATCAAAAGTTTTTAATAGAATAAACTGGATATTCCTCTACCTTTTCAAAATTCAATTTATAAGCAACTTTTTGGGATGGTATATTATCAACAGTAGTTTCCCATATTGGCAAGAAGCCTTTTCTTAGTTGATTAATAATTAAATAATAAGAAATAATTGTTCCATATCCTTTGTTTCTTTCACTATTGTTAAAAGTATCAAGATCTATAAAATACTGATTTTCATGAATAAATCCATTGTTTACACATTGGGAAATTATCTCCCCATTCTTCCTTAAAGCCATGCCAAAGACCTCATTGCCTAACTTATCATATGCATAGTATTTATTGTAAGCTTTTGGAATAATGGGTAATATATTTTCGCAAACCTCAATATCTTTCATCATGTCTATGCTAAAATCAGAGTTTTCAAATTTTTCTTTGTTCAAAATAAATGTATTCTCATAATGCTTTTTAACCTTATAGTCTTTTAATGACTCATTTAACACACTATCCCCAAGAGTATTATTATCAGAGTAGACCTCAAAGTAACTTTCTCCAACCTCTTTAAGTAAAGGGATAATCTTATTATTAATGACATCAATAATAAAACTTCTGTGTTTTGGCAATATTTCTTTACATGAAAGGTATGACCATCTGGACAAAGCCCAAACAAGTGCAATTTCTGGCTTTTCCTTGTTGTCAACAAATACTTTGCCAGGAAATTTTGTATTAATAACTGCCAATGCAGGTATTTGAAATTTATTTACATTAAAAAAACTTTCCACTATCTTAAAATCTTCTGTTTTTAACTCAACAGACATATATCCTCCATTTATACAATTTATTAGTTTGTTTACATTTTACCATTATGTGTCATGAATGAACATATATTAATTGATGGCTAAGTTATATTTCAATTTAGAAGGGGATTATTGATGTTTATGCACTAGATATTATAAGGAAAACTCTCATTTATCAGCTTACGAAATAGACTAATGTTAAATGAAAATACTTGCTTATAATTTTTTATATAAAATATAGTATAGAATTTTATATAGTATATTGTGTAGAATTTAATTTCAGCATATAATAGGAGTATAAGAACACTTAAGGAGAATAATTATGCTTATACAGGATAGATTTATTTCAACGTCAGAGTTGCAGCAAAATGTTGCTAAAACAATTGATAAAGCAAAGAAAGAAGACATTATAATAATAAGGAATAATAAGCTTGAGGCTGCAATCATAAGTATAGAAAAGTATAACCAGCTTTTAGAATATATTGAATGGAAAAAAATTCGTGATGCTTTGGATAACATGCCTATAGAAGGTGTATCAGACAAAGATGTAAAGCACCATATGAGTATTCTATCCCAAGCAAAAGCAGAAAAACGATTTACTGCTGAGGATATCGAAAAGGTTGCAGAAAGTGATAGTGACTATAATGTATAAAGTAACATTTTCAAAAGCAGTTGTTAAAACAATTATAACGAGGCAAGAAAATTCCCAAACTTCTAGAAGTGGCGGGTACCGCTTTGGTTTTCAGGCGTTGAGAATATCTTCCGTTTCGTTGAAACGCCGCTGATGTAATGAAAATTTTCTACAACCGAAAAATTTCATTTTGAATTTAGGCATTATAAAATATGATAAGGCTACAAGATATAGAATATATAGTGCATTAAACAGCCTTCCTAAAGGTGATGTTAACGTATGCAAGGTTATGATAACCCTCCATATTTCAGGATTCGAATTGGAGATATAAGAGCGTTATTTATTAAGGATGATGTCAGGGCGGAGATATTTGTTTTTGACATTAATTCTAGAGGTGATATTTATAAGTAAGATCTGCTTGCCCGAAGAGTATGAAAGCGATATAGTACAAATTACGCAACTGTGCAAAGCACAAATTATATTAAAAAGCTGGGGAACAAAAAGATGGACAAAGGCCAATTTGTTATAGATATATTAGATTTATACTGGATAAATGGTGACAAAGATGACCCAGAGGACCTATGCCTTCATGGTGATGTTTATGTAAAAATAGGTGAGGAGATAATTGCCGATAACTATTCATGTACAGTAAGTTCAACTGCCATATACCTGTTAAAATCACTTCAAGAAGACCACAAACCTGATGAAAGTGCAAATCAGATGTTGCCATGCTGTGGTTTTTTCATTATTCCACATGATAGTGAAGATACAGTTGAAATAACTGGATGCCCTAATGGAATAGATTGGTCCGTCTTACATATAGAGAATTATATAAAATTAGTGACTGAAAAAGGAACCAAGATTAACATAGAACCCAATGTATATCGAGATGTCGTATTTAACTTTGTAGATAAAATTCAAGAATTTTATTCAAAGTGCCAGGAAAAGAAATTACCAACAGATGATTTTGATTATAGAGGATACACAAAATTTTGGAGAGAGTGGAGCAATAGAAGAATAGTTGGAGATTGCGAAGCAGAGACTAACTCGGATAAGGAAGGTATTTATGATAATAGACACATTAAAATTTTATAATGATTATATGAATTATGAATATACATTAGTTAATTCAAATGCTGATATTTCTGGAGGGCTTTTAGAAAAATCTCAAATTGATAATATTAAAAATCATCCAGAGATTGATAGAATAAAGATTATGGGGTTAAAGCAGGACACATTTGAATATTTCATTGAAAAATATGGTCAACGATTTAAAGCAATTTACTTTTTTAAAAACAAAGGTATAAAAGATTTAAGCATTCTATCATCATTAGAAAAGATTGAATTTATAGGATATTTTTTCAACCAAGGCTGTGATAGATTATGGGACATGAGTAGAAATCTTGCTTTAAAAGGTTTATCAATTAATGATTTTTCAAAACTACATAGTATTGATGATATTGTGACAGCTCCTAAATTAGAGTTTTTCGATTTTGGCAATATGGTATGGAATACAATGATTTTAGATAGTTTAAAACCTCTTTCTAAAACTAAATTAAAGTATTTGAGTTTTAATGCAAAGAAGATTATTGATAATGATATAACTCCTATCGGAAATATAACGACACTTGAAGAATTACACTTCCCTACTAATTTATTTGAAACGGAACAAATTGCTTTGCTTACTGCAAAGTTGGAGAAAGTTATATCATCTTCTTTGGGGCCTTATCATAAAATAGATGAGCCGATAGAATGGAAAAGTGGTAGTGGAGTTAAAATGAAAGATACTTTTATACATGGAAAAGGAAAGCCATTTTTAGATTCAAATAAAGATGAAAAGCGAATAAATAAATATGTTCAAGAATTTGAACAAATGGTTAATAAGTATAAAGAAAATATTTAAAACTATAAATTTGATGATTGGAAGTAATATTTTAAATCAGGCAAAAAAACAGCGAAGAAAACTATCCTGTCACAGGAAAACGCTATTATAATATAAATTTCAACTTATTTGAGTGAAAAAATGAGCATAATGTGTGATTAATTTAACGCACATTTTTTAAATAGAGTGAAGTATGGATTGATTTATATATCGAAAGGCGAGGATATAAAATGATTTTAACGGATATTGATATTATTGTTACAGAACAGTTTTAAAAAGCAAACGATTATAATATATTATCTTCGAGTTGAGGAGTAAAGTGTGAAAGAAATTAAAAAAATAAAAAAAGGAGGTGCCGAGTCCAAGTCATTTCTTTCATGTGGTTTTGTGTAGAATGCGGGACATGGACATAATAATGAAAGCAAAATTACTGTTAATACTTGTACTGTTATGTTTAACATCTACAGCATGTTATAATTCTTCAATACAGACTGTAAATAATAACGAAATAAATACTAATCAGAAATTAACTTTTGATGAGAATTCTTCAGCTAATGCTAGACAAGACAGCACGAAAGAAAATAACGCATGGAATGTAGTTGAAAATAGGTGTGAAGATATTGATAATGATGGAAAAAAAGACGACATTACTCTTTCCTTTTATGAAGAAAAAGATGCAATAAAAAAATTTAAAATAACGATTAATGAAAGTGAGAAAGTATTATTTGACTCACAAAAAACATTTTCACTAATTAGTTTTAATATAAAGCAATTAGTAAATCTGGATAACGGGGAAAAAGGAGTATTAATCAAGTTAAATTCAGAAGGTGAAACCGCAAACCAAGATAGTAAAAGCGCGAATCCAAGTTGGTTTGACCATAGCTTTTTTGTAATAGGTTATACAAAAGGCAAAATTATAACCTTATTAGATGGAATTAATCAGCCTTATAATTCAGATAATAATTACAAAATAAAATACATTGGAGACTATAATATTGAATTTTGTGATAATGCTACAAATTTCATTGTGAAATATGCTGCTACCCTCTATAAATCTACGGATGATGGTATAAAAAGATTGAAAGCAATTAATGATAATCAATCCTCGAATATTTCAAGTAATTATTTCAATGTGGAGGCTCAAGATACAAACGCTGATGGCATAGATGAAATTATTTGTTCAAAGTACATACCTGGATTATATCATGCTGATTTGTTAGGAATCATTGATTATACATTTGCATTTAGAAATGGCAAATATTCTTTATCAAAGGAAACATTAGAATATGACGGAGATTCAGGGTCACATACTGTAAAACAAATGGAGATTTCATAGAAGTTAAGAAGTATTATGAAGATGTTATAATGTAAGACGTAATGTTTATACACGGCAAACCAGAATAATTGGTGCTAGTCTTTTTGAGTAGTAATGATACAATCAAATTAACATCGCAACACAGGAAATGTTTTCATCACTCCATATGATAAGCTTAAGTTACCGTACGGAAAGGTAATCAAGAGGAGAAAAACGATGTCCACTGTAGAATTACTACAAAAATCAATTGAGTATATTGAAGAAAATTTAAAGTGTGAATTATCATTGTCCGAGCTTGCAGGGATTGCAGGATTTTCAGCATATCATTTTTGTCATATTTTTTGTGACTTTGTAGGTATGCCTGTTACAGCTTACATTACGAAACGCAGGCTTCATCATGCAATCTATGAAGTACAAAATGGCAACAAACTAGTTGATACTGCTCTTTTGTATGGCTTCGATACCCATGCTGGTTTTTTTAAAGCATTCAAGCGGGAATTCGGTTGTTCTCCGACAAAGTTTTTAAAGATTAATACTGCGATGAAACCAAAAGCAGTAAACTTAATTAGGGAGGCGAGAGTTATGCTTACACAAACTCAAATAAGGCAACTATTATCAAACTGGGATATTGACACAAAATTCAGCATTAGCAATACATTTACAGCAGGTGGTGCATTGAAATCCAACAATTCTTGGATGATCGGTGAAAAATATATTTTTAAAACAGGTCAAGATATCGCTGGGCTCAAAACACACATAGATATTTCAAAAGCACTAGAAAAGGAGGGTATGATTGCAGCTATTCCTGTAAAGACAAAAAACGATGAAGATTTTCTTGTGGAGGATGGCAGATTCTATGTACTAACAAACCGAATTGCAGGTGAGTTTTTAAAACCTGAACAACGTTACACAGGTGATAGAGTTCGAACAGGTAGAAAGTATGGTGAGGCTATTGGCAAACTTCATATCATTCTAAATAGCCAGGATAGAAACCTGGATGTAAATGAATGTAATCTGCTTGAAACGGTTTTAAACTGGGCAATGCCTGAAACTAAGCGAAATATGGAGCAATGGGGCTGTCCATTGCCCGATGAATTCTATTTGAGTTATACAGAAAATTTCAGCAAGCTTTATGACAAGTTGCCCCGTCATATTATTCATCGCGACGCCAATCCATCAAACATTATGTTTAATAAAGGTGAAGTAAGCGGGTTTATTGATTTTATTATCAGCGAACGTAACGTAAGAATATTTGACCCATGCTATTGTGCTACAGGAATTTTATCGGAAGCAGCTGAAGTCGAAGAAGGCTTTGAAAGATGGAATGAAATACTTAAAGGAATAATTATAGGATATGATGGCATTTGTAAATTAACTGATATTGAGAAGCAGTCAATCCCATATGTTATATATTCTATTCAAATGATTTTCATTGCATGGCTGATTGAGCATGAGCAATATAAAAATTGTGCTATGCAAAATAGAAAAATGCTAGTTTGGATTTGGGAAAACAAAGATAAATGTTTTGGAGTATTATGATTTATAATATTTAAGCTCAAAAAGAAGCCATAAAGGCTTCTTTTTCACAGTATCTGCTGTTTTTATATATTTTTATCTATAAAATCTTTCATCTCAGCGGTATCTTTAAATCCAAGTGAAATTGCAATGCTTTTGCCTGTGCCAGTGGCAATTTGGTCACGGTTTTTATGATAATCGAATTTGCAGGTACGCCATATTCCGTCCTTACCGATACCACCGTATATAAAACTACCTTTTTTGAGAGGCTTCATATTAAAGTAATTCAGAAGCTGCCTGATGTCCCCTTGACAAAAACGAATCGGCATATTATAAGCCCAGCACTTTCTTGAGTTTTTCCCTGTCGCCACAGCAACGAATTACCTTCAACATATAGCCCTGTTTAGTAATGTCCTCAACTTTTGAAAACATATCAATCTGTTCAACGTATATATCTGCATATTCCATAATACTGGTTAGCAGGTCTTCGATGGCTTCGGCTTTTGTATTGCCCTCACCATATATATTGATGTCATCGGCGGAGACATTATAAACTCCCAATTCTTCGTCAAATTCCTCGGTAATGTGGAATTGAAGCGAGTCGAAAAGAAAATCCACGATACTTTTGTTTAAATGAGATACTTCACCTACTTTACCCATAGCATTATAGGTTATTACCTCTATGCCGTTTAATGCTCTATCATTAATGTCAGAATAGAACCTTTTAGTATCTCGAATATTGAACTTATTCTGAAGTGTAGCCTCCATTTTTTCAACCCCTTTGCCCTCAAATTCAGACACGATTATCATCTCCCTATATTATATAAGATTTAATGGCTGTGGTCAATGTAGTCACGGTAGTTATTGTAGCCATTCTAATATATAATATTCAATTGAGATAAATAATAAGATGCTAAACTATAGAATTTATTTAGCGAAATTGTATTAATAGGTTTCGATAATAACTTTATGGAGGACATTAAAATAGCTTAGTTAAAAGTGCTAAAACCTTTGTGTTAGAATACCGACATATTAAACGATACAAATGTTTTTCTTATTGTTTGATAACATAAGTTTGCTTAATTATAAAAAGGTATAATTAGGGAAATTATATTGTGGAGTTTTTTAATAAAATAAAAAACCAAAAGTATTGTTTAATTTACAAATTTATTACGGATTAAATTATTCAGATGATTGGAGTAAGAATATGAATAGATTGAAATTAATTTTACCAACGCAAAAGTATAAAGAGAAAATTATGGATTATAAAAGGGAATTTATTGGAGATGAAGACAGCATGTATGGTACTGCGGGTTTGAGAAATGCTGAAACTTTTGAAGAATGGTATAATGCATTTTGTGATAATTCCAAAGAAGAAACTGTAAGATATGGTTTAGTTCCAGAATCTACATACATGGCCATTTCTATTGATGATGAGCGTTTAATTGGTATGATTGGTATAAGACATCGTTTAAATGATAATTTGTTAAATATCGGTGGGCATATTGGTTATAGTATTAGAAAATCAGAAAGACAGAAAGGATATGCAACTGAAATGTTAGCATTAGCCTTAACAGAGTGTGTGAAATTGAATATTAATAAAGTTCTAATTACTTGCGATAAAGATAATGTGGCATCGTCAAAGACAATCATTAATAATGCTGGTATATTGGAAAATGAAATACAAGAAGGGAATAGCATTACACAAAGATATTGGATAACATTAAATTAAGATTTGAATAAAATTTATCCATTGCAACGTCATAAAAACAGTGTGCTCCTTGTCTGCTCATCCCCCATTCACAAAACTACAAAATATTGCACTTTTACAACAAAAATACTTACTACATATTATTAACATATATGGTACTATGTATTAAAACATATGTAAATTTGCAGGGGGGAATTAGTTAATGATTATAAGATTATTAAGTTCAAGAAGAAATATTACATATTATAGAAAAATACTTTGTAGAGCATTTGTGTTTTCGTTAGTGTTTTCCATGATTTCTCTAACTGGGTGTTCTCTATTACCAAAAGAAGAAGAGGTACTTGCTCCTATATTAAAGGAACCACCAAAGGTAGTTTATAACACTTTAGAAATTAAACCATCTACCTTTGAAAAAAAAGTTGAGGCAACAGGATCTATTATTTCTACATTGCAAAAAGAATTAAATTTTTCAAATTCTAGCGGTAGACTTAATAGCATAAATGTAAATGTAGGTGACAGTGTTAAAAAAGGTCAAATTCTAGCAGAACTTCTAACAGCAGATTTGGATACTCAGATAAAGGAGCAGGAACTTCTTCTAAACCAATCTAAAATAGAATTAGAAACTATAAAATTAAATGGTCAAAAGGAAAACAAATTATTAAAAAAGCAACTAGATAGTTTAAAACAGAAACTTGAAAAAATTAAAACTGTCCCTGATGCATATTCTAAAGAAGAAATTAAAGACTTACAAGATCAAGTTGAAGAAAAAGAAATTACATATAAAGATTCCTTAGACATACAAAAAAATAATATTAAAATGCAAGAGAATTCCATTAAGTTAGGTCAGTTAAAGCTTGATACTCTTAGAAAGAGTTTGGAAAATAGCAGGATTATTGCCCCGATTGATGGTGTTGTTGTTTATATAACAGAAATACAAGAAGGAAGCAATATTGATGCATTTACAACGGTGGTTTGTCTTGCTGATCCTAAATCCCTTCAAGTATCAAGTACAGTTGGTAGTGTAAATCCATTTCTCCTTGGAATGAAAGTAGATGTAAAAATAAAGGATCTTGATATAGAAGGCGAAGTTGTTATGACTCCGGCAGAAGCACCATTAGATGCTAATGAATTCACAAAATCTACAATTCGTGTTAAATTGGACAAACTCACTCCTGATATTTTACTCGGAGATTATGCTCAAATTACTCTCTTTCAAATGAAAAAAGAGAATGTAATTGTTATAGATACTAATTTGATTCGTATTGCAGGAGAAAGAAAGTTCGTCAACATCCTAGAGGATGGTGTAAAAAAGGAAAGGGACATTGAAATTGGTGCTCAAAACCAAACTCAAACACTAGTTGAAAAAGGCCTCTCATTCGGTGACTTGTTAATTAAATAGTAAAGGTGTGTAAGGTTGAAAGAAATTAAAAAATAAAAAAAGGAGGTGCCGAGTCCATGTCATTTCTTTCAGGGAAATGTACATTTCCCTTGTGGTTCTTGTGAAGAATGCGGGACATGGACATAATAATGCTTTTAATAACTATACGAAGAATGTTTAGTAACAAATGGATGCTTATTTGCACTCTTTTGGGTTCAATCATTACAGTTGCACTCCTAAGTAGCATCCCAACTTATACGCAAGGTGTTATACAGAGAATGCTAATAAAGGATTTTGAAAATTCCCAGCAATTGACTGGTAGTTTTCCAGGAGGATATCAATTAATTTATGATGGCTATTTTGTAACTTCAGATAAGAATTCATTTCGGACATTCAAGGATTACGATAAAAAAATTAAAAATGTTATCGCAAAAAATCCTAAGATTCCAATTCTAACGCAAGCTGTATATGAGAATGCTGGCACATTTGCTCTATATAAACCTGAAGCAGCTAAAAAAGTAGTTTCAACAAATCTTAGTTCACTATCAGAGCTTGAAAAGCATATAACAATTCTAAATGGTAAATTACCTGCAAAGACTGCGGTAAATGGCATTTATGAAGCGATATTATCCGAGCAGGCAGTGCAAAAGCTTGACCTAACTCTCGGCAATACCTATGTACTTAAAGATACAATTGTTAATTCTGACGTCAAAGAATATAAAATAAAGGTTGTTGGAATTTTCACCTATAAAACTCTAGATGATCCATATTGGTATGAAGATATTAAGAAATTTGAGGGTACTGTTTTCATAAATCAGGATTTAATGAATAATTCAATCTTTGGAAGCGGTAAAAAGGGAATAAGCTCTGCATCATGGTACTTTGCATATGATTATCATCAAATCAAAGTTAAGAACCTTGATTCAATATTAGCCTCTTTTAAAGATAATGATGCTTGGACACTAAAACATAACCTTAGTTTGAAAAGAACTCTTGATGAAATAATAAAACAGAACCAACAAAAAATTAGTAGGCTTGAAATTACTCTTATCGTACTTGAAATACCTATCTTAGTCATACTTGCTTTCTATTCCTTCATGATTTCAAAGTTAAAAATAGACTTTGAGAGTAATGAAATTGCAATTATTAAGAGCCGTGGTGGAAGTAGTCTTCTTGTTTTTTGTACGTATCTAATAGAAAGTTCTTTAATTGGTATAATCTCAATAATTATAGGCCCTCTTATTGGACTATATATTTGTAGAATATTAGGATCATCTAACGGTTTTCTTGAATTTGTTCAACGTGGAGCATTACCTTTACAACTTAATGTGGGCACATATATTTATTCTATTGCGGCTGTACTCTTTATATCTTGTTCTATGCTGATACCAGCCTTTGTTGCTTCACGAACAAGCATTGTATTATATAAGCAAAAAAATGCACGTCACAAGAAAATTCCTTTTTGGAAAAAGTACTTTGTGGATGTTGCTCTTGTAGCATTGGCGGTTTACGGTCTTTACAGCTATAAAAGGCAGCAACGCACCCTTGCTACATCTGGTATGGAAGCAGCTGATATGGTTATAGATCCATTATTATTCATTATTTCAGTTCTTTTTATTTTCGGTTGTGGACTATTGTTTTTAAGAGCATTTCCTTATATAGTACAATTTGTTTTTTGGTTAGGGAAAAAGATATGGAATCCCGTTTTTTATGCTTCTTTTATTCAGGTTGGGAGAACTTCAGGTTGGGAACAATTTACGATGATTTTTATAATTATGGCGTTGTCAGTAGGGATATTTAGCTCAAACTCAGCCAGAACTATTAATAAAAATATGGAAGATAAAGTTTACTACGAAGTTGGAACAGATACTGTTATTGAGGGACATTGGACAGATAATCAACCACCTCCAATACCTGGCATGATTGGTCCAGATCTTAGGAGAAAGGATCGAATGTATTATTATGAACCTCCTTTTGAAGTATATGAACGATTATCGTCTGCTGAGACAGTTACAAAAGTTTTTAATAATAAAGATGGTGTTGCCTTTTTTGGAGGGCAATTATTGAAGCAAGTTTCAATAATGGGCATTATCCCTAATGAATTTGGCAAAACTGCTTGGTTTAGAAATGATCTTTTACCATATCATTGGTATCAATATCTAAATCTTTTGACTGACACAAAATCTGCCGTATTAGTTTCCAAAGCTTTTAAGGATAAATTAGGTGCTAAGGAAGGAGACCAAATTGACCTTGCATGGGGTAAAGCCGGAAGTACTATTAATGCAACTATATTTGCTTTTGTAGATTATTGGCCAACACTAAACCCTAATAGGAAAACAGAAAATGTACAGAATCCCTATTTTATAGTTGCCAATCTTGATTATATGCAAAAAATGAATTTAGTAGAACCTTATCAGGTTTGGTTAAAAAAGAAACCTGGTATAGCATTTAGTAGTCTAAATAAAGAATTAACTGATAAAAAAATAAAAATAGATTCTATTAATGATTCTTCACAAAAAATGATTATTAGGAAGAATGACCCTATGTTACAAGGTACAAATGGAACGTTGACTCTTAGCTTTATCGCCACAATTATAATCACAATTTTAGGCTTTCTTATTTATTGGATATTATCAATAAAAAAGAGAATACTCCAATTTGGTATTTTTAGAGCAATTGGTCTTACCTTTAGAGAAGTAATTGGAATGATCGCTTGTGAACAGGTCTTAATTACAGGTAGCTCAATCTTTGCGGGTATTGGATTAGGGAACTTAACTAGTAAGATTTTTGTACCTTTATTCCAAATGGTATATAGTTCTGAACAACAAGTTCCACCGTTTAAAGTTATTTCCGATGTCAACGACTATCTCCGTTTGTACGCTATTGTAACAATGATGCTTGTTTTATGTTTCTTTATAATAGGCAATTTGATATATAGAATCAATATAAGTCAAGCACTAAAATTAGGAGAGGATTAAAAGGTTGGTAGAAATTATAAAAAATAAATCAAGGAGGTACCGAGCCCATGCCATTTCCTATGATATTCTTGCGAAATGCTGGGCATGGGCATAACTATGAGCTCTATTATTTCAGCACATAATGTCAGTAGGCAATTTCAATCTGGGAAGGATACAATATATGCCCTAAAGGGAATCAATATGGAAGTTGAAAAAGGCAAGTTAACTATATTGAAGGGACGCTCTGGCTCTGGAAAAACAACTCTTATGAATTTATATGGTGCGCTAGACAAGCCAACGTCCGGGAATATCTTTTTAGATAATACAGATATAACAAAATTATCTGAAAGACAATGTGATAGGCTAAGGAGAACCAATATCGGGTTTGTATTTCAATCAGTAGCCCTCATTTCCATGATGTCTGCATATGAAAATATTGAATTTGGGCTACGGGTTTCAGGATATGATGCAAATAAGAGAAAAGCAAGAAGCGAGGAATGTCTGCATTTGGTGGGCTTAGAAAAACGTATGCATCACAGACCAAATGAAATGTCTGGTGGAGAGCAGCAAAGGGTGGCTGTTGCAAGAGCTATTGCTCATAAGCCTAAAATTGTTTTTGCAGATGAGCCAACAGCTGAGCTTGACACACATATGGGAATTCAAATCGTTAAGCTTTTTAAGGAATTGGTTCTTTTAGAAGAAATCACAGTTCTAATGACCACCCACGATGCTGGAATGATGGAAGTTGCAGACAAAATCTATACACTTGAGGATGGTGAAATTGTAGATGAATGCTGAAGCAGTCAACAATATGGTTATTTGTGAAAACCTAGTTAAAATATATAAAACTAAGGAAATTGAGGTCGTAGCATTACAGGGTCTGGACTTGACCATTGAAAAAGGGGAAATGATGGCTATAATCGGCAATAGTGGAAGTGGTAAATCTACTCTGCTAAACATGCTTGGTGGTCTTGATCGCCCATCTGCTGGTAAACTTATTATTGATGGAAAAAATCTATTAAAATTTACTGACAAGCAAATGGTTGAATACAAGCTAGAAACTGTTGGTTTTGTATGGCAAAATAATGCTAGAAACCTTATTCCTTATTTAACTGCACTCGAAAACGTTGAACTCCCTCTTATAATATCAAAGAAACCACATGCAAGAGCTAGAGCTTTGGAAATTTTAGAAATGGTAGGACTTTCTCATAGAAGAAATAATAAGCTAAGTCAACTATCCGGGGGTGAGCAGCAACGTATTGCAATTTCAATTGGGGTTGTAAATCATCCTAAAATACTTCTTGCAGATGAACCAACAGGCTCAGTAGACTCCAAATCTTCTAATATGATTTTGGACATTTTCAGAGAGTTAAATAAATCTCTAGGTATCACAATAATTATTGTAACTCATGATAGACAGTTTTCAAAAAAGGTTGATAGAGTTGTTTCAATACGGGATGGCAGAACAAGCAGCGAGTTTATACGTGCGAAATCCTATACTGAGGAATTGGCGGAAAGCTTAAACTCTCAAATTGATGAGACCCATGTAGAACTTGCTGTTTTAGATAAGTCAGGAAGATTACAGATTCCAAAGGAATATTTAGAGTTGTTGGGTGTGGATGGTAAAAATAAAATTAGAGTTGAAACTGAGGGTAATAAAGTTATTCTTTTAAATCCTGATAATGTTTGATGCAACAATCAGTTTTGTAAACGTATAGCGTTCAGTGTCGCTATATATTAAACCAAACTTTTCTAATAATAGCTTCCAATCATATTTTAAATACTCCTTAAATACTTTATGTTCGAATAAGGTCGGGAATATTGCAAACAATGCAGAAGCTAATGGGCGTTCTGGCTTATCCCAATCAATAATGTAAAACTTACCACCCAGTTTTAGAACTCTGCTTATTTCTGTAAGTATTGAAACTATTAGTTCTTGGGGCATCTCATGGAATGCAAGTGAAATAGTGACTACATCAAAGCTGTCACTTGGGAAATCTATTTTTGTTGCATTCATTTCTTTAAAAGATATATTTTTAAGGTTATTCTTCATAGCCTTGTTTTTTGCTACTTTCAACATATCACTTGACAGGTCAATACCGATAACTGTATTGTTCGTATTCTTTTTGCATATAGCAATTGAACTATTTCCTGTACCACAGCAAACATCTAGGATTCTTATTTGCTCATTTGGCAAGTGGTTTGATAATCCTTTTCTTGGATTGGATTTTGCATCAGGAAAAATAATTAAATCCATTAAGTCATAAACTTTAGATATAACTTTATACAGTATTTTTGCTCTAGTTTCATAATTTTGCATGGCTTTTACCCCTTTAATAATCATATTTAAAACACCAAAAAGTACCTCGGAACCTTTCTTTTATATCTCTCGTACTCATCTCCAAACATGGATAACAGGTGTTTTTCCTCTTGCAATATTAATAAGTGAAATGCAACAACATTTATAACTAATACAATTAATGTAATGATGTTAGAATAAGTAAAGAATAGACCTATGAACATCAAGTAGAAACCTACAAAAGCTGGGTTTCGGCTGAATTCGTATATACCATTGGTTACAAGAGCTGTTTTTGTGTTTTTATCTATTCCTACACGCCAAGAGCTTTTCATAAAAATTGCTGCTAGGATAAATATACAAACCCCTAATGCTGATAGCATAATTCCTATATACGTAAAAGCATTAATGAAAAAGAAGTCAATAACATATAATGATATTTGTTTATGAAATATAATTTCAAATATCCAAGTTAGTAACCACGATAAACTTGTAGCTCGAACAAACATTTCTATAATACAAATTGAAATATCTTTACTTAAACTTTGAACATGACTTTTGTTATATGTACCTTTTATTAACGTGCCAAGTTTGAGTTTATTACCTTTTGCCAATACATTAGCATTAATTTTGTTTCTTCGCTTAAGCAGTATCAGCTTTAGGATATATCCAGTTCCAAAAGTAATTAGTAATACCAAAGAAATAATATCAGTTATATGCATACCAACCTCCACGCCAATTGCTGGCTAAAAAGATAATAAAATAATCGTGGAGGTACACATCTTATTAAGACTTAATAAATAATTCTACGAGGCTAATCTCCACTTAAACCGATGAACGTATGAACATTTAATCATATATTTATAATATAGTAATTATTTTAAAATATCAAGAGAAATTTACCAAATAATTTAAAAATGTAAATCCATATAGTACAATGAAGTATAAAATAACCTATATCCATGGTATAATTTAATCAGTAAACTATGAAAACGAGGTGTAACTTTATAGGGATATTATGGACTGGGTAAGTACCATATTATTAATTAGATTTGATATATTAGCAGGGTAAATATACCTTGCTTTTTGTTTTAAAATACTGAATAGTCGTAGAGTAAATTTGCATTATTTTACTATTACAAAATATTTTTACATAAATAAAGAAAGGACTTCTGATATGATATTGGACTTACTTGAAAAACGAAAAAGCGTAAGAAACTTTGCCGAAAAGGATGTACCAGAAGAAGTTATTAATTACATTCTTGAAGCGGGAAGACTATCGCCATCTGGTGGAAACCAACAATCGTGGAAGTTTGGATTAATAACAGATAGGGCATTGATTAATGAAATATCCCAAATAGCTTACAACCAACACTGGATAAAGAAAGCGAGCTTTCTGATTGTTCTGTGTACAAATAATTTTGATAAAGCGCTTGGTGGCAGAAAGATTCAAAAGTTACGTTTTCCAGACTATGTAAAAGAAATAGAGGACATGGATGATGAACTATATAGGAGACTACATATGGAGGAACATCAAACTAAAATTCCTGGAACACACATGATGATGGCAGCTTTAGAACATGGCATTGGGTCAACTTGGATTTCGATGTTTAAGGTGGATGAGCTTTCGCAACTATTAAATCTGAAAAAACCCCTTATTGCTTCAGAAGTTATAGCTTTTGGTTATCCAGCTAATATTGAAGATGTTACACCCAAAAAGAGTCTAGACGAGGTTGTGTTTTACAATAGGTTTGAATAACTTAAGTGAAAAGTCATTTGAGATTTAGTTTAAATGATTTAGTAGGTGCTGTACACTGGTTATAGACTCTATAAATGTTTGATAATCTTATTGAAGAAAACAACATTTATTTATGTAGTAGATATCATAAAACAGACCAACAATGCATGATGAAGGGGACAATATGAAGAACATAAGTATTGTACGAAGAACAGCAAGTGCTGAGGAGTTTATTGAGATGAGACAGTCAGTAGGCTGGGGGTATCCAGAGAAAGAAGTAATATCAACTGGTCTAAAGAATTCACTATTTTCTGTATGTGCAGAGAAGGCTGCCAAAATAATTGGCTTTGGAAGGGTAGTGGGTGATGGTGCATTTACTCTATATATTCAGGATATAATTGTCAAGCCAGAATATCAGGGATTAGGTATAGGCATGAGAATCATGAGTGAAATTATGGAATATATTAATGAGGAATATCCCCAAGGCACGATGATATGCCTTATGTCAGCAAAAGGTAAAGAAAATTTCTATAAAAAGTTTAGATTTATTGAAAGACCAAATGAAGTGTATGGTGCAGGTATGATACAGGTATACTAAGACAAAATATGCTACATAAATATAACAGGCGGAGGATTTAATATATGATGGAAAATGGAAAAGAGGAGTGCACCTGCAAGAGAAAAAGCTGTGAAAGGCACGGTAAATGCTCTGAATGTTTGGGATATCACAAAGAAAAGAAGCGAGAAGCTTATTGCAAAAGAAAAAATGTTGCACCACGTTTGTTCAACGACAAGTAAAATAAGATATATAAGTAACTTTAAGCATTTGCTAATTGAATTTCATATAGTTTAGATTATACTTAAATCATTGCCGAATTGTTGTATTAATAGTGCAAAGGCGGAGGGACATACTTATTTTTTAGCTTACTATAAGGGCAAACATTTTGGTTCTGTCATGGGAGAATTAAATAAATATGATATGAGCAAAGTAATTGGTTACTGAGAAATAATGTTGGTTTAAAATGATAGGAGTGTAATATAATGACTAAAGTTAATGGTTATGAATTGATTTGTCCTGTTTGTAAGGGTAAGCACTTTGATAAGAGGAGTAGCATTCTTAATTCAAGAGGTATGATATTTTTAGGCTTAGATAATCAAGCTACAATAAATTATATATGTAGCTCATGTGGCTACATATTTTGGTTCGTTGATGATGGCAGAGAGTACCTAGTAAATAAAATTTCAGAAATGACGGTTGAAACAGGCGACATTACTATTGATTATGAAACTTCACAAGCTGAAAACGATGAATGTCCCATTTGC
Source organism: Bacillota bacterium (assembly GCA_023444055.1). GTDB lineage: Bacteria > Bacillota > Clostridia > Acetivibrionales > DSM-1351 > Ruminiclostridium. The sequence goes on from JAEZRV010000095.1 coordinate 129,423, forward strand.
TTTAGTAAACGTGGTGAAACTGAAAATGAATGTTTGAATTGCGGGTATGTTTTTAAAGGATAATATTTTGACCCTGCCATGGGAGAAATTAAATACATATGATATAAGAAAGGTAATTGGTTATTTAGAAATAATTACAGAATGTAGGGGGTAGAATTTTGGAAATTTATATGGGAGATTATGTACAATGAAAATAACAATAGTATATGGTACAGAGCGGAAAGGTTCAACTTATAACATTGCTCAGGAAGTAGTCAAGAATATTGGAAATTCTGAAGTGGCTGAAATTTTTTTGCCAAGAGAGTTGCCTGAATACTGTATATCATGCTTCAGGTGTTTTACCGAAGAACAAGGGACTTGCGCCCATAGTCAATATACAGATCCTATTCGTGAAAAGCTTCTTTGGGCTGATTTAATTATACTGACATCACCTGTATACTCATACCACGTTTCTGGTCAGATGAAAGTTTTTTTAGATCATTTTGCGAACATGTGGATTGTTCATCGTCCATATAAAGATATGTTTCACAAGCAAGGCTTGGTTATAGCGACAGCATCTGGACCTGTCTATGCAAAAACTCTCAATGAGATGAAAGACAGCCTTGATTTTTGGGGAGTTGCAAAAACATATAAAATAGGCTCTGCATTAATGGAAACCAATTGGAGTAATGTATCTCCAAGAATTAAGAAGAAAATTTCAAAAAAAGCAGAAGTTGTTGCAAGAAAAATTAAGAACAATAATGGAAAAATAAAACCCTGCTTTAGAGTACATAAGTGGTTTTCTTTAAGCCGAATAATTCAAAAGAGATTTAAACTTAATCCACCTGATGTAGCGTATTGGGAAAAACAAGGCTGGACGGGAAAAGCAAGGCCTTGGCAAACATGATTTTATAAACTTAAATTAGTACAATATTAATTAAGAGGTGAAAGTCTATGATATTTTATTTTTCTGGAACAGGCAATTCAAAATGGGTTGCGGAATATTTAGCAAATAAGTTGGATGATAGTGTGATAAATATTGTAGATGTAAAAGATAAGTCTTATACATTTACAGAGGGGCAGAGAGTAGGTCTGGTTTTCCCGGTGTATGCTTGGAGTGCACCGCAGATTGTATTTGAATTTGCAAGAAAAATAAATGTAAATGGTGCATTCGTCTATTCCATTTGTACTTGTGGCAGTGAAGCAGGTAAAACAATGAAAAAACTTGGCAAAGTGATTCCGTTAAATAGCGCTTATAGCATTTCTATGCCAAGTAACTATATTATTGGTATGAGTTCGGAAAGTGAAGAGGAAATACAAACAAAGATAACAAATGCCAAAGAGAGACTTGATACAATTTTCAGCGATATAGATAAATGCATTTGCAAATCAGATATTACAGAAGGTAGTTTTTCTATTATAAAATCAGGCTTGGTTGCACCTATGTTTAATAAATTTGCCCTTACGACAAAACCATTTAAAGTAACAGAAGGTTGCAATTCATGCGGGCTTTGTGAAAAAGTTTGCACGGCAAAAACGATTACGATAAAAGATGGAAAGCCAACGTGGGGAAAAGAATGCTACCAATGTCTTGCATGCATAAATCGCTGTCCTCAAAAAGCTATCGAGTATGGGAAATCGACTGTAGGAAGAGTAAGATATTATTTTAAAGAAAGCTAACTGTAGCAAAGATGAATATGTAAGTATTGAAGACAATGGCTAAAGTTAATGGTAACCGCCTTGCGACAAATTTATCAACTAAAATATTGTAAAATATGGATAATTATTATAATATATTAAGTGACAATATTAAAAGGGGGAGATAAAATGTTTAATGTAAGACGTATGCTATTGATTGGTATTTTGTCACTAATATTTACTGTATCATTCTCATCTTTGGCGTTTGCCAGTGATTCGGTTACAGAACAAAAAGTATCAAGCTCTGAGAACACTGAAATTGATATGTACAAATATTTCTGGTATCATCAGATTACTTCAGAAAAACCACTTTACTTAAATGATGCTGACACTGATACCTGGTATGAAAATGTAAAAGGCAAGGTTGTAATCAAATGGAATAACTTGATACCAATTTTAAACTCATTAAATGCAGATTTACAGGTGGCTGATAATTTAAAGTACGAGTTTACGTTAGTTTCCAGCGAGAGTTGCTCATCCGATTCAATTAAGGGTACTTTTGATATTAAGAAAAATGGGGTACTGGTTGCATCAAATATTAAGGGTCAACTTTATGGATTAAACTTGAATGAGGGAGATTATTTTAAATTTTACTCGGATGACATGAACTGGCATTTCAGTGCTTACATTACTAATAGGATTGATGGGAAAATTAGTTTTTAGAAATTCGAATTAATGGCCTATACAAGTATTTACTAAAACTGAAAAAAGTTAAACGCTGTTATATATATTCTATATAATTCCATTTATACATAGCAAATTAGAAGAAGGCTTTTGAGGATACACCTTGAAGGCCTTTTTTTGCTTAGTTAAAGAGGTGAAAAGGAAGAAAAAATATGACTGAGCCTCTGATACTAAACTAATCAGAGGCTGATGTGTACTAAATTATTAAGAAAGTTTCGACGCTGTTAAAAAGCAATGTTAATAATTTTGTGAATGTATTTAAGGGACTGTAATACTTTAATATTTATTGAATAATGAATCTATTTTAATAGCCTTATCATAGCTAATTTCTATTCTTCTAATGCGTTCATTATATCATAACCAATATCCATTACGCTTTTTTCATATTCTTTATTACTTAGTACAATGACTACATAATTTTTAGTATTATCTCTAATTATAAATGAGCTATAACCTGGTAGATATCCGCCATGATGCACGATTTGGCTTTTATTACTGTCAGTAGTACTTACCGAGCTACTTGAATTGTTTTTTGAAGCATTACTTGCAGAGCTACTGTTATTACTACCAGAATCAGTAATAGCAGAAGTGCTGGCATCACTGCTTTCTTCGCTATCTTCATCTATAAACCAACCATAGCCATAACTTTCTTTATGGGGAGTAAACATTTCTTTTAACGATTCTTTTGAAATAAGCTTTTCAGTTTCTAAAGCCGTACTCCATTTATATAAATCTTCAACAGTGGAATAAATTCCTGCAGCAGCATATGTGATTGTTGGCTCTGCTTCAATGGATTTCTTATATGTGATTGTTGGTGCTGATTGTGTTTCATTTGCAGCCTCTGTATTTCCTATATTATTTGATTTGGTTTCAGGTTGCGAATAGCCAATGGCCTTGCTGGCTGTATCTGATTTATCTGCTGCACTTTTTATATTACCTGAGAAACTTGAGTTATTCATGTCTAAAGGTTTAAATATATTTTTTTTTATATAATCTTCATATTTCATACCAGATGCTTTTTCGATTATATATCCTAGCAACGCATAATTTGAATTGCTGAATTCATATTTTGTTCCAACATCAAAATTAAGTGGTTTATCTTTGAACAAATTAATTATTTCTGTAGAAGTATACGTTTTCTTGCCAATTTCTATAGAACTAACAAGTGAGAAGTATTCCGGTATTCCTGATGTATGAGTTAATAGATTATAAATCTTAATCTTATCCCCATTAGGGTAATCTGGGATAAACTTATTGACGGTATCTTGTATATTTAAAAGTTTCTTCTCTTGAAGCATCATAATTGACGTAGCAGTGAACTGTGATGTAATAGAACCAATTCCAAAGACTGTCTGTGGTTTATTGTCAATTTTTTTATCATAATCTGCCTTGCCATATCCTTTGCTCAATAAAATATCGTCACCTTTTGCTACAAGAACAGAACCATCAAAGCTTGTATATAAACTCATAATGTCATCTAATTGAGTTTGTATGTCCTTATTAGAAGTTGTATTACCTGAACATCCTGTAAATAGTACTGAAATAGTAACTATAAAAGTTAGCATTCTTAATGAATATTTTTTTATCATCATAAAATCCTCCTAATAATACCTTCATCTACTCGTATTATTTTGCTTATTCTTCTACATACATAAACAATTAAAGTATACCAATTTTGTTTTTGTATGTCAAAAATTAGCGATTAATATTACTTTGTTATAATGAAAATATAGAAAAATCAGATTAACATTATAGATTGAAGTAAGAAAATTGTCAGGCCTTAAGATAAAAGAATAAAAATTAGATTACTAAAATGCTTATTTTTAACTAATAGTTCATATTTAATTAATATTATTTAAGTAAAATAAAGCAAAGGATAGCTACTTTGCAAACCTTCTTGTAATTTAACATGTGAATATATTTTATTGGTAAATTTATGGTATAATAAAAAAGGATATTTTTAAAAGACTTAGATTATATACTTGAAATTGCAATAAATAATTGTGGAAGGAAGAGTCAACACAATGATGAAAAAAGTTGCGCAAATTAAATCTTTGCATGGTTTGGATACGTTATTATCAAGTGAAGAAATTGAAAATATTAGAGTAAGCTTTTTTGAAATGCAGCATTTATATCAATCAGCAACACGTGAGATAAGCACAAAATTAGAAATATTAGACGACGAGTTTAAGTTTATACATAAACGAAACCCAATTCATAATATGCAAAGCCGTATAAAATCAATCGAAAGTATTTTTGAAAAATTGGATAGGAAAGGCCTTGAAATAAGCATAGAGGCTGCTAAAGAACATTTGACAGACATAGCAGGAATACGAGTGGTGTGCTACTATATAGATGATATTTATAATATCTCAGAGATGCTAAAGAGCCAAGATGATATTAAACTTATTCGTGAAACTGATTATATTAAAGAACCGAAGCCCAATGGCTATCGTAGCTTGCATTTAGTTGTTAAAGTACCTGTGTTTTTTTCGGACAGAAAGGAAATTGTACCTGTTGAGATACAGATTAGAACAATGGCCATGGACTTTTGGGCTAGTCTTGAGCACCAATTAAGGTATAAGACCATGGAAGCAGTTCCGCCTTCAGTTTCTAAAGAATTACAAGAATGTGCTGAAAAAATTGCATATACTGATTTAAAAATGCAAGATATTTATAAAACACTAGAGAAATATAATTATGATCCAGATTTTGATCCGGATTCTGTATAAGTATTCTTTGTGCATGATTACAATACATTTTGGGGATATGTAAAGATTACTTTTGATATAAATTTTTATTACTCATAATTTAAAACATATAGCTATTCCATTCAAATTTTAGATAGAGCATACATAAATAGCGCAAAAAGTCTCGGACTTATGGATAAGTTATAGTTCGAGGCTTTTTGCGTTAGCTTGGTTTATCTATTTACCAACTAATTCATGTAGAATTATTTATAAGCAACTTTCCGTTAATGTCTATATGCAGCTATTTAAACTGTGATTTCAGATTTTAAATACAAATTGGAGTAAGCAAAAACTTAAGGACATAAAATTGAAATGCATGAAAGATTAGTAGAAAAGCTATAATAAAAGAAATAAATTCTTATAAGAATCACATATTTTAAATTAATTAGGAGAAATGGAACACTATGAGAAATACAAAAATACTTCTTATAATTATTGCGCTGTTTACAGGTATTATGTTTATGTGTATAGGCTGCGTAATTAATGATGAAAAGCTGGATAGCAATGAAGTCAGCGGAGCTTTGCATGAATCTACAACAGCAGAGTCAATGTCTGAAAAAAGAAACGAAACAGCTGTGTTAGAAAATAATACTCTAGGAAAAATAGATTCGGGTGAAGATAAAAAAGAAATAAAATTACCTCTTGAGGGTTTGACTATATGCATTGATGCAGGACATGGAAATGTAACCAAGGCAACCAATTTAAAAGAACCTATAGCACCTGGTTCGGACATTATGAAAGCAGCTGTTGCAACTGGCACTTCAGGTGTTTCAACAAAAATTACTGAAGCGAGCTTGAACCTTACAGTTTCTAAAAAACTAAAAAAAGCATTAACTGATAAGGGTGCAAATATATTAATGATAAGGGAAGCAGATAATTGTAATTTGACGAATGTTGAAAGAACAAAGCTTTGGAATTCATCTGGTGCTGATTTAACAATCAGAATACATGCAAATGGCATCAATGACAGCAGTGTATCAGGCATACTAATGATGGTGCCAGGTAACAAATACATTAAAGATAAGGAGATGATTGATAAAAGTAAACTGTTTGGACAATATATTTTAAATGGAGTATTAAAATATACAAAAGCAAAATCAAGAGGTACAGTTATGAGCGATGAACTTACTGGTTTCAATTGGTCGGAGATACCTGTCGTGCTGCTAGAAATGGGGTTTATGACTAACCCTAAGGAGGATGAACTATTAAATACAGATTCATATCAAGACAAAATTGTAACGGGCATAGTGGAAGGTGTTGAGAAATACCAAAGCAGTATAAATATTGAAACGAAATAATAATTTAACACACCCTTCATAGCATTTATGGATATAAAACTTCTAAAAGCTATAGGGGAAAATTGGGTAAAAAACGAGAAATTTGATACTTGAAAAAAATACAATCTTACTTGACCTGTAGCTTAATATAAATTACAATCAGAATAATAGGTATTTATACGGAATATATTTACAAGAAAATATAATAAAGAGGTGCAGCATGGGTTTTAATAATGAGGTTGTAAACAAAGCGTTAAGTTTATTTGATGTTAATAAAGATAGCATGATTAATATAGCACTACTATTTAAAAAGACTATGGAAGAGAGTCTAAAAGGCGAGAAAACTTGCCTTAAAATGATTCCATCATATGTTGGAAAGCCTACAGGAAAAGAAAAGGGTACTTTCATGACAATGGATATGGGTGGAACTAATTTAAGATGTACGAAGTTTAAAATTGATAATGGAAACTTTGAAACACTTGTTGAAAAGAAAGAAAAGCTTATAAATAAAGAGAAGAACTATGACCTTACGAAGTCAAATGTTACTGCGGAGAAGCTTTTTGAATTCATCGCCGAGTGTATGGCAAGTATTACAGAACAAGGTGAAAGTATGTATCTTGGAAATACCTTTTCATTTCCATGCAAACAGCAAGACATTAATGAAGCATATCTTATTAACTGGACAAAAGAAATTGCTACATCAGGTGTAGTTGGACAAAACATAAATGAGTTATTAGCAAATGCTTTAAAGGCGAAGAATGTAGATATTGAGCCGGTAGCTCTAATAAATGATACAGTTGGTACATTATTGGTTGCAATGTACAGTTACCAAGATGCTGATATTGGCTCTATTATGGGAACTGGACATAATACCTGTTATCTCGAAAACAATCATCCAATTAATGGTGGAAAGATGATTGTAAATCTTGAATCTGGCAATTACAATATTGGATTACCAGTAACTAAATATGATGAGATAATAGACAAGAATAGTCAGGTTCCTGGTTCACAGATTTTAGAAAAAATGGTTTCTGGGTATTACATGGGCAGTTTAGTTAAAGAAATATGCCTTGATTTGTATAATAACGATGCATTATTTACAGGTAACGATATAGATACAACGGATTTCTTTGTTCAAAACTTTAATGCACTTACAGTGGAGAATTTCATATTATATCCTTCAAAATTAGAAGACCAATATAATTGTTCTGCAGAAGATGCTCAAATTGTAAAGGCTGTATCTGAGGCTGTTTTGAAAAGGGCCGTCAGAATAGTAGCAAGCTCATACTTAGGAGTTTTATTTCACCAAGAAAATAAGGGAACTGAAATAAATAACAAGCACGTTATTGCAATTGATGGAACTATCTATGAGAAAATGCCAAAGGCTCCGAAGCTAATGGAAGAAGCTTTAAAGGATGCATTAGGCGAAAGTGCTGCAAATATTGATATCAAGCTTGTTAAAGATGGCTCCGGTTTAGGTGCTGCTATAGCAGCGGCTGTGGCTGTAACACAGAGGTAGAAGAAACTCGATCGGAATTAACATATTTTTCTTAAGTGGATAGGCTGTCGCAAAATGCATCTTAACATTATATCTTATATGGTTTTTAAACCTATTCTAGATAATGTTATTAAGATGTGTTTGTGACAGCCTTATTGTGTATATGAGATATTGAAAAAACACAAAAAGTAAATGTACTACAAAATATAAACCGGGAATTTCACCCTACCGCTTCCTTCATTTCTCGAACATATTCATACAAGTACTTTGTGGCGTTAGCACCATGCTCTTCAATAATTTTTACAATAGCACTGCCTACAATGATTCCATCAGCATATGTGCTTATTTGAGAGGTTTGCTCAGGAGTAGATATACCAAAGCCTACAGCTATAGGAACATCAGTCACTGCTCTGATATTATCCAAAATAGAGGATATGTCTGTACTGATTTGACTTCGCACTCCAGTTACACCCATAGATGAAACGCAATAGACATAGCCTTTAGCGCAGCTTGCGATTTTTCCAATTCTCTCTTTTGAGGTGGGCGCTATTAATGAAATAATATCAATGTTATATTTATCACTAAATGGAGTGAGTTCATCTTTTTCTTCGAAAGGAATATCCGGTATTATTACACCATCAACGCCATTGTTTTTACATTCTCTGAAAAAGTGATCATAACCATATGTGAATACAGGATTTAAATAGGTTAAGAATACAATTGGTGTCTGAATTTTTAATCGGACAGATTTAACCATATCAAATATTTTATCTAATGTTGTACCAACAGCTAAAGCTCGAACGTTAGCTCTTTGTATAACTTCACCTTCTGCAATAGGGTCAGAAAAGGGGATTCCAATTTCAATCAAGTCGGCTCCCGCTTCAGCCATCGAAAGTATGAATTCCTCAGTTTTGTCAAGAGATGGGTCACCTGCTGTTAAGAAGCCTATAAAAGCCTTACCGTTTGAGAAAGCATTTTTTATATTACTCATTTATATCCACCCCCATATATTTAGCTATAGCTGCAACATCCTTATCTCCACGACCTGAAAGGCATATGACTATTATTTTATCTTTTGACAATTTTGGTGCGAGCTTAATAGCATGTGCCACAGCATGTGAGCTTTCTATTGCAGGAATAATGCCTTCAACCTTTGAAAGATATTCAAAGGCATTAATCGCTTCTGAATCTGTTATTGGAACATATTTGGCACGTTTTATATCATGCAAATGTGCATGTTCAGGACCAATACCAGGGTAGTCTAGACCCGCAGATATTGAATAAACAGGCGCAATTTGACCATGCTCATCTTGGCAGAAATATGATTTCATACCGTGAAATATTCCTAGCTGCCCTTTCGCAATTGTTGCAGCGTGATAATCAGTATCAATACCTTTTCCAGCTGCTTCACAACCGATTAACTCAACAGAGGTGTCATTAATAAAATCATAAAAAAGTCCCATAGAATTACTTCCGCCACCGACACATGCCATTGCAACATCAGGGAGTCTACCTTCCTTATCAATCATTTGCTCTCTTACCTCTTTACCGATTACACTTTGGAAATCACGAACTATCATTGGGAAAGGATGTGGTCCCATAACTGAACCTAGAACATAGTATGTGTCATCAATACGTGTTGCCCACTCTCGAAAGGTTTCATTTACAGCATCCTTCAAAGTCTGTGTGCCACTATTAACAGCGTGGACTTTTGCTCCTAAAAGTTCCATTCTAAAAACATTGAGAGCTTGGCGTTTTGTATCTTCTAACCCCATAAAAACTTCACATTCTAAACCCATCAATGCAGCGGCTGTAGCAGTTGCTACACCATGTTGACCAGCACCTGTTTCAGCGATGACACGTTTTTTGCCCATCTTTTTAGCCAATAAAACTTGACCTAGAACATTATTTATTTTGTGGGAGCCAGTATGATTTAAATCCTCTCTTTTCAGATAAATTTTAGCACCACCCAGATTCTCTGTCATATTTTTTGCATAGTATAATAGAGAAGGTCGGCCTGCGTATTCTTTCAAAAGAGAAGTTAGCTCATTGTTGAAATTTTCATCATTTTTGTAATGGGTATAATTTTCTTCAAGCTCAATTATTTCATTCATTAGTATCTCTGGGATATATTGTCCCCCGTGATTACCATATCTTCCATTTGACATTTTTTCACTCTCCTTATAGTCTGATTAATTAATAAACCAAATTGAAATGTTCAACATTTTGAACATATTTACAAATTTAAGTTGCATTTTTAGGGTCATATTTCAAATCCTAAATTAATGCAGGTTTTTACTGTTGGCGGTTAACATCCAAGTTTTTATCAGTAACTTTTTAAATGTTCATTATTATGAGAAATGTGCAATTAAGCATTGTTTGGTATTAATTATATTACAAAGTTTTTCGTACAAGACTTACCATATCAATAATTTTGAATCTATCCTTAATGCCATTTGTTTCAACGCCGCTGCTGACGTCAAGACAATAAGGTTGAGAATTAGTTATTGCCGCTTCTGCATTACTAGAGTTTAAACCACCTGCCAGAAAAAATGGCTTTTCCATACTGCTTGCTAATTTCCAGTCAAAGGTTTTCCCCGTTCCACCATACTCCTTATCAGAGTATGTATCTAAGAGTGCAAATTCGCATGATAACTGCTCTGCTGCCTCTATTGAAGATAAATCCTTAACCCTGATAGCTTTAATTATTGGATTACTAATTTTTTGACGTAATTCTAGCAAATATTCTTCGTCTTCATCACCATGAAGCTGAACATAGTCTATAATGCTAAAGCTACATAGCTTGCTAATAGTAGAGATGTTTTCGTTTACAAAAACTCCTACTGCTTTTATTCTGCAATCTAGTGCATTTTTAAGCTGGGAAGCCATTTCAGGACTTATTTGCCTGCGGCTTTTTGCAAAAACAAAACCAATATAGTCAGGCAGAGCTTCATTTACATATTCAATATCCTGCAATCTGGTCAGCCCGCAAATTTTAATTTTAGTCATAATGACCTCCTTTTTATATTAATTTAAGCTAACGATAGTAACTTATAAACTATTCTAATAAAAAGTCTGTAAGTGCTCAAACTACTTAACAGGCTCTTAGCTTTTCTAACTCAGTGGTGATGTTTCCGCTTCTCATAAGTGTTTCTCCGATAAGCACTGCATTTGTGCCATTTTCGCGTAATGAAGCTATATCAGATGAAGTCTTTATTCCGCTTTCAGAAACAAAAATTTTAGTATTGGGCACAAGTTTTCTAAGTCTTGCGCTAGTGTTAATATCAACCTCGAAGGTCTTTAAATTACGGTTATTAACACCTATTATTCTTGCACCTGCTTCTAATGCACTATAAAGTTCAGGCTCGTCATGTGCTTCCACAAGACAGGAAAGACCTAAGCTGTCAGCAATTTTTAAATATTCCTTCAGCTGCTTAGAGTCGTGTAACGAGCATATTAGAAGTATTGCATCAGCACCAAGCAGGTGAGCTTCATATATTTGATAGGGGTCAATAATGAAGTCTTTACGGAGTACAGGGATGTGGACTGTTTTTTTTATTTCACGTAAATATTCATTGCTGCCCATAAAAAATTGTGGCTCAGTAAGAACAGATATTGCATTTGCACCAGCTTCTTCATATTCCTTAGCAATTTGAAGAAAAGGAAAATGTTCTGAAATTATCCCCTTTGAAGGAGATGCCTTTTTTACTTCACAAATAAATGCAATATCATTAATTTTTAGAGCATTCTCAAATGTAAAGGGTAAAAAAGTCTGAAATTTTTTAGCATTAGCTTTTAGGATCTCAAGAGAATTAATAGCTTTTGCTGTTTCAACTCTAATTTTTGTATGTGAAACAATTTTGTCGAGTATCATACTAACCTCCCACGCCCCATATGGCATTAAATATAATGAATTTAAGTCTTTAATCCGATTATTTATTTCTATTTAAAAGAATTTGATAGCTGAACAAACTTATTTAACTGGGAAAAAGCAGCACCGCTATCAATTAGATCCTCAGCCATTTTAACACATTCTTTAAGAGTTATATTGTTATATGCCATATACAAACAAAGAGCCGAGTTAAGAACAACAACATCTCGTTTAGGACCTTTCTTACCAGTTAAAATGTCGATAGCAATATTTGCGTTTTCCTTTGGAACACCTCCAACTAAGTCTTCTGGGAGACACCTCTTTAAGCCAAGTTGCTCAGGAGCTAAAAAGAAGCTGTTTAGTGTTCCGTTATTTACTTCACATACTGTAGTTACATCACAAAGAGTGACTTCATCAAGTCCATCATGGCCATGTACAACCATTGCTCTCTTTACCCCAAGGTTCAGCAGCACTTGTGCCAAGGGTTCAACTAGATTTTCATCATATACTCCTAATAACTGCATATTTGCTCCGGCAGGATTAGAAAGGGGGCCTAATATATTGAAAATAGTTCTTACTGACATTTCTTTACGTACTGGTGCAGCATACTTCATAGATGAATGGTATGTGGGGGCAAACATAAAGCAGATGCCTATTTTTTCAAGTACTTGTGCGCTTTGTTCAGCAGTTAATGCTATATTTATTCCTAGTGCCTCAAGAACATCTGCACTTCCGCATTTACTTGAAACAGAGCGGTTTCCATGTTTTGCAACAGGTACTCCGCCAGCCGATATGACAAATGATGAAACGGTTGATATGTTGAAAGTGAATGCCTCATCTCCGCCAGTACCTACAATGTCAAGAACATCTTTATTTGGATTGATACGTAGACTTTTTTCTCTCATAACACTGGCGCAACCTGTTATTTCATCAATAGTTTCACCCTTCATACGCATTGCAGTTAGGAAGGAGGCAATTTGTGCATTGGTAGCTCGGCCTTCCATGATTTCTTCCATAACCACTTTAGTCTGCTCAAGAGAAAGATTGTTTTTGTTTATTACATCATAAATAGCTTCCTGTATCATTTTGCATTACCTCCTATTTTAAGAAAATTTTCTAGAATGTTTTTTCCATTTGGGGTTAATATTGATTCTGGATGAAATTGAACACCATACAAATCATGGTCTTTATGTTTGACTGCCATAACTTCACCGTTGCTGTCTTCAGCAATAACAAGCAATTCGTCTGGTAATGTTTCACGGGATAATGCAAGTGAATGATATCTAGCACCATCGATAATTGGAGGAAGACCTTTAAAAAGAGCACTTCCATTTGCAATGTGTACTTTTGATGTCCTGCCATGCATTAAAACCTTTGCATATGTTATGGTTCCTCCAAAAACCTCACATATGGCTTGATGACCAAGGCAGACACCAAGGATAGGAAGTTTATTGCAGAAATATGAAATTACTTCTTCACAAATGCCCGCATCTTTTGGACGTCCGGGACCAGGTGATATAATAATATGTGAGGGCTGTAGTGCCTCAATTTCAGGAATTGTAAGTTCATCATTCCTGATTACTTTAATATCGCTGTTTATTACACCAACTAGCTGAAATAGGTTATATGAAAAGCTGTCATAATTATCAATTAGTAATATCATTATTCAATCCCCCTTACAGACGTTTCTATTGCATTAATAATTGCTTGTGCTTTGTTCGCTGTTTCAATATATTCAGTTTCGGGGACACTATCTGCGACAACGCCGCCTCCAGATTGAACATATACTTTATTATCCTTTAAAACTGCCATTCTGATTGCGATACAGGTATCCATATTTCCTGTAAAATCAATATATCCGATAGCTCCACCATAAATTCCTCTTTTATGACCTTCTACCTCGTTGATTATTTGGCAGGCACGTATTTTAGGAGCACCTGAAAGGGTACCAGCAGGGAGTACAGCAGAAATAGCATCAAGCTGATCAAGATCTTTTCGTAGCTTGCCTACTACCTCTGATTCTATATGAATAACATGTGAGTACTTTCTGATACTTAAATAATCTTTAACCTCAACTGACCCAAAATCACTTATTTTGCCCAGATCATTACGACCTAAATCAACTAGCATATTATGTTCAGAAAGTTCCTTTTCATCGCTTAGGAGTTGCTCAATTAGCTGAGTATCTTCTTCCTCACTTTTACCACGTGGTCTTGTTCCAGCGATAGGGAAGGTAGCTAGGTTTCCGTTTTCAAGCTTTACAAGTGTTTCTGGAGATGTTCCCGTTATTTCTAAATCATCGAACTTTAAGAAAAACATATATGGAGATGGGTTTGTAGTTCTTAGGGTTCTATAAGTATCAAAGAGACTGCCTTCAAAGTCTGCAGATTTCCGGTTTGATGGAACAGCCTGAAAAATATCACCTTCGTAGATGTAATGTTTAACTTTTTTAACTATTTCACAGTACTCTTCTATGCTAAAAGTCGGTTTAAAAGGTGATAGCAGTTTTGAAGGAGAATAATTAGCTGGAGCATAGTTTTTTATTAATTTTATTATATTTTCCAATTCTATGATGCCTTGTTCATAATTAGCTTCGAGATCATCTGTTTTAATATTTACGATAACTATTATTTTTTGCGTAAAATGGTCAAAGGCTATTACCTTATCAAACAGCATCAAATCAACATCATAAAATTGGGTATCATCAAATGCATTGAGGGTTAAAGTTTTTTCACTGTATTTGATATAATCGTATGCAAAATATCCTACAAAACCTCCTGTAAATGGCGGCAAATAGTTAAGCTTGGGACTTTTATATTGATTGAGTACTGATCTTATTTGGACGTTTGGATCATTAGTTTCTATATGAGTAGTTGTAGAAGCGTTGCTTTTGATATCAAGTACACCATCCTTACACTTTAATTCAACTATAGGATTAAAACCTAAAAATGAGTATCGTCCCCATCTCTCACCATTTTCGACGCTCTCTAGTAGATAGTATTGAGTGCTTATAGCCTTAATACTATGGAGTACAGAAATAGGGGTTACGGTATCAGCAAAAATCTCACAGCTTATAGGCATTATAGTATAGCCATCTGATAATTGCTTTGCTTCGCTTAGACTTGGTTTATACATAGTTATCACTCCTTTAAGTATAAAAATTCATTTTCTTACCTGCAAGATACTCAAGATACATCAAGTAAATTACGTAATTGGCTTGTGGTATTGTTTATGCAAAATAAAAACACCCGCCCAATGACTATATATGTCAAGGACGGGTGTGTAAATTTCACCCGCGGTGCCACCTTGTTTTGTAAGAAAAAAGAATCTTACACACTTAAAGAAATACAATCATATTTCTCACAAATAACGCATGTGATACGTCGCAGAATACTTTGAAAGAAAACCTTCATTTGACTGCGCCCTCAGTGGTCCATTTGATGTACTGCGTTCTGCGAGGCTCTCAGCTTTCCTCACTCTCTGTAAGTGCACGTTTCATCGTTATCTCCACTTCAACGGTTTAAAGGGCAGATATTCAATTAATCATATAATAGCACTCAAAATGGAGTGCTGTCAATTAAAATTTTTTACAATTATGCCCATAAATATATATTATATTCTAATTACTTGTATTTACTAATAATATCTATAAAATCCATTATACTTTATAGAAGTATTTGGTAAATACCAACTGCTACTAATAATAAACCTGATATAAAAGTTGCTTTGTCACCCAAGAGTTGTGCAGCATAGCGTTTACCGATTAGGGCACCAAAGGATATTGTAAAAAGACTAAATACTATAACAACTGCTGTAAGAATATAAATATTGACTCCTGCCATACCAGCTCCAAAACCTGTTCCTAAGCAATTTAAAGCCAATGCGATGCCAAGTAAAACAGATTCCTTTAAGGAAATGTCTCCGGAATAATCTCTATCAGCAATACTTGGATCATTCATAACAGCTCTTATGCTATCAATGTATAAATTATTTCTCTCTTGCACTCTTTTTGTCTTAAAATTAGAGTGTAAGTAGCTACCAATTGTATAAATACCCATGATACTAACTATAGAACCGCCGATTACATTTCCTAAGTAATTTGGAATATAGTTTGTAAGTAAATTGCCGAGAAGGCTTGAAGCAAAAGTAGCCAATCCTGAAAAAAGTGCTATAGCCAGGTTTGATTTTAGCGGAACACTTATTTTTTTTACACCATAAGCCAAACCAATTGCCATGTTATCAAGATTGGGAGCTAAACATAGTAAGAGTATAGAAAGAATATGCACTAATGAATCACCTCACTAGGTTAGTATATTTTCCTAATAGGTGATTAGTGCATGTCTAGATTTTGAATTACTATATAAACTACTGCGGTTTTGTTGCTTGAAAAAGCATCATGTTCGTATAAAGTTGTTTTTCGAGCTAGCCTCCAAACCCAAACTATCGTCTGATATCATCGGATATTTAGCCGATAGTAATTGACTTTTGTTACTTAGTTTTTTCCTTGTCTGATGATTTTAAAGTGTCTTTTTTATTTAGTGTATCTAAAATCTTCTCTGCGGCTATTCTATGTGCATTTGCCTCACTTGTGAGCTGCAAAGCAAATAGGCGAAGAGCCGTTTCATAGTTGTCCTCATTTATTGTCTGTAGTGCCGAAGAAAGCTTGTTAGAAACAGTATTAAAGGCTTCATCCTGCAGCTTTGTAAGTTGTTCAAAGAATAACTGATATTTTTGTTCGTTTTCGAAATTACCTAGAGAATTGGCTATTAGGGGTATTGGTAAAATAGGTTTTAGCATTGACATAATGTAAAGTGTAACTAAATGAACTTTGTCATATTTTTTATTTGTAGGACGTTTAAGGTAGCCTTCTTTAACATAATTATTTACCATACTAGACGTAATAATCTTGCTTTTATCATCAACGTCATTGAAAATATCTAAGAGTCTCTCTAAATAGGTAACAACCTGATCCATATACAAGTCTATGTTAGGGAAGTTTGACCAGGTCTCAGTTTTATAAGAACTTAAAGTATTAGAAAAATTACTCAGTTCCTGCTTAATAGAATCTAAATTATCAGTACTCAAATAATACCTCCTATTTAATGTCCACACATGTATAATATAGATAAAAGCCAAAGCTCACCTGTTGCCGAGGCTATGAAATCTATTTAATATTGATTATATCATGGTTTGGTGGAGTTATAAATATAATTATCTAAATTACTTGACAAATATGTTAACAACATATAAACTAGTTTTAGAAACTAGATAATACAATGCGGCATTTTGAATTAGTAATTTCAAAAACTATTAATTTATGACCCGAATTTTCTATATTAGAATTAAGGTTTAGATATCTTACGTAATAAGAAAAAATGATTTTTGATCACATTGAGAATTTTGAGCTAACAGAAAGAAGACCATAAATGATTGGAAAAATTAAAATAATAGAATTACTAAAAAGTATATAATAATGGAATATAGATATGGTAATAATAAAGTCTGTAAATAAATTATTTTTGAATAATAAAAGTTAAATGCATATGGGTTAAAAAAGTATAAAGACTTAAAAGATTTAAAGGAGGTGCCGAACCCATGCTATCTTTGTTAAAAAATGTACATTTCTTTGATGTTCTTGTAAGAGATGTTAGGCGTGGGTATAGTTATGGAGCAGCTAATTGATAAAAAAATTACAATATGGGGTGACTCTATTTTAAAGGGAGTTATTTTTGATGAGCAGAATGGAAAGTATAGGGTTACGGAAAAAAATTGTATTAGTAGATTTGCTGAGCTGACAGGGTGTTCTATAAAGAATAATGCTCATTTTGGGATGACATCTACAAGAGCGCTAAATAAGATAACAGCATCTATAGACAAGCAGCAATTGAGTACAGATGAAATAGTTATAATAGAATTTGGTGGAAATGATTGTGACTTTAATTGGAGTGAGATTTCAAATGACCCTGATGAGTTACACCAACCTAAGACTACTATTGAAAATTTCAAAGTTTCTCTCCAAAATATGATAGATATGTTTAAGAAAAAAGGAGTTACTCCAATTCTCATGAATTTGCCTCCTTTGGAGCCAGAACGCTACTTTAATTGGATTTCTCAAGGGCTTAGCAAGGAAAATATACTGCATTGGCTTGGCGATGTAGCAAAAATATATCGTTGGCAAGAAGCTTATAACAATGCTGCTGAATGGATTGCACGTCAAAATAATTGCAAAATTTTAGATGTAAGAGAGAGATTTCTGATAAGCAATAATTATGGTTCTCACTTTTGTGCAGATGGGATACATCCTAATGAAAATGGACATAAGAAAATACTTGAATCATTCTTGGCGTTTTCTTTTTAATGCTTTGAAGGTAGCATACTTAGATTAAAAAAGAATAGCAGTAAAATACTCAGTTAAGTAACTGGGTATTTTTTGTTATGTGCAAATGTTATTTAAATAAAGTTTAATGTAATTGGAATATTCAAATAACAGTATTTATATTTATGTATAAGCAAACTCAATTAATTTAAAGTATTTATTAGACTTTTTATCCTTAAAAGTTTTTGTTTGGATAATAAATAAACATAAATGAGAAAAAGTCACAGTAGGACGTTGATTATTTTGTAAAAATGGATATACTATAATTGTAGAGTTAAAAGGAGATATAAAATTATGTTAATTCAATTCAATTTTAAAAATTATAAATCTTTTAGAGAAGAAGTGTCTTTAGATATGTCGGCTACAAAAATATCTGAGCATCAGTCACATGTAGTGTCGCTAGCAAAGGATAAATTATTAAAAGTAGCCACTATATATGGTGCTAATGCAGCTGGTAAGTCAAATGTATATGATGCATTTAAGTATATGACCTATTATGTACTTAATTCTTTTAAATTCGGTGGAGAGAATGATTCCAAGCAAAAAGAAGGACAATCATATGATGAAGTTACACCGTTTTTGTTTGATAATATAAGCAGGAGCGAGCCTACTATCTTTGAGGTGTTTTTTATTGAAAATAAAGATACAACAGAGAAGACATATCAATATGGATTTTCTATTAATTCAGAAGAAGTACTGGAAGAATGGTTATTTTTTAAAGCAAAAACTGCTAAAGAGTATAAAACAGTATTTTATCGTAAAAAGGGTGAACCAATTGACTATTCTGGAATAAAAAAAGGCTCTGACAATATTGATATTTCATTAGAAAAAGAAGTACTAATTGTATCATTAGGAGCTAAATTAAAAATAGCTAAGCTAAAGATGATAAGAGATTGGTTTTTAAAAAATGAGGTTGTTGATTTTGGTGATCCATTTGAAAATCTATTTAGGAATAGAACATTACCAAAAAACTTTGTAGATGATTCATCTGTACAAAAGAAAGTAGTTGAGTATTTAGGCTCATTTGATGAAGCAATTCAAGATTTTAAGGTAGAGAGAGAAGTTGGTAGACCAGATAAAGATACTGAAAAAATAAAATTTAGTGCATTGCATAGTATTAGTGATTCAGAGGATTTGGTAGCACTACCCTTTTCAGATGAATCAAGTGGCACGCAAAAAATGTTTTCCTTATATCAACCAATTCATGATACATTAGAGAATGGAAGTACGCTATTTGTAGATGAGCTAAATGGACGATTACATCCATTGTTAGTAAGAGATATTATTCTTACTTTTGTAAATCCGGAGACTAATAAGTATAATGCACAGCTTATTTTTACAACTCATGATATATGGCAATTATCTAATGACTTGTTGAGAAGAGATGAAATCTGGTTTGTTGAAAAGGACTCAAATGGTGTTTCAGAGTTATATTCATTAGCAGATTTTGTGGATGAAGAGGGAACAAAGATACGTAAAGACGAGGTATATGCAAAAAATTACTTGCTTGGCAAATACGGAGCAATTCCAAAGCTTAAGCTCTTAGATATGCTGAAGGGAGAGTAGCTATGTGTGAAAGAAGGGGTGTCCGTAGAGACAGAACTACTAGAGTGGGTAGAAGACCAGAATTAGGTTACTACTTAATCGTTACTGATACAAAAGAAACCGAAAAGAATTATTTTAATGGAATTCGTGACTCAATACCAAAACCACTTAGAGATAGACTAGTTGTAAAAGTTGAGAAAGCCGAAGTAACAAATTTGGTTGAAAGTGCAAAAGAATTTGTTAGTGATAAAGATCCACAATATAGAAGTCCGTGGATAGTATTTGATAGAGATCAGGTTAAAGATTTTGATAAAATAATTGAAAATGCAAGCAAACAAGAGGTAAATGTTGGATGGAGCAATCCTTGCATTGAAATATGGTTTTTTGCATATTCTGGAGAAATTCCTATGATATCAGAATCTGTTACTTGTTGCAGCAAATTTAGTGAAAAGTTTGAAAAAATAGTTAAGCAAAAGTATCAAAAGGAAGATAAAAATATTATAAGAAGTTAATACAGTTTGGTGATGAAGAGAAGGCAATAGAAATATCGGAACGTAAATTAAAGCAGTTACAGCGAGATGGGAAGATTAAGCCATCAGAAATGTGGCCTGGTAATAAAATCTTCGATTTGATTAAAGAGATTAATACTAAGAAAAATTTAAATACATAGGTGATAGCAGTAAAGTAGAAATTTTGAATAAAAGAAAGGTATATAAGGAGGTAACGTATATTACCTCCCTAACTTTTATAAGTTGCTTTGGATAAGAATTCTACTAACCTATGTTGCAGTGTATAAGGACAAGTTATGTATAACATATAATTAGTTTCGTGGAATATAGTACGCTTTGATTGATTTATAAATAGACATCACTAAACTAGCAGTGCTTTTTATGATAAGCTACTCTATCTCGGCAAGCTTATCCTCTATATCCTCTGTAGTAATTGCAGATAAGAAATTGGGCTTATACTGCATAGCTTTTTTCAGATATTCTATACACTTTTCTTTATCACCTAACTTTTCATACACTAGTGCATAATCATAGAAAGCTTCAGGGAATTTTGGGTCTAAGGCCATAAGCTCTTTGAAGACTTTATCTGCATTTTCAAGATCACCGAGAAGATAATAGGTTTCCCCTAAATTGTCCAGTATTATTCCATTTGTGCTGTTGTAGTCGTAAGCTTCAAGATTAAATTTGAGTGCTTTTTCTATATCTCCTTTGAGATTATAAAGATAACCTAGGCTTCCATAATTATTAGTATTTTTAAATTTAGATATTACTTTTTCAAGCAAAGATATGGCATCGTCAAGTTGATCCTTTTTCCATAATGCAAGAGCATAATTTGACTGGACATTAAATCTGTCCTCATCTGACAGGTTAGAAGAATTAAGTTGCTGAGTAAATATTGATAAAGCTTCTTCTAACTTTCCGTATTTTAAAAGCATATAACCGTAGGTCGAAACTACTGATACTTTAGCACTGCCTGTTTTATACGCTTTACTAAGTAAATCAATTGCTTCCTGAACATCGCCCTTTTGAAATGCAAGGTTAGCTTTAATTGTATATTTTTGTGCTGCAAACTTACCAAATATCATAAGATTTATCCATGTCTAGCTATTTTACAAAAGCATTAGGAAATGACATGGACTTAGCACCTCCCCTTAATATGTTTTAACTGCTGCTGTAAATTTTAATAATTTTGTTATTATAATTTTGTATATTTTATACTCCAATGAATTTATGACATTATAACTATACTACTGAACATTTAACTATAATGTTAAGTATAATTATATTGTATATAATTATCAATAATTCACATGATTTTCCGGACAATATTTCACCATATTTACAATTATATTATCATTTCGTTAGGGATAGGGATAAAATTATTTTTTTTTGTTCGAGTATTTTGCTATAATAGTACTACAAATTCCTAATTAAGAGGAGAGTTTTTCAGATGGAATATGCTATTCACATAAACACAGCAGTTCTACATATATTGGACGCAACTATTAATTTTCCGCTGCTTTCAAATAATGAACTGTATATAGATGGAGAAATATCAGAGTTTTTAGAGAAACATATCAATAAAATACTAGATGATACAAATTTAAAAAAGGCTAGATTTCTTGAAGATGCAAATACTGTAAGGGATCTATGTCAAGCAATTAGTGCAGATGGAAATTGTTTTGCTGAGGCTAGTAGAGAGGTAGCAAACATTATTTTTGATATAATGATAAAAAATGTTGACATTATTTCAGGAGATCTAATATGTTGCTTACTTGATATTAATAATGAGCGATACTATGGAATATTAAAACTAAATTATAAGACAGGTTTCACACATTATGTGAATCAGATGGAAGATGGAACAACGAACTCAATCATCAGGCATAAAACTTTGCTTCCTACAGAAGGTCAGAAAATTGAAGAGGCAGCACTAATCAGTTTAGAAACTGGTGAAATAAAGCTAATAGAGAAATTGTATGAGATTAACGGTGCCAAGGAATTTTACCTTTCAAAGTGTTTCCTGAATTGCACTACAGATTTATCAGATAATGAGAAAATGAAAATTATTGATAAAGTAACCAAAAAGATAAACAAAAAGTATTATGATGAAGATTTCGATAAGGTAGCAAAGCTTAAGAATGTTGTTTCTCAAAGCATTGAGGATAATAGCAAGGTAAGTGTAGAAAAAATTGCGGAGGAAATGTTTGATACAAATCTTGAAGTACGTGAAGAATATATTCAAGAGATACAGAAAGCAGGCCTAACTGAAGAGGCAATTGAAATTCCTCAAAAAATTGCTGATAGGAAATTTAAGACTCATAAAATAAAGACTGATACAGGAATAGAAATAAATTTCCCTCTTAGTTATTATGATAATAGTGATATGATTGAGTTTTCAAATAATCCTGATGGTTCTATATCAATTATTATAAAAAATGTTAGCAAAATAATTAACAAATAGGGGAAAAACAAGCCCAGCCATTTATAGTTTTTAGCTGGGCTTGCTTATTAATAAGTGCTATTTTACTAAGTTTAGTTTGAATGTACAGGCGTTATTTTAGTTTTGCCATTATGTTCATAGTGTTTTTATAAGATTGCTTCACAAAATCCTTATTTCTATTTGTAATGTATGGTTCGTTAAAAATTGCATCAGGTATGGGAAGTATCTTAAATACAGGTCTATTATTCACATAATTCTTATCAACCCAGGTGGGTATATAATCTACATTTTTTAAAAGTGTTTCGCCATTTGGATATTTTTCAATCTTTAGCTGAATAATAACCCCGTCTTCAGTGTATATTTTGTTTGGTCTCTTGGCTTTATCTCCTCTTCTGTATCCTGAGATAAAATTGCCCATTGAATAAATTATAAATTTGTTTTTGCCGTTTACCTTAACTATTTCGGATTTCTGAATAACGTGTGGATGAGAACCTAGAATAATATCAGCACCCCAAGAAAACATTTTTTTGGAAAGTGATGTTTGTGCGGTATTAGGATTTCTTTGGTACTCAGTTCCCCAATGGATGACTACTATTACCACATCAGTACCTTGCGTTTTTACAGATTTTATATCTGTTTTTATTTGAGTTTCATTTATAGGACTTAAATAAGTGTTTTTCTGTTTTGTCTTAAGACTAGCATCATTGCCATTAAAGGCATATGAATAGGAAAGAATGCTAACCTTTATTCCATTAATTTCTTTTATGGTATATTTATTTTTTCCATCAATGGAACTGCCTATATTGGTCATTTTGTTCTCTTTTATTTTTTTAATGGTTCTTGTTAATCCATTAATCCCTCTATCAAGACAATGATTATTTGCTGTAGATAAAACATCAAAGCCTACATTTGATAGAGCAGTCAATATTGAATCAGGAGTGTTGAACCTGGGAAAGCTAGTATAATCAGAACTAGCACCGGCTGTTACTGTTTCAAAATTACCTATTGTTAAGTCTGATTTCTGTAAGTAGGGTGCGACATACTCCAAAAAGCCGCTGAAATCATATGTACCTGTCTTAGTGTTATAGGCACTGTTTAGATTGGATTTATGAGCCATTAGATCGCCAACAGCAGATATTGTAATTGATTTTGAAGGAGCATGTTCTTGCTTTTTTTGCGATGGTATAGCAGCATTATCTACTGAAGTTGCTTCATATGAAGATTTAGATGAATTAGTATTCGATTTGGATATATCAGATGAGTCAGTAGCTGGTAAATTAGCATCTGATGAGTTAGTAATAGCAGTACTATTATCAGTATTGGTAAATTGTGTATTTTCTGCTTCCAGGGTAGTGGATTTTGTAGTACTTGGGCTATTATTAACGTCATAGCTCATGAAACTATAAGCTTGCAATATGGAGAAGACTGAAATTAGTAAGCAACACATAATGCTTAAAACTAAAAATGTATATTTGAATATACGCTTATTCATTTTAAAATTAACCTCCAGCCGACTTTCGGCACAAAAATTTAGTAACTAACTCGACTCTTCCCTAAATTTTACCTATTTAATATGTGAGATATTTAGAGATTTAAAATCCTAAACATGAAAGAGTTAGTAAAAACTTTAACAAAAAAATAACTATATCTAAGACTAATATATACTATATCATAAAATGGGATAATATTGGTATGAATTGTAGTGCATTAAGAAAAAATAACAAGAAATTACCATACATGGTAGTAGTCAAACTAGAAATACAATGATGTCCATAGATAAAAATATTTAATATTAATGTTATTGGCAGGATGTATATACAAATTTATGCTCATTCTTTCTTAAAAATATTGTAAAGTTATATCATAATATGATAGAATTTATTTGTGCCATATTTATTTGTATTAGTTTCGTATAATTCAAAATATAAACATCATTGTAATAAAAATATGCGTTACTTGGCGAAGAAGAGGTAGGAAGATGGATATATTTACTAGTGTTGATATTCAAATATTTATAACATTAGCATTCATAATAATAACTGGAATCCTTTTGGGTAGAATTTGGCATTACAAAAATAAACTTGCGAAGATTCAGAAAGTCACTCTTGCAGGTATAAACATGTCATCAGGGACACAACAAAAGTTAATCCAGAGAATTATGGAAATTGCAAAGCAACAGGCAAAGGCTGAATCTTGCTCCCTATATTTTGTGAATGATGAAACTAAAGAGTTGTTTTTTGGAGTTGCTCTTGGAGAAAAGGGAACTGTAGTAAAAGAACTTAGATTTAAAATAGATGATAGCTTTGTTGCAGGCTGGGTTGCCACATATAAGAAAACCCTTAATATTAAGGATATAAAAAAGGACAAGCGTTTTAGAAATCGAAATGTTGTTAAAGATTATGGTCTTAATGAAAAATCTTTTCTCACAATGCCAATAATATTTGGCAGCAAATTAGTGGCTATTTTGCAGTTGATAAACAAACAAGATGGCGGACGTTTCACAAAAGCTGATGAAGAAATGATGGAGTTGTTGATTGAGACACAGATTGCTCCAAATCTTGAGAAAGCAAAGTATTATAATTTTATGCAGGAGCTATTTAATGATTCTATCCAAACCATTGCAAATGCTATTGATGCCAGAGATGAATATACACAGGGACATTGCATGAGAGTTGCAGAGTATTCTGTTATGATTGGTAAAGAACTTGGTTTAGAGGAAGAAGAACTTGTAAGTCTTCGGTATTCTGCAGTATTACATGATGTTGGAAAAATAGGAATTAAGGATAGCATTTTAAATAGTAAGGCAAAACTAACTGAAGAAGAATTTGAAGAAATGAAAAGCCACGTAATTAAAGGAACAAGGATTTTAGAGCAGATAGCTAAAACAAATCCGGGAATAGTTTATGGTGTTAAGTTCCATCATGAAAGATATGATGGAAAAGGTTATTGTGAAGGCTTGTCTGGAGACGATATCCCTTTATTTGCAAGAATAATTGCTGTTGCGGACACGTTCGATGCAATGACAAGCAATAGACCGTATAGAAAAAAGTTTCCTGAGCAGATTGCTGTATCAGAACTAATAAGGTGTGCTGGTACCCAATACGATAAAAAAGTGGTTGATGCATTTGTTAGGTGTTTTGAAGGGCAGGCTTAAAAAAAGAAATAAAAGGAGACAAAATGAATAGACTTTTCAGCTTTGTTAAAAGTTCATTGATATTGTTTGTTCTTATGTTAACTATAGGTTTTTTGTCGTTTTTTGACAGCGCCAGAGCTATAGACAAGTCTCTTCAAGACTATTTGTACACAATAAATTCACCAATACGGAGTGACGATATCTATGTTATAGGTATTGACAATGAAACCCTTGAAGAAATAGGACCATGGGGAACATGGTCAAGAGGTGTAATGGGCGAATTGGTTAATACACTTAATGCTGACCCGGAAAATGTGCCTGCCGTTATAGGAATTGATGTTATGTACTTTGGTAATAAAGAGGATGACATAGAAGGCGATGAATACTTGGCTCAGGCTGCAAAAAAAGCTGGAAACGTTGTTGTAGCTAATCAAATTGAATTCGGAAAGGAAATGGACAAGGAAGGGACTTTTAATTTTTTTGTTGTTGATCAAATAAACCAGCCTTATAATGAATTAAAAAATGGCACTAAACAAGGATTTATCAATACTATTCCAGATACTGCTGATAATAAGGTGCGAAAATCTTTACATAAGGTAACATATAAAGAAAAAGAATATTATAGCTTTGCATATGAGATATTTAAGCTATATGCACAAAAAAATAATTTGCCTTTGAATATAGAACCCCAGCTTGATGAAAGGAACCAATGGAATATTGAGTATGCATCAGGTGACTATGGGGGATATTCATTATCAAAAGTACTATCAGGAGAAATTCCTGCTAGCGAATTTAAGGATGGGATTGTAATTGTTGGTCCATATAGTACAGGAATGCAGGATGGATACTTTACACCAATTGATAATAATCAATTATATGGAGTAGATATTCATGCAAATATTGTTCAATGCCTTATGGATAATAGGTTTAAACAAGAAATACCTAGGTCTATACAAACAATTATTTTGCTTGTTCTGATGGTTATGCTGTATGTATGTTTTAAAAATATTAATATAAAAATATCAACACTAATTTTTTCAGTAATACTATTCTCTGTAGTAATAATACCTTTTATATTTTATAAAAACGGTATTATCATTAGCGTAATTTACCCATTGTTTTCGGTGATTTTACTTTATTTGATTTGTTTAATTTGGAATTACATATATGAAATATTAAAACGAAAAAGAATAACTGAAAGCTTTAAAAAGTATGTTGCACCTCAAGTTGTTGAATCACTTGTTAAGGATGGTGTTGATGAACTAAAGTTAGGTGGGAACAAGAGAGAGATAGCGGTTCTTTTTGTTGATATACGCGGCTTTTCTACAATGTCAGAAAAACTAAATCCTGAGCAAGTTGTTGAAATTTTAAATGACTATTTAAATTTAACTTCTACAGCGATTTTTAAATTCGGTGGTACGTTAGATAAATTTATTGGGGATGCAACAATGGCTATATTTAATGCACCTTTGGATATAGAAAAGCCAGTTTTAAAGGCGATTTTTGCAGCACTTGAAATGTTGAAAGGTGCTGAAGAACTAAGTGAAAAAAGCTTAGCTAAATATGGTGTTAAAGTAGCTTTTGGTATTGGCATTAATTACGGTACTGCAGTCGTAGGAAATATTGGAGCTACATTTAGAATGGAATATACAGCCATAGGAGATTCAGTTAATACTGCTCAGAGGCTTGAGAGTAATGCCAAGCCAGGACAAATATTGATAAGTGAAAGTGTGTATAAAGAAGTTAAGGATTATATTAAGGTCACACCTATAGGAGCCATACCCTTAAAAGGTAAAAGTCAAGAAGTATCTGTATACCAACTTCATGGGGTAGCTGATGAAAAGCTAGAAAATGAATTTAAGGCAATAAACGGGGACAGAAAATACGACTAGGATGGTAGGGAAAATGCAAAATACAATATTTTTAATGTCATTAGTTTTTGCACATTTAATGGGTGACTTTGTTTTTCAAACATCAAAGCTTGCAGAAAATAAGGAAAAATCCATTAGAGGTATTATTCAGCATGTAATAATAGTTTTAATTGTAAATATTGTAGTTCTTAGCAATTTTGGTCTGTTTGGAGTAGTAGCCGCAGTATTGATATCAATCAGCCATTTTATTATTGACTATTTAAAAAGAGTAACTAAAGGGCGTTGTAGGTATACCACAATACATAACTTGGCCGATCAGATGCTACATTTCCTATTTATATTTATTTGTTATTTTTATTTCAAAGATATGGCAAGAGAAACGATTATAAATATAAAGTATATTAGTATTTTGAATTATATAATACTCATTACTTTTGTATCTACTGTATTCGCAAAAACGGTTTTATGTGATATATCCCAGATGAAGAATTTATCATGTGATTTTTTTCTTAAATATGAGAGGGCATTTGATTTTTTAATAATTATAATTGTAACATTTGCATTTGCTGATATTATAACGGGAATAGCCTTACTAATCATAGCTACAGCCATATTTTTCGTTACTCAAAATAAATTCTTTAGATATTCCTCAAAACAAATTATTATCAAA
The DNA here is from genome assembly GCA_023444055.1 of Bacillota bacterium. Lineage (GTDB taxonomy): Bacteria > Bacillota > Clostridia > Acetivibrionales > DSM-1351 > Ruminiclostridium. The sequence continues at coordinate 157,727 of JAEZRV010000095.1, forward strand.
GCAGCTGTGTATTTGATTTTTGCTTGTATATTTAGGTTCTTGACATGCCAGTAATGAAATCAAAAATTTAAGGAATTTGACTAAGAAAGGGAGCAAGGTTGAAAGAAATGCAAAAAATAAATGAAGACTAACTATTAAAAGTCAAGTATTAAAATGTTATTTTTAGAATAAAGTGCAGAAATGTATTTTAGATATTTATGAACCTTGAAAACTGCATGACAAATAGAGCATCTGTTAAG
>JAEZRV010000036.1 GCA_023444055.1 Bacillota bacterium
TTATTTCCTGAATAAAATCTTTTGGTAAAGCACTCATAAAAAAACTCCTCTCTGGTTAATACTTAAATTCTTAACCAAAAAGGAGTATTTCCTATGTGTCATACACAAAATTTATTACAGCGTCAAATATAAATATTATTCAATCTAGAAAATCAAGTAACGGAGATTGCCCAAACAAGCATGTTTGTGGTGGATGCTGTGGTCACTAACAAATAATTTCATGCGACTGTTCTTATACCTCTCCAATTTTCTGCTAAAATAATAGTTCTATTATTGGAATCTTAAAATCAAATTAAAACAAGGTATCCTGAAGGGTGGTAAAATCATTTACTTTATATTGACTTTGAGCAGTAATTGACTAAAATATTACTTTTCAAAATGTTTAATCCCTTCAAGATACCTTGGCATCTATCGAATTACTCTAATAATTCCCCTTCAATCTCTGCATTTGTTTCTACATTGCTTGAATTATTCTTTTCCTCCGTGGTTGTCTTTTTATCTTTTGTTGTTTCTTCCTTCACTTTTTCCTTACCCCCATCCTTTTCGATCTGCTCTTTTCCAGCTTGAGTCGCATCAACTTTACTAGAACTGTTTCCAGTTGGCTGTGCCGAAATTAAGTATGATGTCCTTGGATATGCTACGTCTATTTGGTAATTCCCCTTAAACTCTTTTTTAACTTTACCTTCAATTTTAAACTGAACTGATTTTATTTCCTTTATTTCAGTAAGCGTGTTAACTATTGAATACAGTGTTAATTGCTCATTTTTCTTTCCGCCAGGATGCTTATTTATGAACTCTTTTGATAAATCAACTGTAGCCACACCATCTTTAATAGTTACATCCGTATGAACAGTTGTTCCCGCTGGAATAGATGCTTGTAGTTGGCTTCCTTTCGATGGACCTTTTACAAGTTCTTTTAAAACTACTGTAGCCAGAAATGCACTCCCCTTACCTACTTCAGCATTGTCAATATATCTGGTTTCTAGCGCAAGCTTATTACCCTGCTCATTTATAAAGTATAGTTGGATTGGTGTCTTATCCTTCATTGCACTTGCTTGAGAATCCCCCATTGTAACACTACTAGTAGGAGCCAACTCGTCGCTATTTGCAGTATCTTCAGTGTTATCAAATAATGCACAGCCTGTAAAAATTGTCATAATTAATCCACATGTTAAAATAAAACTTAATAGTTTTCGCATCTTTATGCCACCTCACATTAAAATGTTAAAATTTGATTTATGAATATTCATCTCTATATCATTATCTTTATGCCTAGGCATAAAGAAGTATTCTAACTTGTCAGTATTTTTCTTTATTTAAAAAGGGAACCTATAATTAAAAACATCTTTAGTGTTTTAACTATAGGTTCCTTTTTATTGTAAAATCAAACTTATTAATAAACATTGGTTCATTTGCTACTTTGTTCAGCTTTTGCTGTAATGCCGTTTATCAGGGTAATGGCTCTTTTAATTGGAAATTGTAATGTCATCTTTGTACCTTGGTTTACTTTACTAGATACTTTCAAGTCTCCTTTATGAGATTTCATAACTTTATAGCAATAACTTAAGCCTAATCCAAAATTGTTCTTACCATGTTTGGTTGAGTAGAATGGAGTTAGGACTTTTTCGATGTTTTCTGGCGGAATTCCTACCCCATTATCTATAACAGATAAACAAACCTTATTATTATTAATTTCTGTCTCGATTCTAATTACACCATTAGTACCAATGGCCTCAATTGCGTTGATAATTATATTTTTTAGCACCTCGGAAGCATGAACTACATCTACATATAAAGTAACATTTTCTTTACATAAGTTTAGTATTTCTATATTCTTACCAGAAGTTAAAGGCATTATTTGAGCTATTACTTTTTCAACTAAACTGATTATATCATATGGTTTCAAATCCATTTCATATATCCTAAATTTATTTATCCTCTGGGCAAAGTCCGATAAATTATTACTTGAGTTTTTAATTATATTTAATTTGTTATTGGTTTTTGAATCTATTATTACTGATTTTCGTATTGTATCAACACAAATATTTATCATAGCAGATTCATTTTTAATAGCATGAGATATCATGCTCATCCCTCCAATAACAGTATCTATTGTTTCGTCTAAATTGCATCTTTCCACCCTTAGCCTTATCCCAAGTATGCCACGTTTCAATGCTAATACTACAAATATAATAAACTGAGCTAGTATTATAAAAATATTTAATTCAAATATACCATCATATCCCATAGCTACTGATAAGTAACTAGTCCACATTAAGGATAATGTAGTAGGGCATACAAAGATACATACTAATATTTTCTGATATCTTTCCGATGAATCTTTTTCCTTAATAATGCTAATTATAATAATAGCATTTGAAATCAAAGAATATGGAACAACCCACGCTGATAATATTGCATAACTAGGCTCAAACTGTGGAAATATTACCAGCATCATAATACAAGGTATTGATAAAATAACTAAAATAATATATTTTGTAAATTTCTTAAGCTTAACATTCAAGAAATTTGTATAATAAAGTGTAAAACCGAAAAAAGCATAAGATGCAAAATAATGTTGAAGTATATTTGCAATACATTTCAAAATTAGACAAACTTTTAAAGCCCTTAAACTATTTCTCTCGGTCACATATGGAATTATATTGTCAGTAAATATCATAGCAACACCACCAAACCCATTTAAAAACAAACAGGCACTCCCCCACCAGGCCCAGGATGTCTTGGGATTTGCATAAATTATTAATACCGAAATAATCCATAATAATATAAATATTGCAAACATAACTCTCTCCTAATTCTATCAGCAGCAATTTTTTTGCTGGCAGTCATATTTTAACACTCGTTGTTAATATTTTCAATACATGGCAATACACTTAAATACTTTCCGTTATCTTCCACATAAAAATAAGGAATTGTACCTTACATTTAGTATGATATCAATTCCTTGGTATTTGTTCCATATTTTCTTTATAAATCGCTTAATTAATAATTTTCTAAAACCTGTTCTATTATAAACCTCTTATATACGCAATCATTTGCTTACCTGCTACTGCGCCTCCACCAACTGCAGTTGAAATTTGCTTTAATCCTTCTGTGCAATCACCTGCAGCAAATAATCCTTTTAAATTTGTCATCTGGTTTTCATCAACAACAACAGCATCTTTTTTTGTTATTACACCGAGTTTTCTTGCGAAGTCTATACTTGATGCTGATTCAAAAGCTATAAACAAGCCACTAATGCTCTCTTTTGTACCATCTTCAAAAATTATATTTTCAATAACTTCATTTCCTTCAATCCCTTTTATTACACTTTTATTTACAGTAAATTTAGAAGTAAACTTTTCGTATTTGTCTGAGAGTTCTAATTCATTTCCATTTGTGTAAACGGTAATATCCTTTGTTAGAGGCTCTAATTCCATAGCTTCATGCATAACATAATCTTTATATCCCACTAAGCCAACCTTTAGACCTTTATAAAAGAATCCGTCACAAGTTGTACAATAACTGACACCACTGCCTTCAAATTCAGACAATCTATCTATTTTTAGCTTCACATTTTGCTGACCTGTAGCCAATAATACTGATTTACAAGAATAGTTTTGATTAGTAGTATATACATCAAAGTATTCTCCCTTTTCTAAAGCAATCACTTCATTGTCATCAAACTTTACGCCAAGTCTCTTTGCCTGCTTAAGACCCTGTTCTAAAAGGTATTTTCCTGAAACTGGCTCAGCGAACCCAAAATAGTTTTCAATTCTGTCAGCTTTATTTAAAGAACTTTTATCTTGCCCTATTACCAATGTTCTTAAGCCTGCCCTTACAGTGTAAAGAGCCGCTGAAATACCTGCAGGACCTTTTCCAATAATTATTACATCAAACATGTTTTTCTCCCCCTATAATATTTCTAATTTATATAATTTCAACTAGAATCCTACTTAGCTATAACATGCCACATTAACTAAGATTAAAAAATGAGTACTTATAATAATTTTCATTTAGAATATTTTCTTTTATATTTTAAAACGTAATAGTAATACTATATTTTTTGATTCTAATAAAAGCATTACCTATATAATATACCACTATATATTATTTTCAAAAAATTTTTATTAATGTAACAACTTTTATTCAATTTACATATTATGCATTATCTTAATTATTTATTGGAGGTAAAGTTATGGGATGTTTTGGTGGAAGTAAAAGTTCTGATGGCGGCTTTGGATGTGAATGGCTAATTATACTGGCAATAATTTTCTTCTGCTGCTGCGGTAATGGTAGTTCTGGTTGTTTCTCAGATCTATTCTGTGATTGCGACTGGTTAATCTGGTTGGCAATAATACTATTGCTTATATACCTTTGCTGCTGTCGCGAAGATAGTTGTGATTAATTCTATGCAATTGCCTAATAAATGGCCAAAAGTACTTAATAGAAGCTTGGGTTAATAATCCAAGCTTCTATTTCAAATTAAGAGTAGTAGTTTGTACATAATAGCTGTGCTATCTAGCATAAACTGTAAAGTAGTAATAATGCGAAGTTTACATTTTGTGCATTCATGGTTATCTTCGCATAGCAAAAAGCTGCAAGCAGCTTTTTATGGATTTGAGCAATCAAGCAATGATTATACACTTTTTAATTACTATTTGTGTAGCCAGCAGTACTAGCGAAAAGGAGGTTAGCTTGAATAATGCGAAGTTTATATTTTGTACATTCATCGTTATCTTCGCATTTTTGAGCAAAAATAACTCGTACACTTACGAGTACCTTACCAATTTATTGTGCCGGATACCAGGCGTGGGAGGTTAACATGGAAGATTCATTAAGTAAGAAATTGCAAGAAATGTTGTCAGACAAAAAGATTCAGTCCAAAATTAATAAGGCTATTGAATTGTTAAAAAAAGATAGTCCAGAAGAAATCCAAAAAAAGATGTCAAAGATTGATAAAGACGAGATAGCTAAGAAAATCAATGAGCTTGACGAAGAAAAAATTAAAAATATGAAAATAGATAAAGATGAAATAAAAAAGAAGTTAACTCAAGATGATTTAGATAAATTAGAGAAAATGCTTGGTAAAGACAGTGATGTAATTATGAAAAAAGTAAATGACTTTTTGAAATCAAAATAAAACTTACCATTGGAGGTATTTGAATGAGTGACGACATGGGCGAGAAATTCAAACAAATAGCAGATATGCTTGGAGGACAAAACTCAAACGCAAATATCCCTGAGAATGTTAAGGGCTTATTAAACATGCTTATGTCTAATAGCAGTACAAATGAAGAAAGCCCCTCAGAAGATGAATCTAGAAAATCAAATAAAGATGAAGAAACAACTAAACCAGAGACTGACGAATCAAATGATTTAACAAGAAAAATGAAAAAAGCTATGAATGCACTTTCTCCTAATGACCCTAAGATAAATTTATTAAATGCTATTAATCCATACTTAAATAAAAATAGGCAAAAAAAACTCAAGACATGTATGAAACTTATGCAAATGGGTCGCCTAACAAAACTAATTGACGATTCTGATGAACGATAAGAGTTTGTATATAAAAAGACGTAAAAAACAAATAAATAAGAAAAGGGGGGCCGAGTCCATGTCAGCACTTTAAACCGGTTGCTTACTTAAATGCGGGGCATGGATACAAGTATGGTTTATAGCAAGCATACACCTAAATCCAGAAAGTATAAAAAAAGTGATTCTTCCTCAAAAGACCAAAAATTAAATATATCGAATTTAGATGAGCCAAAATTAGATGAGCATGCTTTGCCACCCGCTGAGCCATTTGTATCTAAAGAAAAAAAGAATCCCCCTTCATTCAGCTTTCTCACGCAATTGTTTGGATCTGGTGATAAAGGTGAAAGAGCTGATAGATCTGAGAAATCTCTTTTTAACATATTGGGACACGATATTTATTTTGATGATTTACTTCTAGTAGGACTCATTTTATTACTTTTAACAGATAAAATAGAGGATGAGATTTTATTAATTATTCTAGCATACCTCTTACTTGATATTTTTTAGGCATTAATTGCAGTTTTTTTTATGTAATTATTATTATACTTATTGAACGATGAAAATACAAAGCATACCTGCAATGAAATATAAACTGTTCTAAAAACAATATTAACAATCAGTAGTATGTTACTTGTAGCTCCTGAAACAATCTGTGCATTAGCCAGAGAAAAATTAGCTATTATATAGATAGTATCAAATACCAGACCAACAATATCAAAAACAATAAATTTGGATAATAATGACCAAAAGTTAATGTCTGATATTTTTTTAGCTATTTTAAAATGGTTTTTATCATAAACCATAGCTGATGGGTACCAGAATACTAAATATTGTCTGACAAATGCATAGCTAAAAAATAATACCAATAGTGTAATAAGAAACAACAATATACCAGCAAAAATATTTATAGTCCCGCTAAAAGCATTATCTATAAAAATTGTAGCTGGAATTAATGCAATAAAAAAATATATACAAAATAGGGCAATTGTGCTTAATGTCCATAAGTTTAGCGAAATCATACGTAAAAAATACTTTTTAACTCCTGCTATAAACTCACTGCCTTCTTTCTTAACTTTATATTGCACGGCATTGTTTAAAATATTAAAGTACCCAGATAATAACAGACCAAAAATTAATGCAATAACAAGAACAAGTATAACAAGAACAAGTATAACTTTTACGGCTGTTTGTGGTACAAGCATTGCACTAACAAGAAATTGAATTATATTGATATAAGCATCAAATGGACTTCCTATTTTAAACATGGATACTGAATAAAAAAATGTTATAAAAATGCTTTCAACAATACCAATTACTGAACTAAGTATAATAGTCAGCACAAGTATCGACGGCCTTTTTGTAAGTAAATGAACTGCATTGCTTATTGTCCCCATCTTTTTCCTTCTTTCTAATATTGATGCAGTATGGGATACCACACCTTGATATAAATTTTTTTCATGTATACTATATATAAATATATGTGTTCTATAATAATACTATTTTTTAATGCAAATTAGTATAAAAACCATATTATAATTTATTATTTAGTATAATTAATAATATAACATTTTACCATATAAAAATATAACATATTATTATACTTTAAAAAATTTGAATATCTTTTAGTTTACATCCCTCATACTTAGAGATATCCTCTTTCTATCAACATCAACTTCAAGCACTCTAACTTTTACAATATCTCCTACCGCAACAATCCCCATAGGATTCTTCACGAATTTGTCTGCAAGCTGAGAAATGTGAACAAGTCCGTCCTGATGCACTCCTATATCAACAAAAGCTCCAAAATCAGCAACATTTCTTACTGTTCCTGTTAATACCATTCCCGGTTTCAAGTCTTCCATGCTAAGTATGTCTGTGCGCAGTACTGGCTTTGGCAACTCATCTCGTGGGTCTCTCCCCGGCTTTAGCAATTCATTTATAATATCCCTTAAAGTTGGCACTCCAACTTCAAGTTCTTCTGCAACCTTTTCTATTCCATATTGTCCAACTTTTTTGTCTAACCCATCTAGTTTTTTATTATTTACATCAGCTAATGTATACCCCATTTTTTCTAAAAGCTTTTTAGCTGCTTTATATGACTCAGGATGAACAGAAGTATTATCTAATATATTTTCTCCATCAGCTATTCTAAGGAAACCTGCGCATTGCTCAAATGTTTTATCCCCTAGCTTTTTAACTTTTTTTATTTGGCTTCTATTTTTAAATTTACCATTTTGTTCACGATACTCTACTACATTTTTGGCTATAGAAGCAGATATACCTGAAATATAGGATAATAACGGAGCAGAAGCAGTATTCAAATCAACTCCAACACTATTTACACAAGCTTCAACAACTCCACCTAACGATTCATCCAGCCTTTTTTGATTCATATCATGCTGGTACTGCCCCACCCCTATAGCCTTCGGGTCAATCTTAACTAATTCAGCTAAAGGATCCTGAAGTCTTCTTGCTATTGAAACTGCACTACGAAGCGCTACATCAAATTCTGGGAATTCTTCGGCTCCAAGCTTTGAAGCTGAGTAAACAGAAGCCCCCGCTTCACTAACAACCATGTAATATACTTTTCTGTCTATCTCTCTTAAAAGCTCAACTACAAACATCTCAGACTCTTTTGATGCTGTACCGTTTCCAATTGAAATAATATCAACCTTATACTTTTCAATTAAATTTTTAAGCTTTACTTTGGCTTCTTCTACTTTGTTTTGTGGAGGAGTTGGATATATTACAGTCGTTTCAAACACTTTGCCCGTTTCATCTACAACAGCAATTTTGCAGCCTGTCCTGTATGCTGGATCTAATCCTAATACAACTCTATCCTTAACAGGGGATTGTAAAAGAAGGTTTCTGAGGTTTTCAGAAAACACCTTGATAGCCTGTTCCTGAGCTACTTCTGTCAATTTGTTTCTAATATCCCTCTCCAAAGAAGGAAAAATAAGTCTTGAATAGGAATCCTCAATTGCAAGCTCAACATATTTGCCCATATCGGGGTTAGTATTCTTTATTGATTTTCCTTTAAGGTATATCAAACATTTAGCACTATCTACTTCGATTTTCACCTGTAAATACTCTTCTTTTTCTCCTCTGTTTATAGCTAAAACTCTATGATTAGCTATTTTTGAAACAGGCTCCCTAAAATCATAATACATCCTGTAAACAGAATCTTCTTCCTTTTTCGCAGTTGTGACTAATAGCCCATCTCTAAAGATTAATTCTCTTAGTGCTTTGCGGTACTGAGCATTATCGGAAATTTCTTCTGCAATAATATCCATTGCACCTGCTAATGCTTCCTCTACAGTATTTACACCCTTTTCTGCATCAATATATTTCGCCGCCAATTCTTCAACGGTTGTTCGTGATGGCATCTGAGCATAAATAATTGTTGCTAAAGGCTCCAATCCCTTCTCTTTAGCAACTGATGCACGAGTTTTTCTTTTAACCTTGTAAGGTCTATAGATATCCTCAATTTCTTGAAGTGTAACGGCTGCAGACAATGACTTGTTTAGTTCTTCTGTAAGCTTTCCTTGCCCATCTATCAGCCTTCTGACATCCTCACGTCTTTCGTCCAAATTCCTTAAGTAAACTAGGCGATCATATAATTCTCTCAGTACTTGGTCATTAAGTTCACCAGTTACTTCTTTTCTATAACGAGCTATAAAAGGTATTGTATTCCCTTCATCAATTAAATTAACTGTGTTTTGCACTTGAAATGGCTTTAAATTGAATTCTTTAATTAATTGTTCAATAATATTCATAGTAACTCCCCTGATTAATAATTTTATAATGCACAATTTATGTAATCGATTGCTTCTATTACTATATCTTTTTAAGCAATAGCATAGTATTAGGCTTAGATGCTGGATTGTAAGCAAACCTAATTTTGAAATATTAGCTCATGCCTTAACAGCAAAAACTTATTTCCTCAATAATAATTTCCTTTTTTAGCTGCTCAACTCTTTCATTATCTATTATTCCGATTCCGATAAATTCGGTATTTGATGCAGCACATGCAGCACCTAGTCTGAAGCAATCTAAAATATCTAGTCCATTTGCAATGCCTGTACTTATACCTGCTACCATTGAGTCACCGGAACCTATAGTGTTTATAGCATTTACGCTAACAGGTAGAGCTTTGTATGCAGAATCCTCGCTCACTAATAAAGCGCCTTCTGCCCCCAGAGACGTTACAACCACCTTAACACCTTCATTGATTATTTTTTTGCAAGCACTTACAATTTCAGATTCAGAAGTAAACTGTGTGTTAAAATATGTTGAAAGCTCTCTCAAATTTGGTTTTATCAGATAAGGTTTTGCTTTAATCCCCAGTTTTAGTACCTCTCCACTTGAATCTAGAATTGCTTTTACACCTAGCTTATTTGCTTCTTCTATAAGCCTCGCATAAGTATCATTTCCTAATCCTTTTGGAAGTCCTCCTGAGCAAACAAGTACATTTGATTCTTTTAGTACTTGTCGGAAATACTCCAGAAATATTTCCCACGATTCTAGGCTTATTTCAGGTCCCTCTTCTAGTATCTCAGTTTCTTTATTGTTTACTTTATCTATAATATTATTATTTGTCCTTGATAGTCCTGCTACTTCTATAAAATGTGCCTTTGCTCCAGTACCAATAATACTATCCTCAAGCCACTGTCCAGTGCTACCTGCTTTAAATCCTAAGACAGCTACTTCAGTATCAAGCAACCTTACAACTCTAGTCACATTAATACCCTTGCCACCTGGTGACTGTAAGCAATTATTAACCCTATATAATTCTCCTGCACAAAAATCGTCTATTACATAAATTTTATCTACAGCAGGACTTAATGACAATACTGTGATCATTTAATTTCTCCACAAACTAATATTTGGCATATCCTTAACACAGAGTATATATCCATGTTATATAAGCCAGCTATATTATATCATTAAAATTTTAGATATGGAATGAATTGCTTTGTCGTAAAAAACCAATTGCATGGTCAATATTGTCCTAACTTCGTTAGACGTACATAAAAAAAAGCTGTCAAAACATTTTAACAATTATATTTTGTACCTAGTTTTCCAACCAATACTATATAATTTTGTTAAAAGTTGTTTTTCAACAGCCCTCTTTTTTATAACCAATTTAATTTAATAAAAAACTATTCATGTATTAATTTAACAATGTCTTAAATTTGAAGTATTACTTACTATTCTTACCGCTTTTACTTTTTCCGCCGCCATTATTATTCTTATTTTCACCTAACTGATCATTATCAATTGAAAGATTCTCATTATCACTTTTTTGTTTTTTACCTTTGCCCATAATTAACTTCCTTTCTAGAAATAATAATTAATTTTTGACTTATCAGAAATTCTCTATCTAAAGTCAAAATCTTAATATTATTAGTCCCATGATTATTTCAATTTATGCAAGCAACATCCATATATCTTTCAAAAAATTCTATCGGTGCGGACGGCTTGTCAATGCTTTTGTCAAAATAATTGCAGGAAATTTAGTAACTGCTAAAGCTAGCATCGTGTATTCAAATTTTAAATGTTGCTTTATTCACTTGGATTATTCCATCAGTCTGTTTAAGCTTATCAGAAAGTTCTAGCAATGCTCTATCTTTCATTTTACATTCCAGCATAAAATCAATATCTTCATTAAAAGCCTTGGCTACCTTTAAAAAACTCATGAATTCTGAATAATCAATATAATCAGCATGGCTTCGAAATTCTTTTTCACTTTTAGGACTTGAAAAATGAATTTTCGGTGGATATACTTCTTGACTCCATGTATCAAATATTCTGGGTAAAAGAGTCTCTATTGGCTCACCGTTGTTAGCACAATTATGATGATGTACATCTAGTACCATTGGAATATGCAATTCTTCGCAAATACCTAAAACATCAGATGCAGTAAAGGATTTATCATCATTTTCTAAAATTATCCTCCTGCGTATTCTATCAGGAAGCTTTAAAAAATTAATCTTAAACCGCTCTATTGCTTTTTCCTTATCCCCATACATTCCACCAACATGTAGAACTAATTTATACTTGAAATCATAAAGACCCATTGCCTCAAACATCTGAACATGATAATCAAGATCCTTGATTGATGCTTCAAGTACTTCCTGCTTAACAGGATTCAATAAAGTAAAATGGTCAGGGTGAGCACTTACCCTAAAGTTATTAGCCTTTATATAATCTCCTATACGTTTAAAGTCTTCACTAAATTCAGTACTATAATCCCAACCTAGCAGTTCATTGTGGGTTGCGAGTGGTATCAGCTTTGAAGTAAGCCTATAAACTTCAATATTTTGTGCAGCATTATTTTTAAGTATTCTTAATGTGTTTTCCAGATTGCATCTTGATACTCGTGCAAGTCTTACTCTTCTAGCATTTTCATCTTTAAGGTTTTTATATGTTGTATAAGTAACTGCACCAGATGGTGAACAATTTTCTAAATCTACTGTCATAGCAACAAATCCAAGTCTAAAAATCATTTAAATCTCCTATTATTTGAGTTTAGATATGTTTTATTATGCCCTATTTAACACTTAAACAATGCAAATTAGCGAGAGTCTTTAACAATATGTATCCTTTTACTTTTTGTATATCTAGATAAAACACAGACTCCCATGGCTATAACTGAGCCAAGAAGTAACATTGCCATATCATTTTGGCAATCAAAAATGTCTCCTTGAAAACCAAGAAATATATCTGCTTGATGCTTACTTAAAGCTATTGAGGAATAAACTTGTACCATTTCATTTATTGCGCTAATTGATAACATAATTATACATGCTAAAACACATGCTTGATAATATTTATATTTCAGCTTATTATACAAAACCTCAATCACCGGAAAATAAAAGAGCAGTCCAAACGCAAAGCTCACTAGCCTGTCATAATTATTTCTTTCAAATTTTGTAATATTTTTCATCCAAATTCCGACTGGACATAGTGAATATGTATAATGCGAACCCACGGTATGCAAGATAAGCAAAACAAAAATGCATATATATGAAAAATTGGTTAATTTAGCTTTTCTGTATAAAGCTGTTAGTGATAATACCACTACTAGCGGAACTATACTTTCAAACCACCACTCAAACCTGTCAACAGGCTTAATAGATAAAGCAATAAAGGTAGCTACATATATAGCAATAATCAGATGTAGTAGCTTATTTCTTTTGAAGGTTGTATCATAGTTCGAAGCATAAACGAGAGAAATTTTCTTTCTTTTAATATTCATTTTTTATACCACCTATTTATTTAAAGTTAAATATGGTAAAATCTAAGTAGGTCGATATGTATTAATATAATATTTATTATATTATTCTTATAAACCTAAATATGTCATTATTATTTTTATACATATTAAAAATTTATAAAATGAAAAAAGGAAAAATGTTCACTTATAGTATTTTAAAAAATAAATTTATAGAAAAATTTGGTCAATTAATTAAATATGGTTTAGTAGGCGTAGTAAATACAATTATAACCGGAGTGATACTATTTACATTAATGAATTTCTTCGGAGTATCTTATAAAACCTCAAACACTGCAGGATATATTGCAGGTTTTATTAACAGCTTTATTATGAATAAGCTATGGACATTTAAAGATAATAAGGCACCAGCAACAAAGCAATTTTTAAGGTTTTCAGCAGTTTTTATTGTATGTTTTTTCTTACAACGCTACTTGCTAATATTTTTAGTTGAGGATTTAGTTATTAATAAGAATATATCTCAGCTTATTGGAATGGTATTTTACACACTAATTAGTTTTGTCCTTAATAAATTGTTTGCTTTTAAGGACTAGTAACCACTTATTATAGCAATTAATATTATTTGAGATATTTACATCGGTAACACTATTAACATTGTGAATTAATTGTATTTATTGCATTTTTTGATTCTTTATCTTAATGCTTATTTCTTTGATATTTGTAAATACTATAACTAGTATTTATCAATATTGGAGGAATATTTATGGATAAGAAAATCACTGCATTATACACAAATTTATATGATGCTAACGCTGCAATGAGTAATTTAAAAACAAATGGAATAACAACGGCAAATATCAATACTTCGGATCAAGGGCTACATGCTGGATTTAGTCAAAAAAGCATACCCCAGAAATTCCCAGGAGCTATTAACTCTACTTTAGTGAAGTTAGAAATCGATGTGGATACATCTAATAGAGATAATGCCTTATCTGTCGTTGAAGAAAGCTATGGTGTAATAGATTAAAAATTATAGAGGATTATTGAAAATAATATTGAATATAATGGTATATATTTTTTTATTTTTATAGGAAGTTATATACCATTATCGTGGGGTGTAAGTATGAAAGCTATTATTATGGCAGGTGGAGAAGGCTCAAGGCTACGACCTCTTACTTGTAATTTGCCAAAACCGATGGTTTCCGTGATGAATAAGCCAGTTATGGAACATACTATTAATCTATTGAAAAAGTTTGGTATTACTGATATTGGTGTTACCCTAATGTATCATCCTCAACACATTAAGGATTATTTTGGTAATGGTAAAAATTTAGGAGTCAACATTACCTATTTTTTAGAAGATACGCCTCTTGGAACAGCTGGAGGAGTTAAAAACGCGCAAAGCTTTTTGGATGAATCTTTTATTGTAATAAGTGGTGATTCTGTTACAAATTTGAACATAGCCGAAGCAATAAAACTCCATAAAGAAAAAAAATCTATTGCAACACTTATTTTAACTAAGGTTGACATGCCATTAGATTACGGAGTTGTGTTAACAGATGCGGACGGTTCTATAACTGGCTTTGTTGAAAAACCTAGCTGGGGAGAAATATTCAGTGATACAGTTAATACTGGTACATACATTCTTGAACCTGAAATCTTTAATTATATTGAACCTAATAAAAACACAGATTTCAGTCATGATGTATTCCCCTCTCTGTTGGCTGCTTCAGAAAATATGTATGGATATATTAGTACTGATTACTGGTGTGACATTGGTGATATACGATCATATGTAAGATCTCAATGTGACATTTTAGATAAAAAATTGAAAGTTGATTTTGACGGAGTTCAAATTAAAGAAGATGTTTGGGTAGGAGGTGGTACTGTTATCGAAAGTACCGCTGAGATAAATGGTCCATGTATTATAGGCTCAAACTGCAAAATCGGTAATGGTACTTTAATAGATAATTGTACGATAATAGGCAACAATACTATTATTGAGGATGACGTCTCTATAGTCCGCAGTATAATATGGGATAATTGCTATGTTGAGTATGGAAGTGAGCTTAGAGGTGCAATACTTTGTAACCGAGTTAATCTCAAACACTATGTTTCATTATTTGAAAATTCAGTTATTGGTGAAGGCTGTAGAATCAGTGAACGAGTCATTGTAAAACCCAATATAAAGGTGTGGCCTGAAAAAATAATTGATCCCTTTGCCATTATTGACAGGAACATGATTTGGGGCACTAAGCACACTAATAAAATATACGGTGAAAATGGTATCTCAGGGATAATAAATGTAGATATTTCTCCTGAATTTGCAACAAGGCTGGGAGCCGCATACGGTTCACAATTTAAGATAGGGGCTAGAGTTGTTGTTAGTTCTACTAATTCAAACTCAGCACGAATGTTTAAACATGCTTTTATATCAGGTATTTTATCTGTTGGTGTTGAAGTTTATAATATGAGTAGCCTTTTAACACCAATTGCAAGAATGGCTATCGGATTTCTAGCTGTTGAAGGTGGCATACATATAAAAACGGATATTGAAAATGATAATATGGTGCGAGTCGACTTCATGGATGCTAGAGGTGCCTCTATCAGCCGATTTAATGAGCGTAAAATAGAAAATTCATTTTTTAAAGAAGACTTTAAAAGATGCTCAGCAGATCAAATAAGAAGGCTAAATAATATAACTGATTTTAGCATCTATTATACTCGTTCTATATATAGTCAAGTCGATATCGCACTTATAAAAACCAAAAGACCAAGGATATGTATTTATTCGCAATCAGAATTCGTATTGTCAATTGTTGTTCCCATGCTTAATGATATAGGCTGTACAACAACCAGTAATGTTTATATTAATAACTATAATTTAGACTCAATAAAACAAGACATTTCAAGCACAGCATCCGATTTTGCAGCAATTATCGACAAAAATGGCGAAAACCTTATATTAGTTGATAAATCAGGTAACTTAATAAAGGATGATTTATTTCAAGCGTTAATTGCTTTAATAATATTTAGGACTACCCCTGGTTCAACTTTCTTTGCACCTATTACAGGTTCAGAGGTAATTGATAGACTTGCTCTTAAATATAGTTGTAAAGTTAAAAGGACAAAGAATTCTTCTTATGCAATAATGGACGAAATTTTAAATAACAATAATAGCAAATCTCCTAAACAGGTAATTTTATATTTTGATGCTATTGCAGGACTTATTAATATAGTTGAATATATGTATTCATCTAATATTACATTGACTGACCTTTTATCAGAAATTCCAGATTTCTTTATGTCAAAGAAAAGTATTCATTGTCCATGGGAATTAAAGGGTACAATTATGAAAACAATTATTAGTGAACAGAATTTAAAAAAGATTGAGCTATTAGATGGAATTAAGCTTTATTCTAATCAAGGCTGGGTTTTTCTACTACCTGATGCTGATAAGCCTATTTTCAAAATAATTTCAGAAGGTAATTCAAACCTTGAAGCAGAAGCACTCTGTGATAAATATTATAGCCTGTTGGAAAGGATAATAGAAAACAACTAAATAATGACATCCAATCAAATCATCTTTGGGTATAAATATTTTGTTGTCCTAAATGATATATAAAAATGAGAACGGTAATTGCAGAAAATAAACACGATAATAAAAAAATTGATAGAGTAATACGAGACTTTTTCCCTAACTTGACATTAGGTATGCTATTTAAAGCCCTTCGTAAAAAGGATATTAAAGTTAATGGTATTAGAATAAAAGAAGATTACATAGTATCAAGTGGAGATAACATTGATATTTATATAATTGATGATTTCTTATTGGGCAAAAACGATGAAGGTTATAGTGTTGTTTTCGAGGATAGCAATCTTCTAGTAGTTAATAAAGCCCAAGGTATTCCGGTACATCCTGATGATAACCAAAAAGAGGCTACACTTATTGATAAGATCAAGCAGCAATATGGTTCTAATATTGCTTTGTGCCATAGATTAGATAGGAATACTAGCGGTTTAGTTATTCTTGCTAAAAACCAAGCAACTTTAGACATTATGCTAGATAAAATTAAACATAGAGAAATTCAGAAATATTATGCTTGTATCGTTTCAGGTATAATGGAAAATAAGCAAGCTGAGCTTACTGACTTCTTAGAGAAAAATGAGAAGATTAGTAAAGTTTTTATCTCCAATAAAAAATCCAAGGATTCTGTAAAAATTGTTACAAGGTACAAAGTAGTTAAAACATCAGATAGTTTGAGTTTGTTAGAGGTGGAGTTACTAACTGGAAAAACTCATCAGATTCGTGCGCATCTTGCCTTCTATGGTCACCCAATAATTGGTGATGGCAAATATGGTAGAAACGCAGAAAACAAACAGTACAATGCAAAATATCAAATGCTCTGTGCTAATAAGCTTACTTTTTCATTTAGTAGTCCAGCAAAGCATCTAGAGTATTTAAACGGGAAGACAATATCAATTGATCCGCCTTTTGATTTAGAGAAAACAATTAAAAATCGGAAGTAATTGCAATGTAAATTTACTGAGGTTACTAATAAAAAAGTGCTTAAAATGTGTAGTTCACACTATTTGAAGCACTTTTTGAGTATTTTATTATACTGCATATTTTTCAAAAAATTATCTAAACTTATGTCTTCTTTATAAACATCTGGACAAATATTTTTCCATAAGCTGGGCTGTCTATAATCCCTATGCCTGTATGTGTAAACTTTGTATTAAAAAGGTTATTTCTGCTTTCTTTTGACCACGCTTTAACAACTTTTTCAATGGTCTGGTTTCCCGCAATATTTTCACCTGCAGCACTAAATTTAATATCATACTTTTTCATCATATCAAAAGGCGATCCGTAGAATTTCGATGTATGACTAAAATAGTTGTTATCTTTCATGTCCTTAGCCTTTAATCTCGCTATCTTCATCAGATTAGCATCAAACTCAAGAGCCTTTAGACCTTCTTTTTTTCTTTCTTTGTTTATTAAATCCAGCAATGCCTGTTCATCTGATGAAATATCCTTAACTTTTGCTGTTGTGGTTACGGTAGTGGCTTTCGTAGTCTTAGCCGAAACAGACTTTGCATTACTAGTTGTTTTTTTATTAGTTTCCTTACTGTTATCAACCTTAACATATTGAGATGTAATAGCTCCTACATTACCGCTTGATCCAACATATACGGCATACCAATCTCCCATTTTCCCAATAATAGTAATATCCTGATTCTTTTTAAGTTTACAAATAATATCATAAGTAGTGGCAGGTCCTGTACGCAAATTTACATTTGATGCTGTAACAATTGCGGTCTTTGAATCCACACTCTGATATGCTTCTGAAGCCTCGACTTTAAACTGACCTGTTCCCATTGGTATCACAGTAAACAAGGTAATTAATAAAGATAATACTATTACTAACACTTTCTTTCTTTTCATATAAACCCCTCCACAATTTATAAGTGCAATAATTTTCATAATTTCTATCAAAAGTCTGTTTCCTCCACTATATTTTTTAATATAATGGTATTAAAAACATACATTGGATATAAACCATTTACTTTTATTATTGACATGTTTTTCAATTTTATTTACTTTTTGAGAAATATAATGATTATAATATATGATTTTTTTATTATAATATTATTCCTTTTACACTAGAGTCTTTTTTAATAATTGGGATATAATATATAAATCAATGAGTAACTTATATACGTGCTAAGAATGACTGCATACTATTCCTGTATAAACAACCAGCTTTCAATTCACTTGAAGTGTTATAACATGTATACTATAATAAATGTACAAAACCATTGCTTAAACTAATACATATAAAATGGATACAATTTGAATTTAAAATTATAGTAAGGTAAATTTTTGTGATTCACATGCTAGGATAAAAACTGATTTGAATAAAAAGGGGGATCGAATCCACGCTTATGCTTTGAATATTTTTTGCTTATAATGCAGGGCATGGATTAAAATTATGAAAGTTGGAATAGGGCAAGATAGCCATAGATTTGATTTTGGAAACACTAGTAAAAAGTTTGTTCTAGGTGGAGTTATTTTCGATGGGGTAACACCTCTTGCCGGAAATAGTGACGCTGATGTAGTTCTTCATGCACTAACAAATGCTATTTCTGGAGTTACAAGTGTCAATATTTTAGGAAAAATTGCTGATAAAATGTGCTTAGAAAACGGAATAACAGATAGTTCAGCATATGTCATAGAAGCGCAAAAGTATCTGGAAAATATAAAAATTGTACATGTTTCATTTACCATTGAATGTTCATACCCAAAAATATCCCCTAAAATACCTGAAATGCAAAAAACAATCTCAGAATTGCTAGGTCTACCTGAGAATAGTGTAGGTATTACAGCTACTACAGGTGAAGGACTTACAGCATTTGGTCAAGGAAAAGGTATTCAAGTTTTTTGCTGTGTAACAGCGTTGTAAATACAATTTACATACTTCATAATTTAGAAAAGAAGGCGACTGGAACACTTAAGAATTTGTGTAAATATGTTACAAATAATTTAACATGATCCACTTGATAACCAATGATTTTAAAAGCGGGTTATGTTAACCCAACACAGCAAATAAAGCGTTCTCTAAGTGACTAAAAATTTGCATCACAAAACCGTTAATTTATAGGATTTCATCTACTGCTTGCAAATATCCTTCGGCATAGTTTTAACAATCATCTCACCGGTTAACAAATCTTCTGGTGTAGTAATTTTTATATTCTGATAACTGCCTTCAATAATTTTGACTTTGATGCCTAGTCTCTCGACTAAAACCATATCATCTGTACCAATATATTCACTCTGAATTGCCTTTTTATGTGCATCCATTATTATTTCATATGTAAATGCCTGTGGTGTTTGAATACTCCATAAACTGCTTCTATCTGGAGTAGATTCTACAAATCCATCTTTGTCACATATTTTAATAGTATCTTTAAGCCTAACTCCAATACCACAAGCGCCATACGCTTTAGCTGCATTTATGCAATCAATAATATTTTTATTACTTACGAATGGTCTAGCTCCATCATGAATAAGTATTACTTTACTGCTTTCACTCACAGCACATAAGCCTTTATATACTGAATTCTGTCGTTCTTCCCCACCACAAACCAATGATGTAACCTTCGAAAAGTTGTACTTTTCAATAATTTTATGTCTACAATAATCTATATTTTCTTCATTAACAACAACAACAATATTACTAATAGCCTCACATTTTTGAAATGCATCTATTGCCCTAGCCAATACTGGTATACCTGCAATTTCAATATACTGCTTGTTTATATCAGAATTCATTCTTGTACCTTTTCCAGCCGCAGTAATTATTGCTGTAACATTATCAATAAGAATATTCTTTTTTAAATTTACTTTATTTAAATCCAATTTTACACCTATCCTTCATAGTTGCATTTATTATCCTAAATATTTACGTTTATCATTGTAAACAAATTTCGATACAAACATCTCCTACATTACTACTTGTTTGGCTTTGCAAAAATCAACCTTCCCGCTGAAGTCTGTAGTACGCTTGTTACTAAAACTTGTATTGTTTCACCTAAGTATTTCTTTCCACCCTCAACAATAATCATAGTCCCATCATCAAGAAAAGCAACCCCTTGCCCAGCTTCCTTACCATTCTTTATGACTTGAACATTCATTTCTTCACCAGGTAATGCTATTGGCTTAACTGCATTTGCCAAATCATTTATATTTAAAACCCGTATTCCTCTAAGCTTTGCAACCTTGCTAAGATTATAATCTGTAGTAATCAGCTTACATTTCAGCTCCAGTGAAGCCTTTAGCAGCATTTCGTCAACCTCTTGAATATCCTTATAGTCTAACTCTTCAATTTTTACAACATAACTACTGTCATTTTGAAGTAAGTTTAGAATATCAAGTCCTCTTCTACCCCTTGCCCTTCGGGTTCCATCAGCAGAATCTGCAATATGTCTCAGCTCTTCAAGCACAAATGCAGGTATAACAATATTTCCATCTATAAATCCACTCGAGCAAATATCTAGTATTCGGCCATCAATAATAGTACTTGTATCTAGAATCTTTGAGTGCACTTGTTGAGTACTCTCTAAAATGTTTTTAGAACCTTTAAAAAAATCAAATAAGTTATCATTCTTTTTTTTAAGCGCAAGAGCTGCTCCTGCGAATCCAAATAAAATATTAATTAATACGGAAAACGTTACTCCTATAATTTGTATCTTTAAGATTGGTATGCTTATCAAATTTGCTACAATTAATCCAATAATAAGCCCAATAGCACATATAAGTAATTCTGATAGAGTTATATTCTGGATTCGACTCTCAGTTTTGTCGATAAAAGCACCTAAAATTCCAATGACTTTTGCAGATATAAAATAAAAAAGTAAGCAAAAAATCAATGAAAACATTACGAAAATAGAAATCCGAATACTCTCACTGAAATTTAAATTATTAATATAAAAAATTGTTCGTAAAATGCTATAACCAGTAACAGCTCCTAGAATAGAAAAACAAATTTTTATTACTCTATTAAACACGTTTTCTCTCCTTCAAAAGGTTTTTCATTCAGCGTAAATGTATTCCTGGATTTTGTCCTCAATCTCATGCTGATTTAATCCTTTTGCAAGAACTAACTCACTTATTAATATCTGTTTTGCACTGCTTAACATCTTTCTCTCTCCTGTAGAAAGTCCTCTGTCTCTATCCCTATGCATAAGGCATCCGACAACATCTGCTACTTCAAATATATCTCCGCTTTTAATCTTAACCATATTGTCTTTATATCTCTTATTCCAATTTGAAGACAAGTCATATTCCTCATTTCTGAGGATCTTAAAAACTTTGTCAGCCTCAGAAATACTGATAACATTTCGTATTCCTATGTCATCAACATTATTAGTTGGTATCATTACCTTCAAGTCCCCAACAGGAATTTTCATAACATAGTATCTACAGCTTTTCCCTAGTATTTCTTTATCTTCGATAGACTCAATTATACCTGCACCATGCATAGGATATACAATTTTATCTCCTACATTATACATAGTAACCTCCATGCCGAACTTAGGCAAAAAATGGTGAAACCATCGTGGAGAACCCTCCACACCGTCTTTTATTCGATTTAAAAAATTAAGTTTTATGGAGAATCTCCAACAAATTTTAAACAAAAACATTAAGCATAGCCAAAATATGTTTTCTTTTGTAGATCTAGCTAAGTAAGCAAATTTAAGAGCCGTAGTATTTTGTTTCCTAGATTTATTGAAAGGCTCTTTCCTAGTTAAGCAAAGTAAAATATAAATCACAAAAAGATGAAAACGCACCTTAAATCATTGAGTGCGTTTGATTAGCTGCGTTCTTATTCTCTTATTTTTAGTATACTACAAAGAAATTACCTTGTCAAAATATAGTAAGATTTATATTGGAAAATTATATTATTTGTTATTAGTTTTTATTTGACATAACCTAGACTATGAACGTATAATTAGACTAGACATCTAAATACTGAGGTGAATCATATGAAAGATATGCTTATTGATGATTTTCAATATACTGCACAGGAGTTACTTATTAGAAATAAAAGTATACTTGATTTGATTACTAAATTTCAGGATTCAAATTCCAGAGTTAATAGGGCAGTTATAAAGACTGTTACTCAATGCGGTTGCATGACTATTTCTGCGCACAAACAGGAAATCCCTGATGATGCTAGTTTAGACGAAATGAAGAACTCTGTTGAAAGCCATATAGAAGGCACATTGTGCGACAATTGCAGAGATGCAATTGAAAGAGATATTGGAAGAAATGTATTTTACTTGGCATCTATATGCAATGCACTTGATTTAAACCTTTACGATATTATCTTGAAGGAAAATGATAGGATACGTATGCTTGGAAAATATAACCTTAGATAACAGAGATTGTATTATTAAAATGCTATACCTAATTGAGGTACTAATTAATTATACAATGATAACAATAAAGAGAGCTAGTCAAAATGAATTTGTCTAGCTCGTTTTTTATGGTGGTTTTTAAGTAGCATTGTACTTAATATTAAAATTCGCTTTTATTTATTAAAAACATTTCTTATAACATCTTGAAGTGATTTAAGCTCCACAATCTCAACATTTTTTATATCTAAAGTACGTGCTATAGTATTTTTTGCTACATAGGCTTTTTTAAACCCTCTTCTGTCAAGTTCTCTTATTCTTATCTCTAAAGAAGGAACTTTTTTAAGTTCACCCGTTAATCCTACATCAGCAATAAAAGCTGTGTCATTTGGTATTTCTTTATCAAGAACAGAAGAAACTATGCTCATTATAATGGCCAAATTTACTGTTTGCTCTTTGAATTTAAGCCCTCCTGTAGTTTTTATGACTACATCCTTATCATAGAGAGAAATTTTTCCTCTCTGTTCAAGAATTGATATAAGAGTACTAAGCTGTTCTCGACGTACACATTCCCCTATTCTAGATGGATAAGGAGTAAATGTCTTTGATACTAAGCTTTCAATTTCAACAATAATAGGTCTTGATCCATCCTTTACTACTGTTAATGCACTTCCTGAAACCTTCTCATTTTCGTCTCTACTTGTCATAAAAAACTCAGATGGATTGTCTATTGATATAAGTCCATTTTCGGTCATGGAAAAGTACCCTCTCTCCCATGTACTTCCAAATCTGTTTTTTGAAACAGATAAACCTCTTAATTCCTCCTCATTATCTCCATCTAATATCAAAACCGCATCTACAAGGTGTTCTAGCGCACGCAGGCCTGCAATTTCTTCGCTCTTGTTCATCTGCCCGACCAAGAATACAGCTCTAGGTTTTAAGGGATCTTTTGCCAGCTTAAGCAACTCATTAGCGCATTCCATTGTTTGAGTAGGCGATCCGGCTCTCGAACCAGGAAATTCTTCCATAACAAAGGTTTGTATACTATCTACAATTACCAAATCCGGGTCAATCTGTTTTACGACCTCAAGAACATTGTCCATGCTGTTATCCGAATAAACCCATACTCCTGTATCTATTTTATGGAAAAGCCTGTCTGCCCTGCTTTTTATCTGGCTCTCACTTTCTTCTCCTGATGCATAAAGAACCTTATACCCCTTTGAGGCAACATCTGCAGCCACCTGCAAAAGTAATGTAGACTTACCAGCACCGGGTTTTGCTGTAATTATTGTTATGGAATCCCGTACTATTCCTCCACCCATTACCCTGTTAAACTCATTTATCCCAGTCTGTATTCGGTCACTGTTGGTTGCCTTTATATCTGTTAAACGGGCAATCTTTTTAAGAGCTTTAACTGAAGAAGCTTTATTTTTTTTAGCTTCTACCGTTATCTCAGAAAGTGTATTCCATTTGTTACACTCAGGACAGCAACCCACCCATTTAGAGGCTTCATAGCCACAATTATTACATCTAAAAACAGTTTTTATTTTTATAACTAACAACTCCTATAATTATTTTAAAGTGCTCCAGCTTTAACAAGTTCTGATAGCACTTGAACATACATTGCATGCGACCATGTAAGAGGTATTATCCAATCCGGCTTCCCAGTGTACCTATTACGCTGCTCCGGCAACAACCCCAATTCTGTCTTTGCATCAGCAGCCCAGTACAAATATTCCTTTGCTTTTGAATAGTTCCCAATTTTTGCATGATATAAAGCAACCCATAATGTTGTAAGAATCCAAGGATTACCACCAATATATGAGTCATTTTCATACCGCTTTATACCGCCTATTCCATCTGAGGTTAATACCTGTTCAATTAATAAAACAGTATCCTTTATCATAACATCATTTGCATCAAAAATATTAAATGGAATGCTTAGTCCGACTAAACTTACATCAACTTTCCAATCCTCCAAAGTAACATCTCTCATATATCCTTTTGGATTTATTTCTATCATTGTGGTACTTTGAGAAGGTTCCGGACCCCATCCATTCAATTTGACTCTAACACTTCTGATAAAACGTTTGTAGTCTTCTTTCCAAAAGTATTTGACAATTGACTGTTTAATCTTGTTTGCAGTCTCAGTCCATTTGATATATATATCACTTGATTTCCCTAAAATTTTAGCAATTTCTGTAGCTGAATTGAGTCCAGCGCTTACTGCAGCGGAGGAATAAGCATGTTCTCCATAGCGTTCCTCCCATAAATCAAAGCTAGGCTTTGGCAGTCCAGTATCTCCATCAATAAACTTAACTAAGAAGTTGGCACCAGCTTCTACACTATTCCAAACAAATTGGAGGAATTCTGTACTTCTAACATAATTATAATGATTAAGCATTCCCCATAATAAAGTTCCTGTTTCGTCAACCTGTAATCCCCAACAGGGTGCTAGATTTCCGTCCATATGGTATCTTTGCTGCCAGCTTCCATCTTCATCCTGTACATTCACAGCCCATTTATAAAAATTGTCAACACATTCATTTAATCCAGCAATATCTAATGCCCCTGTTATAAAAGCAGCATCTCTCCCCCAGCAGTATGCGTATCTGCCGCACTTAGTGAAGTATTCATCTACCTCAGGAGCCGCTAACAAGCCTCCGCTTTTTTTATCATACATAAGTCTGAAAACCAGCAAAGACCTCTTATATAAACTATCTAGCTTATCATCTCCTGATTTTATTGGTTTTGCTTTATTTAAAAATTCCTTCCAATATTGCTCTGTCTCATTGAAAAATATTACAGCACCGACTTTTATTACTTCCTTAATAAAACTTTTTGCCGACTTTAATGTGCTGTTTGCTGTTACATATAAATTAAAGTATTTGGTTTCATTTTTTGAAAATTTCCCCAAATCCCATGATATCGCCGCATCCTTCATCATTCCTATATCGTCTTTGCCAAAGAGGTATGTATTGACAGCAGCCTCATTTGCGTTGTTTCCGATTTGAAACTGAAGAGCAGGATTATCTGAAAATATAGATATATAATTATTGCTTCTATAATGAATTAAAGCCTCATTTGTAAAATCAAACATTGAGCATGCAATATCAGTATCCGCGCTAGTTGCAGCTGAGAACGTAACTAATCCAAGCTCCTTGTGTTCATTTGATATATTTTTAATTTCAAATCTTCTAACCAGCACATCTAAATCAGGATGGACAAAATCATATAATATAACCTTATATCCATCAGTTGCATTTGTTATTGTGCTCTTTACTATATTTGAATCTTGTAAATATTCCTGGTAATGTTCGCACCGTTGGTCATTAAGCCATACTGTACTTCCGTTCCTGTTTTTGATAAAAATTCCACATAGCATCTTATCAAACTGCTGTAAATAATCAATGTTTGGCCAAAATAGCCTGAGTAATTCACTTTTTTCACTCAAGCAAACTAGCATTGATGAATTACCTAAAATTGCATTATTATAATATGATTTTTGCATTACAACCTCCAAGATGTATAATCGTGCGGGATAAGTATTTGTAAATATTTAATTTTTAGCCGTTCTATAATAAATATATATAAGTTTATTATATCATAAATATTTTTCCATTTTTAGTGCAAACTATAAGGTAGATAACAATTAAATGGAGGATTTAATGCAAAATACACTTTACTATGTTAGTTTTTATGTAAGCGAAATAATTCAAATAGTTATTTTTGTAGCCGGTTGTTATTTCTCTGGAATATCTATTTTCGGATGGATAAAGAGAAAAGAGAGAGCTGGCAATGAAATAGTTCCAGAAAAAAGTTTTGCTCTTATTGTTGCCGCTCACAATGAAGAACTGGTAATTAGCCAGATTATTGATAGCCTTTTTAAGTTAAGTTACCCTAAGCATCTATATGATGTATTTGTAATTGCTGACAACTGTACCGATAACACTGCTAAGATAGCCCAAGCTCTAGGTGCAAAGGTACATATCCGTGAGAATAATTCTAAAAAGGGGAAAGGCCATGCATTAGAATGGATGTTTGATAGAATTTTTAAAATGGATCAGCATTATGACGCAATAGCCATATTTGATGCTGATAATCTTGTTTCGCCTAACTTTCTTTTAGAAATGAATAAGCAGCTTTGCAAAGGACATAAGGTTGTGCAAGGTTATATAGACAGTAAAAACCCCTATGATAGTTGGATTACCTGTTCTTATTCCATTGCCTTCTGGTTGTCAAACCGCATTTTTCAGCTCCCTAGATATTACCTAAACCTAAGCTGCAGTCTTTGTGGCACAGGTTTTTGCATTGACACTGCCGTTCTTCAGAATCTCAAGTGGGGTGCAACTTGTCTCACAGAGGATCTTGAGTATACAATGAAGCTGGCTTTAAATGGGATAAGAATTTCATGGGCACATCAAGCAGTTGTCTATGATGAAAAGCCATTAACTTTTAAGCAGTCTTGGAAGCAACGGAAACGCTGGATGCGAGGCCATGCTGACTGTGCCAGCAGGTATCTATCTCCACTATTTAGACAGGCATTTTCCAAAGGTGACTTAATTTCACTTGATTGTGCATTATATTTGTTTCAGCCTATAAGGTTTATATTTTTAGGATTAATGACAGTAATGCTATGGGTTCAGACTGTATACCCTGAATTTCCTCTTTTTAGTATTCAGTATGTTTTTCCAGTAGAAGTATGGTATGTAATGGGCATATTTGAAATGTTTTATGGTCCATTAATTATTCTGGCAGAAAGGAAATTTAGCCTGAAAGTTCTTTTAGGTTTCGTAATCTACCCTTTCTACTGTCTCACCTGGGTACCAATTACTATTCAAGGCTTTATGGAGAAGGATAACAAAGAATGGAGTCATACTATTCATACACGCCAGATGAATATAAATGATATGGAAAATCAGTAATATAAATCATATAAATAGTATGGAGAACCAGTGAAGTGTGGTAAAACAAATGTTTAATAGTAATAGGGATGAGTACGTTTCAAGTTTTGTATAAACGGTAAATTTGATGTTGAATATTTAATATTTTTTAGGGACAGATGCCTGTTTTTAAGCATCTATCCCTTTTATTTTATCTCATACTATATTTAATTTTAATTTACGTTTAATTAATTTTTTGATGTTTCAAATAATGTTTCGTTTTGCTTTTATATTATTGAACTCCCATAATGCCTTTCTATATTGACTTTATAGGTAAATACATCCTTTATATTTGAATATAATTATTAATTTAATAAATAATTAGAATTATTCAGCATCTGTTCAACAATTGCAGAAAGGTCAGCATCATCAATTACTCCATCAGTAACTACATCTGCATCGTATTTACTTGTATCTGTGTCTGCAGCATTGTCACCAAAATACCATGCATCTATAGCCAAGTCAAGCAATGTAAATTCACCAGACCTATTTACATCTAGTGCTCCTATAACTGTTACGGTTTTCTCACCACAGTTTTCTGATGCTACATCCATTTCAATAGTGCCGTTATCCGCTATACGTCCTTTCACTACATCAATTACGCCCTTTCCAGATTTTATTGCTTTAAAATTCAATTTTACAAGTGCGTTTTGACCATTCACAGCGAAGTCTTTACCCTGACTTGCAATTATAAACCTAAGTATTCCCATTCCTTGATTAACTTCCTTATAAATCTTCAAACCTGGTATCTCTTCAGCCCCAGTATATTCAAATAGGTTTGCATCATAAGTAATATTTAAATCCTCTGCACAAATATTAACTGCATTATTTAAAACTATTTCGGCAGTAAATTCTTCTCCAAGCTTTATATTATCCTTGGAATTTACTATTAGCTCAGGTAGTTTAGTTGGATCAATTGGATCGGTTGGATCTGTCGGTTCTGTCGGATCTATCGGATCAGTTGGATCAGTTGGATCGGTTGGATCGGTTGGATCGGTTGGGATAATCACTTCTTTCAAAATTGCCACAGCCTCATTTGATGTTATAGTTTGCCCTATGGCATTAACTGCTGTTACAATATAGCGATAATTAACTCCTTGTGATACTTCTGTATCTGTATAAGTAGTATCAGTTACACTGTCAGAAAGCAGTTTGGTAGTTCCGTCCGTTGTAGATCTTTTTATAGTGTAATTGGTTGCACCGCTAACTGCATTCCACGAAAGCTTTATTTGAGTCTCATCAGCTTCTGCTTGTAAGCTAATACTCTGAGGAGCAACTACAGGAAGTAATACTTTAACCGGTCTATTGCTTGTTTGGACTGTACCATTTCCTAATCCACCATAAGCATTATATCCCCATGCCCACACCGTTCCGTCCTCTTTTTGTACGACAGTGGAAAGACTCTGACAAAAAATTTCTTTGACAGATGTAATATCTAAAACCTGCACAGGTTTGTTACTATTTGTTGAAGTACTGTCGCCCAGTTGCCCATATTTATTATATCCCCAAGTCCATACTGTACCATCCTGTTTTAATACCGTATTATAATCACATCCCACATTTGTTGAAGATATGCTATATTTACTACACTTTATTGATTTTACATTGTTTATCTCAGGCACTTGTGTCGGTATACTATTATTTTTGTTTGTACCATCCCCTAATTGTCCATATTTATTATATCCCCATGTCCATACTGTTCCATCATCCTTTAAGGCTAGAGTATGGTATTGTCCACAAGTAATGTTCTTAACAGAGTTTAATCCTGTAATACTAATAGGAGCACTTCTGTTAGCTGTAAATCCATCACCTAACTCCCCATGAACATTATAGCCCCAAGACCATACTGTGCCATCTTCCTTAATAGCTAAACAAAAATTCAAACCTACAGCTACTTCTTTTACCGAAGTCAGTCCTGAAACCTGTACAGGAGTAGTTCTACTAATTGTCGTACCATCACCAAGTTGTCCATAATTATTAGCTCCCCATGCCCATACAGTTCCATCTGTTTTTAGAGCAATACAAAATGTATTACTGCAGGCAATTGTCTTAACAGAGTTGAGTCCCTTTACTTGAACAGGAGTACTCCTACTAGTTGTAGTCCCATCACCTAACTGCCCATTACTATTTAATCCCCATGCCCATACAGTACTATCCTCTTTTAGAGCCACACTGTAGGAATTGCTCGAGCTAATAACCTGCTTAACCTCTGTTAAATTGGAAACCTGCACCGGAGCAGTCCTGTTGATGATTTCTCCATTACCTAACTGACCACTTTTGTTTAATCCCCATGCCCATACAGTTCCATCGTCTTTAATAGCAAGTGTATGGCTTGCTCCACTGCTTACATACTTTACTGAATTCAACAGTGGAAGCTTAACTGGTGATGTTCTGTTAGTAGTAGTACCATCCCCTAGTTGACCATAATTATTATACCCCCATGACCATAGTGTTCCATCATTTAAAAGTGCTACAGTGTGGTACTCACCTGTAGCTATTTGAGCAGTACTCGCAGCAAAAACAGTACTTGGCTGCAATACCATAAAAGCACCGCATACTACCAAGCACAAAACCAACAACACATTAATTTTCTGTTTCATGTCAATCTCCTTTTGATGTATTTTTGTAATTTTTTATATTTATTATAAAATTATACATATTAGTATTTTTTTGTCTACAGCTTATATGCATCTGCACAATAAAACACAAATTGTAGCAATAAATTAGACTATTTGTTAAATTATTTCATCTTAACAAAGATGCCCAGACAAGGGGCTCTAAAAGTAGGAAAAATAACCAAAGCGCATAGAATTAGGGATAAATGCCTCTATCAAGCACCTATCCCTAAAATATTAATTACATATTCATCATCAAATTTTTCTGTTTACACGAAACTTAAAGCTTACCTAACTCGATACTTATTATATCACTTCGTATCTCATTCAACATAATATGCCCATACACAACATTTCAAATAAAAGCTTTAAGGAAATATGCATCTTCTTAATAGAAACGGCACTGGCTCTCGGTATAAGCTATCATGCGAAATTGTTAAACGCTATGATAAAGCATAATGATATTACTTTACCCTCTCTTATTAATCACAAATTTTTCTCCATCCAATTCAACTCTAACGCTGTCTCCTGCTTTAACTTTACCTTCGAGCATTTCTTCAGCAAGCATATCCTCAAGCATACTCTGTATAGCGCGTCTGAGAGGTCTAGCACCAAAAATCGGATCAAAACCTTTCTTAGCAAGATAAGATGTAGCCTCATCACTAACTTCAAGATTTATTCCATTTTGCTTGAGTCTCTTTATTAGGACATCAAGCATTAGCTTAACAATTTCCTTAATATTATCCTCTGACAATGGGTGGAAAACAATTATATCGTCAATTCTGTTAAGGAATTCAGGTCTAAAAGTTTTCTTCAATTCACCCATTACATTTTTCTTCATATCCTCATAGTTTTTGGCACTCTCATCATTTCCGACTGAGAAACCAAGTCGTTTAGGCTCTGTAATAGTTCTAGCACCTACATTTGAAGTCATGATTATAATTGTATTCCTAAAATCAACCACTCTACCCTGCGAATCTGTTAACCTTCCATCTTCAAGAATTTGAAGCAGAATATTAAAAATATCAGGATGAGCTTTTTCTATTTCATCAAATAGAAGAACTGAATATTGCTTTCTTCTAACCTTTTCAGTTAACTGTCCGCCTTCATCATAGCCTACATATCCAGGAGGTGAACCAACCAGCTTTGATACACTGTGTTTCTCCATAAATTCTGACATATCAACACGTATCAAGGCTTTTTCATCACCAAACATTGCCTCAGCCAAAGTTTTACAAAGCTCTGTTTTACCTACACCTGTAGGGCCTAAGAATATAAATGAACCTACTGGACGTTTTGGGTCTTTTAGTCCAACTCTGCCTCTCCTGATAGCTTTAGATATAGATTTTACTGCTTCATCCTGACCAATAACACGGTTATGAAGCGTATCTTCTAATTTAAGAAGGCGTTCTGACTCTTCCTCCGCCAGTTTTTTTACAGGTATACCAGTCCAGCTAGCAACTATATCTTCAATCTCACTCTCAGTAACTGTATCAGTCTTTGTTTGGTTCTTCTGATGCCATTCATTTCTTACTTTCTCCAACTCATTTTTTAGCTTTTGCTCATCATCCCTTATTCTTGCTGCTTTTTCAAACTCCTGATGACGAATTGCATCTTCCTTTTCCTTGTTAAGTCTTTCTACCCTTTCCTCCATGTTTTTTAAATCTGGTGGAGTAGTAAAGGTTTTTAGTCTAACTCTTGAAGCAGCTTCATCTACAAGGTCAATTGCCTTGTCAGGAAGGAATCTATCTGTAATGTATCTATCACTAAGCTTTACAGCAGCTTCCAAAGCTTCATCTGTAATCTTAACTCTGTGATGTGCCTCATACTTATCCCGTACACCTTTTAATATTTCAACAGCTTCCTCTTTAGAAGGCTCACCTACCGTAATCGGTTGAAATCTTCTCTCTAAAGCAGCATCCTTTTCAATATGCTTTCTATATTCATTTAATGTAGTAGCACCGATTACTTGTATCTCACCTCTTGCAAGTGATGGCTTTAAAATATTTGATGCATCAATAGCACCTTCTGCAGCACCAGCACCCACAATTGTGTGCAACTCATCAATAAATAATATTACATTTCCAGCCTTACGAATCTCTTCCATTGCCTTTTTAAGTCTTTCTTCAAATTCACCTCTATATTTTGCACCTGCTACCATAGAAGATACATCTAAAGTAACAACCCTTTTATCATTTAGAATTTCAGGAATATTTCCCTCAACAATCTTTTGAGCAAGCCCTTCAGCAATAGCAGTCTTTCCAACCCCTGGTTCACCAATAAGGCAAGGATTATTTTTTGTTCTTCTACTTAAAATTTGTATAATTCTTTCAATTTCAGTATCTCTTCCAATAACAGGATCTATCTTTCCGTCCCTAGCCATATCAGTTAAATCTCTGCCAAATTGATTCAGTGTAGGAGTATTTGAACCTGAACCTCCGTTTTTTGGCGCGCCTGTTGAACCTGGTGCTTCCTCATTTAATACCTTTACAAGCTCAGCTAAAAGTTTTGGCGGCTCGACTCCTAAATCAATCATTATCCTTACGGCAACACTTTCTCCCTCCTTCATAATTCCAAGGAGCAAATGTTCAGTTCCAATATAACCCTGTCCCATCCTTCTAGCCTCTTTGAAGGCAATTTCCAGTACCCTTTTTGTTCTTGGAGTAAATCCAATGGGTGTCTCACCAGCAGTTTCGCCTTTTCCTATTAGCTCTTCTATTTCCTTTAATATTTTCTCTTCAGTTATCCCCTGTGCTTGAAGTACTCTGGCTGCAACTCCAGAGCCTTCCTTTACAAGACCTAACAGAATATGTTCAGTACCCACATAATTATGGCCTAGCTCAACAGCACTCTGCTGTGAAAATGCCATTGCTTTTTCTGCCTTTTCTGTAAAACGTTGATACATTTTAATCACCTCTCGCTGTCCATATATAGTTTATTTCTAACTTTTTTATAGAGTTAGACAGTATATAAATATCCCAACCTGTTCTGCTTACTTTTCTGCATTTAAGCTATCAGCGTTTGAAATTTATTACTTCTCGATAACTAGTAATTGGCTTCTTATCAGCTCAGCCCTTTTAATATCTCGTTTTTCCTGACTTAAAGTCTTTCCTGAAATTTTCTGTAATGTCGCTGGCTGTGACATTACTAGTATTTCATTCAATTTTGATATTTCAACATCTTTTATTATTGCCATACTTACGCCAAGTCTAACATCAGACAACAATTTAAAACATTCCTGTGTGGAAATGATTCTAGCATTTAAAAGAGTTCCATAGGAACGAAAAACTCTGTCTTCAAATTGATATACATTCTGTTTTAAGAGTTGAAGCCTCAAAGCCCTTTCTCTATCAATAATCTGCTTGCATATACCATCAATGCTGGCAATAGTCTCCTCTTCCTTTCTGCCTAAAGAAATCTGGTTGGATACTTGGAACATATCGCCAACAGCCTCGCTATTTTCACCATATATTCCCCTTACAGCAACACCCACTTTATTGCAGCTCTCAAGTATTGATTTAATATATCCCGTCATAACCAAAGCCGGCAAGTGAAGCATTACTGATGCTCTCATGCCTGTTCCAAGATTAGTAGGACAACTAGTTAAGAAACCATATTTATTATCAAACGCATAATCGGCTTTTTCGGAAATAACTGTATCTATGTCATTACATACATTGTAAGCCTTTTCCAACTGAATTCCAGGAAATATTGCCTGAATTCTAACATGATCTTCTTCATTAACCATTATGCTTAAATTTTCATCTTCATTTATATAAGCTCCACAATTCTCCTTAGTTTCAGCTAAATCAGGACTAATCAGATGTCTTTCCATTAAAGAAATCCTATCAATAGGATGCATTGAAGTCATATCTGCAAACATCAGCTTATACGCATTATCGCTGGAAATCACCTCTTGCATCCTTTGAATAAGCTCATTCTGATGCTTTGTACTCATTTTCGCTGTAAAAGGTATATCGGCAAAGTTCCTCGCAAGTCTAATTCTACTGGTTACAGCAATATCATATTCCGGCCCTTTTTCCGCCTGTTTTCCGGTCATTGCTCCACCTCCAAACTCCTAATCCTGT
Organism: Bacillota bacterium; assembly: GCA_023444055.1. Taxonomy (GTDB): domain Bacteria; phylum Bacillota; class Clostridia; order Acetivibrionales; family DSM-1351; genus Ruminiclostridium. The sequence goes on from JAEZRV010000036.1 coordinate 34,340, forward strand.
CACGGATTTTTGCAGCTTCCTCGTACTCTTCTCTTTGAATCGACTCATTAAGGAGTTGTTTCAGCTTTTCTATTTCATTTGGTACACTAATATTGCTGCTAACTCTACTAGGCACTTTTCCATGGTGTTCTACATTTCCATGAAGCCTTTTTATAATTGGATCTAGTCTTGCTTCAAAAGCCTTATAGCAATCACTGCATCCAACTCTTGAGCTTTTAAGGAACTCACTGTATTCCATTCCGCAATTTTTACATTTGAGAGTAATAGGTGCTTCTTGCTTTACTTGTGCACCAAACAATCCATACAGTAGATCATTGAATCCAAATGGTGCTACAAATTCTGTATGACCCAACTCATTTGCACACTGCTCACACAAATAAATATCCACCTTTGAATTATTTTTTATTTGTGTGAGCTGTACCTTTGCCGCTCTCTTTTTACAATTTTGACAGAGCATTATATCACCTCATATCTTTTAGCTTTTACCTAAACTATCAAACTTAATATCATGTTTTTTAATTGTGCAGCTCTAAAAATATCTCTATCAGGCATCGGAATTCCACCTATTATTCTGTCACTGACAGCTGCTTTCATAATAGAAGCCTCTCTTTGGTTTATAACATTATAATCAACGAAATTGCTAATAAAAACCTCCGCTGACTGCTGTGAAATACTTGGTCCCATTGAGGATACTATATGCATTAGATAGTTGCTAGGTATTGAAATATTGATTCTTTTTATCTTTACATGACCACCTCCACCACGCCTGCTCTCAACGTAATAACCTCTGTCTGTAGTAAACCTGGTAGAAATAACATAATTAATTTGAGATGGAACACAGTTAAATTGGTTGGCTAGTTCATTCCTCTGAATCTCTATCGCGCCGTTTGTATCTGAAATCATTTGTTTTATAAAGCTTTCTATTAAATCGCTTAAACTGGCCAAAATATAACCTCCATTTCTATAAAATTGATTTTGACTTTCTTTGACCTTGGTTAAATTATAGTATATATAAATTTTACTTGCAACCCTTTTTTATACCTTGAACATTAACTTTTTACTCTTCATAGTGGAATTAAAACTTACTTTTTATTTAGCCCATGAACATTAACTAATTGTACCTATAAATATTCATTTACATAAAATCTGATCTATCTAACTATCTCTAATTTATATAAATCTATTCATATAATTAACTTGTAAATAACCTCTTTAAACTACTAGCATTTACTTTGTCATCCTTATAATATTATTAATTTTTTTCTGTCTTATGCTTTATATTTTTCACTATAATATAAATAATATTCAAAACTCAATCCATTTAGAAATGGTTATAATGTAAAAATTATGAACATCCAAAAGAAAATATTAAACAAATATATTAAACAAATATTTTATACAAGAACACAAAGTCCCCGACAAGTATAAATCAACTCGCCGAAGACTTTGTGTTTATTTGTTTAGAAGTTATTTAGCTTTCTAGTTTTTGTAACATCAACTACAAACTTTTCTAGTCATCATTAATTTCAACTTACTCATCGTCCTCTTCAGTCATATGCTTTTTAGCCTCTTCAATAACCTTATTTGCAACCATTGCAGGCGCTTCTTCATACCGCTCAAACTTGAGAGTAAATGAACCTCTTCCATGTGTCATTGATCTTAAATCTGTTGCATATCTGAACATCTCGGATTGTGGTACTTCAGCCTCAACCTGCTGCGACCCGTCATCTTGTGGATTCATGCCCAAAATACGTCCGCGCCGCTTATTTAAGTCGCCAATAATATCTCCCATGTAGCTTTCAGGAATACTAATTTTAGCATTTGCTATTGGTTCAAGTAATACAGGTGTTGCAAGCGGCAAACCTTTTTTATATGCCAGCCTTGCTGCTATCTTAAATGCCATTTCAGACGAGTCAACATCATGGTAAGAACCATCTAGTAAAGTAGCTTTGAGGTTAACAACCGGATAGCCCGCTAGTACACCGTGAGCAATAGCCTCTCTTAGACCTTTTTCAACTGCTGGATGATATGCTTTTGGTACAGAGCCACCAAATATTTTCTCTTGGAATACTAAATCTTCAGTATCTCCATGCTCAAACTCTATCCATACATGCCCATATTGTCCATGCCCACCTGATTGTTTCTTGTGCTTTCCTTCGACTTTTACCTTTTTCTTTATAGTCTCTCTATAAGGAACCTTTGGATTAATCAAATTTACTGAAACACCAAACTTTGCTCTAAGTTTACTTACAATTACATCTAGATGCTGCTCTCCAACTCCAGATATAAGCGATTGATGTGTTTCCGTGTTTAGTGAAAGCTTAAAGGTAGGATCTTCATCTTGAAGCTTATGAAGACCAGAGTTAATTTTTTCCTCGTCACCTTTTGCTTTAGGCTCAATAGCCATAGATATTGCAGGCTCAGGGAAATCTATTTTTTCGAAAACTATACGGTTTGATATATCACATAATGTGTCATTGGTATTTGTACCTGCCAATTTTGCAACGCCGCCAATATCACCTGCAGTTAACTTATTTACAGGTATTTGCTTCTTTCCTCTCATTATAAATATCTGCCCAACTTTTTCAGTTTTCTCTGTAGTAGGATTATATACAGTTGAGTCTGACTTAAATGTTCCTGAATTAACTCTAAACATTGAAATTTTGCCTACAAATGGGTCAGCAACGGTCTTAAATACAAAAGCAGATAATGTTCCAGCTGCATTGGCTTTTAGATCAATAATATCATCTGTTCCGGCTTTTCTTGCTTTTTCAACTATATCTTCAGGTGAAGGCATGTAAGAAACAACTGCATTCATCAATTCTTGAACACCAAAATTATGAAAAGCTGATCCACAGAATACAGGAGCTATTGTTCTATCTGCAACACCTGCTTTAATGCCTTTTAAAATTTCTTCTTGAGTATATTCCTCACCACCGAAAAATTTCTCCATTAAGCTTTCGTCAGTTTCAGCAATTAACTCATTAAGTGAACTTTTTATTTGGGTAACTTTATCATTTAAATCCGCTGGGATTTCAGCATCAATTAGCTTATCCTTTTGGAATTTTTTCGCACTCATATTGATTATATCAACATAACCTACATATTTATCAGCCTCATAGATTGGAAGCTGGAAGGGTATTACGCTACTTCCGAATTTTGATGTCATCTTATCGTATGCAGCATCAAAATTTGCATTTTCTTCATCCATTTTATTAATAAAAAACATCCTGGCAATCTTACGGTTATTCGCATACGCCCAGGACTTCTCTGTTCCTACAGAAACACCACTCTTTGCAGATACAACTATAACTGCGCCATCTGCAACACGAATTCCCTGCATTACTTCCCCGACAAAATCGAAATAACCAGGAGTATCAATTATGTTAATCTTGTGATCCAGCCATTCACATGCTGCTATTGCAGTACTAATAGATATTTTTCTTTTAAATTCCTCTGGGTCAAAGTCCATTGTAGTATTTCCATCAACGACTTTTCCAAATCTGTCCAGTACACCAGTATTGAACAGCATAGCCTCAGCCAGGGTAGTTTTTCCGCCATTACCATGAGCTAAGAGGCAAATATTCCGTAAGTTTTGCACGGCATAGTCCTTCATAATCATTCCTCCTTATTATTTACAATCATTTCACACCTATATGTTAAAACTGCTTTTTGAAGCCAAAGCAAAATTTTAAGAGTTAAACCCCTTTGCCTTTTGTTAAATCATGTACAAAACGCAAGTGTAAAAAATGGATTTCAATTTTTAGAGTTGATTTAAGGTATTAATACTACTATAGCCTAACAACATGTAAATACTAAATTTAAATATATAAATATAACTTTTAATTTTCACAATATGTAATTAATATTATCTATTCTATATGTTTATGTATTTTACCTTTTTTTATTGAAAAAATTATTCACTAGTAAATATTAGTATTTTATAATGCGAATTTGTTATTAAGTATCCTCTTTATATTTTGGTTTGGATACTATATAATATAAATGTTACAAGTTATGGCAGTCAATTACTCTGGCAAACTGATAGTGTAATTGATTGGGTAATATGGTATTACGGTGTAATGGCTTTAATAAACTTGAAAATTTTGTTTTATACTTACATATTACAGTTTCAAGTTAAGATAAGCCGAAAGTGTTTTTCATTACTATTTCTTTAACTGGGGGCACCAGCGAAATCTAAGTTTTCCTTGGGCAACCACGTAGCTGTTGCAATTGCGCATTGCAACATTGTATTTTAATATTTAAACTAAGTATAACGGTAGAAAGGATGTCGATTTAAATGATTATTGTAATGAATCCAAAGTCAAATCAAATGCAAATTGACGATGTAGTCAATGTTTTAAAAAATTCTGGCCTGGGAGTTCACATTTCTCAAGGAACAGAAAGAACTATACTTGGTATTATAGGTGACAAAAGTGTATTAAGAGAAATACCATTAGAGCTTATGCCTGGTGTCGACAAGCTTGTCCCGATTGTTGAATCCTATAAACTTGCTGGCAAAACTTTTAGACCGGAGCAAAGTGTAGTTGATGTAAATGGAGTTAAAATCGGCGGAAAAGAATTAGTTATTATGGCAGGACCATGTGCTGTTGAAAATTACGAACAAATTATGGGGGCTGCCCATGCTGTCAAAAAATCTGGAGCCCAATTCCTAAGAGGCGGAGCTTTCAAACCAAGAACTTCTCCTTATGCTTTTCAAGGTTTAGAAGAAGAAGGCTTAAAACTATTATTAGAAGCAAAAAAGGCTACTGGCCTGCAAATAATCACTGAAGTAACTAGTGATAAAGCTGTTGAAATTGCAATTCCTTATGTCGATATGTTCCAGATTGGGGCAAGAAATGTTCAGAATTTTCAACTATTAAAAGAGGTTGGAAAGTCAAAGAAGCCAGTTCTTCTGAAGCGTGGTTCAGCTACAACTATTGATGAATGGTTGAATGCAGCTGAATATATTATGAGTGAAGGCAATTATGATGTTATACTTTGTGAAAGAGGCATTAGGACTTTTGAAACAGCCACAAGAAATACTCTTGATATAAGTGCTGTTCCTGTAGTTAAAAGCATGACTCATTTGCCTGTTATAGTTGACCCAAGCCATGCTGCTGGTAAAGCAAAGTATGTTATTCCATTATCCAGAGCAGCAATAGCAGCAGGTGCAGATGGACTTATCGTAGAGGTTCATCCAAATCCAATGTGCGCATTATCTGATGCAGCACAGCAGCTCAATCCAAATGAGTTTGACTCGTTATGCAAAGACATTTCCAAGCTTGCACCAATCTTAGAGAGAGAGTTCACATATGGTATTTAATAATATTTCTATCATTGGACTCGGACTTATTGGTGGTTCTTTAGCCAAAGCATTTCATCAGGAAAGTGCAAGCATAAATATATATGCAGTCGACAATTGTGTTGAATCACTAAAGTTGTCAGAAGCTGAAGGTGTTATTACTAAAGGATTCACTGAATGTTGTGAAAAAGTATGGAATTCAGATATTATATTTATCTGTACACCTATAAGAAAAACTATTGAGTTTATTAATCAGTTATCTAAAAATATTAATGAAAATTGTATTATAACTGATGTGGCTAGCACAAAGGGTGAAATTTGTAGCTATATTGAAGGTCTAGAGAGACCACCGATTTTTATTGGTGGTCACCCTATGGCTGGCACTGAAAAATCTGGTTACGTGAATTCCTTCGCTCACTTATTCCAAAATGCCTACTATGTGCTAACACCAACAAAAACAACATCAGAAGCTGCGCTATCGGCTCTGAAACTATTACTTAGCAGTATTGGAGCTATTCCAATTATTGTTGCACCAGATAAACACGATATTGTAACTGGATGTATAAGCCATGTACCCCATATCATCGCTTCAACATTAGTCACTCTAGCAAAGAACGAAAGAGATTCTGATTTAATAAAGCTATTGGCAGCTGGTGGCTTCAAAGATATTACACGTATAGCCTCATCCAACCCGACTATGTGGGAAAATGTTGTATTAAGTAATAGTACGGTTATAATTGAACTACTGGAAAAGTGTAAAAAAATAATTGATAATACTATCGGCAATATTAATAGTTCTAACTACAGTGAAATTTATAATTTTTTTGATAATGCCAAAAACTTTAGGGACTGTTTTTCAACTACTGCTGCTGGTCTCATTCCAAAAAGCTTTGAATTAATTCTTGATATAGAAGATGAGCCAGGTATTATAGGTAAGATAACTACACTATTAGGTAACAATAGCATAAATATTAAAAACATTCATGTATCTAATAGCCGTGAATATGAGCAAGGATGTCTTAAAATTACATTATTAGATCAACATAATGCTGATAGTGCTTATAAGATACTTTCTGATTATTCATATAAGGTATTTAGAAAAGACTGATATGTTTTAAATTGTTTTAACATAAATTTTAAATCTCAATCACTGATAAAATTATACAATGACAATAAAGGACGGCCATATAGCCGTCCTTTATTGTCATTGTATAACTAGTCCTTATTTTCTCTTTCAAATTTTTCATTTAATTTGTAGCCTAATACCATTAAGCTGTCACTCAAATGAACATTCTCAACCACAACATCGTAAGGAATTTTCAAATCCATTGGAGAGAAGTTCCATAATCCTTTAATTCCAAGCCTGCCAACTTTATCTGCAATCGAAGCTGTAACTTCATATGGTACACACAGCATAGCTATATCAACAGTATTGTTTACTACAAAGCCATCCAACTCTTCAGTGCTCATAACTTCGATATCTTTTATTGTTTTTCCAATAATGTTTGGATTCGAGTCAAATATACCAATTATTCTAAAGCCTCTTTTTTCAAAATTAACATAATTTGCAAGTGCTTGCCCCATATTTCCGGCTCCAATTATTATTGCATAAAATGTTTTGTTAATACCCAATATGTTTCCAATTTCATTATACAGAGACTCAACATTATAACCATAGCCTTGTTGTCCAAACCCCCCAAAACAATTTAAATCCTGTCTGATTTGAGAAGCAGTAATTCCCATTCTTATGCTTAATTCTTTAGAAGATATTCTTTTTATTCCAACTTCCAACAAGTCGTTCAGATACCTATGATACCTAGGAAGCCTTTTAATTACAGCAATAGAAACTTTCTTTGAAGTCATTAGAATCCCTCACCCCATAACTCTGTTTGTGTAGGTATTATACCATCATTGTTATTTTATTGTCAATATTTTGTGTATTGCATATACATTTTAGTATTTTTTTTACATTATGTGTTTTATGAATAAAAAGAATAGTGTCAAAAGTATAAATACGTGGTAAAATAATCATGTGTTTCTAGGCTGCAGTAAACATAGAATAAGCAGAGTTCTAAGATTTTCAGGGTGCTTTTCCATCAAAAATTAGAACTCGTTATCCAAAGCTATAGCGCCGCTTATTTTCGCTTGAAAAATTGGTATTGGCGTCTGTAGCACAGGAAAATATATAAGTATATGAGGAGAGCTAAAATGAAGGTTTTGCACATAATCGGCGGAGGAGATGTCGGTGGAGCAAAGGTGCACGTTTTATCACTGGTAAAGGAACTCACTTCACATATAGACGTGACTCTTTTAAGTCTTAGACCTGGAGCCTTTGCAGATGAAGCCCGTGCAATGGGAATAAAAGTAGAAGTTATTAAATCTTCCAATGTTTTGTCAGATATAAGTAATGCAATAAAGTATGTTAATAAAAATAATTTTGATATAATTCATTCACATGGTGCAAAGGCTAATATATTCGGATATGCCATTAAAAAGGCTTGTAAGGTACCAGTTGTAACAACGATGCATAGTGACTATAAGTTGGACTATATGCAGAGTGTTTCTAAAAGATTGACGATAGGATTACTTAATTCAATTGTTCTTAGAAAACTTGATTACTTTATAGTAGTAACTTCAGCGTTTAGAAAGATGCTTACTGATAGAGGATTCTATAATAATCAAATCTATACAATTCTAAATGGTATAGATTTTAACAAGCCGCTAAAAGACTATTCTAGAAAGGATTTTTGCGATAAATTTAATATTGCCTTAAATGACGATGATATATTAGTTGGTACTGCTGCTAGGCTTGATCCTGTTAAGGATATAGGTACTCTTCTTGAGGCGGCAAAGCTTGTTGTCCAGAAAAATCCTAATGTTAAATTCCTTATTGGTGGTGAAGGAGATGAAGCAAAGGAATTGAAGGCACGTTCAACCAATCTCGGCTTGAATAAAAATGTATTTTTTATCGGTTGGCTTGACGACCCTTATGAGCTAATTAGCATATTAGATATAAATGTAATGACCTCCATAAGTGAAGGTTTTCCATATTATCTTCTTGAGGGTGCGCGTTTTTCAAAAGCAACCATTTGCAGCAGAGTAGGAGGAATTCCTGACTTAATTGAATCGTCTGTAAACGGGTACCTTTTTGAACCGCGAGATTATAATACTCTAGCTGAGCAATTGCTTTGTCTAGCCCAAGATAGTGATAGGAGAGAATCCTTTGGAAGTAAGCTCTACACTAAAGCAGATAAGGAATTTTCACTTACTGCCATGCGTAGAACACAGTTAGAAATTTATACTTCAATTAAAAAAGATATTTCAAATAGAAGTACTAGAAGAAAATATGATGCAATTATTTCTGGCTACTATGGTTTTAACAATATCGGTGATGATGCAATGTTGACATCTATACTCTATAACTTGAGGCAACACAAACCGAATATATCCATTTTAGCCTTGTCTAGGAAACCTGATGGAACTAGCCAAAGCTACGGAGTTGCTTCTATAAATAGAAAAAATATATTTACAGTATTTTGTGCCATGAGAAAGGCTAAGCTCTTTATTTATGGTGGTGGTAATATTATTCAGGATAGTACAAGTTCTCGCTCTCTAATTTATTATTTGGGTACAGCTTGGCTAGCAAAGAAGCTTAAACTCAAAGTTATGTTCTATGCAAACGGTATAGGTCCAATTAACAAACCAATGAATGCAGAGTTTTCGCGAAAAATACTAAATAAAGCTGATATTATAACTGTAAGAGAAAAATTATCGTTTTATGAACTTAAAAGAATGGGTATTACTAAGCCTAAAATAGTTCTAACAGCTGATGCAGCGCTTGCATTAAAGATAGATAATAATGTTCAGATTGATGTGCTTTTAAATAATGAAGGTATACCTCTTGATGGAAAGTATGCAGGTTTTTCCGTAAGAAAATGTCCAGGCTTAGAAAATTTGCAGCACGAAAAATATGAAAGTACCATTGCTAAGATAGCAGATTATGTTTATTTGACATATAATTTAAAGCCAGTTTTTATTCCTATGGAATACCATGTTGATATCATTACAATTAAAAATATTGTTTCAAAAATGAAAACAGAAAGCCATATTATAAGTGATAATCATTCAGTATCAGAAACACTTGCTATAATAAAAAGACTGGATATTATGGTTGCGATGAGACTACATGCTCTAATATTTTCAGCATACATGAATGTCCCATTTGTTGGTATAAGCTATCAACCAAAAGTCGAAGGGTTTTTAGAATATGTTAGCCAGCCATCAGTTGGAAATGTTAAAGACCTTTCTTTTGAAAAACTGCGTTTAAAAGTTGATTATATTATTCAAAATAAATCTACTATAAAAGAAGAGCTTTCAGAATCTATTGAAGTTTTGATAAGTAAATCTGAGGAGAATTCTCGCCTTGCTATTGATTTGTTAACGGATGGTAAATAAACTAACTTCCTGCATAAAAAGCCTATGGGTGCTGGATACTTATAAATGGTTTATACCAGAATAATTGCTTGAATTCTTTATTGCATATTTTATCATTTGAGCAATTCATTTTTGTTTAATAGGCTTAAATACATTTTTTAAGGCGGCTGTGAAATGCATCATAACAATGATATCTTATGCTTAGGGGTTTTATTCCCAAGCAAAATAATGTTGTTAGGATATGTTTTGCAACAGCCTTTATTTGGATTCTCTGTCGGTCTTTAGTATATAACGCAAACTGAAGATTATTTATTGAATGTCTAACTGCTCAGTTACATCTTCCCATACAGCATATAGCTCTTCAAGCTCTGATTCTTTTATCTGCTTTTCCTCATTTAGCTCAATTAATTTTAAATGATCTGTAGCAAACTCAACCATTTCATTTTCTATAGCCTTCAAACGCTGTTCTAGCTTACCAATATCTCTTTCTGTATCAGATAGCTGCTTTTCAAGTTTACGTATTCTGCTACGTTCTTCTTTTGTTGCGATACGTGTCTGTTTAGCCTCCGATATACTAACCTCTTCATTTGAATTTTTATCATTTGCTACATTCTTTTTGTAATGAGAATTATAAAATGTATAGTTTCCCATACAATCATTTACCGGATTTGAACCAATATCAATTATCCTAGTGGCAAGCTTGTCAATGAAATATCTATCATGAGATACAATTAACATTGTACCCTCGTATTCGTACAGCGCCGCCTCTAAAATCTCTCTAGAATTAATATCTAGGTGGTTTGTGGGCTCATCAAGTATAATGAAATTAGCATCAGAGAAAATAAGTTTTAGCATGGCAACCCTACTTTTCTCTCCACCACTTAATACAGATATTTTTTTGAAAACATCTTCATCGGTGAACAAAAAAGCTGCCAGTGCACTTCTCACTTCAGTCTGGACTAATTTCTGATTCTCACTCCAAACTTCGTCAAGTATAGTGTTATCATTATTTAAATCAGACATTTCCTGATCATAGTAGCCAAGCTTCACTTTAGCACCATAGTTGAATTTGCCTGATGAAGAATCTAGTCTTCCCGCTAATATTTTGAGTAAAGTAGATTTTCCGCAACCATTTGGACCTAGTAAAAAAACTCTTTCAGCCTTTCGTATCTTGAACCCGACATTTTTAAATAATTCTTTGTCATCAAATTTCTTAGAAACTGAGTCAACCTCTAAGACCTCATTTCCACTGGCTATAGTTTGATTGAATTTCATTCTTATCTTTTGTGGTTCGGCAGTAGGCTTGTCAATCTTCTCCATTCTATCAAGAGCCTTCTGTCTGCTCTCAGCTGCAATAATATTTCTTTCTCTGTTCCATCTTCTTTGTTGTTCAATATATGCTTCCTGACGAGCAATTTCCTTTTGTTGCAGCTGGTAATGTTTTTCCTGTATCTCTCTATTAGTAGCTTTTTGTTTTACATATTCAGAATAATTACAATTGTAAACCGTACTAGTACAATTCTCTATCTCAATAGTTCTATTAGTCACAGAATCAAGGAAATATCTATCATGGGAAATTATAAGCAAGCATTTTTTATAGCTTTTTAAATGGTCTTCTAGCCACTCTACTGCTGCAATATCCAAGTGGTTAGTGGGCTCATCAAGCATAAGAATATCAGGTTCTTCAAGAAGTACCTTTGCTAAGGCTAATCTTGTCTTTTGACCTCCGCTTAAAATGCTAACTTTCTTTTCAAATTCACTGTCATCAAAGCCTAGACCCCTAAGTACACCTCTGACCCGGCTATTATATTCATATCCTCCAAGATAAGAAAATCTCTCAGTTAATCTACTGTATTCCTTCATAAGTGATGACAATTTTTCTTTGTCGGTAGTAGTGCTTATTTCCTTTTCAACCCTATTGATAGAGTTCTCCATATCTATCAAGTCTTTAAACACTTCAAGGAGCCCGTCCCAAAGCGTATTGTCAGAGTTTAAAGCTGCATTCTGCTTTAGATATCCTAAAACTAAATCTTTTGAAACAAAAACTTCTCCATCCTCTTGACTCAGCTCTCCTGTTATTATCTTAAATAAAGTAGATTTTCCAGCACCATTGACACCTACTAAGCCCACCTTATCATTTTCCTGTACACTAAAGGAAATATCCCGAATTATAGTTTCAGTTCCATATGCAAAACCTATATTGTTACAATTAAGTACAATCACGTTAACTCTCCATCTGTTATTAAATTTAGCTCTCAGCTTATAATACTATTGCGGACTACGTCCCGTCGCCGCAGATGCGGCTATTTAAAAATGTGATACCATATTTTTAAATGCAAATTAGTATAAAATCTGCCGCTGAGAAAATCGAATAAATACATTAACCATTATAACAAAATATACCCCCTCTCATCTACATATTTTAAAATTTGAAGAGTCTGTGCATAAAATAATACTATTTCGTATTTAAAATATAGAAAAGATATTGAAATATATAAGTAGCATACAACAAATATTACACTTTAAACTCTTTGGACATTTTCAAAAGCTTTTCTAAATTGTCCTCTGTTGCTGAAGCCATATCGGATATAAATTTTGCCTTTTCAAAAATTATGGAAGACTTCTGAGCTATATTCTGAGTACCACTTGCAGCTTCATTATTGGCAATGGAAATTTCATTGATTACCTTTATCATGTTCTGGATAGAGGCAGCTAGTTCCTCTGATGTTGCACTAAAATCTGTTACCAGTGTGCTCACATATTCTGCATCCTCATAATACTGCTCGCCTGTATGTACTAACGAATCATAATCTTTAATAACCTGCGATTCAATAAAAATTAATGCTTGCTCTGAGCTATGTTTCAAGTTTTCAACCGAATCAACAACCTGTTTTGTAACTTCTTGAATTTGAT